>NZ_FNFR01000019.1:0-34522 GCF_900101205.1 Paenibacillus sp. OK060
GAAGACGTGTACCGATTTCTCAGCGTCGATCTTGCAAGCAAGATCGTTACTCACTCGTTGTTCAGTTTTCAAAGATCAAACTTGTTTCATTGCCGTGTGTTGTTCACCTCAGCAACTTTTATATCTTATCACATCCGAACCAACTTTGCAAGCTCTTTTTTTAAGTTTCTTTCGAAGCTTATTTCATTCGCTTGCCGCACCGTGTTTCTCGTGTTTTCTTGGCCGGAATTAGAATATACCATGTACAGATTATGAACGCAAGCTTTATTTTCAAAAAAAACTTTAGAACCACATTCTCCATCAGATAATCCACAATCTCTTTCTTCTATAGTAGAGCCCTCGTATATTTACCCAAGGCTCCTTAGGTAAAAAGAAAGCCACGCTAACCAAACATTATTACTCTATAAAGCTAACTTCACCCTCCATCCGTTCAGAAGTAAAGAAGTGCACCCTACAACCATTAGCCAGGGAAGTACTCATACCTATCTTCACTCCGTTGAAGATCGTATGGATGAGTCTGACCCTGGCTCTTATATAACCTTACATTATATGATTAGACATTACCTTCTATAAAAGCATGAATTCATCCGAACAAGAAATATCTATACAACCGTTATAAGATCCGTTTACCCAGCAATGAAGCAATCAGTTCTACTCCAAGGCGGGCCGTATGCCTATTCTGATCAAATAGCGGATTAACTTCCACCAGATCCATGGACGTAACTCGGTTGGTAGAAGCGAGCAGCTCCAGTGCGAAATGAGCTTCACGGTAATTCAATCCCCCTGGTACCGGCGTACCCACACCCGGAGCCTCACGCGGATCAAGACAATCCATATCAAAGCTAATATGAATACCGTCTGTTCCTTCCCCGACTACAGCCAGCGCCTGTTCAACAACCTGTTGTATACCTATCCGATCAATATCATGCATTGTAAAGCTCTTAATGCCAAGCGCTCGGATCTGTTCCTTTTCATACACATCCAGATCACGTAAGCCAATGTAGACCAGATTGGAAGGATTAACGAACGACCCTGCACCCGGAATATGAGACAAGTTAAATGCAGAATGCCCCAAAGCGGCAGCAACACTCATCCCATGCATATTTCCAGACAGACTACGCTCTTCTGTGTTCAAATCCGCATGGGCATCAAACCAGATCACACCTAGATTGGAATAATGTGCAGACACCCCAGCAAGAGAACCTATAGCTACACTGTGATCCCCACCCAGAACAAGCGGAAAAGAACCTCCCGCTATCGCCCCAGACACTTCATTGCACACTCGCTCACTCACCTGTCTAACCTCGGATAAATATTTCACACGGTTTCGTTCAATTGGAGCAACAGACTCTGAGGGACAATCTACACGGATCTCTTTTGATACATTTAACCCAAGGCTTGCAATTTCACGTTTCAATCCTGCAGTAATGAGTTCATCCGGACCTAGCTCAGCACCACCTCGCGCCCCACCTAATCCAAAAGGAACTTTAATGATAGCAACGTCATGATGACGTAAAAGCAATTGGCTCGTTTCATTAGAAGCATTCAGCGTTCCTGCAGATTCAATATCATTGTTTTCCATGTAGGTCAGCTCCTTCGCTGCTTATATGAAGTAATCAAAGAATGAAATATTTATCAATCACCCAACACCTGAGTAATTCGCTCCAACGCCCAATCGATCTCAACCTCTGTAATGGTAAGTGGCGGCGCAAAACGGATCGTTGTCTCATGAGTTTCTTTACAGAGCAGTCCAACAGACATTAATTTCTCACAATAAGGACGTGCAGGTACATGCAGATCAACACCGATGAACAATCCTCTACCTCGAATCTCACGCACAGCTGAACTGCGAACTCCCTGAAGCTGTTTCATAAAATAATTCCCCAGACGCTCCGAGCGCTCTGCAAGCTTCTCATCTTCCAGAACTTCCAGTGCTGCGACAGCCACGGCACAAGCGAGTGGGTTCCCCCCGAATGTGGAGCCATGAGAACCCGGTTCAAACAAATCCAGTATTTCTGCATTAGCAGCAATAGCCGAGATAGGCATTACTCCCCCGCCCAGTGCCTTACCCATAATCCAGATATCAGGCTCAACCCCCTCCCAATCAGAGGCAAATCGCCGTCCCGTTCGTCCGAATCCGGTCTGAATCTCATCCGCCACGGTCAACACCCTATGCTGTTTACACAGTGTAAAGGCTTCAGCAAGATATCCTTCAGGTGGGATGACAATACCAGCTTCCCCCTGAATGGGTTCCACGAGAAAAGCGGCCGTGTTTGGTGTAATCGCAAGCTTAAGCGCTTCAATGTCACCATAAGGAATGATTTTGAATCCGGGTGTAAACGGTCCAAAGTCTTTTTTGTACTCTTCTGAAGATGAGAAAGAGGTGACCGTCAGTGTTCTTCCATGAAAATTTCCGGAGCATACGATGATTTCAGCTTGATTTTCCGGTACACCCTTGCATCGATATGCCCATCTTCGCACTGCTTTCACGGCCGTTTCAACCGCTTCAGCTCCCGTGTTCATGGCCAGAATTTTGGGTTTGCCCGTAAATTGCGAGAGCTTCTGATAGAAATGTGATGCCGCACTGCTGTGAAATGCCCGTGATGTTAATGTTACCCGATCTGCCTGATCCTTCAGTGCCTGAATAATCGCTGGATGTCTGTGCCCATGATTTAATGCCGAATATGCACTTAACATATCCATATAACGGTGACCTTCCGGATCTTCGACCCATACTCCCTCCGCCTGCTCAATAACGATCGGGAGCGGATGATAATTAGGTGCAGCATAACGTTCCGACCAATCCATTAACATTTTCGAATCTGACATATACTCCCAGCACCCCTCTTTGATTATATTGTATACAAAATACAATATCAATGTATGCTTCGCCACGACCATTTACGACTCCTGCTCACTTTTTCCGCTATCACCTAAATCCACTCATTCGTAGAGTCCGTATGCACGTTATCGGGATATGGAAAGTCTGCGTTCCAGCCAGGTGAGCAGGTTGGCCAACGTAAATGTAATTACAAAATAGAGGGCAGCAGCAACAAGGAGCGGGGCAAGTGGTTGGAAGGTAACCCCCTGAACGGCTCTGGCTGTATAGATAATCTCAGCAATCCCGATCATGGAAACAAGCGAGGAATCTTTAATGATAATAATGAATTCATTGCCGATAGCTGGAAGCATGTTACGAAAGGCCTGCGGCAGTATAATGTAGCAAAGCGTCATGCCATGAGACATCCCAAGAGAACGCGAAGCTTCAGTCTGTCCTTTATCGATTGCCTGAATGCCTGCCCTGAACACCTCTGCCATGTATGCCGAACTGTTCATAGTCAGCGCGACCACCCCCGACATAAATGCGGATAGGTTCACACCGATTACGGTCAGACCATAATGAATAATGAGAATTTGCACCAACATCGGTGTACCGCGAATGAGTTCGATATATGCCGATGCTACGAATTTGATAGGCCACACTCGTGATATACGCAGCAGTGCCACCATAACCCCCAGTAATGTGCCAAACAAAACCCCAAAGAAGGAAAGCTCCAATGTTACCCACGCGCTACGCACATAGTCCTGCCAATATTCCAGTAGAAAGGAGAAATCTAAATTCACGGCATATCCCTCACTCGCCCGGTTTATTCGCCTAACATCTCATTCGCTTCAACAACGAAGCGATCGATATCTCCGCCCGTTTTGAGCTTCCCCAGCGTACTGTTGATCTGATCAACGAGCTCCTTGTTGCCTTTTTTCACAGCGATAGCCGATCCTCCTTCATCCTCTGCCTGTTCAATCTTCGCGTTTGCAACAACCAGTCCCTCCTGGTTCTTTACATACTGCTGCGCAACCGGCTTTTCCAGAATAAGCGCATCTACCCGCCCGGTCTGCAATTCAAGAATCAATTCGGGAATTTTGGCAAGAGAAGTAAGTTTGGCACCTTGAATGTCCTGAGCAATGCCTTCCTGAATGGAGCTTTTCTGCACACCCACCTGCTTACCCGACAAATCATCCAGTGAGGCCATCAATTCGCCTTCGTCAGCTCTAACGAGTACAGCCTGTTCTGCATAGTAGTAGATATCCGTAAAATCAACGTTCTTCTTTCGCTCTTCTGTAGGGGTTAAACCTGATATCACAAAATCAACCTTGTCCGTGCTGAGCGCCATAAGCAAACCATCAAAATCCATATCCTCAATCTTCAGCTCAGCTCCCATGTCCGCAGCAATCGCCTTGGCAATCTCAATGTCAAAACCAACAATAGTGTCTTTGCCATTAATGCTTTTGTGAAATTCATAGGGTGCGTAGTCTGCACTGGTGCCAAGTACGATTACTTTCTTCTCTGCGCCACCACTCTCCGAGGATGGAGAAGCTTCCGATCCGGCCCCCGTCGTTTGTTCCTGCCCACAAGCCGACATGATTACCACCATTAACAACAGCATCATTGGCAAAAGCACTCTTTTCACTCAACATACCCCTGTTCTGTTTTGGAATGATAAAGGCATATAACTTGTATACAATATACACAAGACAATATATGGGCTTTAATGTAAGTAATACTAACAAACAATCTGTTGTATGGCAATGAATTTAACACATTTATACGCTACAATTCCATATTACGTAATTTATTTAACATGGAACTAACACCATTTTAGATCATTAAGATTGCTTGCCCAACTCCCCCCTCGGTGTTAAGATGATAAAAACTTGAAACTCCCGAACGGCGCACCATTACAGGGCTCACACCCTCACACATCCAATCATCACTATATACAGAAGGGGGGATTCGGTATGGAGGCACCCAAATACCGGTCCTTGAAAGATCACGTTTACGATTATATCGCACAGAAAATTCAAGACGGGACACTGCTCCCCAATCAGAAGATTAATGAAGCGGAGATTTGCAAAAAGCTGGACATCAGCCGCACACCTACTCGGGAAGCCTTATTTCAACTCACTTCTGACAACCTCCTGCAATATATCCCACGCAGGGGATTTATCGTCGCTCCTTTTGACGCTGGCAAAAAACTCGAATTCTCGCAAGCCATCGGTGCGCTTGAGGCACTTGCTGCTACACTTGCAGTAGACCACCTCAAACCGTCTGAGTTCCTGGAGATGGAAGCCCTTGTTGCACGAATGGATGAAGATATTACCCAGCTCGATCTGGCTGCTTACAGTAAGAGTCAATATCAATTTCATAACCTGTACATCCAGCGCTGCGGTAACGCCACTGTCATCGAGATGTTAAACACGTTAAAAAACAGCTTTATTCGCCAATCGTATGTTAGTGACAACAAGCCGAAGCTATCCAGTGTACTTAATGAAGTAAATGAAGAACATCGCCAAATCGTAGTCGCTTTTCGAGCCAAAGATAAACCGCAACTGGAAGCTCTACTGAAGCATCACTGGCGTATTATCGACAACGATATGCTGTAATGCTTTTAACCAAACTCTGGCGTGAACTATTTTCATCACTTACTGGATTGGATTGAGAGTCCCAAAACAAAGAAAAAGCAATCCACTTTAAAGTGGGTTGCTTTTTTAGATGCCAGATTTGGCATCAGCCTATTTTTTTCACATTCGTTATTGGACTAGCCTCTACGCCAAAAAGTAATCCTACTCTTTCTGTTTATTATCGCTATCCATTGATGACTTTGCTTCAAATACCGCATAACCCAGTCTTTTTCCGTATCTCGCAAGCAAACGATCATTGGTGCGACCCATGCGCTGCACTTGCTCATCCTCAAACAAGCTCATATCCATCTCCCGATGAGGATCATGATCCACGCCCCATTTTCCCATAGAACGAGACTGTTCCTTGACCAAGACTTCAGTAAATCCACACTGTCTGAGACGTTTCTTCCATGTAGTCATGGTTGCCAGTGTCCTTATTCCATAAAATTGTTTCAGCCTTCGGCTCATCACCTCTGTCTTCCTTCCGGATAACACCATCTCCCGATCAATGAAGAGACCCCCTGGCTTCAACACTCGCTTATATTCCGTAAGGGTACTTCGCCATTGGGTGAAGATAGTGACAGACTCCACAAATACCACATCAAAATAATGATCCGGAAAAGGCAAGGATTTCACATCTGCCTGAATAAAACGAATATCTAAGCGCTCCCGTCTTGCGCGTCGCACCGCTTTCTCCAACATCTGCCGATTAAGATCCACCGCAGTTACCCGATAACCGTTTCGAGCCAGATAACAAGCCGTCCTCCCTGTACCACACCCCACCTCAAGCACCTTACTATGCGCAGGCAGAGACAGCGTATCCAACAGTTGCATCGTTGCTGTAAACCCTCCCGGATGGGCACTCCCTTCTCCGAGCCGGGCCAGCAAATCATGATAATCCATGAGCTCCCCTCCCTTTTACTCCCTCCAGTGTATGGAGCAGATATAAAAACGGCTCCTCCCCATCTAATATCCGGGTACTCGTCCATACCAATCGTTCTTTTTTTTACTATGATATACAAACCGTTGAATTCAAGCGGCAACCGCACCTAATGAGGGGGATTTGCATGTACAGAATTAATCCGGTATGTGAAGAAACGGTTTCTCCGCACGTTGGACGTTCCGTTTGTCTCGTTATGAACGACGGTAAGCATATGTATGGTACGCTTAGTCAATGTCGTGATGGCAAAGTTTATTTGAACGGATGCTTCGAAGGACCACGACTGTGTTCAGTCAAATCCAAACAGCAACTTGTAAAAAGCAGTAAGAAAAACGCTGTTGCAACAAAGAAAGTTAAATCTTCGGCCTACGGTCCATATGGTTATGGAGGATATGGTGGGGGTTACGGTGGTTACGGCTATGGAGCTGGAGCAGGAATCGATCTGGCTCTGGTAGCAACACTGTTTCTGCTGCCATTCCTGTTCATCTAAACTCTCCAAACAAACAAAGAACCTTCTCGCTTCATGCGAGAAGGTTCTTCGTTTTTCATTTATCACACTTAAAGTTTCTCCTGCAGCCACTGTTGCAGGTTATATAACACTACGGATGCTTTACCCCGGCTTACACCCAACACTTCATCCGCGCTATAATCTTCTGCCAGATAAGAAACCAGCCCCTGGTCCTTCGTGTCCAGATCCGCTTTCAGCACTTTCAATGTGCTTGCCAGCAGTTCATTCGTTTCTTTCTCGGTAATCAGAGCAGATGGTCTGAATTTGTCTTGAGCTGTAGGAACAAGAACACCCATCTTTTCCAACGCTGCTACATAACCCACATACCAACTTCCCGCTTTTACATCTGCATATTTCGATTCCTTTGCTTCCGGCAATTCGGATACAGTCGAAAGGACACCAGACAGCATTTTCACAAACTCGGCACGTGATACACCTGCATAAGGAGCAAAAATACCACCCACTTTGCCGTCAATAATTCCGTCTTTACGCAAAGCAACCAGCTTATCCTGTACATCTTGAGGCAGTCCATCCAGATCAGTGAATGGAAGAGCTGTTGTAGATGACCCTGCACCTGATTCTTGCTCAGGATCGACATTTCCGCCCTCGGCGCCTGCTGGATTCCCTGTTACAATTCCATAACCATTGGTTCCCACATACACACGTCCGTACACTCTCGAATCACCTGTAATCGTTACATTGGCTGAACCATACTGATGCTGATCATCATTAATTCTAATCCAGGAAGAACCGTTATCGTCCGAACGGAAAATCCCATACGTTCCTTCTACTTTGGCGTAGGAATACAATGCCATATGCTCTTGCCCTTCCGCCGCTTTACCCAGACCTATCGTGGCTGCTTCTTCCACATTAGCCAGCTTGGTGAAGGTTTGACCATAGTCTACGGAATGGAACAGACCATACATACTATCGAGTTTCTTGTTATCTTTTGCCGCAGCCAGCCAGATCTCACCCTCTGAACCCGGTACAGCTTTGAAGTTACTCGTTAAGGCAACAGGCAGTCCAGTTGCGGTCGTTTTCTCAAACGTAACGCCACCATCACGACTCACATAAAAGGCCCCATTCGAGAATCCGTAGAAAACAGATCCATTCACACGGTCAGCCGAGACACGTGCACCTTCCGGAATACCTTTCGAAGCTTTCCAGGTCGCACCCTGATCGGTCGAAATACTCATCGGTCTTGCTTCTCCTTCAGCTTTGCTGACAGGACTCCATAGAATCGATTTCCCGTCAGCGCTAAAGGCCGCATGTCCACCCTCTGTCTTATCTTCATCGGAAGAGATCCAGGCATTCGAAGCAGGCTTCCAAGTTACGCCGTTATTCGTGGAAATTCCCATTCGAGCAGCCTTTCCTTCCGCGTTACCTACACGTACAACCAGATTCGGGTTCAACTCTGCATAATCAATATCCGTACTGGTTCCGAGATACGGATTCGTAATCATCTCCGGCGCCTTATCCAGGTCAGCATGACGGAATCCGCCAATGTCACCCATCGCACTCAGAAGAGGCGCCCCCGATGGCGGGCTGATAAGACCAAGTATGGCCGTCTCTTCAATACCATCCGCTTTGACGGAAATTTTCACCGTTTCATCTCGGTCTAGGGCTGTTACGTTATCCGAACCGTACAACGTTGCGCCTGTACCATATAGGATTTTATTCGAATCAAACGGATCAATCTCCAAGTCGCCAATCATCCATCCCAATTTAGGTGAAGTTTCAGGCAACTCCTTTTTCTCGCCCCAATCCAGCCAAGGAGATAGAGAATAATCGATAGTAAAATGATTTTCCCGACTTGGGTCTTTGGCATAATCCAGTGTCCAGAATGATTTCCATGTCTTCCCGCCGTCGGTGCTGCGGTAAATGAAGTCATCTGGCCACCATTTGTTCATCGTTGCGACCATTAGTGTATTCGGATCTTTGCTGTCCACTGCAAGCCCACCATACGGGTTATCTGTATTACCAGTTGGACTGATATCGGTCCATTTCCCTGTTTTCGTATCCAGTTTCCACACGGCACCTTTACCACCGCTGTATGGTCCAACAAACTCATTGTAAGTGACATATAAGGAGCCATCGGATGCGAGCACACCGTGATGGGGAACAAACCCTTGCGTAGGTTGGCCCTCTATAGGTGCCCAAGTCTGCCCACCATCCGTACTGCGATAGATGCTCTTCTCAGAATCTGCCACTCCAACGTATATCGTCTGAGTCGTATGGCCACGCGAACCTGTGTTTGGATCAAAAGTAATCCAGGCTACGCCTGCAATATCGTTATAGTCATCCTTTACATTCCCGACTGCTGTAAAACTGTCTACCTTACTCCAGGTCACTCCGTAATCCGTGCTTTTCCATAGTCCATTTCCGCTGCGAGCACCCAGATACAACACCCGGTTGTTGTTCGGATCGATAGATAAACGCTCACCCATTGAACGCCCAGGCATGTTACCGCCAAGTTTGAATGGAAGCTCTGTCCGCTGCCAAGTATCGCCTCTGTCCGTTGAACGCAATAACACACCGTTCATATCTGTCCAGTCATTCGTATATGTACCTGCTGCTATATAGACGCGATCCGGATCAACGGAATCTGTAGCCAAGCTCTCCACACCCGACATGTTCCATTCATCAAAACCAACAAAATCAAGCAGTTGAATCCACGATTTACTCTCAGCATCATAACGATATGCACCACCAATATCCGTGCGGGCGTATACGAGGTCTTTCTCTGCCTTATTATAGATAATGCCCGGAACGAAGCCGCCACCCACTACTTTGGCCCTTCCCCAATCATAAGTCTGCTCTTTTGTAGCCAATGATGGAGATTGAGTCGAGCTCGGTTCCACACTTTCCGCGAAAGCGTTACCAACAAGAGTCGCACTTAAAGCAGCAACCAGTGAAAGACTTAACCATTTCTTCAAAATGCTTTTCCTCCTCTGAGAACATACGATTACGTCATCGGCAAACTGTAAGCGTTAACAATTTTATCGAAAACGTTTTATTTATTGCGTGTAAATGTGATTACTATCTATTCTACAAACCCTGGATTTAAATAAATACATTGTAAATTGGATATATTTCCATTTCATTATCCGACATATTGGAAAAAAAGATATAAAAAAAGGCATTCGTCAAAACGAATGCCGGGAACTTCATATTTAATACCCTTACCTTTGTACAAGATGTCAGGTTCAACTTAAAAAAAAACACCTCGTTAGAGGCGGGTAAGCTATGTTAAATCCGATTTCCTTTAGGCATCGTTTTAAGATTACTATTCGAATTCTCAAGCAATGGTAGCATCCTAGTCGTGCTGACCATCTCAGAAGCACATATCGGACAAGTAGGTACGTTATCAAACGCAAAATTGTCCCGCATCCATCCTTTGCACGTATCACTCGTACATTCCCAGATTGCCGCATCAGCTTGTGGAATCTCTTCCAACGGTTTTTTGCGATTATACATGACTTCTACCCCCTTTGTTATGGAAAAACATCTAATCCGACGTTATTTCACAGAAGCCACTACTTAGCGGAAGTTTTGTCCCGTCCGGACTTCTGTCTCGACAACTATTGGGCCGACTTTCATTATAACTGCTCAAAAAAAAGAAGCTGCCTTTACCATTATAACATGTTAAAGGCAGCTATGCTTTAATTACAGTTTTACAACTTCTTCTGCTTGAGGACCACGGTTTCCTTGTACAATTTTAAATTGCACGCGTTGACCTTCGTCCAGCGTTTTGAAGCCTTCGCCTGTAATAGCGCTGAAGTGTACGAATACATCTTCTCCGCCTTCAACTTCGATGAAACCGAAGCCTTTATCAGCGTTGAACCATTTTACTGTTCCGTTTTGCATGTGAATTACACCTCCAAATAAAGATTAACATGTTCCTTTGTTCTTTGCAGCAAGCAAATAAAAATTCACACATTGAAAAAGGTACCAGTCATAACCTATAAGTGATCGCCCTTTACAATATGTGAATTAGGTTTTCCACTCTCTACAACTTGTTTTTATTATAACTCCGTTTCCACCAAAAAGCAAATCTTTGTATTTTCTTTTCAAACAGCTTTGGAAATACATGTATTCGCACGCACTGGAACAGGGTTTGTAGCTTGCCCTGCCGCTCATTGCGGTCTTATGAAAGGATATGCAGATCCGAACCAACTTATACATTTTCTATAAAATATTTTGACATGCATATCCAACACATCCATGAAAGCTCAATCCATTACATGATAACACACTAGGTCCATGCCCACATAAAAGCATCACGATCCCATGCAATCTGCCCACGATGTAGCTTGCGGAACGCTTTCTTCACTTCTTTTGATAACGAAGTATTACCATTCTCATTCACAAATACAAATTCTTCACCAAAATTGGACTTTACATATTCAATTGCAGCTTCCTGATGAAGTGTACCGGTGAATTTAATCTCCTGCACCATCCATTCCGCCACTGCCTGTGCTGTCTTTTCCACAATATCACCTATTTATCTATGCATTGTACGGATGAACGGGCCTCCGATTATGAACAAGCCTGTCATACCGCCAGACTGAAGTATACCACGATCCCATGGCTGGCGGTAAACAGAGTTATGCATCAACGCCCGTTTAATGAACCACTGAACTCCCCGGTGTACTACTCTCTGAAGAAGATGACTTTGTTCGAACGCTAAACGTCAACCATACGCAATAAGCAACCAACACAACCAATATGAAGATATCGTAGGGAAGTGTTCCGGTATCTTGCCGGTCGTTCCCAAGAAATTGAATCAAATTATGTATGAAATGAAACAGAATCAGCGGCACGATATTTCCGTTCTTCAACATTAACAGCGCGAGCGCTGCTCCCAACAGCAGTGCATAGATCAGTTGCAGAAGGGTGTCTGACATACTCTGACCGGATAATGCATTCATGATATGAGTGATAGAAAATAAAACACTTGAAGTCGCAACTGCCGCAACCGCACTCTTACGAAGCAAAGTTTTGAAGATTAGTCCACGATAAATGGTTTCCTCCACAAAAGCGACAAGCAAGGTGAAAAAGATAAAAAAAGCGACCTTGGACAAGGTTAATTCAGTAAATCCTTTCAGCGCAAGAGTACCCAGTACAAGGAGTAGTGGAATATAATACTTTGCATGACTTGCCGGGATAGTTCTTATGGAGCGAAATCCAGTCTCTCTCCATTTGCGTCGCAGGGTGAGATAAATAATGAGCACGAGGGCAATTGGAGTAAACGACATCAATACGGGTGATGTGTAGTCCAGTTGCTTCACGGTAGCGACCGCCCCTGCCGCAAAAACCACCAGCAAAAGGAGCAGTTCAATAATGACTACCGTCAGCACGGGCCTTCGCGCGGAAAAGGATTGATTTTGCTTGGATTGCGGGGTTTTCATAAATTGTACCAGCCTCATTTCATTTTTAATGGTTGTCACATGAACTCATATGACAATTTAGTTGTATCATATCTATTGGATATTCGGATATCCTTTTCTGGATAAAACTATAAAAGTAACAAAAAAGAGAATTCCTCTTACAGCTTTTACCTTACAATCAGGTATGGCTCAAGTGCTAAAATGTCTATTATAGTAATAATAGAATGATTCAGTGCAGGGGTACGACATTTCTGCAACGTCATATATATGAAGAGTTAAGATGAAAGCTGCGAAATGAAGAACAAAATCAGGGGGATACTATGAAAGCATTATTTTTGCGCTGGGGACATTTGCTGGCAATCTTATGTATACCGCTTCAAGGTTCCATTTATGTTTTGTTGGGCAGTAACACCGGAAGTGATGTCTTCTACAATTATGCCTGGATTGATACACAGATTCCTTTTATCAAAGAATTTATTTATCCTTATGTCAGTTGGATGCCGATTCTGTATCTTGGATTTCTCTATTTGGGTCTAACGAACAAATCGCTATTCTGGCGTATGATAATTACCTATAACGTAGGGGTAATCGCAGCCAATATCGTTTTTGCGGTCTTCCCTACTTACGTGCCGCGACCAGAAGCTATCGGAACAGGTCTAAGCAGTGCGCTCGTACAATTTATTTATACCAATGATGCTCCATTCAACTGTTTTCCAAGCATTCACTGTCTCACAAGCTATCTGCTCTTCATTATCATCAATCGCCATTTGAACTTCAAACCACTGGCACGAATCTCCTGGTCGATATGGCTGTGGCTGATCATTGCTTCGACGGTGTTTGTGAAGCAGCATTCGCTGCTGGATGTAGCAGGCGGCATTCTGTTCGCGGAAGCAGCGTACTGGGCTGTGCATGTATTTGCGGTTCGCGCAGGTCTGGCAAGCAAAAAAACAAAACAGCCAATCACGGCTACAAATACAAGCAGCAACGCTTAGTGTATGATTTATATGGCAAAGGCAGGAGTAATTCGACTGTCGTGAGACCAAAAAGAGGGCCGAGGCCCTCTTTTTTTTGCATGAATGCAGCTTGATGTTTAAATGTAAGAACTTTTCAAGACGAGACCATGAAGACCCTGTCTTTCATACAATAGGTGGACGTTCATGGAGCAAATCAGATGGAGGACTTCCCATTAGACGCTTGAATATCCGGTAAAAATAAGACAGATCACGGTAACCGAGAAATTCTGCAATTTCCTGAATAGAGAGTTGTGACTCGGTAAGCAAATACACCGCCCTTTTCATTCGTTGATCATGAACATATTGGCTGATCGTCTGATTCGTCATGCTTTTAAATAACGCGGCTGCGTAATTTGGGGTTTTACGGATCTCGTCCCCGAGCTCTTCTTTCGTAACTTTCTCCCGGTAATGCCGCTCAATGTATCGCTTCATCCGCTCCGCATGAACATGTCTCTCCGGTGGAATAACTCCGCGATCCAGTTCCCTATTTATATAAATAAGTACTTCCATCAATAAGGCTTGGCTCATCATGACATAATAAGACGGACGTTCCTGCCATTGTTGTTGGATGGCTTTCATGCGTTCATGAATCAGTTCATAACATCCAGGCTTATGTCGCAAGGCCTCACTCCGTTCCAGCGCGGGCAAACCTTGTGCATGATCCCCCTGTAATTGAACTACAATTTGCGTGTGGGTTACGGTAGGAATACTTTTGCCGTAATACGGAATGCCAGCGGGAATTAGCAGCAGTTCACCTTTCTCCATGATCTGCTTCTCTCCGTTCACCCAATATACACATTTTCCATAAGTAACCAAGCTCAATCGCCAAGTCGCCTGTGACTGCACCGCTTCTTCGTACCAACCAACACCATTAATGTGTCGTACTTCTAATGGAGTGACCATAACACACCTCATTATTGGACTATATTCTAATCATTGTACTATAGTTCATACCCTGATTCGACAGAAAACGCTACAATACACATATAAGCAAACATATGAGGAGGAAAATAGCATGTTGAAAACAAAAATTATTTGTACTATGGGACCTGCTTGTGACTCAATCGAATTGTTAAAAGTAATGATTCAGGAAGGGATGACTGTTGCCCGTCTGAACATGGCTCATGGTGAGCTGGAAGATCACGTGGCACGGATTAACAATATCCGCAAAGCCGCTTCCGAATTGAATACGTATATACCGATTATGATGGATATCAAGGGACCGGAAGTTCGTATTGGCAAGCTGAAAGAAGCATCCTGCCACCTGCAAGCCGGTAAAGAGCTTATCCTGACTACCGAAGAAATTCTTGGTGACGCTGAGCGTATTTCGGTAAACTATCCGGAATTGAACCTCGTTGTAAAACCTGGCGATCGCATCCTCATCGATGATGGTTTGGTGGATCTGACTGTACTCTCCGTGGAAGGATCCGATATTCACTGTAAAATCATCAGCGGCGGCATTCTGAAACCACGTAAAGGGGTTAACTTGCCAGGAATCAAAACGACTTTGCCAGGTGTAACGGAACGTGACGTTATGCACATCGGATTCGGGATCGAAAACGGTATCGAAATCATCGCTGCTTCCTTTGTTCGTAAAGGCGACGACATTCGTGAAATTCGCAGTATCCTAAAAGAACGCGGTGTAGATCATGTACAAATTATCTCCAAAATCGAAAACCAGGAAGGTATGACCAACCTGGACGATATCATTGAAGCATCTGACGGTATCATGGTAGCGCGTGGAGATCTCGGGGTTGAAGTACCAATCGAAGACGTACCTATGATGCAAAAAGAAATGATCGATAAATGTAACCGTGCAGGTAAACCGGTTATCGTAGCAACACACATGCTGGAATCCATGCAAGTGAATCCGCGTCCAACTCGTTCCGAAGTTAGTGACGTTGCTAACGCTGTTCTTCAAGGGGCAGACGTTGTAATGTTGTCTGGTGAATCGGCAGCAGGTAAATATCCGGTACAATCCGTGCGCACGATGGCTGCTGTTGCTCGCCGTGCTGAAACGATGATTGATTACAAAGAACAATTCAACCAAAAATCCGCTCAACAAGTAGCTGATATTACCGAAGTTATCAGTCAGGGAGCAGTTAGCTCCTCCCTCGTCCTGAATGCCAAAGCGATCATCACTTCTACAGAGAGTGGATTTACGGCGCGTATGATCTCCAAATATCGTCCGAAAGCACCGATCATCGCGGTTACACAGCATGAAGAAGTACTCGCTAAAATCTGCTTGCTCTCCGGTGTCATTCCGGTTATGGGCGACAAAGTAACAACAACCGATGAAATGTTCGAGTCTGCTACACGCAATGCAATCAAAACTGGTTATATCGAAAAAGGGGACATCATCGTATTGTCCGCTGGCGTACCGATTGGTCAATCCGGTAACACCAACTTGATCAAAGTTCAACAAGTATAATTCAACACATCGAATTGCATATATCGTTTCGTTGAGAATACAAAACCACCGAGAGCAGAAATGCATCTCGGTGGTTTTTTAATGCAATTCATTTTATCATTCAACAAATCGAAAGGGTTACACCGTTTCCAACCTTACAAATTCCGTGAGTAGTTCACCAAATCCTGCGACATCATATTGATCTCATCCATCGAGGCGTTTACCTGCTGTGTTAGGGCAGCCTGATTCTGCGTCAGTGTGGACATGTTGCCAATGTGCTCCAGAATCTGGTCAATGAACGTCTTCATTGCCTGCATGCTATCTTCAATATTGACGGTTGCCTGCGAGCTATGGTCAGCTAACTTCCGCACTTCCCCGGCCACAACTCCAAAACCAAGACCAAGTTCTCCCGCTCTGGCTGCTTCGATTGCTGCATTCAGACCCAGTAAATTGGTTTGGCTGGCAATTTCACGAATAAACGCTGTAATGTTTTGGGTATCATCTGCACTGCTCTTCACCTGAATGGCCGCATCCGCGGATAACTCTTGCGCAGTAACCAGTTCCTGAGCCTGATCGGTGATCGAATTAATTCCACGCACCATCTCACCGATAGATTCGGATAAAAGTTTTGTTTTCTGATTCATCGCTTCAACGATCTGTTCCTTATTTTTCTCATGTGTCACATCACGAATGGTTCCCGCTACACGGAGTGGTACACCGTTACCGTCCCGAACCGTCTCGCCACCTGCATGATACCAGCGATATTCCCCATTCTTACGTTGCAGACGGTAATCAAGATCATAAGGTGTCAGTCCACTGTAGTCATTCATGTGCTTGGCAAATTCATTGATCGTCCGGTCATGATCGTCCGGGTGAAGCCGGCTGCTCCAACTGCTGAACACATTCGGGAAATCCTGCTCATCGGTAAACCCAAGCTCTCGGCGAAACTGTGGTGACCACCAAAATTCATTATTCGGGTTAACCACATCTCCGGCCACAACGGTCATATCCCACGGTGCTTCCACTAATGCACGATTTACCAGGTCATAACGGGTAACGAGTGCTTCCAACTCGTCGGATTTGCTCTTCTCATCATGAATATCAAACATGATTCCCAGAAGTTTAACCGGAACGCCTTCGTCATTTCTGACAACTTGTCCAAGACACCGGAACCAGCGTACCTCTCCACTCTTCGTTATCATTCGGCTCGTTACGTTGTATGCAGCCATCTCAGAAGACTTATTAATGTTTTTCGTAATCTCCTGAACCAACTGGGGTCTGTCGTCGGGATGGATGGATTTGGCCCAACTTGCGAAAGCATCGGGATAATCCTTCGTATTGCTGAAGCCTAACATTTGACGAAATTCATTGGAAAAAGCAATGATATTATTGCCATCCAGAGGATCTCCTGCAACAATCTCGGACTCCCAGAGTCCAATATTCAACGCCTGATTCAGCATTTTGAGGCGCATTTCCGCTGCTTCATTTTGCTTCTTCAGAATATGTACTGCTTTATTGATATTATGTGCAATTTCACCAGCTTCCTGCAAATCCTCGGTTGATTCCAGCTGATTGTTATATATTCCTTGCTCTGCGTCTTTAACCAGTTTACGACTGTATTCTAATAATTGTTGAAGCGAACCCGCAGGGGCTTGCTTGATGATTTGGATTCGTTTACGAAACATCGCGATTTCTCCTCTAATGTCATTTCTATATATTTCGACATAATTAGACATTAAATGTAGAGGGTTTTCATTCATTTGCGAAAACAACATGAAAAAAACGCCTTATCAGCGCTTTTTTCATATTGTTATGATGTTACATCCATATATCTCTCGCTATAGGACCTTTACCAGCCAAAATTCAGCGTTTCGCCCGTCTCTGCCCATGTCTTGATACTGCTCAAGATCATCCACCAGCTACTCTGTGCGTTTTCAAAAGATGGATGGTTGTCCGTAAATTGGTCATTAATCAATATTAACTTCGTACATTCCCCTACCTTCTCCAGCTGGAACACTACTCTGGATTGAAGCTCGGCGTGATTGGCGTGGTAGGAAGGTCCGGGATGCTCAAGGTAACTTAATAGGGATAAAGGTTCGAATTCGAGAATATCACCGTACACATGAACCGTCTCTGCACCATCATTCCCAGGCCCTACATAGGCGAACGGCTGGCCCGGTTGGAAATTGGAACGAAGTTCGCTGCCAAAAAAGCTGCTCCGTGTACCGTCCGGCGAGATCAGGGCATTCCACACATCTTCCTGTCCGGCATTAATATAGAACTCATATTTCAATTCCATGAACTCACTCCCTTTATGTGTTGTATTGAAGGTACAACTGACACTTGCTTGCAACACTATCCTATCGTTATACCCCAAACGAAGTATTGTAAAAACACGACAACAGCGAAAATAAAAGATTTTAGATGCCATGAAGCTTGATAATTCGGACTTTTCATCCGGTGCTAAACTTCAACAAATATAGTGCTTTGCCAGGAGATCAGATATACTAAAATGGAATGAAATAACAGGAAATGTATACAAGCTGGGGACGGATAGTTAGCATCCAGAAAGGAACTAAAATATGAACCAAACAACAAATATTATGGGAATCCCATTTCCCAATATAACTATGGATCAGACGGTTACGATTCTTGGTGATGTAATCGATCAGAGACAATCCGAACTGTTCCATGTCATCACAGGCAATCCGGAAATCGTCATGTCTTGCCAGAAGGATCAGGCGCTTCGTTCAGTCGTAGATCAGGCAGGTATTGTGACCGCTGACGGCGCGGGCATTGTTATGGTATCCCGCTTTCGGGGTGGACAATTGACCGAACGGGTTACAGGTTGTGATCTGCTTTTTCGTTTGTTGGAGGAAGGAAGCCGGAAGAATTGGTCCTTTTATATGTTCGGGGCAGAAGAAAGTGTCAGTAAGAGGGCTGTGGATGTTATTGCGCAAAACTATCCGGGAGTCGTTGTGCGTGGCAGACATCATGGATTTTTCACAACGGACGAGGAGCAAAGCATTGTAGAAGAAATTCAAGAGGCACAACCTGATTTTCTTATTGTGGCCCTAGGAGCACCCAATGCTGAACACTGGATCAACAAATATCGCCATCAACTCAATGCTCGTGTAGCCATCGGAGTCGGGGGAAGCCTGGATATTCTGGCCGGCAAAACCAAACGAGCACCTGCCATATGGCAGAAGCTTAACTTGGAATGGCTTTATCGACTGCTCAGCCAGCCTTCCAGATGGCGCAGACAACTTATTTTGCCACGTTTCGCTGTTCGGGCGTTGTTGTTCAGAGAGCAAAGGTAATATCAAGGGGGACTGATTACAGAATGATCGGTGAACAATCCAAGATCAAATTCAGGCCAAACAAAATACATATTATCGGCTCAGTCGGCAGCGGCAAATCTACATTGGCCCGCCTCTTATCCGCGAGGTTAGACCTTCCTTATTATGAGCTCGACAACATTGTGTGGCACCGTGTACCTCAAGGACAGGATATTCGCAATAACCCTGAGAAGCGGGACACACTCCTGCAAAAAGCCGTTTATTCCAATCAGTGGATTATTGAAGGAGTACACTATGAATGGGTGGAAAGAAGTTTCGAGCAGGCTGATCTTATCGTCTATTTGAATACCCCCGTGTGGAAAAGGAATGTGCGCATTCTCAAACGTTTCACAGTACAGAAGCTCGGGCTGGAACAAGGAAATTACCGACAGACTTTCACTATGCTCTGGAAGATGTATAAATGGAGCTATCAACATGACCATAAGGAAAAGGCGCTAATCATGGCGTTTTTGCAGCCTCACCAACATAAATTGTGCATGGTTCGTAACGAAGCAGAATTGACGAGATACCTGGAGGAATTGACGAGATGAAACATGCGGATCATGCTGTCAGACCCAGTATGGGTCTTCTGAATCTGGATGCGGGCGACAAAAGATATTGCCTGACACGTTATTCCCCTTCCGAAGCATTGAGTTCTTTGGTCAAGCATTTCTGGATCGTCTCCTGGGATCTTTCCGGGCATGATCCATATCCGCAGCATGTGGTTCCGAATCCCTGTGTCAATCTGGTGGTAGAGCGGGGAAACACCTTTTTCTTCGGTCCATCTGGACAGAAATTCTCCTATCTTGTCCGTGGAAAAGGAAGCGTGTTTGGGGTGAAGTTTAAGCCTGGAGGCTTCTATCCATTCATTCGTACTCCCGTATCCACATTGTATGGAAACCCCTTGGATGTCTCTGGTGTGCTTGGTATCGATGTTCCACTGCTCGAAGAACGTCTGCTCGGGGACGGAAGTGATGCGGACAAAGTCAGTTATATGGATCAGCTACTTTGTAAACATCTTCCTCCTCCTGATGATCAAACCATTCTGGTCAGCCAGATTGTGCTGCAGATTGAGCAACAACGGGATATGTTGAGAGTCGATGACTTATCTGCCTCCTGGAATATACACACCAGAAAGCTCCAGCGCCTGTTCAATCAGTATGTGGGTATCAGCCCCAAAATGGTGATCAAACTCTACCGCCTGCAAAATGCTGCTGAGCTGATGGAGCGGGGTGTGAATTGCGATCTGGTTAAGTTTTCCCAGGACCTTGGATATCACGATCAGTCGCATTTTATCAAAGACTTCAAGTCCATAATCGGCAGCACACCTGAAGAATACGTCCATTCCAGAGGATAAACTGAGATTTACTACAGTCGAAGCAAAGGGCTAGACTGCAATGCAAAAACCTGTCCTGAAGCCTCAGGACAGGCGAATAACTTCGATAGTATCTCCGGTACGAATGATGCCTTCACGCTCGACTGAACAGACGATTCCGCGTTTTTTGCGGGCGGCTGGCACGAACTTTTTGCGCAAACCATCCTGTTCGTAGACTTGCTCAATGATTTTTCCAGGGTGTACACAGGGCAGATTCTCCCCTTCGCAGATCAGCCCGGTTCCATCCGGGAACAGAAGTCGGGTCCCGACAGGAAGCTCCGTCAACTTTTCAACGCCACGGATCAGCATGTTGGCACCGAGCCACTCCGGGCGTACTTCAGGAATATTCATCTTCTGTGCTATGAGAGCACATTCCTCTTCTGAGACAATACTGATTTGCCTACGATTTGCGATTGGCGTTCCCCGTTTGTATATTTTCTGGCGGGAGTCCGCTGGGCGCAACAGACCGTAATGCCGATCACTCGGAATTCCAGCGAGCTCAATATCGATAAAAGGTACGACTCGTGTAACAAACGTTGATGGATCATCCGCCAGCAGGACGAATTGAACGGTTCCCACACCCACGCTAATCCCCCTTTTCCATGAGTAAGTTCACTTCTTTATTGTTCATTATTACCCAATGAATGGATTTTCGATAATCAGCGTATGATTATCTTTGTACTTAATCCGCGGCGTCATTATAAACGAGAATCATGAACTCATTAACAATTTACACAATTAATTTGTGTAAAATTAAATTTATACTTTCAGTTCGGATGGCAAACATTTATACTGAGTGGGACAAGTAAATAAATGACATATAAGAAAGCAAGGTGTTTCTTTTGATTAGTATCATTTTCGTGGCTATTGTAGCCATTGAGCACTTCTACATCATGGTGATGGAGATGTTCCTGTGGACCCGTCCACGCACGATGAAGACGTTCGGTCTTACCCCTGACCTAGCGAAATCCACCAAATCACTGGCTGCCAATCAAAGTCTGTACAATGGATTTTTGGCCGCAGGTTTGATCTGGGGTCTCTTTTATCCAGATGCATCCGTTGGACAGCACATTCAGATCTTCTTCCTGGCATGTGTCATTATCGCCGCCCTCTACGGAGGTGTAACCGCTACTCGGTCCATCATTATTAAACAAGGGCTGCCTGCGATTATTGCATTACTTCTCGTTCTTTTCCTCTGATCACCTGATGGCCATTACCATGCCGGGATTCATTAAAAGCTCCAATGTGGTAAGGTATGGTTATAAAGGCATCGGATTATGCCTAATCACTGTGATTGGTCTGGAAAGGAGAACTTTTTATGGGACTGTTTGACAAGCTTCGACGCCGCAAAAAGGAAAACTCCACCGCAGGTGGAGCCGTACATACTGCTCCATATAGCGAAACCATCGTTGGATTTGTTTTGCTGGAACACGAAGATTGTAATTTTGATCACTTCATTAGCACGATGAAAAACGAGTGGAATATTGAGATTGACGAACGTCCGGAGGAAGGCAATCTTTTTTTCGAAGTGGATGGAATGCAAGTGGTGTGTGCACACATTAATGCTCCTATTCCTGACCACGAAGTAGAGGAAAATGCCAAATTAAATGTGCTGTGGCAGGACGCGGTACAAGTCACTTCAAGACATCAATCTCAGATTATTGTTTCTGTACTGAATGCAACTGACGCCATTCAGGCACATATTCTGTTCACCCAAACAGCGAGTGCCTTGCTCCAGCTGGACCATGCGTTGGCTATATATATGGCGCCACTTGTGGTGGAAGCAGGCCAGTACGTGGACATCAGTCGTTTAATCAAGGATGGTGAGCTGCCCGTCTCCCTCTGGATTTTCATCGGACTATTTCAAAGTCCTGAAGGCGCATCGGCCTACACTTATGGGTTACGCAACTTCGGGAAAGAGGAGATGGAAATCACTCAATCCGCAAAGCCGTTAAGTGAAGTATTTGAAATGATGTATATGACTGCGACTTATGTTGTTGAAAACGATGTAACCCTGCATGACGGCGAGACGCTCGGCTTCTCAGCAGAACAAAAGCTGCCCATCAACCGCTCGGAAGGAATAGCCACAGAGGGTAGCAGCTTGAAGATTGGTTTTTAGGCATCGTTAAGAGCCGTCCAGATTCCTCGTGACTGGGCGGCTTTTTTATGTTTGATTTCCGATTTAGCTCATCAACATACGTTTCCCTGAAGTTGTATCTGCTAGGAGGACATAGTTCATAAGTATTAGAATATAGTGAACTTTGTTTTCATCTCTGCAAATTGAGGGTATAATTAATAGGTCAATAGACTTATATCGTACATAATATTTTATCGTAAGGGAGTTGCCAAATGTCTGTAAAACGATTGGATTCACCTAAACCTATTATTGAAATAGTTTGGGAAGGGATGGTCTCTCCTGAACAGGTGGAACAAACAAATACCGAGATAAAAAAAATAGCGGAGCAATTGGGTAATTCATTTGATGTGCTGGTGGACATGCGCAATATGAAGGCATTTCCTCAGGATACAAAAGAGAAAATTGTGGAGCACCAGAAGCTGCTGGCACAGTGGGGCATGAAGCGTGCGAGTGTAGCGGTAGGCGGGGCGATTGCCAAAATGCAGCTGAACCGGATCTCCAAAGAATCGCAGCATCAGACCGAATTCCAATGGGAAACATATGATGAAGCTTTGGCTTTTTTATTGAACTAATTAAATAGGGCTGTTATGTGAGCATAATGGAAATATGGTGCGATGAACATGCAGGCATATATATCTTAAGGCGCTTCCCAGCATATAAGGGGAACGCCTTTTTGTATTTTGCAAACCCTCCATATGAAATGAATATGTTCATCTGTTTGCTATAAGATCATGGTTTCATCACGCACACCATCGTTACAGATGTGCCACACATGCCCTGTTCGACGAATCCGAAACGCCGATAAAGCCGAATTGCTTCGTTATCGGGATCAACACTGAGCGAAACGGCGTCAATGTCCCGCTTTCGAGCCTCATCTAACGCCGCCTGAATGAGAAGGGTGCCTATTCCTTTGCCACGCGCTGTCTCAACCACAGCCATTCCCATCTCGGGTGTAGCCGCATTTACATAACCATATCCCGCATTCTGCTCATTAAAAAATCGCAACGTCACCGAACCCATACGTTTGCCCTGAGAATCCACGGCGATAAATCCGAAATCTCCCTCTCTCCCCCAACCTTCAACGTACTTGGACATGCCGGGGCTATGAATGATCTCAGGTTCAAAAGGCTCTTCGCCCTCCCGCTTGAACATGGATGCATACAACATCTCCCACAGAAAAGGGATATCCTGCTCTTCAATCGGACGTAATTGATATTCCGTCATTTTTTACCCTCCTTCAAATTGGTAAAGAGGCGTTCCATTTCATTTAAATTAAAATCATTGGTAATTTCATAATTTTCAAGTTGATCTCTAGTTTTGTATCCGCTGTAGATAGAGACGGCATGTTCGTTATAAAACGTAATTCCAAAGCCTTCTGTAAATCGATCTTCTTTCTTCGTCAAAAGCTGCCAGTCATAGTAATATGGGTTCCCCTCCGATCGCTCGGAGATATCTATTTGCTTTACTCTTCTTAATTCGATATCCTTCGCAAGCTTTAATATCTTTCTAATCTCTTGGGGATCTTTAATAGTCACTTCTTCTTCATCGTATGGATCGGTGGTCGGTATTTTTTTGATAATCAGAATGTCCAGTGTATCCAGCATACTCATATGATCCGTGACTTCAGCTCGAAAGGTGGTATGTTGTCTCGAAATGTACATGGGTATCACAATAGCTGCAATCACGATTACAACGACCACACCAAGAATGGTTTTGGTTCTTTTTTTCATTGAGCTCTCCTCTCGTTATTGGGTGAATCAGGAAATTAAAGTTCATTATAAGTATACCACCTCATCCAAATATTGTTCTAGATCATTAAAATAACCCATTAAATACATGCATTTTATAAAGAAAAAACCTCTTCATAATGATCTCCAGTGTTGCAGCCATGTCGGAACAGAGTGCGGCTTCCACGGAAGAGGTTGCTTCTTCCACGCAGGAACAGTTCAATTACATTACAAGCATCTCGGAACGTTCCAATGAGCTGGCGCAGCATGCCAATACACTGTACGAAGAAGTGAAGAAGTTCAAGATTTAACTCAAACAAGCCACGTTCACCCTTAGGTGCACGCGGCTTGTTTTATGTGGACGACGTATATGTTTCAGGACCGGGCTGTAGTCTTAAGATTGATCTGATACCTTTCCTGTTGAGTCTCTAATGACCAATTCAGGCTTCAGGACAATTTTTTGCGGTGATTTACCTTCATCTTTTAGCTCATCAATTAATAAATCAACGGCACGACGCCCCAGATCCTCAATAGGTTGGGCAACCGTCGTCAGAGGCGGACTGGTTACCGAAGCCAGAATCGTATTATCGAATCCGATGATTGATACATCTTCTGGCACACGCAGTCCTAGTTCTTTGGCAGCCTGAAGCGCACCAATTGCCTGCATGTCGTTACAACAGAAGATGCCTGTGGCTCGATTCTTTTCCGTGAGCAGCACGAGCGCCTCTTTTTTGGCTGAACCCAAATCGGCATATGACTCTCTCACCTGATCGGCTTCAAGAGAGTAACCCGCCTGCTCCAATGCTTCACGAAATCCGCGTACACGTTCCTGACTGCTGCTGACTTTGAACGGTTCGGACAGCACCGCTACGTGACTATGACCCAATTCAAGCAGATGCTGTGCTGCCAAGGCGCCACCAAGCCTGTCATCGATCGCAACGGTATGTACCGATAACGACGGCATATGACGGGCAATCAGAGCAACAGGTATCGACTGTTGCAGGAGTGGAGACAGAATCTCGGCATTGTCGATACCTGTTCCGATCATCATGCCGTCGACCCTTTTTTGCTGAAGCAGATTCAAATACCGCTCTACCCGCTCGTCCTTATTATCTGTGCTGCAAATCACGACGCTATAACCCAACTGCCGACTGCGATCTTCTACCGCTCTGGCCAGCTCGGCAAAATACGGATTAGAGATATCGGGCACGAGCAGCCCGAGCGTGTATGTCTGCTTACCCGTAAGTGCAGCAGCAATAGCGCTCGGCTGGTAGTGAAGCCGCTCCATGATCTCCATAATCTCGGCGCGCCGCTTCTCGCTAATTTTACCTTTGCCGTTAATGACCTGTGAGACGGTTGCAATGGATACCCCCGCCTCGCGTGCTATATCATATATGGTTGCTTTCATTGTTATTTCCCCATTTGTGCTATATATAAATTCCCTTATATATAGGTAATCGTTTTCTTCTCATTATGCAGGGGGAAGTCCGCATACGCAACTTGAAGCCAATACTACTTTTTATTCATCAGCCAATCATGGTCCGGGTCGTTATGGAACTTCCAGGTCCGGGTTGGTCCTGCCATCACATTCAGATAGTAGACGTCGTATCCCGGAGGAGCACCTACCGGATGGTATCCACACGGAACAAGCACAACTTCGCCGTTGTTCACTGCAATCGTCTCATCTACAGCTCGATCATCGGTGTATATCCGTTGGATGGCAAACCCCTGCTCAGGCTGCACTCGGAAATAGTACGTCTCCTCTAGCAATGATTCGTCAGGCAGGGCGTCCCGGTCATGTTTATGCGGCGGATAGCTCGACCAATGTCCATCTGGTGTAAACACCTCAACGACAAGCAGACTGTCTGCTTCTTTTTGTTCCGGCAATATATTGTGAATCTGTCGTTCTAGATTGCCGTAACCACGCGTCTCAACACCTACATCTTCCGGGGCAATCAGCCGAGCTGGATACGTGCCTTTACCTGGTGCTGCACATATGGCAATCTCCAATGCGGTAAGAGCTGTTAACTCCACTCGATCTGAACTGGATACGTAAATCGAATACGGAGGAATTTTTTCAAAAACACTCATTCTTTTCCCGATATTCTCCCACGTATATTCACGAGTACTTACATTCGCCAAGCCGCTGAGAAGCACAATACAGAGTTCCTGATCCCCGCTCTCACGAGTTAGGGTCTGTCCCTCCGCAAGCTGCACCACCTGGAACCCAACATATTCCCATCCCGCAGACTCTGGCGTGACCGTCAACAACGTTCCGTCTGCTTTTGGATTCAACACAGGTTTTACTACGCGTTCTGACATGCTTCCTTCCACTCCTTCCGGTATTTATCCGTAATCCTGACGGCTGTCTATTAGATGAAATGAACTTGTTATTTTGAAAATAGCTCTACTGGGCAACCGTCTGCGATTCCACCGACATCCCCGGGACTTCCCGCAGCTTCACAGGTCTGCCTTGTTCCATGGACATGCGTGCGGCGAATGCGATGCGTTCTGCCTGAACGGCATCATTCCCGTTTACGATGACAGGTGTATCGTTCCGAATCGCGTCGATGAAAAGAGCAGTCTCCTGCACGTACGCTTCGTTGTATCTCTCCAGGAAAAAGTGCAGCGGCTTGTCGCGCATCAATCCATTTGCTGTACTAATTTCTGCCGTATTCGGATGATCGTTCGCAGCTGTTGCGCTGCCCAATGAGCCAAATACCTCGACTCGCTGATCGTATCCATATACCGCTTGGCGGCTGTTATCAATGACGCCGATTGCTCCATTTTTAAAACTCAACGTCACAATGGCCGTATCCACATCGCCGTGTTCCGCAAAAACAGGATGAATCAGCACATTGCCCTGGGCATAGACTTCCTCCACCTCACTACCGGACAGATACCGGGCCATATCGAAATCATGGATCATCATATCCATGAAGATTCCGCCAGACACCCGGATGTACTCCGCTGGCGGCGGACTCGGGTCACGAGAAGTAATTTTAATAATATGCGGATCACCAATCGTTCCCTCCTGCACATGTGCACGTACCCGTTTGAAGTTATGATCGAAGCGACGATTGAATCCGATTTGCAGCTTTACCCCAGCCTTCTGCACGGCTGCAACAGCTGCCTGAGTCTGATGAAGATCCATACTGACCGGCTTCTCGCAAAAAATGTGTTTGCCCGCCTGGGCTGCCTGTTCAATCAGGGGTACATGCGTATCTGTTGAGGAACAGATCAGCACTGCATCCACATTTGGCATGGCGATCAGCTGGCTGCTATCTGTCGTTACCACCGGAATACCACGGCTGGAAGCCCACTCCTCCAGCTCGGGTCCTGCAAACAAATCACTGATGCCAACAATCTCGGCATGCGGGTTGCGCAGGAGATTGTCCGCATGAATTTTACCAATACGACCAGCGCCGATAATGCCAATTCTCACTTTATCCTTGCCCATTCCGTTATCCTCCCTGTATGTGTCCATGTGGACTCAACGTTCTTCCATTGGCTGGGTATGCCCTGAGTGACTACCAGCGGGCAGTAACCATTTTTTTGCGAGTATAAAATTCAACGCCATCTGTACCGTTGGCATGCAAATCACCGTAGAACGATTTCTTCCAGCCGGAAAAAGGGAAAAATGCCATTGGCGCAGGTACGCCCAAGTTAATGCCCAGCATGCCTGCATCAATCGTCTCACGGAATTGGCGCATGCTTGCCCCACTGCGGGTGAACAGGCAAGCTCCGTTGGCAAAGTCGGAACGGTTGGCCAGTTCCACTGCTTCCTCCAACGTAGCTACCCTCGCTACCGAGAGCACCGGTGCAAAAATCTCGTCCTTCCAAATCTTCATAGTGCTCTGCACCTCATCAAATACCGTCGGACCAACGAAATAACCGGACTTGCCTGTCGCTTCATCTTTGCGACCATCCCGAATCAGAGCAGCGCCTTCCTGTTCTCCGGATTCAATGTAGCTGAGTGTACGTTCCTTATGCGGACCACGAATGACAGGACCCAGGAATACCCCTTCATCCATGCCGTTACCAATGGTGATACGATCTGCTGCTTCCACCAGCTTTTGCACCAGCGTGTCAGCAACATCGCCGACGGCGACAACAACCGAGCAGGCCATACACCGTTCTCCGGCTGAGCCGAAGGCCGCACTGGTGATTTCTTTCACCGTCAGATCAAGATCGGCATCCGGCATAACGATCGAGTGATTTTTGGCACCAGCAAGCGCCTGTACCCGTTTGCCATGTGCGGATGCGGTAGTGTAAACATATTCAGCCACAGGCTGTGAGCCGACAAAAGAGATCGCTTGAACATCCTTGTGTTCAAGCAGTCCATTCACGACGTCATGCGCACCGTGAACGATATTGAGCACGCCGTCCGGAAGCCCTGCTTCCTTGAACAGCTCAGCCAGACGGCCTGCCAGCAGCGGTGTGCGCTCGGACGGTTTCAGGACAAAGGTGTTGCCGCACGCAATCGCCAGCGGGAACATCCAGCACGGTACCATCATCGGGAAGTTGAAGGGGGTTATCCCCCCAATAACACCGATCGGATACCGATACATGCCTGACTCCAGCCCGGTGGCAATGTCGGGCAGCTGTTTGCCCATCATCAGGTTCGGGGCGCCTGCTGCGAATTCGACACATTCGATGCCACGTTGCACTTCGCCGTAGGCTTCCGCGTAGCTTTTACCGTTCTCCAGCGTAACCAGCCGGGCAAGTTCTTCCCAGTGCTCCACCAGCAGCTGCTGGTAGCGGAACAGAATCCGTGCACGGCGGGGAACCGGTGTGCCACTCCAGGACGGGAACGCCTCCCGTGCCGTCTGGACGGCCAAATCCACATCCGCCTGTTCAGACAGCGGTACGTGTGCAATGACCTCTTCCGTAGCCGGATTTACGACCGGCTCCGTACGGGTTGCCGCCGGGGCCACCCAGGCACCCCCGATCCAGTTTTGAACCATTGTCGCTGTTACTGACGCTTCTGAAATTCCTTTTCCCATAGCCCTGTCTCCCTTCGCTTATATGTGCGTTGCGTCGAATCACTCCATGTACTCCAAGTACTTCAACACGTTTCAAGACACCGTAATTTCGCCCCGATTGCAGCGTTCGATATAGTCATTCACTTGTTCCACCGTTGGCATCGCATCCGAGCAGCTATGGCTGGAGATAACGATACATGCTGCCGCACTGCCAAACGCCATACTGCGTTCAATCGTCCATCCCTGCATCAACCCATACAGGAATCCCGCCGCATAGGAATCACCTGCTCCAAACGTCTTCACCACACGCGCAGGGTAGCTGTCCGCTTGATGAGATAGCCCTTCGCCGGTATAGGCAATAGAGCCTTCCTTGCCATGTTTGATGACGACAATTTCAGCTGAGAAATCGAACCATTTTTGTGCGGTCACCTGATCGCTATGGTCTGGATTATGGTCAAACGTCTCCATCATGTCGAACTCTTCACGTGTGCCTAGAATGATATCGCATTTCTCGGCTGCGAGGTTATAATAGACCGCCGTCTCTTCGGCTGATGTCCATGTGTAAGGACGATAGTCCAGATCAAACACAATGATTGTGCCATGCTTTTTCGCATACGCCAGCGCCTGGAATACCGCTTCACGCGATGGGCTCTGTGCTAAGGCTGTACCTGAAATGAGCAAAACTTTGGAGTCGGCAATTAGCTGTTCCTGCACCTCTCTCGACTGCAATAGCAGATCAGCCACGTGGTCACGGTACATTAGAATGCTGCAATCGGTTGGACTTTTGATCTCGGTAAAAGCAAGTCCTGTCACCGCTCCGGTATCGTCCGTTACCACATTTGACGTATCGATCCCGTTCCGCTCTAGATAACTGTTGATGAACCTGCCCATCTGGTCATTCGCGATTTTGCCGATAAATGCCGTTTCCATACCGAGCCTGGACATGCCAATCGTGATATTAGCCGGAGATCCGCCCACATACTTCGTAAAGGTCATCGTCTCTTCCATCGGGCGATTGATCTCATTGGCATTCAAGTCGATACACAGACGGCCAATCGCGGTGAAATCCATCTTCCTGGAATCAGGAAAGGATACGTAAGTCATTGTATTTGAACCCCTTTCTGTGATGGGATTTGGAATGATACACTCATCAAACTACACTTATAATCTGCTTTACCTCATGGTACGGCTCTCTCCCGATGGCCATGACTTTATCAGCTGTGCTGGTATAAGGACTCCATATATTGCAACGATCGCCGCGCGTACTCATACGGATTATGAATCGCAGGGTCCTGTTCCCCTTCAAGCATCGCCCAGCCATCATACCCCCGTGTGACCAACTCCTGCAGAATCGGTGCAAAATCAATACATCCATCTCCGGGAACCGTAAATACCCCTTTACGAATACAGCCCACAAAATCAGACTGTTCCGCCCGTGCTTCGTCCAGCACTTGAGGACGAATATCCTTTAGATGAATATAGGCAATCCTGTCATAATGCTTGCGTAGGAGAGTTAACGGTTCAGCTCCGCCGTAGTAAGCATGACCTGTGTCATAGAGCAAATAAACAAGAGATGGGTCAGTCAGTTCCATCAATTTATCGATCTCATCCGGTTGCTCAACAACGGTACCGCCATGGTGATGATACGTCAGCTTCAACCCGTGCTCACGGGCGATGGCACCTGCTTCGTTCAGCCCCTCAGCAAAGATGTGCCATTCCGATTCACTGAGGCTCAACACTTCTTTTTCATGCGGTGTCCGCCTTGGGTCAAAATGCAGGGAGCCACCTACTTCCGCCGTGCTAATCACCGTGCTGCCCATCGATTGCAGAAACTCCGCGTGTCTGCGATAGCTGTCCAGCTCAGACTGGCGATACGCCGCGTCGGAGAACAATACCGATTTCCACTGGGAAACGAGGCGTATATTGCGCTTGCCCAGCTCCTCCCGCAATGTGTCTGGATCCGTGGGATATTTGCGTCCCATCTCCGTACCTGTCAGGCCAAGTCGCTGAATGTCATCCAGAATCTGTTCACATGTTGTTGCATCACCATGCTCCTTTACATCCTCTCCGACCCAGTTGATCGGATGAATCCCGAGCTGAAATGGCAGCTTGTTCATGGCTCCACGTCTCCTTTTGTGGTTCAACATTTTTGCATCATTCGATGTAACTCGTTGCTGGGTGAAAATATTTAGAGGAAGAAGCACCCTGATTCATACAACATATATACACGTGAAGCATTCCCTCTTTATCATGCAGATGTGAAAGACACTCTTTGAATTTATGCAAAATGGCCTATTAAACAGGTCTTACTTTGGCACGGTTTGCCTGCATGGCGTGGTGAGCCGTTACCACCTTTTCCTCGTTGGACACTTCTGGCACGCCCACATTCCACCAGGACTCATATCCGCCAGTATTGGTTCCAGGCACGACTGGAATTTCGATCAGTGTAGTCACGGTCTCATTCCGTGCATCTCTGATCGCCTGCTCCAATTGTTCTGTCGTCTCTGCCTTATAGGCTTTGGCTCCAAGGCTGCGGGCATGGGCTGCAAAATCCATAGGCATGTAATCCCCGGTCAGTCGTCCGCTCTCCGATTCCCGATAGCGGAACTCGTTGCCAAAACCGTCACTTCCGTGCTCCCGTTGCAAATTATGAATACACTGAAATCCGTTGTTGTTGAATAGTAAAATCGTTATCTTCTTCTGTTCCTGCAAGCTCGTCACCAGTTCAGAATGCAGCATAAGGTAACTACCGTCACCCACCATGGCATACACTTCACGATCCGGCTCGGCAAGAGCTGCCCCGAATGCCCCGCTCACCTCATAGCCCATACAGGAGAAGCCGTACTCCATGTGGTATGTTTTCGGTGCCGAAGCGCGCCACAGACGGTGCAAGTCTCCAGGCAAACTTCCCGCCGCACACACAATGACGGAAGAAGGGTCAATGGTCCGATTAATAACACCGACCGCGGTCGTCTGTGCCAGTCCTGCCTCATGTTGCAGCCCATAGAGTCGATCTACCTCGGCGTTCCACTCATTCCGCAGATTGGCGATCTCGGATGTTCCGTATTCACTGTGGTACTGCCGTCCCTGTAAAGCCGTTTGCAAAGCTTTCAGACCTTCCCGTGCATCCGCCAGAATCGCTTCGCCACCCAATTTGGCGGCATCCATGCCGTTCAGGTTAATATTGATGAATGCCACTTCGGGATGCTGAAAAGCGGAACGAGACGCCGTCGTAAAATCCGAGAATCGGGTGCCGACGCCGATTACCACATCCGCTTCTCTGGCAAGCCTATTGGCAGCCAGCGAGCCGGTCACACCGATAGCTCCCACATTAAGTGGGTGGTCCCACGCCAAGGCACTCTTGCCAGCCTGCGTCTCGGCAACCGGAATGCCAAATGCCTCGGCGAATTCAGCCAGCTGTGTAGATGCCTCGGCATACAACACGCCGCCGCCTGCTACGATCAGCGGCTTCCTGCCACGGGCAATCTGCTGCGCTGCCCGTTCTATTGCCGCCTGGACCGGGGGACGACGGTCCAGGTAATGCACCTTGCGGGCGAAGAACGATTCAGGGTAATCGTACGCCTCTGCCTGCACATCCTGCGGCAGCGCCAGCGTTACCGCGCCCGTCTCCGCCGGGTCCATCAGCACGCGCATCGCCTGCGTGGCAGCAATCATCAGCTGTTCGGGACGCACAATGCGATCCCAGTATTTGCTGACCGCTTTGAACGGATCAGTGGCTGAAATCGTATAATCGCCGCTTACTTCCAGCTGCTGCAGCACCGGATCTGGTTCACGCGTGGCAAAGTTATCACCTGGAAGCAGTAAAACGGGAATACGATTGACCGTTGCCGTTGCCGCTGCGGTAATCATGTTCAGTGCTCCTGGGCCGATGGATGTTGTGCAGGCATATATCTGTCTACGGTTCTTCTGCTTGGCATAGGCTGCTGCCGTATGTACCATGCCTTGTTCATTTTTACCCTGCATATACGTCAGACTTCCAGAACTACGTTCCAGTGCCTCTCCAATACCAGTTACGTTACCGTGTCCAAAAATGCCGATAACGCCTTTCACAAACTTGGTTTCCACCCCATCAACGGAAATATATTGCTGATCCAGATATCGAAGCAGTGCCTGAGCCATCGTCAGTCTAATGGTTGTCATGGAATGATCATCTCCCTTCCCTTTACGGGTTAAGCGCTTAATCTATGTTAAGTTTAAGCGCCTTACCCCTATAGGTTAAGCGCTTAATTGATATAGTATTACAGGCCGAAGGATTAGGCAAGATATTTTTGTAAGCGTTTTACAAAATGGCAAATAAACATAGCTTTATCACTGTGGGTGTTGTGTATTCTCCCACTGTTCATAAGCTATGATCCGATAAGTTACTAACATTGAACTATGTATTCGAAATCTGATGGAAACGTAAAAAAATACAAAAAAAGATATGGCAGAAACCATCTCTTTTTTGTATTTCTATAAAGCGGGTGATGGGAATCGAACCCACGCTATTAGCTTGGAAGGCTAAAGTTCTACCATTGAACTACACCCGCATGTAAAAATCGGGATGACACGATTTGAACATGCGACCCCCTGGTCCCAAACCAGGTGCTCTACCAAGCTGAGCTACATCCCGTTATCTATACCGGCGAGAGGACTCGAACCTCCACGGTTTCCCACTCGATTTTGAGTCGAGCGCGTCTGCCATTCCGCCACGCCGGCATATAAAGTTATAAATGGCGCGCCCTGAGAGATTCGAACTCCCGGCCTTTTGATTCGTAGTCAAACGCTCTATCCAGCTGAGCTAAGGGCGCAAAATATTGGAGCGGAAGACGGGAATCGAACCCGCGACCCTCGCCTTGGCAAGGCGATGCTCTACCGCTGAGCCACTTCCGCATATAAGGGATGCGCGTGGAGGGACTTGAACCCCCACGTCAAAGACGCTAGATCCTAAGTCTAGTGCGTCTGCCAATTCCGCCACACGCGCATATAATGGTGAGTCATGAAGGGCTCGAACCTTCGACACCCTGATTAAAAGTCAGGTGCTCTACCAACTGAGCTAATGACTCGAAAAACTGGTGGAGGATGATGGATTCGAACCACCGAACCCGTACGGGAGCAGATTTACAGTCTGATGCGTTTGGCCGCTTCGCTAATCCTCCAGGATTACATGGTGCCGGCGAGAGGACTTGAACCCCCAACCTACTGATTACAAGTCAGTTGCTCTACCAGTTGAGCTACA
>NZ_FNFR01000012.1:0-151664 GCF_900101205.1 Paenibacillus sp. OK060
CAATCCGAAGACGCGTACCGATTTCTCAGCGTCGATCTTGCAAGCAAGATCGTTACTCACTCGTTGTTCAGTTTTCAAAGATCAAACTTGTTTCACTGCCGTGTGTTGTTCACCTCAGCAACTTTTATATCTTATCACATCCGAACCAACTTTGCAAGCTCTTTTTTTAAGTTTCTTTCGAAGCTTATTTCATTCGCTTGCCGCACCGTGTTTCTCGTGTTTTCTTGGCCGGAATTAGAATATACCATGTACAAAAATAAATTGCAACCCTTAATTAATATTTTTCTATCTCCGTTTTATGAGAACAAATAGAACCGTTATATTCCCCTTCTATTTATAATCAATCTTTGTCTTGCAATCAGACCCCATCTGCTACACTCAATAGATATGACAATGTTGATTATCATTAACTTATAGAGAAAGGGTAGCTCAAGGGATACTTAGTCTTGTATCGCACATATCTATTAGCCTCTATAACAATATATGAAATCAGATTTTAAGAAACTACATCTAATAGATATTAACTCTCTCCATGAGAGATAAGTAGTTACTCGTGTATCTGTTCTTTCATATAAAAGAATAGTTATTGAATAATAAAAGGAGTGGCGTATATTGTTAGCCAACCTCTCACCACCACCTTCTCCCCCTCAGCCCCTGAACCTTCCCATCATAACTGTATCGTAATACCGACCGTCCGCGTGTCGTCGATCCTTTTTCACAGTCCCCTCTATCTCGAAGCCCATCCTTTTGTAAAGCTCCATCGCTTTATCGTTCGTCCCCACCACGTTCAATGTCATCTTCTCAATTCCATTCGTGTCTGCCCAATCTATTGATAGTTCGAGTAGTTTCTTGCCAATCCCGTATCCCCAGCACTCTTTCGCTACACAAACGCCAAATTCAACCTTATGAGAAAATCGCTTTAGATCAACACCTTCACACCTGGAATACCCGACGATTTGTTCCTTTACCATAGTAACGAGAAACAGGTTTCTCTCTTTCTCAGAGTCCAACCGGATTAGTTGTTCAAACCCCGCTGGATCAATAAAGCCTTCACCTTGCTCACGATCCATATACTCGGTTTCTCCATCCATCTGTAAACGAAGTGAAGACAATGCCTCAGCATCCTTTTCCATTGCGGACCTAATTGAATAGGTCAATCCTTTTACGTTAAACTCCTGTTGATCGATGATCATACGTTGTAATCCGTCCAATCTATTTTATTTTGCTTACCCTATTGATGGCTCTACCCCACCTCAGACGGACTCTTGCCCGTAAGCATCTTGAACACCTGACTGAAATAGGTCGCGTTGCGGAACCCAGTCATTTCACTAACCTCGTAGACCATGTAATGCCCTGACTGTAATAGCTCCAGCGCACGTTGAATCCGATACCCATTTACATAACTCACAAAGTTCTCTCCGGTCACCCTCTTGAACAGCTGACTCAAATATTTGGGGTGTACAAACAGTCCCTTGGCAATGGCTTCAAAACTAATCTCTTCAGCATAATGCATTTCGACGTACTGTTTTACCTGCTCCACTAGTTTATTGCTTTTTTTCTCGCCCATTTCTTTACGTATCTGTTCCATCCAGTTTCGAATAATACCATCCATCCAGCATATCAGATCCTGCAGCCCATATTTCGATTGAATTTCCCGCAAAAAGTGGCTCATCGAGAGCGGTGGTGCCAGCATGGGATAATGCCGGTTCCAACTATGAATTAACGTGTCGAACAGGCTCACAGCCACAACCTGCACATCCTGAATACTGGTACCACCCCCTTCTTCCAGCAGATTGCGAAGGTGAACCCATATCTCCTCTGCCAGATCAGTCCTCATACCTGCCCATGACTCACTCCATTGTCGCAGCAATTGCGAGTAATCCGTTGCGCTCGGGGTTAACGCATCTGATGAATCATATCGATATACACGGCTCCCGCCCTGAAACTCTGCTTTCTCTAGCGCCTCTCTGCTCTCCAGATAGGAGTCCATCACTTCGCATAAGTGCTCTTTGGACGTTCCAATACCTGCGCTCATTTCGATTTTGAGATACGTAAAAATCTGATCAATCATCCGTTCAACAATGGACTCAAATTGCTCTAGCGGGTCCTTCTCGTCAAATAGAAGCAGCACTAACACCTGGTCCGAGTAATCCACGATCTCCACCTGGCAGTCGTTTATCTGCGAAGTCTGCTCTTTGACGGTCTCCTGAATAATATCAGCTGCCCCATATCTTAATAGCTGCCAGTCCCTCTCTTTCATCTTTGTCAAAAATGCAGGCCGGTACAACTGTAGACTGATGGCGCGCACTTGAGAGGGTATACGAATGCCCACATAATCCATACGCTCCGCAGATAACTCCTCTTCCCGGTAGCGTGTGGTTAACAGCTCGTGGAGAAACAATTTGCGAAGATAAGGAACCACCCGTCCAATCTCCTGTTTATACGTCCGCTCCAGCTGCTCACGCCGCTCACGCACATCCTCTTCCAGTAGCACCTCACGCAGAACGGACTCAATCTCCTCCACTTCCGCAGGCTTTAGCAAAAAATGATTCACGCCCCAGCGCATGGCCGCCCGGGCATTCTCGAATTCGTCATATCCGCTAAGAATGATGATCGGCAGATGGGGATGGTCCCGCCGCAGCGCCTGCGTGACCTCAAGTCCTGTCATTCCTGGCAAATAGACGTCCGTCATCACAAGATCAGGGCGCAGCTGTTGGAATAGCTTCAGTGCGTCCACGCCATTGGAAGCTGTTCCTGCAATGTGGAGGCCAATGGATGGCCAATCAATATGGTCGGTCAGTGCTTTTACAATATGCGGGTCATCGTCTACGAGCATAATGGTTTTCATTCATTTTCACCGCCCAGCCATAAGTTTAATTGTTCTTCCGTCTCAATACGTGGCAACGTAATGGTCACTTCTACTCCGCCTAATTCACCTGCACATATATCAACGCCGTACCCAGTACCACAATACAATTGAATGCGTTGATGTACATTTCGTATACCAATACCAGTCGTCTCCTCCAGCTTCCAGCCCTCAGGCAAGCCCTGACCGTTATCCTTTATGCAAATGATGACTTTGGGTGGTGGATCGTTGCTCTCCGATTCCCGCATATCCACCTGTATACGAAGTTGTCCTTCCTTCGGCTGCCCATGCATGACCGCATTTTCAATAAAGGGCTGCAAAATGATTTTGGGAATGTAACAACCTCGCACTCTCGGATCAATCTGTTCCTGATAATCAATAGAGAACGGCAGCCGCTCCGACTGAATGCTAACGTAACAACGAGCATGCTCCAACTCATCCCGTACTCGGATGAATAATCTGCCACCGCTCAATCCAATACGCAGCAGTTTGCTGAGTTGAACAATCATGCGGCTGATGTCCTTGGCCTCATAATCGAGAGCACGCCAGTGGATCATGTCAAGTGTGTTGTACAAAAAATGCGGTTTGATTTGCGCCTCCAGTAAACCGGTCTGTGCTTCACGCTTCGCCCGGCTCTCTTCCTTGACCTGCTCCATCAACTCCGTCAACTGTGAAGCCATATGGTTGAATCCATACGCCAAATGGGCATATTCCTCAGTAAACGAAAGCTGAACCCGGGTATTGAAATCCCCCTTCTCCAGTTGCCTCATCCGCTTGATCAACTGACGTAAAGGACGAACAATCCGCCAAACGAACAGATAAGCAAGTACCGCTGAAAATAGTAATCCCAGCACAGCTATTCCAAGGACCTGCCATCCGGCCTGCCTCACAGGAGATAACAGGGTGTGAACAGGGATGGTCTGTACCAGTCGCCACTGAAGCATGGCAGGTCTTGAATACAGAACCAGCTGAGCTCCACCAGGCTTGCCGGAAACCACTTCAAATCCGTCCTGCCCATGTTCAACATGCTCCTGAATCCATGCACGATCGACGACTGGTTCGCTTTCCCCAGCAGCAGCTACATTAGCAGCTACATTAATAGAAGGAAAAATTTTTGAGGCTCCATGAATTAAGCTTGAATCCTCAGCAGAATTCACCCCTAAATTGTCATCGCCCATCTGCATGACGACGTTGCCTGCGGTATCCACCAACAGCACCTGTCCATCCAGCACCATCGGCATATCCGCAAATCTGCGTACAATATCGGCGCGACTCAGGCGAATGAGCACGTAGGCTACCGTACCACCCCGGCTGTCAAAGATTCGCTGGGCGTATCCGATTAGCGATTGGCCTGATTCGTTTTCCCGCAGAGGTACCCAAGCCGCATCCGCATGCTCCAGTGCAGCAAACCATGAATCACCGGCAATCGTATCCACTGAATAGATGCGGTCGGCCATCGTGACAGTGACACCGTTGAAGGCATCCGTATACAGCTCCACTGAGGTAATACCTTCACTGACTACCACCGTATGATCCAGTATTTTGGATACCTCACGCCGTTGGTGGATCTGTGTCAGCCTTCCCGTTCCCTTCGTTTCCAGCAGATTCGACAGCTCACGGTTGCTCGCTAAAGAATAAGCCGTGCCTGTCACACCAGTAATAAAATCAAACCCGCGGCGTGTACTCTCGTTCAGAAGAGCAAGTCGTGCTTTGCTGATCTCGGTAAACGTGACGGCAGAGAACGACTGGTATGCCAGCCAAACAATAACCGAGACGAGCAGCAGGTTAAACGCAATAAAGCAAGTCACCATCAACGTGGAGAGCTTGCTTTGTTGCAGCTTATGATTTAGGAATACAGATAATCTTCGTTTCCGCATGGAATCAACTCGTTTCGTCTTGGAATTACCCTTTAAGCCCAGAGGTAGCGATTCCTTCCACGAAATACTTTTGACACACGATAAAGACGATAAAACAAGGCACCAGTGACAGCACTGACATCGCAAACATCGGGCCCCAATCGGATTGGGAACTGGAATCGAGGAATAGACGTAAGCCCAGCGGCACCGTATATTTGCTGACATCACTCAGATAAATCAACTGGCTGAAGAAGTCATCCCATGTCCACAAAAAGGTAAAGATCATCGTCGTCACCAGCGCCGGAAAGGCCAGCGGGATGATAATTTTGGTATAAATTCGTACAGGACCACATCCATCAATCGTCGCCGCTTCATCCAACTCTTTGGGCAATCCCCGGAAGAACTGGACCATCAGGAAAATAAAGAAGGCATCGGTCGCCAGCCATTTTGGCACTACCAGCGGCAGATACGTATTCACCCATTCCAAATGGTTAAACAGAATATATTGAGGGATCAGCGTCACATGGTGTGGCAGCATGATCGTCATCAGCATTATGCCAAAGCAAATCGCTTTGAACCGAAAATTCAATCTGGCAAAGGCATACGCCGCCATCGAGCAAGAGATGACATTGCCAAGCACAGCGCCCAGCGACAGGACGACCGAGTTGGTCAGAAAACGAGAGAAGGGATTGCCCTGAATTCCTGTCCAGCCATTGATGTAGTTTTGCCAGTTCCATTCTTGCGGCCAAAACCAAGTTTCGGTGAAAATCATATGTCCCGGTTTGAATGAACTGCCCAGCATCCAGAGCACCGGGTACAGCATGACAAAGGCAATGACCGAGATAAGTATATGTTTGGCGACTACCCACGCAGCAGAGTTTCGTTGTCCAATCATGATTTTCCACCATCCTCATAGTGCACCCACAGCTTGCTGCTGCGGAATACCAGCAATGTAAAGACACCGATCAGGATCACCAGCACCCAGGCCATGGCGGATGCATAACCCATCTGGAAGAACGAGAACCCTTTTTTGTACAGGTATAGAGAGTACATTAATGTTGAATTGACTGGCCCCCCGCTGCCGTTACTGATGACAAAAGCCTGAGTAAATGATTGGAAGGAGGTAATCAGCTGCATCACGAGATTGAAAAAGATAACCGGCGACAGAATCGGCAGTGTGATATAAAAGAATCTCCGGAGTGGGCCTGCTCCATCAACGGCGGAAGCTTCGTCATACTCAGGTGGAATCTGCTTCAATCCTGCCAGGAAAATAATCATCGACGATCCGAACTGCCATACGGACAGCAGTACGATCGAATACAGGGCATAATTCGGGTTGGCGACCCAATCGGGTGCCTTAATGCCGACCATGGCAAGCACCCCATTAAGCAGACCGTCACCGCCCAGCATTTTGCGCCACAGCATCGCAATCGCGACACTGCCCCCAAGCAGGGTTGGAATGTAATACACCGTACGGTAAATGCCAAGCCCACGAATGCCCTTGTTCAACAGCATCGCCACCAGCAGGGCAAAGATCAGCTTGATCGGTACGGATACGGCGACATACGTAAATGTGACTTTGAGCGATTGGATAAACAGTTTATCCGATGTAAACATCGTGAAGTAGTTATCCAGACCGACCCAGGAAGGGGCGGCCAGGATACTGTAGTCTGTGAACGAAATGTATAAGGAAACGAGCATCGGCCCAAGTGTCAGAAATAATAAACCAACCAGCCATGGGGCCAGGAAAAGAAGCGCTGCTCCATTATGGGCATATTTCCGTTTCACCCGCCGGGCTGTCACACGCTCGGTTCGTGCTTGACTGACCTGTGTTGTACTCATCTTCGCAACCTCCCCGCGGAATATGAAGTCTGGAACCGTTCAAGTGTTATTGACTTGATGCAAGTGTCGCCTTGGCCCCTTCAATGAACTGGGCAATCACATCCGGTGTGTTGTCTTGACCAAAGGCAATCTGCTCGCTTGCACTCTTGAAGCTGGTATCCACTTCGGAAAATCCTTGCGGGTATGGCGGATCAATTTCACTGGAGTTTTTCGATACCACATCGATAAATTGGAAGATAGCTTGCTCCGCTTCTGGCAGTGTAGGCTGCATCTTCTCACGGATGCTGGCATTGACGGGTACTCCGCGTTCCGAGCCTAGAATGGCGGTAGCTTCGGGATCATTTACCATGAAGTCGATAAACATTGCCACTTCCTTCGGATGTTTCGTTTTGGCATAACCGGACAGGAACTGACCTGCTTTCAGGTATTCACCGATTTGCTTTTCACCCACACCGTGCGGAAGCACTTGTATCCCAAGCTTATGATCCTGGTTTTTGTTAACCTGCTGGAACGTCAGCAATTGGTTAGACCAGGCAAAGTCCATGGCAGCTGTACCAAGTGAGATCGGGCGTGTCTCCAGTGCATTCGTAGTGGACGCCGTCACTTCTGCGGAGGTAGCACCCCCGTTCTCACGAAGCGCCCCCCACATGTCAAACCATTGCTGAAGCTCCTCGCTGGTCGCTGTCAACGTCCCGCCATCAAATAGTCCCTTGCCTGTTTGCCGGATAAATACCTCAAACATGTTAGTAGTTCCGGATACATCGGCCGAACCGTAGAAACCGTCACCCTTCTCTGCTGCAATCTTGGCAGCTACGTCACTAAAATCTTTCCACGTCCAGCTTTCCTGCGGCTCCTCGATTCCGAGCTCCTGGAATACGGTGGCATCATAGATGACACCTGGCGCATTTACACCCAATGTAATGGCGTATAATTTATCGTCAATCGATCCGGCTTTGAGCATGCTCTTATCATGATCCTCGGTGCGCAGCTCCTTGCTCTCTGCGTATGGGGTCAGGTCAAGCAATGCACCACGCCGGGCAAAATCGGTTAGAAAAGCGTAATCCATCTGAATGATATCCGGTGCATTTGAACCGGCTACCTGTGTGGTCAGCTTGTCAAAGTATCCGTCCCAACCGGAATATTCCGGCTTGATAGTAATGCCAGAGTGTTTTTCTTCAAACAGCTTAATCACTTTGGTCGTAAGATCGTGTCGAGTCTGTGATCCCCACCAAGTCATACGAAGTTCAATATTGCCGGAAGTTCCCCCTTCTTCTCCTTCATTGGATGAAGCAGATGGTCCTGATGACCCTCCGGAACAGGCTGTAGCGAACATTAACAGGGATAGGCAGAACAAGGTTACCCACTTTTTGGTATTCAACATGAATGAATTTCCTCCCCTTTAGCTTTTATGGAATCGCTTACAAAAACTATTGTAACGGCCTATGGCTGCTCATGACATAAACAAAAGTAAGCTTTCCTGTCAAAAAAGTAAGGGGTTGGGACAAATGTCCATTCAATTGTCTTCAATATTCTTAGTGATTAAATAACCACCAGGAATGACGCTCCCAGTGGTTATTCATATATACTGCATTCCTCGTGCCGCGTACTCTACTTCGCTCCATCTCACCAGTGGTCATCCAGCCGTCTGCAATGAAACGTTAGAGTAGCTATCATGTGAGATTTCGATCAAGGTATCCTGTAGTTTTACTGACACTTTCAGGATTGCGTCACAGCAGTTGATGACACCTTAGGCTGGGCCAGATGTTTCTTCATCTTCGCCACTTCGGTTCCTGCCAGCATCATAATGCCAATACCGTGATTGTCATTCGTTACCGTGAGCAGGTCCTTATTGTAATATTCTGCAGTAAAGGCATATCTCGAACCACTGCATACACCATGTACATTACCCTGACGATCAATCGCTTTACGGGTTAATCCGTTCCAGGCCCGCTCAGCCGCTTCAATGTAACGTTCAGGTTGATATAACCAACCAAAACGTACTCCCCGTGCAAAACCATAAGCAAACATCGCTGTACAGGAGGCTTCCTGGTATGTTTCCGAATCATTCAATACCTGATGCCACAATCCACCCTCTCCTTGCAGAGCTGCATATCCTTCACATAATTCATTAAAGAAGGCAATTAAAGTCGGGCGCTCCGGGTGCTCTGTCGGCAAAGCTTCCAATACCTCAGACAGCGAAAAAAGCGTCCAACCATTTCCCCGTCCCCACGGAATTTGTGTCGCCTGTCCATATTTAAAATCGTATACGTGGGACATGATCTTGAATTCAGGCATGAACAGATATTTCCGATACAATAAAAATTGTCTAGCAGCTTCATCCAGTGCTGAATTATTTCCCGTCAGTCGGGCATACCGCACAAGAAACGGAGTGCTCATATAAAGGTCATCTGCCCACATCGTATTCTCGGCAAATTCACCGATACACTCACGGTAAAATGCACCGTCCTCCTGTCGCTCCAACCGGGTCAACATAAAATCTGCAATTCGATCGGCAATCGGCAAAAACGTCGGCTCCTGACATTCGGAATAGGCTTCCAGCATGGCTGAGCCAAAGGAGCCACAGTTATCCAGCATTTTCATCATAACCAGCTGCTGGTTAACCGCTGGGAAACCATACTGCTCCCGATCCCATAATGAGTACTCATCCATACGGGTACACGCCTGCACATGTTCTGACGCATAACGCGTAATGTCGGGCCGCTGCAAATAACGTCCAGTTTGCAACAGACCATATACGGTGACACCTAAAGGATAGTCCCAGCGACCATAGTTGGTTACACTGCCTACGGTCCATTTGTTACTGAGCATTGCATTTTCATAATAGGGGCGTATCCACGCATCCGGTCTGTCCAATCGCCAATATATGCGTTCCTTCCGTGTATGTTGGCTTCCCATTTCTTCTGGGTTATCGTTCAATACACTTCCTTTAAACACCCGATCAGTACGCATTAGATCCTGCAAATCAGGTTCTACGTCCTCCGATTCAAAAGGTCCTAGATATAGCCACGGCTCTCCAGAAGCTCCGTGCACACGCTGGGGAAGCTCCAGTTCCAATTGCTCTCCATTCACCGTTGCATTTATTACAAAATTCCATGGCTCGGCCGTATCGCTACATTCACTGCAAACCAACAGGTCGTTCCGTCCAAAAGATCCGGTTATGTTCGACTCGAATGGACCCGCTTCCTTCAATTGCACTGCCGATACACCGTTCAGCCATATATTCAGTGGTCCGGAAGATTGACCAGACAAACGGATCGGGCAATCACTTGAATCCCTGTTGATTAACCGTGTCCACGCATAGACTTGCTGACCTTGAAGATGTCCGTATATTCTCTCCAGGGATGGTTGCGTCTGTTTCTCCTCTGACCATTGCGCGTCAGGCAGCCAATCTAGTCTGTGATCCTCTTCTGACCCGAGCAGATTCCATTCCGGATGATTCTCCTCCGAACTTATCGGTTTGGAATACACCCATCCGGCCTGTCCCTGTCTCTCCTGGAAAGGAGCAAGCACATTCAGAATACGCACTTTCCCCTCGTCCGAGCCAAACTGGCATCCAAAGCCCGCAGGTGTATACTTCATCTCCAGCAACAACATATTCCATCCCGGTTTAATGTCGATTCCCAGTTTCACAGTCGCGTCCAGGTTGATCTCATCCATGACCGTGGAGCGATATACCAATTGCTCGTTAAAATAGAAGCGAACCGGTCCATAACAGCGGATCAGCACATCCAGATTTCGATCTTCATCCCCCCATACCAGCGCTGCGGCATAAGAAATCTGACCTTTCTGTGCATCAGGGAAACGTTTACTCAAATTCAGATCATACAGACCCTTCTCATTTTGCAAAATACCAGACTTCTGAAATACGCGATATACAAAATCAGCCTGCGCGTTGGCACCTATATACCTCTCTGCCAGCACCTTCAGCACCTGATCCTGATCTTCTCCGAATCGATAGTACATACTCTGCGGTTCACTGAAATACGTTGTCATTGAATGCCCACATTCCTCTCCCGATGGAATACATAGGTATAGCGCTTAACCTTTGTGAGAAAATCCCTTTTTGGTGAACGTTGATGATCCTCGTTTATCTTTGGAATAGCCAAATAATAAACCAAGTATAACTGACCTGCTTCCCGGTGGCTACAGATTTTTGATTACGCTTACAAATAAATAATTGTATTGTCAGTCTGACGATAAGACAAAACAACGGACTACATCGTTGTAGTCCGTCTCATGTAAATTAAAATTATCCGAAGATGTCAAATTTAACGAATAGCTTCTCTGTTTCTTCATATACAGATTTGGTTAATCCTTCGCCGTCAGCATCTACACGAATGATTAAATCATATTGACCTCTTGTCTCATTCATCTTATTTCCCAATTGCAAAATAATAGGTGTGCCGGGTTCTACATTTACTTTAAGCTTAAGCGTATGACCATCATTACTGATCTGACTGCTATCTATTGTATAATTCTCACCATCAATTTGGTATGAATCATCTATGCTAAACTGGAACGCATCGGTCCAATACTCGATGGTGCCATCCATAAATTCTTCCCCTACATCGTAGTTTAGAGAAAATGGATTATTTCCATATTGAACTTGAAGATACTTTGTTTTAGAGTTGCTTGAGTCGAAGCCAAACTTACTGGAACCTATAGTCGGCACGTCTACTGGCATTTCTCCGTTTACAAGCGTAAAAGTAAATACATGCGCCGCATCTTTAGGAGACTCATTACCTGCTGAATCCTTGGCAGTAACCACAAATGTGTAGTCTCCTGGAGTCAAATTTTTCAATTTGGTAAGCGCAAGTGAACCATCCGATTTGCTTTTGGCAAGGGGAATTCCTTCTTCCAACTCTCCTTCATCCACGACTTCATTCGTATTCGCATCAGTCCAACTATAGAAAGTTACAACGGCTCCTTCTTCACTTACTGCTCCAGAATCCCCCTGAACTTGATCCCAGGTTCCGCTGTAATTATCGATAATGCTAAATTTGCTTACATCCACCGTTGGTGCTGTTGTATCCGCAGGTACAGATGGATTCATGTTCCCGCTGTCGCTACTTCCACCTGATGAGGACCCGCTATTATTCGAACTGGTAGATGGAGCCGGAGTAGGCACGGGCGTTGGTGTTACCTCTGGTGTTGGTGTTGGCGTAGGCACTGGTTCAGGTTGCGGACCTGTAGTTTCTTTTATCGTTTGCAGCAATCGGGAAGCCGTCAATGCTGCAGCTTGACGATCCGCTTGCAAAGCCGGTTTGAACATGTTGTTTTGATCTCCGATAATGTATCCGGCTTCTAGTGCCGCTCCAACCGCATCTTTTGCATATTCCGAGATGCTTGTGCTGTCCTTAAACGTTAACGAAGCAGCTTTGCCCGTTACGTCTGTTCCCTTCGCTCTCATCAGGGTTACGACCATATCCTGTCTGGATAATGTCTGACCGCTCCCGAATTTCCCGCTTCCCATGCCTTTAAATATACCTGCTTGATGTACCGCTTCAACAGAAGCATAGGCATAGCTGGTCACAGGAATATCTGTAAATGTCGGATTGGATGGGACGTTATTGGTTACATCCAGTTTTAACGTTTTGGCAACTAGGATGGCAAAATCCTGTCTGGTAATCATACCGGACGGATTAAATCGACCATCACTGAATCCGGCGATAATTCCTTCATTTTGCAACTCTACAATGGCATCCTTGGCGTAGGATTTATCGATATCGGTAAATGATACTGCGGCGTTAGCCTGTGTCGTCCACAAAGGTGTTGTCAACAAGGACGCCGCGAGAATCGAGCTGATGAAATGATTTTTTTCAAAAGAATGCTCCTCCAGTATGAAGTAAGTTCGTGTCATTCCAACGCAAAATCCAATCGAGGATCTTCCTTAAATAATATGGACATGTACGATAATGCACATTATATAGAGAGGCTCTGAACCGATTCTGAACAAATCGCCTTATTTCGGGTATTGGCTTTAAAATTAAAAAACCTCCGACTGCACTTTCCTTATAAGGAAGTGAGCGGAGGCTTTCGTTTTATTTTGATAAAAAATTGTGTACAAGGCTGACCTACTGTTAAATTTCCACAGCTACGCCATAATGGTCAGAGACCACAGGGCCGTTCTTTCCGTTGAGAACTACCGTCGAAGACTTCGCCTGTACCGGACGATTCGAGAAAATATAATCAATACGCAGATCTCGTTTGTTATCCGCCCATCCGGCAATGGCTTTGACCACGGTTGCACCGTCATCCTTTTGCACAGCTGTCGTGTACAGGTCATTCCAGCCCTTGCTCATCATATAATCGTAGCCTTCCTCACGTACTTCCGCGACATTATTGAAATCACCCATAATATACAGCGGCTGGTCCATATATGGAGCGAGCTTGCTCTCAGTCAGTTCCCACTGCCCCTTGAAAGGCTCTTGTTCATCATCCCACCAGTTATAGTGTCCATTCACAAACCAGATTGCTTCACCTTGTACTTCAGTCTGAACACCTACAATTTTGCGTGTGCGGTAGTTGTCGTAATCGCGCATATGGGATACATATTCACCAAAAGCCTGTGTAATTGGCGTCCGGCTCAGGATGGCCAGCCCTTCATCGTATTTTTGGAAACCGACGTGGGCCGGAATCCATGTCCAGTAATAGGTTTCGGTCAGTTGCGTAAGCAGAACGTAGGCGTAGTTGTCTTTTTTGATCACAGCATCCGATTCCGTGGAAAAGTAATGTTTCAGTTCCTCCGCGGATAGCGCTGCTTCATGCATGGATTGGTTGACCTCCTGCATGGAGATGACATCAAATTGATGTGTATTGATAAAATCAGCCAGCTGACTGATCTTGTTCAGTTGGTCTTCTTCTGCCCAAGCGTGTGTATTTAACGTAAGTATTTTCATTATGCACTCTCCTGTTGTTTGAAATTAAGCCGAATCCCGGCCTGTATCGTTCCTGAAAGGAATACATACGCTAAGCATACACAAGACGAGCCTATTATGCATGGTCCAAGTTCTCAGAACCGATGCACGGAGCACACGATAACTGATATGATGGATACATAAAATGAACACCATTACGTCAAGACGTGGTGATTACTGAACCTATGATTTCCCCAGGAGATGGAATGATGAACATACCTATTGACATGAACATGGATGATGCGCAGTGGCAACAGTTGATCAGGCAGGTCGCTGAACATTTTAACAACCTGACGATTATGCGCGGATTCCAATATTATAAACAGAAACGTGTCGGCCCATTAACCTACACCGAACAAAATGGAATTTTGGCTAAAGTACAAGGCTCCGATGATTATGAGGTAACGCTGAGTTTGCAATCGTTGAACACCAGTCACTGTACCTGTCCGGTTCGTTCTCATTGCAAACATATGATAGCCGTTCTAATGAGTTATGCGGAGCAACTGGGGCGACCTGTACACGGCATTGTGAACGCCCACTCCAGTACAGCACTGAAACAAGCTCCAAAACCTGCTGTTATAGCGGCTTCCGGACGTTCGGATTACGCAGCGCACGAAGAGGATCTCACTATCCCTGTTAACCAGTATAGCCAGATCAAGGATCGTGCAACGGAACTTGCAGAACTTGAAATCACGGAGTGGCATGAGCTGTTTCGAGCATGCCTGAAACGACTCGGGATAGGCACGCCAAGTAAATCATACGTACAGGCCGCAGCGGACGAGCTCTATTCCATCAAACCTAAGCTGTCCGCTGGCATGGACCAGTTATTTGAACTGCATGTTCAGTTATACCTGATTCGCTTCTGTGTGCCTGGCCGCAATTCAATCACACATACACCGGTGTATCTGAGCTATCCTGCTCAACTTGCCGTGGATGCGCTCCAGAAAGGGTTGGAACAGATCTTTAGCCGTCCGTTGGATCTCTCCGGTCTGAAGGGCACGAAGCTTGAACAACTTTGGAACAGGCTTGAGGAAACCTCGGCTTACCTGCGTACGCAGATGATCTCCGAGACATCCAGCATGCTGTTCTTTACTCCGATTTATCGACAGCTTTGGTTAAGCTGGATTGTGCCTCATCTTCAGCAAAACCGGAAAACGCTGGAGTCAGAGCTGGCATTTCTACAGGAAATGGAGGACGGCCTGACTGCTGCTTCTAAACCCGCCAAGCCTGGTGAGAGCGTGCTGAGCGTAGCGAATCTGACGGAAAACGGGCGCAATGCGCCGATTAAATCTGTCACGCTGCCCTTGCCGCTGGTATTGGCGCAGAGCTGGATGCATTTCCATTTGGGACAAGATGAACAGGCTTGGCAGCGGTTGATTAGCGGAGGCTCGGCATATGGCATCCCGCCGGAGCATCTGCTGCATTTTCTTCATGTGCTTGCAGATTCTTCAGACTGGAAACGGCTAGGCGAGTGGTTAGTACAGCTTGGACCTCTGCTCGCGAACCGACGGAACTCCCCTCTGAATGATTACATGCAGTTGTGGGACACAGCCATTCATCATCTGCCTGATGTAGAGCACCGCATGTGGGACACATTGGTCAGCATGCTGCCTCATTCCCGGCCAGCTTATGAAGAAGCAATGCATTCCCGGGGACAGTGGCGGCGGTGGATTGATTTTCAACTGAGCACGGAGACAGAGCCGCTAGAATTCCGGGTAGCGGTGCTACAGCCGATTGAAAAGGATGCACCCGAACTGCTTTTGCCTTTCTACCATCAAGCAGTGGATCGTTATATCGGACACAAAAACAGGGACGGATACAAAGCAGCAGTGAAACTGTTGAAGCGTCTGTCCAAAATTTATAAAAAATTGAAGCAGGAAGAACATTGGGAGCAGTTTATCACCACATTGGCTGTTCGCAACAGCCGACTGCGCGCCCTGCAGGAAGAGCTTCGGAAAGGTAAGTTGATCTCATGAGCCTAATGCACCCTTACACCGAAACAATTGAGGTCCATGTTGCATTGACAGGATACGGGGACGCCTTGTTCTATGGAGCGCTGAACACCCATCACTTTGTATCGGGACAATCGCTCAAGCAGCGATTATTTGCTTGGCATGCCCCTTCTTTCTACGGTACAGAACTTGAAACAAGACAGATCGAAGAAATTGAACTGGTCGTACTGCCTGCGGAAGAAGTGATTCCTTTCTTCAGCGAAATGAACACCCTTCTACACATAGAATGGAAATGGGACGAGCAGGCAGAGCATTTGATCCGGCTGGCCCCGGTACTCGCAGCATCGATTGAGAATCGTAAATACATCCCTAGCTTCACCGCATTTCGTACCGGACAACTGCAATGGACCTGGGACCCGGACAGCTTGAAAAAGCAGGATCGCACCACTCTTGGCAAAGCTCTGGAACAAACGGATGAGAGCTACGCCGAAGGGCTGAGTGCTGCCTTTTCCGCTTCCGTGTTCCAGCGATGGTACAGTACGGAGGAAGCGGCCACCGATCTGCGGCGAGAATTCCCGCAGTTGTTTCCACAAAGCGGAACAGCTCCGCAAACAGCCGGCATGGATGCCCAATCCTGGCTGGTGTCCATCGGCTGGAAAGCAGACGCAGCCCCATTCCGTCCACTCCTGCAATTGCTGGAGCCGGAAGATGATGAACCGGCTTGGCGGCTACGGCTGGTATTGCAGAACAAACTGGATGCAGCCGTACTCGTTCCCGTGAGGCTAGATTCACGTGGCCGGTTGGAAGGTGAATGGCCTGACGTGTGGACGCCGTTCATCCTTGATCGTTCGGGAGGATGGCTGGAGCAGCTGCGTGCACATCTGCCCCGAATTCGCCGCGCTATCAGTGGCAGTCGGGATGTGCTCAGTGATCCATTGGAAGATCAGGATGCTTGGCTGTTCCTGACGCAAGACAGCGGACGACTACTCGAAGCTGGCTGGCAAGTGCTGCTTCCGGGTTGGTGGGAAGCTGCACGCAAGAAGAAACCCAAGCTGCGTGCCAAGGTGAAACCGGATGAAGGCAGTGAACGGGGACAGTCGTTCTTTGGACTGGACTCGATCATTCATTTTGACTGGCGTATTGCGATTGGGGATACGGATCTCAGCGAGGAAGAATTCGCTGATCTCGTAGCCCGTAATGAACGGCTGGTCCGCTTCCGTGGAGAATGGGTTCCCCTTGATCCGGCCTTGCTTGAGCAGATTCGCCGGGCCATGGGCGGTGTGGATCAGGAACAGGGGCTATCGTTTCAGGATATTCTGCACCTGCATCTGCTGCATAATGAGCAGCGAGAATATCGCAACCAGAAACGCAAGGAAGGACAAGAAGAGGAAGAAGAACAGCCACAATCCAACGAGAACATTCGACTTGAGGTGGAACTGAACGAACACCTGAACCGGGTAATTGCACAGCTTGGCGGCGGGCAAGGCGGCGCTCCTTCCCTGCCTATTCCGGAAGGATTGCATGCTGAGCTGCGTTCTTATCAAAAAGAAGGTTTCGCATGGCTTGGATTCCTGCGTAGATTCGGTCTCGGGGCTTGTCTTGCGGATGACATGGGACTGGGAAAAACGATACAGTTCATTACGTATTTACTTCATCTCAAAGAGCATGAGCAGCGCTTGCCTGGGCAGGCCCCGGCCCTTCTCGTCTGCCCCACTTCCGTATTGGGAAACTGGCAAAAAGAAATCAGCCGCTTCGCGCCTTCAATTAACGTCAGTTTGCATTACGGGGCACGAAGACTGAGCGGAGAAGAGTTCCGGGAACAGACTGAACAGGTAGATATCATCATTACCTCCTATGCAACAGCTACTCTGGATCAAGAGATGTTGCAGTCATATACGTGGGCATCCATCTGTCTGGATGAGGCGCAAAATATTAAAAATGCCCAAACGAAGCAGTCCATGGCAGTACGCAGCTTCCCGGCAAAACACCGTATTGCACTGACTGGTACGCCGATTGAAAATCGGCTGTCCGAGCTGTGGTCCATCTATGATTTTATTAATCCAGGCTATTTGGGCAGCGCGCGGGCATTTCAGACTCGCTTTATCAGTGCGATCGAGAAGGATAAGGACGAGCAACGCATGCAAGATTTGCAGCAGCTCGTGAAGCCATTCATGCTGCGCCGCAAGAAGAAAGATCCGAATATTCAACTCGATCTGCCGGACAAAAATGAGATGAAAACCTACATTCACCTTACGGGTGAGCAAAGTGCACTGTATGACCAGTCCGTTCAGGAACTGATGGACAAAATGAAAGAGCTGGAAGGCATCAAGCGCAAAGGTGCGATTCTGTCTGCCTTAACCCAGCTCAAGCAGTTGTGTGATCATCCCCTGCTGCTGACCAAAGAAGCCTTGCCGGAAACGATCTCCTCGGAAGGCTCTGTAACAGAGTATGACCTGTACAGTCCACAGGATATGGCCATGCTGATCAGTCGCTCCGCGAAGCTGGAACGACTGATGGAACTGGTCCGCGAACTACGGGATGAGGGCGAACGGTGCCTGATTTTCACACAATACATCGGCATGGGACAGATGCTGCAACAAGTATTGAGACAGGAGTTGCAGGAACCTGTGCTATATCTGCATGGGGGTACGTCCAAGACTGGAAGGGATCGCATGATTGATGAGTTCCAGTCCCGGACGTTGCCTCCGGCAGAGCAGCCGTCGGTCTTTATTCTATCCATCAAAGCAGGCGGCGTGGGCTTGAACCTGACCGCAGCGAATCATGTATTCCACTTTGACCGCTGGTGGAACCCTGCCGTGGAAAATCAGGCTACAGACCGCGCCTATCGGATGGGACAGACGAAGGATGTTCAGGTACACAAGTTCATCTCGCTGGGCACACTTGAAGAACGCATTGACGAGATGCTGGAGAGTAAACAGCAGCTCAGCGACAATATTATCACCAGCTCTGAAAACTGGATTACCGAGCTGTCGACGGATGAGCTGAAGGATCTGTTCACCCGGCGCCGCGACTGGTCGGGTTAACTCCAGACTGGGTTGATGCAACATACGCAACCTTGTAAATAGTAGAATACAAAAAGAGCGAAGTGTCGGAAATGCATTCCGTCTTCGCTCTTTTTTTTACATTCCTAGCGCATGTTTCCGATGATAGACGATCTTGAATCCTGCATTTTCTTGATGAAGTTAGTCATCACATCAAAGGCTTCATTGCGTTTGTTGGACAAAGACTGCACACGCAGCATATCCATCTGTAGTGAATTGCCCATCGCATCAATTTGGTTTTTCAGCTTTTGAACTTGGGCAGTATCCCCGTTCTGAATAGCTGCCTGCAATTGTGCGTTCAGCTCTGCAATCGCTTGATTGCGATTTTGAACTTCTTGAATTTGTGCCTGTAATTGGATATCCAGCAATTTCGTGCGTTCTTGCTGAACCATCATCAAAGCTGTTTCGATGTCCATGCTACTCAAATGAATGCTTGAGACAGAAGGTACCGTAGATACACTTGCAGCAGAAGCAGAAGTTACAACGGATACAGCTGCGATGGCAGCAATAACTGTGGAAGAAATGACTTTGCTTGATTTTTTCATAACGTACACCTCCTTTTATATTTGTAGATACCCCCCATTAACTGGCATCTTTCGACATCATATATCGAAGGTCCTAGATCCTACAACCTATAATTGCGAAGTTGAGACTAAATTGATACAGATTGATGGGTAGTTCTACAGAAAAATGTGGTAATTCCCTAAGATGAAAAAAGTGAGTTGCTGTGCTACAATAGAGGAATTGTGCATTCACAGACAGACATGTGGGTAAGGACTTGAATCTATCCCGATTCATTCATATTTATCCATGACCATGCTGCCATTCTAGGGAGGTTTATGGAACAATCATGCTCATTATTGGTATCGCCGGAGGAACCGGCTCCGGTAAAACGACGGTAGCTCGCTCCGTCATAGACCGTCTTGGATCAGGAAAAGTGACTTTCATATCCCAAGACAACTATTACAAAGACCAGTCGCAGCTCACCCCTGAGCAACGTCGACTCACCAATTACGATCATCCGTTTGCATTCGATAATGATCTGTTAATTGAGCATCTTACCCTGTTAAAACAAGGACAAACGGCATATGCTCCCGTATATGACTTCACCATAGATAACCGTGCCGCTGATGAAACGGTTGAACTGGCACCGAACCATATCGTTATTGTGGAAGGACTGCATGTCCTGATCGATGAACATCTGCGTGCCCTTCTGGATATCAAGGTATTTGTTGATACGGATTCCGACGTACGTATTCTGCGCAGAGTACTGCGGGATATGGAAGAACGCGGCCGTACGATTCAATCCGTGTACAAACAATATCTCGAAACCGTCAAACCGATGCATGATGCTTTTATCGAGCCTTCCAAAAAGTATGCAGACATCATCATTCCCGAAGGTGGACATAATGAAGTCGGCATTCAGATGTTATCCATCCTGACTGAGAAATATCTGACTGGTGAAAAGTGGAATGGCGCATAATTTAATATGATGTTGCTGCATTAAGCGCTCTGCCCCGCTCACTTCCCAGTGGGACAAAAACGGGCATCGCTCATACAATATCACCACTAAAATCCAGGTTGCGATTAGCGCAATCTGGATTTTTTGGTTATTTCTATTTTATAATGGACTCCATAGCTGAAAGGAGACATCACAACATGGCTACTTTTGAAGAGTTTATACAGCATGATATCCGCGTTGGTACAGTGGTAGAAGCCGAACCTTTTCCAAAGGCACGCATGCCTGCCATTAAAATGACCATCGATTTCGGCCCACTTGGCCTTAAACGTTCGAGCGCCCAAATTACGAAACGTTATACCCCCGACATGATGGTAGGCAAGCAGGTTATTGCTGTAATCAATTTCCCGCCGCGCCGAATTGCAGGTTTTGTATCCGAAGTACTGGTGCTTGGCGGCGTGCCTGGCGAAGGTGACGTTGTATTGTTAACGCCGGACCAGACCTTACCGAACGGAACACCGATTGCCTGATTTTTTATCATATCGCTATTCCTGTCTTTTCAAATGTTTGGAAATCGGTTATTCTTGAAGTACAATATTGAACTAAATAGGACTGACACCTTAAAGTATAAGGCTATGAATCTTCGGATTCGTGGCCTTTTTTTGCATTTTTCGAGGTTAAATGGGTCCTGAGGAGGATATCTGCACACCTGGAGTGGATGGAATTTATTGAAAAATAATGCCAAAAGCCTATTTTTACATGGTAGAATATTGATGATTATGACAAATTTAGTATCTAGCAGTGTGAAGCAGTGGCGTACATACACAAAACAGGCAAACGAGAATCGAGAGGAGCAGTATTCATGAAAAAGATGATGATTTCCGGGGTAACCGCATTGGCATTGTTGACAGGGGGGATTGTAGGTATGGGAGGAATCGGAAGTTCGGTAGAAGCCGCTCAGGCCACACTAAAATTCAAAGATGTCCCATCTACACACTGGGCCGCTGCGGCGATCAATTCGGCAGTGGAGCAAGGATATTTTAAAGGATATGCAGATGGAACATTCAAACCAAGCTCGCCTGTCACCAAGGCAGAAATGGCAAGTATTCTGGGGCGCCTTGCAGAGCAGCCTGATGCCACCATTCAAGAACAAAACAACTTCACAGACGTACCGGACTGGGCAAAAAACGGCGTTTCCATCGCGATCCAAAAAGGATTCATAAGCCCTTCCAAATACAATGGGAAACTGGATGCGCAAGCGGCACTCCAACGTGGAGAAATGGCCTCATGGTTAACGCAAGGACTGACTGCGGTTGATCCTGAGTACAAACAAGCACTATCTGATGTAACCAACACGGTTGTGCCTGTGAAAGAGTACTTTACAGGTAAGCTGGCAAGCTCGCAAAAAAATGCGGTTGCGGTTGCCCTGGGTACGGGATTGATGAGCGTCGCAAACGATAAAACCTTCGGTACGGATCGTACGACAACACGGGCTGAGGTTGCTGTTCTCATTGCTCGTTATGCATCCGTTGCTAAAACTAAACCTTCGGACTACAAGGATTTGAATGAACTTCGCCAAGTTGGTTTGACTGGAACAAACATAAACATTATTGCGCCTAAATATAAGAAGACACCAGAGAAAAAGGTCTCACCAAACGTTGATTACAGCGAGGTTACAGACGACTTCTCGAAAGTTCGCAATAAAAATATTATTACAGATACTAAATATGCCGATCTCAAGATAAAGAATTGGATTATTATTAATACCTTTGCGAAGGGTTCTGAAAGAAGTATTTATTATCCTGTTTTTGTGGATGAAGGATTCACTCTCTTACGGGGAGCATACTTTTCTTTTGCAGAAGTTGAATTAAACGTAAAAAGTTCTACTATGAATACACTTCAAGCTGGAAGTTTACTTAATTCAGCAACAATTAATCCTATGAACTCTCCAAAAACAGATGCATTTGCTGCATATGCTGGGCCTAGTATTAATGATGTCACAAAAAATAGAGGTATATTCGCTGTTAATAATCCAGTTTACTGGAGTGTAGGACTTTTGCATTTCGATAAAGAGATAATTTCGGATGTCAGCCTTGTGACCAAAGAAGGTCCTACCTACAGCGTAATAGCCACAGATTAGAGGGGATAAGGTTTGGGACAAAAAACATCTGTTAAAAAAGTGATGTTGTTCGTGCTGTCACTTGTAGTATTTGTATCATCAGTAACTCAAGTCCATGCAGGTGGAGGGCCAGGAACTAAACCTGAACTGAAAACATTTCATATGGAGCCTTCTACACCTGCGAAGTCACAAAAAAAGGTAATCCCTGTTGAAGGAACAAAGAAAACCAACATTGGTGTATATATTTACCAGATTGATAACCTAAAATGGAAAGTTGATGGTCAATGCAACAACATCGAACTAGAAAACGATCGCACTAAAAACCTTCCGGTATCTTCAACAATCTGTGTCGACCTTAATTTGAACAAAGATGTTTATATTCCGACTGAGTACTTTGATAAAGCAGGTGAAAAGCGTTCTACTGCAGAAATAACTGATAAGTCTAATGAGCCTCACTACATGGATAATACAGCCTATTATTTTCCAGGAGAACCCATTCTGGTTTCTGTTGAATCGTTTACTGGTCGTAACACAAAATTCACCACGCAAATTGGTGGCGCAATTGCACCTATCAAAACTGAGGAATATAATCCACCCAAATGGAATGCTGACTATCAATTTAACACAGATTTATATTGGAAAGCATTAGCCGAGATCACCAAAGAAATCAATCTGACAAACGGTGGACAACTTCAACTTAAAGAAAAAAAACAATTAAATGCAACAGTTAAAACCAAAACAGGTGATGGAAGCTTTGGTGCTGAAACCAATGTGAATAGTGGCAATGGTAAAACAACATGGACCTCTTCCAACCCTTCAGTGGCTACAGTAAGTTCATCTGGCCTCGTTTCAGCTGACGCTAAAGGGACAACAACTATAACAGTATTGTGGGAGAAGGATGATTTCGAGTTAACTACGACTACAGTTGTGGGTGTAGAGGAAGATCCAGGCGATGATGGTGGTAACAACGGGGGTGGCGGATCCTGTACACCAAATATCGGACCACCTTCTCAAGGAACCACGATGAACATGAGTGATTTGGATCCGAATGCGAATGGAGTAATTAAAGCAGATAATAGAGGCGCTGAAAAATTCGATGTGTTAAAAGGTATCCCTACATCTGAAGCTTTGTACACCAATGCATTTGCAGACAACTACCTGTTCAAACAAGCATGGGCCAAAATGACGGGGAAAACAACGTATAATTGTAACGTTACGATAACCTATGTCAGAGAATGGACTATACCCGGTCCAGAGGTTTGTCCACCTAAAGGAGCTTGTTCCCCTGGCCCACCAATTAAAACAGGGGATAGCGTAACTCAGCCTTACAACTTCCAGATCACAAGGGACTACTCTTACTGGAAAATTAACAACCTTGAAGTGTACAAGATTGCTAAAGCAACGATGAAAAATTACGCTTTACCTGGTGAAACGGTCACGATGACGCCTTCAGGATACATACCACCAACTTTAGAGTCCAAAAATGATGAAGCTGTAGAAAGACATGTAAAGCCGGGCCAAACGAGTGCAATCTCATATACGCCACCCAAATTAACAGGTGGTTTGAATTCACCCCCGGATGTGCCTGATGATACTTCTCGATTAAAAGGAATGGCCGAGTCAAACACACCTCAGAGTAAAGTGAATAATGACTTAGTTAAATTCAATAACACCAAGATTATGGATGATGCAGAAACAACCAAAGATGGCCCAATCCCAACGAATATTCCTAATCCAACGACCATCGGACAGGATGTTCTGTATAAGTCCAATAACATGATCAGCAATACACTCCTGAATAAAGAAAATACGACCAGTTCTGGTGAGATCCATTACGATTTAATACCGGGTAACGTAAACGGTGGTTCAAACAAAGTGTTACCGATTAATAGCATCAACACCGTTACGGTTCATACCCCTGTCGTCAACTATGCCTTAGTCTCGGATGATCAACCACACAATCAGAAGACGATTCCAGATACCACTCGTTCAGCACTGATTCTGGAACGACCATTTATCGTGCGTATTCCCACATCAGGACAGCATTTGGACGTAGCAAGTTACCCGGGCTATGGCAAGCGCGACTATGCCAAATATTATCGCATCAAGCAGGTTCGCTTCTCGTTTGATGTCTATAACGCAGACCGGAGCCAGTTTATCCCCACCAATACTTGGGTGGATATTCCGGTGAATCAGTTGGATACCACCTTTTATCTACCGGTGTGGGTGGATGAGGGAAACTACCAAGTTGAATTCCGCAATATTGCGGAGAATGCACCAGCGACATTCACTGAGCAACCGGATGCCAACACCAATCTGGCGCACCATGTCTCCTCAGATACGATCCCTGTGGAAGTCATCGGACGCTTGTATGATTTTCACGTCACCGATATATCGGACTATAACTGGGAAAATGTATTTCGCAAGCAGCTTGGCAGCTCGGAACCTACGGGGGTTAGCTATTGGACAGGATTAAATCGTATTGATGGGGATCCACGAGGAACTCTGGCACCGTTCGTATTGCCTATACGTCCAGGCAGCCATCCGGTTCAAGGGTTCCGCAATGCGGCTGTGAAAACCGGATACCACATCAAGTTTGACCTGAAAACCAAAGGCAACATGTTTGGTAAACAGGATGGTGTTCGGATCACACCGACCTTCTATTTCGTGAGTAAAGATGGCTCCTCGCGACAGGAAGTGGATCTGTACTACCATCGGGGTCAGGAACAGCTGATCCGTATCGGATCTGCGGAGGATTTGGAGAAGCGGTTTGTCGTTCTTAATTCGCGTCTACGGAATGTACCCGGCAAGGAGCTTGGCGATACTGCGCGTTACCAGTATACCTATGAGCTGACAGCCGAGGAACAGAGTCAAACTACACTGGCTGATTTTATGGTCCAACTGGTGGATCAGACTTCTCACCAGAAAACCTGGGTTGGACGCTATGACTGGATGATCCTGTCGGCTCCAATCCGCACATTAATTGGACCAAAGACAAACATCCCTACTGGGGTGAATGCGGACCGAGCCAATGCCGCCATCCAGCGTTGGTATGGGGAATATAGTCTTCCGGCAGATGTCTACGCCGTGCCGAAGGGAACCAATCTTGAACCGCTTGCCAGACAAAATCAACTGGATGAAAAGTCCGCTGTATTTCTAAAGAACGGTTATATCGTGGTTAACTTCAATCTGGAGACAGTAAGGAATGGCAATACGGATGCGCCGCATTTACAATACATTCATGCACCATTAATGAATCAGTGGCAAATGGAGGGCTTCAGTAGCATTCCTGTAGACAGCCAAGGCAAAATATGGCCTGTAAAGGATGGCGATGTGGTCTTTTACCACGCAGATCAGTCCAGCCGGAACGATTTCCAATCCCAAGTACCGCATTAATCATCAAAATAAGGGTTGCTTCATAAGTCATGAACATGACTTTGCAGCAACCCTTTTGAATTTAAACTTTCGAACTTCATCAAGACATCTATCTCGTGATTCAGTGATTTTATAAAAAATATCGTATCAAAACCACCTTCCGATAAAGTTGAAGGAGAGCCTGATGAGATCATAATGTTTATTTACAAATAAATCCTCTACCACGCTGTATTCTTTCTATCCCAAACAAACGTTCACAACATAATGAAGACTATTCCCCCTGTTCCATGCTTCTCGACCCTTTTGGAGACACACCCGTCACTCGCTTAAACATCTTGGAAAAAAGTAATGGATCTGTATACCCCACAGAGTGGGCCACTTCACTAACCGACAGGGCTGAATGCTGCAGCAGTTCAGCTGCACGATTCATCCGGTATTCGAGAAAGAAAGCCTGTAATGACTTGCCGTACCTCTCCTTAAAAAGCCCTGACAGATATGTGCGATCCAAACCTACGGCTCGGGCAATATCTAGAATTGAAGTTCTCTGACTATACCTGTTCTCCATAAATTGAACGGCCTGCCTGATGTATTCCTCTTTAGTGGACAGTGGCCGTTGCAGCTGCTCTTCTGCAGGAGAAGATGCAATCAATTCGGCGATCAGCCGGTACAGCAGGCTCTGGTTGAACACATCTCCCCCGGTACGTGTTGATGCTTGAACCATCTCCGTATAAAGACGAGCAAATGTGTCTCCATCTCTAGCCTCAAATACAGGATGTTCCGGACTGATGTGCGCCCGCTGCATGAATGCCTTGGCATGAACACCTTTGAACCCGAACCATGAATAAGTCCATGGCTGCTTCGCATCTGCTTCATAATGAATAAGTGTATCCGGAAGAATGACAAAGCCTTGACCCTGTGTAAGCTCGTATTGTTGATCCGCCATAAACACAGTGCCCTGTCCTTCATGAATGTAATGAACAATGTAGGCATCCCGAACACCCGGCCCCCAATAATGCGACGGATCACATGCCTGCCAACCGAAAAATAACAGTACCAATTCCATCTGCGTCAAATCCATAGGAACCACGTTCGTTTCGATTAATTTCAACATTCCACACTCCCTCCGTTCACCACAACAGGCAATCTCTTCACTAAAATTATAACAGGTAAATAGATGAATTATTAGCTGTAAGCGAATCCAAAAATGGGATTATGCCATGTTTCAGAGAGGTTGAGCCATAGTTATATAAGCCCAATCCGCCTATATTGGAGGTACACCATTTATTCAGGGAGGCTGAACTTGAGATGAACAAAATTACGTTCCTCGGTGCGGGAAGCACCGTTTTTGTCAAAAATGTATTGGGTGACGTTATGATGACCGAAGCACTTCAGGATTTTGAGCTGGCGTTGTTCGATATTGATGCTGAACGCCTAAGCGACTCAGAGCGTTTGCTTACCAGTATGGCCCGTTCGCTCGGAAGCCAATGTGCCATCAAAGCTTATACCGACCGCAAGGAAGCACTGCGCGGAGCCAAATATGTGATTAACGCCATTCAGGTGGGCGGTTATGATCCATGTACCATTACGGATTTTGAGATTCCGAAGAAATATGGATTGCGTCAGACGATTGCCGATACGCTCGGGATTGGCGGGATCTTCCGTAATTTGCGGACGATTCCGGTGATGCTCGATTTTGCACGGGATATGCAGGAAGTGTGCCCGGATGCGTGGTTCCTGAACTACACCAACCCGATGGCGGTACTAACGAATGTCATGAACGTGCATGGCGGAATCAAAACCGTAGGTCTGTGTCACAGTGTACAGGTGTGTGTACCGCATCTGTTTGATGCACTGGGGATTGATCAGACGGGTGTGGTCGCGAAAGTTGCGGGTATCAACCATATGGCCTGGCTGCTGGAAGTGACACGGGATGGTGAAGATTTGTATCCAGAGATTAAACGTCTGGCGAAGGAAAAGCAGAAAGAGCAGCATGATGACATGGTGCGTTATGAGCTGATGCAGCGTTTTGGATACTATGTAACCGAGTCCTCCGAGCATAATGCCGAGTACCATCCTTATTTTATCAAACGAAACTACCCGGAGCTGATCGAACGCTTCAACATTCCGCTGGATGAGTATCCGCGCCGCTGCGTGAACCAGATTGAAGGCTGGAAAGAAATGCGTGAGAAGCTGTTATCCAGCGAAAATATTGAACATACGCGCAGCCGCGAATACGCTTCGCATATTATGGAAGCTATGGAGACGGATCGCCCTTACAAAATCGGCGGTAATGTCATGAATAACGGACTGATCACCAACCTGCCTCGTGAAGCCTGTGTTGAGGTGCCTTGTCTTGTTGATGGATCAGGTATCAGCCCGACGTATATCGGGGACCTGCCTCCGCAGCTTGCGGCATTGAACCGTACGAATATTAACACCCAGCTGTTGACCATTGAAGCGGCGATTACGGGCAAAAGAGAGCACATCTATCATGCCGCAATGCTTGACCCGCATACAGCTGCCGAGCTGTCCATCGATGATATCGTCTCCATGTGTGATGAACTGATCGAAGCTCATGGCGACTGGTTGCCGAAGTACACGTCATAAGAAGTTCATTGTTTGCAATTCAGAAGCACTAGTCTCCTCTCAGCAGGGAGGGGCTGGTGCTTTTTTGAGCTTTCATCTTGTTTCCTAGCCTAATCCTGAAGCAGAAAACGATAGCCGATTCCCGGCTCGGTCTGAATAAAACGTGGACGCGTGGGATCTTCCTGCAATTTTTTGCGCAGATGTCCGACATATACCCGCAAGTAATGGCTGTCCGACTCATGATGATGCCCTCCCCACACCTGTTGCAGCAGCTGGCGTTGGGTAATAATTTTGCCTGCATGGGTTGCGAGCACTTTCAGCATTTCATACTCAGTTGGTGTTAATTTTACGGGTGACCCGTCCAAATCGACCTGTCTCTGGGCCAAATCAATGGTGAGCGGACCAAAACGCAATACCGGCTCATCCGTAGTTTTAGCCACATGGCGAAGGGCAACCCGAATACGGGCAACGAGCTCCCCCATGCCAAACGGTTTGGTGACATAATCATCCGCCCCGCCATCAAGTGCAGCAATTTTATCCTCTTCGCGATCCTTTGCAGTCAGTACAATGACTGGTACCTGCGACCATTCCCGAATCCGCTGAAGTACATCCATTCCGGACATACCAGGCAAGCCCAGATCAAGCACGATCAGATCAGGATGTACAATGCTCGCCTGAAGGACCGCTTCTTCGCCGTTGGCGCATTCGTGAATCTCAAATTGATGCGCCTGAAGCGTAACCTTCAGCAGTTTACGGATTTGTGGTTCATCATCCACAATTAATATACGCGCGCCTTGCGGTGCCGTCATGTCATTCTTCCTCTCCTTGTCCCATATACGGGAATGATGCTTCGGGTTCCTCTGTGGGCAAACAGATGCATACCCGCGTCCCGCCTCCCGGATTCGGTTCTGCGGTAATCGTACCTCCGTGAACTTCGACGATTCCTCTACAGATGGCAAGCCCGAGTCCCGTACCTGTCACATGCCGTGACGATTCGGATCGATAAAACTTCTCAAACACCCGCTCGCGCTCTGCTTCCGGAATCCCAACACCCGAATCAGCCACCACAATAGTCATTCGTCCATGCCGCTCATCCACCTTCACCGTAATGACGATTTCACTGTCCTCTGGTGAATATTTGATGGCATTGCTGATGACGTTGACCAGAACCTGCTCCAGCAAAACCTCATCCCCGGATACAAACGGCGGCTGATCGGGCAATTCAACCCGAATGCGACGGTGCTGGATGAATTGTTGAACCTGGGTTAGCACAATGCCGATCATGTCGCCCACGTCGCACCATTTTCTGCGCAGCTGCAACATGCCACTCTCCAGCTTCACCATGCCCAGCAAATTGGTTACCAGCCTGTTCATGCGAAGCGCTCCATCCCGAATATTGCCTGTCAGTTCTTTTCGATCCTCCGGGGTAAAAAGAGAATCATTCTCCAGCAAACCTGTCGCTGAACCAATGATGGCCGTAAGGGGTGTCCGTAGCTCATGGGACACCGAGTCCAGCAAAGCGGTGCGAATTCGTTCCGATTCAGCCGTCACTTGCGCGAGTCTCGCTTCCTCAGCCAGCTTGACACGGGCAATGGCACTTGCTGCCAGCCCGCCACACGCTTCCAGCAAACGCAGCTCTTCCCGCTGCTCCTGAAGATCGCTGGATTCCAGATTTACAGCAAGCACCCCATGTGTCTGGTCTTCTGTACGCAGCGGCACATACAGACCAGACGATTCCCGCAGGCTGGAGGAGCCGCGTCCGGCAATTTCGCCATGTTTATACACCCATTTGGCAATAGCGACTTCAGCTTCCCCTTCACCCCAGGCTATTGAATCCGAATCCTCCGAAGAGGAGGTAACCTGAAGTTCGCCTTGAGCATTCGGGAGATATATTGCCGCCGGAGCCCCAAGTGTCAGTGACACTTGTCTCACAATGTTGCCGAGTAGAGTATGCAAATCTGTAACAGCCGTCATCTGACGGCTTAAAGCATATAGCGAATTCGTCGTAATCTCGCGTTGTTTTACCACCTCCAGCTGCTGCCGCAGGCGCCCCGCCAGACTCGCCGTTAATACCGCCACTGCCAAATACACTATAAAAGAAAACATATATCGCAAATCTTCAACCGTAAAACTGAGAAACGGGGGAACAAAAAAGAAGTCAAAGGCAACAACGCTAAGACTTGCTGCATATATGGCCGGACCCATTCCCCAGTACACAGCGCTGACCAATACCGGAAAAAGATAAATTAACCCCACGTTAACCAGGTCATCACTAATCCCTATCGCATGAAGCAGAATGGTTAGCAATGTGATTCCAAGGGTTACCCATATATATTTAGGAACACGGTTCAGCTTCAGCCGGAAGTCTTCCCCTTTATTTCGTTCAGACACAGCACATCTCACATCCCGCTCAGATCATAATCGTAGTCCGCAACGATCAATACGTCCATATGTCTGGATAACCGCACCAGCCTGCTGACCACCGTTCCCTTTCCACGATAGCCGTTCAGCCACCAGACTCGTCTCGCTTGACCAACCACCAACTGCGTTGCTTTTTCTTCAGAAGCTTTACCCGCCAAAATACCAGGCACATCTCTCAGCCTCTGGCTATGATGAATATGAAATTTGCCGCCCAGTCGAACGGTCAGCTGTTCCAGCTCCTCCAACTGGCATTTCACTTCATCACTCATGACTTCACCTACATGAACATGGTGCACATGCCAGACCGCCTTTAACCGGTAGGCTGTACGAAATCCGCGGCGAATCAGCCGCTCCGCATGCTCATCACTGCTTACGCAGACAAAGACCGCCTCCTGTCTGCGCCAGGGACCGCGAAGTGCACTTTTGCGCTCCTGTGATTCAAGGCGTTCATCCACATCATCGGCCAATTCCCGCAGGGCAAGTTCCCGTAAGGCAATCAGATTACCAATGCGAAAAAAATGACCAAGCGCTTGTTCCACCTTGGCTGCTGCATAGATTTTACCCTCCCGCATGCGTTGCCGCAAGGCTTGGGGGGCAACATCGATAAGTTGGACCTCATCTGCCATTTGCAAAATCTGATCCGGCACGGTCTCTCGGACTCGAATTCCCGTAATATGTTCCACCGCATCGTTCAGACTTTCCAGATGCTGCACATTCACGGTAGTGATGACAGAGATGCCTGCATCCAACAGGATCTGCACATCTTCGTAACGCTTTTGCCGCAAGCTTCCCGGGACATTCGTATGCGCGAGCTCATCCACCAATACCACTTCAGGACATAGACGAAGAATGGCATCAGTGTCCATTTCCTCGAGCTTCACCCCTTGGTACACCCGCTGCTCTCGTGGAATGATGGATAACTGGCCGATCTGTTCCAACGTCTCCGCCCGATTATGTGTCTCCAGCAGACCAATCTGTACATCGATGCCTTTGCGGAGCAGATCATTGCCTTCCCGGAGCATCATATAGGTTTTTCCCACACCTGGCGCAGCACCGATGTATACCTTGAACTTACCACGCCGAATCTGACCAATCTGTGCCTTCATCTCCTGCTCACTTAACCTGCGATATGTTGGAGTCTCTGTATCCGGCAATCGGGTCGGAAGTACCCGCTCGCCCTCATGCTGTGCCCGATCGGCGAGTAGAAACAGATCGACACCCCGCACTCTGCGCAGCAAGGAATTAACAAATGATCCCCGCCACAGCTCCTGCCAGCGACTGTGCCGTGAGTGTCCCATAACAATACGGGTAATCTGATGCTGGACTGCGTAGCGTGCAAGTGTAGATGGAATGTTACGGCGGTGTAATACAGGCAATTCCTCAAACTGCCCTCCAAACTTCTCCACCAGTTTGATCATGTTGCGACGAAAAACAGTAGCTTCCTTGGTTAGCGGCTGCTTCATATTGCGAAAGGTCACGGCATGCAGATCCCCGTTTAATCTCTTCGCAATCTGCTGTCCGCGCCGAATATAGATGGACCCGTTCCAGTGATATTGGGTGGATACCAAAATGCGTTCCATGATGCCTGTCGTAACCGTAATTCCCATCTCTTCCCGGTGCTCACGCAGTGATTCGTTGACCCCTTCCGCAACAAGTCGAAGAGCCAGTTCACGCAAAATGCCCAAATTGCCATGCCGAAACACCGCTTCACCTTCATGTCCCCGAAGGTGTCCCTCCGCAAGACGGCTTAATACGGTTTCCGGGGTTACATCGATCAATTTCACTTCATCGGCCAGTTCAAGGGTATCGGCAGGTACAGTATGCTCTGCTGCAATTCCCGTTAGCTGGCGTGCAAGCTCCGTATATCCCTCCAGTTCATATACATTCACCGTTGTAATGACACTGATGTTGTGTCGCAGCAAATACTGAATGTCTTCCAGTCGGGTTGCATGACGCGCCCCTTTTCGGTTTCTATGAGCAAGCCCATCAACGAGCACAACCTCCGGATTACGTGCCAGCAGAGCATCCAGATTCAGGTCCTTCATCTCCATGCCATCCTTCCAGCGAGACCAGTGAATGCTTGGAATCCGCTCCAACTCGCCGAGCTGCTCCACGGTCTCCGGTCTTTGCATGGTAGACACAGCGCAGATAACCACATCGATCCCCTGATGGCGTAATGTGTTTCCTTCCCTAAGCATATGATACGTTTTGCCCGAACCGCTGACCGGACCGATATATATCTTCAAGGTGCCCTGCTGCAGCTTCGTGATCATCTTCAAGATGTCTTCCGGGGACTTCCGCTTGAAGCTGTCTTCCATCCTGTTCACTCCCCCAACATAACCTTTACTTAAAATGGAGAAAGCCCCTTCCGAAGCTCGGAAGAAGGCCTGATACGAACAACCGAGGGAAGTTGTATTCCCCGTGGATCTACCCAACACGATGCCTGTTATTTTAGCTCAGCCGTCAACGCTTGATTCAGAGCGGTCACATTCACACGAGGCTCACCGAAAATGCCTAGCTGTCGCCCTTGTGTATGTTCCTCGACGATCTTGGCAAGCTCTTGCTCACCAAGGCCCGTTGCCTGGCTAATCCGGGGAATCTGTGCTTTTGCCGCTTCCGGTGACAGATCGGGGTCAAGACCGGAACCGGAACCTGTCACGAGATCTGCAGGAATTTGCTGCAAGCCCGGATTCTCTTGCTTGAGCTGAGCCACCTTTTCCTTCATTTCAACTATATACGCCTCCGATGCCACAGCGCGATTGGAACCTGCCGAAGCGGTTCCATCATAATTAGCGTTCGATGCCCGGGGCTGGAACAGCCCCGGCGATTTTACTTCCTGCGCCAGCAGAGACGAACCGATGGTTTTCCCGCCTTGTGTGATCAGACTGCCGTTCGCCTGATTTGAGAAGAGCAGCTGCGCCACTCCGGTTGTAACAAGCGGGTAGATAATACCGCAAATTAGCATAAGTACGACAGACAACCGAATGGCGGGCAGTACCTGTTTCATATGAATCACATCCTGATTTGTTATTGTAAAAACTCAACCTATACGTGTTACACTGGTTCACTCCGATTGCAGCACCATCCTACGATCGCTGTTATCCCCAGATTTTTTTTGATTCCCTTTTCCAAGGGATAAAATCCGGGGATAAAGGCGAACACTTCGTTTCTTCAGATTGGTTCTGCACTCTTCGTTGTCGTGTAAATCAAGGCTTCTTTTTAAATACTTAGTTAAATAAGCCCCGACAGGACCAGATCAATCAGCTTAATACCGATAAACGGAACAATTACACCGCCCACACCATAGATGAACACATTCCGTCCAAGCAGCCGCTCCGCGGACATAGCCCGATATTTCACACCCCGCATGGCGATTGGGATTAGCAGTGGGATAATGATGGCGTTGAAGATCAGCGCTGACAAAATTGCGGACTGCGGTGAAGCGAGATTCATAATATTGAGTGCCTGAAGCTGCGGCATGGCTAGAATAAACATGGCCGGAATGATGGCGAAATACTTGGCAATATCATTGGATATCGAAAAGGTCGTCAGTGCGCCGCGGGTAATGAGCAGCTGCTTGCCAATGGAGACCACCGACAACAGCTTGGTCGGGTCGGAATCCAGATCGATCATGTTGGCCGCTTCCTTGGCCGCCATGGTGCCCGAATTCATCGCGAGGCCGACATCGGCCTGCGCTAGAGCAGGAGCATCGTTGGTGCCGTCGCCGGTCATGGCGACGAGCTTACCCTCCTGCTGCTCTTTTTTGATCGCGTTAATCTTGTCTTCCGGCTTGGCCTCGGCAATAAAATCATCCACGCCCGCTTCCAGCGCAATGGTCGCCGCCGTCAGGGGATTATCCCCTGTACACATGATCGTCTTGATGCCCATGGCTCGCATCTCTGCAAACTTCTCTTTCAGCCCTGGTTTCACTGTATCTTTCAGATAGATCACACCATAAATTTGGTCATCAATCGCAACAGCAAGCGGTGTACCCCCAGCTTTTGCAATTCGGTTAGCTATATCGTCCAAATCGCCGGGTATCCGTCCCCCACGGGAGGAAATATGGCGTTTGATCGCATCCACCGCACCTTTGCGAATTTGCTTCCCACCGCTTAGATTCAGACCCGACATGCGAGTTTCTGCAGTGAAGTTCACATGTTCTGCATCTGCATATTCTGTCTCCGCCCAGTTCTCACCCTGCTTGCCAGCCAATTCAACAACCGAGCGCCCCTCCGGTGTCTCATCGACTACGGAAGCTTGCAGCGCAGCCCGAGTCATCTCCTGTGCAGATACGCCCTGAACAGGAATAAACTCCGAGGCCATGCGGTTGCCGTACGTAATAGTTCCGGTTTTATCCAGAATCAGCGTATCAATATCCCCTGCCGCTTCCACCGCTTTACCCGACATGGCGAGTACGTTGAACTGCGTGACACGGTCCATCCCGGCAATACCGATCGCGGATAACAACCCGCCGATCGTCGTCGGAATCAGACAGACAAGCAATGCGATAAGGGTAGCCAGATCAAGCCGGATGCCCAAATAGTTCGCCATTGGCACCATGGTCATGATGACAATCAGGAATATCAGGGTCAACACGGCGAGCAGTGTTGTCAGCGCAATTTCATTCGGCGTTTTCTGGCGCTGTGCGCCTTCAACGAGTGAGATCATTCGGTCGAGGAACGACTCCCCCGGATCGGTCTGCACACGCATCACGATATAGTCGGAAGTAACCCGCGTGCCTCCTGTAACGGAGGAAAAGTCACCGCCCGCCTCCTTGATTACGGGAGCCGATTCCCCGGTAATGGCGGACTCGTCGATAGAGGCCAGCCCTTCAATAATCTCACCGTCCGTGGGAATCAGTTCGCCTGCTTCTACACGGACGATATCTCCTTTTTTCAACTGGGTCGAAGACACTTGCTTAATGGTCCCGTCTTTCTGTACCAGCTTTGCAGTCGTGTCCGATTTCGTCTTCCGTAGCGTATCTGCCTGAGCTTTACCCCGTCCCTCTGCCAGTGCTTCAGCAAAGTTGGCAAACAGCAACGTGAACAACAGGATGAGAAACACCGCGATGTTGTACCCTCGCCCCGCCTCGGATGCAACAAATAGATCCGGATTGATACATAACAGCAATGTGATGAGTGTGCCGACTTCGACGATGAACATCACCGGATTTTTGATCATGACGACCGGGTTCAGCTTCTTGAAGGCATCCAGAGATGCCTGAAGCAGAATATCCCGACTTAATGTTTTGCTTCTTTTGGGCGTACCGGGATCCGTGCCCGTACCTCTCGTTCCTTTACCCTGGGTTCTGATCGTGCCTCTGTCTAATCCTTCCACCGTCTGCTCCTTCTTTCGTTCTACTACATTCATTGTGATAATCCACCTCCGCACTTTACGTCCTTGCTCCTATTCCCATATCCGATCACCGTGCCGTTCATCATCGAATCATCGCCAAATGTTCTGCAATCGGTCCAAGCGCCAGTGATGGGAAGAACGTCAACGCCCCAACTACCACAATCATCATCACCAGAATACCTGCAAAAAGAGGCGTGTGCGTACGCAATGTACCCGTTGTTACGGGAACAACCCGTTTGGTGGCCAGTGATCCGGCAATGGCGAGCATCGCGATCATGGAAATGTATCTTCCAAGCAGCATTACCACACCAATGGCGATGTTGTAAAAGTCCGTATTGGCATTCAGTCCGGCAAACGCCGATCCATTATTGGCAGCTCCGGATGCAAAGGCATATAACACTTCGGTCAGACCATGCATGCCTGAATTCGAAATTGAAGCGACAGATTCAGGGCGCATAAGCGCCAGCGCGGTCGGAGCCAGAATAATCAAAGGATGAACAAGCAGCGCGATAGACGCGAGCTTCACTTCCTTACCCTCAATTTTTTTGCCCAGAAATTCAGGGGTCCGCCCAACCATCAACCCACAGATAAACACAGCCAGAATCACATAGAGCAATCCGTTGAGCAAACCTACTCCTTTACCGCCGAATACGTTGTTAAGCATCATCTCGGCCAGTGCAACCATGCCACCAAGCGGGGTAAGCGACTCATGCATATTGTTCACCGACCCGGTTGTAGCTGCTGTAGTCACCGCTGTGAAAAGCGCCGATTCGGATACCCCGAACCTGACTTCCTTGCCTTCCATATTACCTTGGATTCCCACCGCATCCAGCGCTGGCACACCGCGATATTCCGAAACAAATACCGTGGTCAGCATCACGAGGAAAAGTAAACTCATAGCCGCAAACAGCGTCCAGCCCTGCTTCCGGTTGTTCACCATGATGCCGAAGGCGTAAACCAGCGCAGTAGGAAGCAGCATCATGCAGACGATATGCACCAGATTCGATAACGCCGTTGGGTTCTCAAATGGATGCGCTGCGTTGGTTCCGAACCAGCCTCCACCATTGGTACCCAAGTGTTTGATCGACTCCAGCGAAGCGACCAGCCCGCGGCTAATCGTCTGCTGTGCCCCGTCCAGTGTGGTTGCGTTCACCGCTCCCGCCAGTGTCTGCGGCACACCCTGGAATACGAGGAACAACGCCACAATGAAGCTCAGCGGCAAAAAGATTCTCGTAATCGACCGTACCACGTCGACGTAGAAGTTCCCCAGTTCATCCCGTCGGCCCACCAGGCCGCGAATGAAGGCAATAGCGACCGCGAAGCCGGTCGCGGCTGAGGTGAACATTGGAAACGTCACGGCCAGCATCTGCGACAGATACGACAGGGCATTCTCACCCGTGTAAGACTGCCAGTTCGTGTTGGTCATGAACGATGCAGCTGTATTAAAGGCCTGTGCCGCAGGCATATTACCGATGCCATCCGGGTTGAGTGGCAAATACTTTTGCAGCCGCAGCACCAGAAACATTAATAACAGCATGACGAAGTTTGAGATGAGCACGGCTGACAGGTACTTTTTCCAACCCATCGACTCGTTCTCCTTCACCCCCATCAATCGATACAGCAATCGCTCAGGCCCGCCAAATATCCGATCCAGTCCTGTTCGTTTGCCGTCAAACACCTTCACCAGATAACTCCCTACTGGCTTCACCAATAGTATGATGATCAGCAGCGTCACCGCCACTTGTAATAAACCGCTACTCATATCCGCATTTCCTCCCTAAAATCGACGATCCGAGTGCTTCTGGTTTCGTGCCCCAAGCGACCATCAGAACTTCTCCGGCCTCACTAGCACGTAACCAAGATAGACTACCAGTGCGAGCACAATCATGCCGATGACGATCATACGGCTTCTCCCCTTTCATGCCCTATGCATTCATGCCTTCTCACAAAATTTTACAAAGCCCCAGAACACCACAAACAACAGCACGACCAGCCCAATTATCGTGGCATCATTCACCATGTGCTCCCCTCCCTCTCTCTACCGTTCTTGCAACCTTCTACATATGAAATCGTAATACGAAACGCTGTAAAAAGGGGGTAAAGAAATACCCTCCAGGGTGTAAAAAAAGCGTAAAAAAGACCCGTTCCACTCAGCGATTAGCTGAAGGAAGCGGGTCTATGTATGTTGGGTGCCCTTTATCCAAACGGATTCTGGGCCCATTGCAGCAGTCTCTTCCGGGTAATTTTCCCGTGTGACGTATGTTGAATAACTTGGCCGCCGTCTAGCAGCAGGACTTGAGGCGATTCATGGTGAACCTCGGTGTCTTCCGCAATGCGGCGGGAAAGCGAGCGGCTTTCGATGACTTTGACGATCCGGTACTCCATTTTCTGTGCGGGATCTGATGCATTCGAGCCCACAAAGGCCATAAACTCCCTGTATGCCCTCGCACTGACTGGACAAGTCGTACTGTGTTTCAGAAGCAGCACCGGATGATCCTGCGACCGCTCAAGTACCTCTTCCCATTCCTCCTGCTTATACAATTCCTTGACATGTTCACTCAGCATATCATCCAGCCCCGAGCCTGCACGTTTGCTAACGGCAGATCCAACCACGACGCCCATTGCCACACCAAAGGCAACCCCCAGAGCGATCTGGTTTGTTGCCACGCCAATACTCGTTCCAATGGCAATACCCACCCCAAGCCAAAGAGTTTGAGGATTCACTTTTTTGTCCATGGAGATCATCCTCCTTGAAGATATTCATAAAAAAATATTAATTTTAATGTAGGAACAGTCACTCATTTGCCTGTATAAAATGGCTATGATAACATAAGAATAGACAATATGGAGAGGTGAAATCCTCTCACGGCACACGTCTGTTCAGATGCAGAGCAAATCCCACCGCAGGCGGTCAACCTGTTTAACGGTGGGTTTTTGTTTATGACTTCATTACGGTAATGCCCACCCGTTGTCTACCAAAATTATACCATAGGCGCCTACGCAGGCGCTTTTATATTCCTCATCGAAGAGTCCACTTTTGTGATACACTGAGTGTAATTTGGCAACGATGAACATGAAGATATGATTGGAAAGGCGGAAATTCGTTATGGCATATGCTTTTATGATCGAACCGCAGTATTATACCGCTTTGGAGAACGAGGACGAGTTGATTGAGAAGTGCCAGGAATGGGGCTTGCTTTCGGAAAAAGCAACGAAGGTCAAAACGTTCTATTATAAAGGGAATGGGCTGAATATGCCTTGCACCATCATTGGCTTTGTCGATCATATGGCAGCAGTCATCCAATTGGACAATAACCAGAAACACTGCATTCATCCGTCTTATCTGAAAGAAATGCAGGCGTCCAGCTATAATGTAAAAAGTCCGGTTGGAGCGGGTACGGCAAAGGACAAATCTAATGAACCAGTCGCTACAACCAACTTAGAAGAGCTCCCTAGCTCTGATGCTGCACAAGATCCTGTTACTGCTTCCTATTCGGATAAGATTCCATCCGGTATGAGTGACTTTGATTCCGAACTGGATGTGGACACGGATAACGATGATACCTCCTCCGAGCTAAAAGGCGACCCTGATGGTCTGGTGGAAGAGTATGTTGGACCCGCTAACGCAACAAGCAGTGCTGCTAAACCAAAGGCAAAAACCGCAGGTAAAGCTAAATCGCTTAAGATTGAATTGCCGGAGGGTAAAGTGAAAATGTCCGCTGTTGTGAAGGAATTTACGACCGTGCCGAACCATTTCTCCGACAATGATGATGAAGTCATTATCTATGAAGCTCTTACGATCACCGAGCCCGAAGTTATTGACGTTGGCGAAGCCTGGTCCAGCCACAGTGCCACGATCAAGAAGCAGGAGCTTGAGGTTGGCGATGTGCTTACTTTTGAAGCAAAGATTATCAAGAAAAAGCTGACCAAGAACCCTGTTCCCTACAAAATCAATAATCCTTCCAAGATTCAGAAAGAATAAAAGTCACAAAAAAACCTCCAGACACGTTACTCATGTCCTGGAGGTTTTGTAGTTTTATCTTTTATGTCAGAGACACTAACTTACATTTTACTGATGGTTGGCTGCTGTACAGCTGATCTGGAACTGAACGCCAAATTTATCGATAACCATGCCGTAGGCTGGACTCCAAAATGTTTCCTGGATCGGCATTTTCACTTCACCACCGTCTTGCAACTGGTTGAAAATTGCTTTGGCTTCATCCGCAGTATCCGTGTTCACCGTAACATTCACATGATTACCCACAATATAAGGCATGCCAGGGAATGTATCGGATAACATCAGTACAGAACTGCCAATCTGCAAAGAAGCATGCATGATGCGGTCTTTCGCTTCGGGAGGTACGGGGTGGTCTGGGTTGGAAGGACCATCGCCAAATGTCTGGAGAGCCAGCACTTCCGCTCCAAATGCCTTTTTGTAAAATTCTACTGCTTCACGTCCGTTACCATCCGTTACAAGATACACATTCAAGCTAATCGCCATTCGTGCTTCATCTCCTTGATATCATGTAATTGAACCATTCCTGCCACTTGCGACAAGAGTATATACGAATAGGTTGTCCATTGACAAGAAGGTATTTCCACAGGCTCCTCTAAGAACAAATTCCCCTCTCCAAAGGAGCTCTGACCACTATCATTCCACTTCCAGCAGTACTGGGGCACAAAAATCATCCAGTGGTAGGATTGTCCTGTATTCCTTATTTTATCCCCGGTTTGTGCGAGCGAAATGAAAGATTGTTAGGATAATACCCGGTACCAGCGCAGCAAAACTGGCAGAGATGAGACACCATTTCAGCAGAGTAAAAATCGGAGTCAATTCTGCTACCACGGGAGTATGTACAGGATAACGATACATCGTCAAGGAGGCACCTGCATTTTCAAGCATATCTAAGGCCCATCCTCCAACTGGAAGCAAATTAAGCCTTCGCCAGCGATTCTCTGGCGGAATCACTCGATACAGAATAGACAACAAAACCAACAACAGGAACAGATAAACGATCGGCCAGACGAGATCAAATGTAAAACGTGCCTGGATATAAGCGCTACGCCCTTCTTCGCCATATTGTTCAGCCATCTGGTAGAGATCATTTGCCGAATACAGGAAGGATGTATCCGGTGATTCTCCACTTCCTGTTACTTCTTCCGACTTCGCCGCCTGCCAGGGAAGAATGAATGCAATAAAGCATGCAAAAATAACAACTGAAGCCACCACCCATTTCCAATTCACCCAATGGTATAGCCCTCTCGAGAGTTTGCTCAGCATGGTCTGTTCCTCCTATCTCCAAAAAAAAACCACTCTCCCGAATCCTGTCGGTAAAATGGCTGCGGTCGATCCTATGAGGTTAGCGCGTTTTTACGATGCTATCTATTTCACTTTTCAACAAGAGGTATCGGTGAACACTTCTCATGATCGGGACCTTAGTTAGTTTATTCTTGTCTACATAAAGTTTCATCTGATCTTTGGTCAGACCGAGCAAACTCCCTGCTTCAGATACCGTCAATACAACCTCGGGATTCGTAGCATTAAACGTTTTTTTCACTTTCTGGTTCCAGTCCTCGAATACCTGCATAGATCAGTGATCTCCCCTATCCATAGCCAGTCATTTTCCAGGCTGAATAGATCTATTATACCATACTTGTGATGATCGTAACTTAATCCTTATCGAGAACCAATTAATGTTAATGAATTTAGGCTTCGTGACCAAACACCTCGAACTGACTTAATGCCGGGAATGGAGAGGGATCTGACGACTTAATCAGTTCGCTTAACGTTACCCATTCCACGTCCTTCGACTGAATTTCGATCGTTTGTGGTTTATGAGTTTGGATCAAACTGGCCTGCTCGGAGCTGCCATCGGAAAAGGTAAGAGTAACCCGCTCCCAGAAGTTATCGTGGGGAAAATCTGCACGCAAGGTCAGGACTACTTTGTCGATAGACACCGTACGTCCAAAGTTGACTGTAATGGCAGCATCATCCCGCTGGTTGATCCCCCAAGATTCGTAAGGCCACTCGCCATGTGAATCATTGGCGCTGTTGCCATTAATGGCGTTACGTGCTGCAAATACGGACTCTCCACGGGTTTCCACGTTGGCGGAGGCATGGGGAAAACAGCTTTCGTTTCCATGCTGATCATAAGGATTCAGCGCTACATTTTTATATGCCTCAATCTCTTCACGTGTAGCCAACCGAGCATGTAGAACATGCTTGTCACCCGTAAATGACTTTGGTGAATAGGACACTCGTTTCTCGTCAAAAGGAATGGCATAACGATACTCCTCACCTGTAAAATAAACGAAAGCCGGGTTCATGGAATCCTCCAGCTGGATGATCAGATATACGTTTACATCAGAGCTTCTTAGAACGATACTGTCCCCTGATCCATAAGCCTGTCTGTACACAAGATTTACTTGTTCACTGTCCGTCCGCGTTTCGAGCACCACACCGTCCGCATTTTGAATTTCGAGCGATAAGTTCGTCATCTACATTCTCCATTTCTATTAATATTATTTATAATTATCTTGATTAGAAAATATGAAAGCGCTTCGCTTTATTATACTTTATCATAATCACGGGACTGGGCATCCCTGAATAATGACTTATTTAACACAAAGACGAGTATATTTTCCAACATAAGAAGTGCAAAAAGAGCCACTTCCTTAAAGTGGCCCCACAATGTAAAACTAAATGATTGCCCTAAGCCTCTTCCCAGAAGCGGCGCAGGTTGCTCATGGCGATTTTGGAAGCAGATTTGCATTCCTCCATGCCCTCAAACTCAATCGTAATGTTACCATCATAACCGGAGTCTTTGATCAGCCTCACAATTTTGCGAATTGGAATATCCCCTTGCCCAACAATGGCACCGCGCAGGAAGTTGCCGTAAGCGGTTGTGAACCATTCCCCTTCACCCGGATGCTCATCATAAGGGCGGAAATAAAAGTCCTTGAAGTGGACCAGAGAAGCGTACGGCAGATTTTTCATGACCCCGATAATCGGATTCTCATCCACGCACATGAAGTTGCCAATATCGAGTGTCGTTTTGAAGTTGGGACGATCTACAGCATGAAGCACACGCTGCACACGATCACTGGCCTGCACACTGAAGCCGTGATTCTCAATGGTTGTTGTAATGCCAAACTGTGCAGCATAATCAGCAATGATCTGGCTTCCCTTCACCATCAGCGGCAAATTTTCCTCAAACCAGGCAATGGTCATTTTCTCCTTAGGCAAAGTAAACGCCGTTACGTCATGACGCATATGCTTTACACCCATCCGGTGTACAACATCGACATGTCTTTTGACCCGAGCTATCTCTTCTTCAAAAGCTTCTTCCGTCTCCTGTACGAAATTCGCAGGCATCGAATAGTTGGACAGCTCAATACCCGCAGAAGCAGCCCGCTCCCGAATGGCGTCGGCGAGATCAGGATTGTCCTCCACGGTGTAGCCATACGGAACCATCTCCATATGCTCGCCACCATTCGCAGCAATCCAGTCGATGATATCCAGAACCGTCATTTCACCTGAATTCAGATCGTTCAACAAGCTATACGTACTCAGGCCCACCTTCATCTGCTCAGCTCCCTATCGGTATTGTTGGATAAATTTAACCGCTTTGCGAATGTCCTGTTCCGGCTGGTCGCCTACCTCGCGTTCAATCGTCAGATAACCTTTGTAGCCAATATCCCGAAGGGCTGCAAAGTATGCGTCAAAATCCACACTGCCCTCGCCCAGCGGTACCTCACGGAAGAATGTTCCGGAAGAGACCATTTCGGCAATTTTCTCATGATCCATAGGCGCATATCCTACTGCACCGTATACGTCCCTCGGGTCTACTTCCTTCAGGCGCACACCATCTTTCACATGGGTATGCACAATATAATCCTTGAGCAGATGAACACCTCGTGCAGGGTCATCTCCGGTAACCATCACCATGTTCGCCGGGTCAAAATTCACTGAAACCCCGTTAGTCGACAGGGTATCCAGAAATCCTTTCAGGTCTGCTGCCGTTTCCGGTCCCGTCTCAATCGCGAAGTAGGCTCCTGCGCTTTTGGCGTATTGCCCCAGTTCCTCACATGCGGCATGCAGTGTGGCATACACTTCGGAGGAAGGATCGTGCGGAACAATACCGATATGTGTTGTGACGATATTTGTACCTAGATCCAAAGCAAGATCCACGATGCGCTTGGACTTCTCTACTTTCCACGGATTATCTTCCTTGACCTGAAACCCGTGACCACCCAAATCGCCAACCAGGGCAGAAATTTCAAGACCAAGAGAATCGATATAACTTCTTAACTCCTTGCGAGCTGTCGGAGAGAGGTTCTCAGGGTCCATCTCTCCATGGACTGCATAGATCTGTACGCCTTCTGCACCTACATCCTTCGCTTTGCTTAATCCTTCACGTACACCTACACCGAAGCTATCCACGATCACGCCAATCTTGTTTGTTAATTTCATGCCATACCCTCCCGTTAAATCGGTATTTGATTTTTCATTCCTGGTGAGCCTTCATGATGGACGGAATGCTCTATACAATTTTCGACCCCTACCCGGTCACTCCTTTTTCTCCGATCATTTCTTATCCGGTTTCTTGAGACTAATCTGCTGAGACCAGCTTCACGGTTTGAATTTCATATGGCTTGAACGTCAGCTCAAACTTCCCTTCATGACAAGCTAGTGGCATGATTTCATCCTCCAACAGATTGACTACAGACGTCTGTATACGCGCGTCAGCCCATTGAATCTCAACCGTTTCTCTTCCACCAGATGACTCATAGAAACGAAGTACCGTTCCCGTACCGTCTTCGGAAGCCTTAATCGTATCCAGAATGACATGTTCACTATGGAAATGAACCCAGCTGTGCTCTGCTGGCAATGTGCCAGAGTGTCGTTCACTTGCAACAACCCGAACCGGGTAGTTCAGTTCCATCGCACGTCGTACCACACCCGCTTCCCGCCAATCTCCCTGATGCGGCAGCAGGGAATACGTGAATTCATGCTCACCCCGGTCAGCATGTTCATCCGGCCATTTAGGAGCACGGAGCAGGGAAAGACGGATCGTCTGATCCTTGATGTCATATCCATATTTACAATCGTTCAGCAGGCTTACACCACTGTTGCCCTCAGAGATATCCGCCCAGCGGTGACCACACACTTCAAACTGGGCTTGCTCCCAACTGGTGTTGTTATGAGTAGGGCGCTCCAGCGCACCAAACGGGATTTCATAGGTAGCTTTCGCTGATACCAAATCAACGGGAAAAGCCACTTTAAGCAGCTTATGGCTCTCCGCCCAGTTCACCTTTGTCTTGAAATCAACACGTCGCTGATGACGATACAGGATAATATCCTGGTGAATCTCCGATTCGTTTAACTTCCAGTGAAACCGAAGGATATCCTGCGTTACTCCACGCTGTACTACTTCTTTGGAGATCAGCTCTGCCACTCCTGCTCGCTGCGATTCAAACCGCGGATCAATATCCCAAGCATCCCAATACGTTGGCCTGTCATGGAAAAACTGTAACTCATTCGCTTTATCGCCCGGCTTCAGCCACTCCCGTTGCATGGATTTGTCATACCATCTGGTGATCTCTCCTACATCGTTAAACTCAAGCGTGTAAAAGTCCGTTTCCCAGACAGAAGGAAAGGATTCATCCTGCTTCAATGCAGGAAGATTGGCATCCGGTTCATGGCGTAGCCATAACGTTGTATATCCAAAGGCCGGAATAGATCGGACATAGACTGACAAGGTCAGTGCGTCTCCATTTGCCTCAAGGTCACTCGGCAGACGATTACCCTGATGGTCAAACGCTGCTATACCGCTCAGTTTCTCGTCGCCTGTAATCGTAACGACTTCTCCCCGCTCCCAGCCCAGACTATTAAATACAACATAGGGCAGACCGTCGAAGCCATCTGTCGCAATGCGGTCCTCAATACGGCCAAGAGTACCATCCATAGCCGATGTCCCCAGAGCGAATACTTTCGTATACTCTTCCATAGATGTTACGTATACTTCGGGAATGGACGTGCCCGGGATAATATCATGGAATTGATTCAGCATAATCAGCTTCCAGCCTTCATCCAGATCACTTTTCGACTGAGCTGCTTCAACTCCGGCAAACTGCCCCCAGATTTCCGCTTCCCGATACAACACCTCCGCTTTGCGATTGCTCCGTTTGTTGCGCGCATGGGTTGTATAGGTTCCACGGTGCAGTTCCAGATATAAGTCGCCATGCCATTGGGGCAGCTTAGGATTGTTGTTCGAAATTTCCTCGAAAAACGCGCCTGCTGTACTAAAATTGCTAATGGGCTGCCCAACCATGAAATGGGATCGCTCTGCGAATGCAACCATTTCGTTCGTTACCCCACCTCCACCATCGCCATGCCCATAAAGCAGCATTTGCTCGGGGTGTACATCCTTCTGCTTGTAGGATTGCCAGTGCTCATCGACATCTTTGGGCCGGGTATGTTCATTCACTCCATGATTGAGATACGCAAGCACCGAGGTGCCGTCAATGCCCACCCAGTGGAACAGATCATACGGGAAAACGTTGGTATCATTCCAATTGAGCTTAGTGGTCATAAAATAAGGAATATCAGCCAGCTTGAGCAGTTGTGGCAGCGAAGCACAGTAGCCAAACGTGTCAGGAAGCCACTCGATGTTTGAACGCTTGCCGAACTCCTCCTGATAAAAGTTCTGCCCGTATAAGATCTGCCGCACCAGCGATTCGCCACTCGGAATGTTCAGATCAGGCTCTACCCACATGCCACCAACTAGTTCCCAGCGGCCTTCGGCAATTCGGGCTTTGATGCGTTCGTACAGCTCTGGATAGTGCTCTTTCACGAATGCATACAGCTGTGGTTGACTCTGCGAATACACGAACTCCGGATACTCATCCATCAAAGTACACATCGTGGAGAAGGTGCGGCTGGACTTGCGCACGGTCTCACGCACAGGCCACAGCCAGGCAATATCGATATGGGACTGCCCAACCAGATGCATGAATCCGTCCCGGTACTCTTCCGGGTCTTCCTCCTGCACCGACTGTGCGAGCCATTCTTCCCAATGCTGCACCCACGCCGCTTCACTCCAGCGCTCCGGCTCGTTGTACATCTTATCCATCACCTGATGAATATCCCGGATAAGACGGGTGCGCTTTAAGTCTTTCTCCGGCAATGCTCTGAGTGATTCTGCAAGTACCGTAATGCTATACATTAGACTCTGTAAAGGCGAATTAACACGAACCAAAGCGGCTCGGATGCCCTGAATTGGCGGCTGGATGACCGCCTGTCGATTCAAGGGGTCATGTGGTTCCGGTATGGGATCATATAGCTCAATCTCCAGCAAAGGCGTAGTTCCCACACGGCTCTTCGGTAACGGTACATACCCATGATTACGGTCCAGTCCGTGATAAGGCATGCCATTTACCCTTAGCAGCCCTTCACCCCCGGCCTCGAAGATCAATCCGACCACATCTTCCTCCCAATTAGCCGGAATCTTTACGGTTTTGCTCAGAAAATAAGTCGTTCCATGGTTGCTATGGAGCGGATTCAAGCTTTGAACAGCCGCATTCTCCTGTTCATTCTCATATACCCCTGGCCGGATATACTTGGTCTTCTGCATCTGCCACTCTGGAAGCTCAAGGGTATCCTTCCATTGCTGCTGAGCCAGATCCTGAATGAATCGCTGAATTCGAATCATACCTCCACCCCCACCTTCTGGATGTGTAAACTACAAGCAGTCCAGTCTCTGGAGCTGCTGCCAACCATCAGTCTGAATTCACCAGGCTCCACAACAGGCTGAAGACTGGAGTCGATCAGCTCCAGATGTTCTTTTTGCACAGGGAACGTCACCGTCTGGGTCTGTCCCGGCTCTAGATGAATTTTACGGAAACCCTTCAGCGAAATTTCGGCTCGGGTGACCGAAGCCGATACATCCGTAATATACAGCTGCACCACCTCATTTCCCGCAACCACTCCCGTATTTGTGACCTCTACCTGCACCTCTGCTTCATCGTCTGGTCCGATCACTTCCGGCACAACTCTTACATTCTCGTACTTAAATTCTGTATAACTCAGCCCAAAGCCGAACGGATATTGTGGTACCAGATCGATCTCCAGATATCGCTTACCCCGAGTGCGTTTGGCATTGTAGCTGACCGGAAGCTGACCTACATGCTTGGGAATGGAGACGGTAAGACGACCAGATGGATTCACATCACCGAACAGAATATCTGCAATAGCGTTGCCTCCCTCCTGCCCCGGATACCACGCTTCCACAATGGCATGGGCATGCTCATCAATCCATGATTCAGCAATCGGCCGGCCGTTAATATATACGACAATAACCGGTTTCCCCAGCTTATGTACTTCCTGCACCAGTTCCAATTGAACACCCATCAGGTTCAGAGACGAGCGGTCTATCCCCTCGCCGCACTCCATATCGTTCCATGGATCATCCGTAACAACGGATGCCCCCGTCCGCAGATCAATGGTCCCTTCGCCAAAATCCCGGCTACTTGACCCTCCCATCACCATAATGATGGTGTCTGCTTCTTCAGCACAGGCGAGCGCTTGCGCAAAGCCCTCTCTGGAATCCCCTTTGATCCGGCAGCCTGGTGCGTACAGCACCTTTCCGGTTTCAGCACCAAGCTTGCGCGTAATCCCATCCAGCACCGTAACGATCTGTCCTCTCGGCTGCGGCGAGGTGTAGTCGCCAAGCTGGTTGTAGACGTGGTTCGCATTTGGGCCAATGACCGCCAGTTTTGTACCTGTTTTACCGAGCGGAAGGGTGTTGTCTTCATTTTTGAGTAAAATGATTCCCTCTTGCGCGACTTTTCTCGCCAGCTGAATATGTTCTTCACATCCGATCACCTGCTCTGCAAAGTCAGGATCAACGAAAGGTTGTTCGAATAAGCCCAGTCTGAACTTCATCTCCAGCACCCGCCTTACCGCTGTATCCAGATCCTGCTCTTCAATTAATCCTTGCGACAGGGCCTGCCCGAGATGCTTACGGTACATGTACCCGGACATTTCCATATCCACCCCTGCCTTAAGCGACTGAGCGACGGCCTGCTCCCCGTTCTTCGCGGTGTTGTGTCCATTGACGAGCATCTGAATTGCACCAAAGTCAGTAATGACAAATCCGTCAAACCCCCATTGCTCGCGCAGGAGATCATTCAGCAGATACGAACTCGACGTACAAGGCACACCATCAATCTCGTTATACGCTGTCATGACAGAACATGCTCCGGCTTCCACTGCTTTCTTGAACGGCAGCAGATCCACCTCGTGCAGCTCTCGCAGTCCCATATGCACCGGAGCAGCATTGCGCCCACCCTCCGAGCTGCCATAGGCTGCAAAATGTTTGAGTGTCGCCACAATCGTCCGATTAGAATCGAGCCGGTCACCCTGTAAACCTTTTATCGCTTCAACCGCCAGTTCACCGATCAGGTATGGATCTTCGGCAAAACATTCCTCCGTCCGTCCCCATCTCGGGTCCCGTACGACATCAAGCACAGGAGAATATGTTGCCGCTCCTCCCTGGCTCCGAGTCTCCACAGCAGTCGCTTCACACATCTTGCGGTACAATTCCGTGTTCCAAGCACTTCCTATTGCTAACGGCACCGGGAATACAGTTGCCCCAATGGCCATATGCCCGTGAGAACACTCTTCCCCGAACAAAATGGGAATTCCCAGCCGGGAGTTCTCCATGGCATACCGCTGAATTTCATTAGTGGCAACAGCTCCTTGCCTAGGGGTCAGGCCAGTCTCCAGCGTCACTTCCGTCCAGGGATCAGCACGAAGTGCTCCATACAACGACCCAATCCCGCCCTCTGCGATGTCCTTTTTAAACTCATCTGTAACCTGAACCGTACCATCTGCTTCCTTAACATAAGTCTTCCACCCCATCGGCTGGATCAGCTGTCCTATCTTCTCCTCCGTGGTCATCCGTCCGAGCAGATCTTGGGTCCGCTCCTGAATGGGAAGCGAAACATCTTTATAGTCCATATGCACATTCTCCTTATGAGTTCGGCTTAGTCTGGTGCATGGGCTCACATGGCTTTTCTGTAGTCGCTAGGCGCTACACCCACCACATTCTTGAACGCCCGATTGAAGGAATTGTAATTCGTATACCCAACTTCCTCACTGATCTCCTGAATGGCCTTATCCGTCTCCAGCATGAGCTGCTTCGCCTTCTCAATACGGTGACTAATCAGAAGATCCACGAACTTCTCACCAATTTCGTCCTTAAACAGCTTGCTTAAATATTTCGGATTGATATCAAATAGATCACTTAGATAATTCAGCGACAACTCGGGGTTGTTGTAGTTCTGTTCAATATACTTGCGAATTTCAAGAATATGAGATCGATGTTTTCTGGAGCAATGAAGCGTCTGCATCTCATCAGCCAGCTCACGGAAACCCTCCCAGCACAGCGCGCGTAAATCATCCAACGTCTCCCAACCTTCCAACCTAGGAAGAAGTGGTGTAAATACAGATGCCCATCGCTCCTGATACTCTCGTGGAAGTTCTGCGAACTCCCGGTTATAGTGCTGGAACAGCAATTGGACCGTATTCATAATCTCCTGGCGGGAGAGCACGGATTCATGGATCTGTTCGAACAAGCGATCAAAATGCTTCTCCCACACATCTTCCGAGAGTCGCATCGCCTGCACCAGCAAAGAGATCGTCTTCAGGAACTCATACACATCATTGGTTGAGCTCGGTACCTCCCCGCATGGAATGATCCGATTCATGCCGAGCACAGCCTTGTATTCCAAGGCATGCACCGCCTCCTTCAGCGAAGCTCTCAGACCACGGACATCCACTGCCACTCTTCCAATACCAATGGTTACGGTGAAGTTCAAATACTGCCCAACCCTGTCAAGATAACCGGAGAGCAGTCTCTGCTCGGTTTCCTCACCTTTCTCCATTTCGGGAATCCAGAGTATGGCATACAGACGCTGATCCGATATCCACTCTGCCCACACTTCGGTGCCCTCGTGCCTTGCACTCTCCTGCAGAATGCTGGATAACACGAATTTCAGAAGGGATTGATCCTGATTGTGGTACTCCTCCATGAACCGTGAATACTGATCAATCTCCACCACCATTACAGCCCATCGATCCTCTAACTGCGGGAGCTTGAACCTGCTCATCTCCGCTGTCAGTTCATTTCCAGTAAAGTCCCGCGTACCCTCCAGCAGCTCCTGAAAGAAATATTTCTTCTGCAAAATCAGGTTCTCTTCATGCTCCTCCTGATATTGCTTGGTTTGATCAATCATTCGCTCCAGCGTAGTCTGGATAAAACGGAACTCGTTATCCTTCGTATAACCCGCCCCTGACTGTTTCTGCGAAGCCACCGTCTCAATCAACGTGACAATCTGCTGGATGGGCTTGTAATTTCTCCGTGTCACATAGATCACCCACACCACACCAATCAGGACAACTGCAACGGCAAAAACAAACCAGATATTATAAAATTTCAGGGCAAATTTGACGATCTTGCCATTATTCAGTCCCGTCTGTACCTTCCAGCCGCTGTAGCTGGATGTAAACTCGGAGAATACTTCACCTGAGTCTGTTTTGGGAGAAACCGCTGTAATTCCATCCTGAATTCCTCCGTCCCACAGATTGCCACCCGAGCGATTGAAGATATTCACGAAGGTGAATTCAGGGTCATACATCTGCATGATGGATTTCTGCAAGGTCGGCAGATCGACGTTAACAACCACAAGACCCGTGCCGTTTCCGACACCGCGAATGAGTGTAATGACCTGTTTTCCTTCCTCTGTCGGGAATGCCTTAAAGGATCTCGCCCCCACCCACTTTTGCGTTGCCGCAGCACGACTGTCTTTAATAAACGCTGCATCCGGGAATTCCTCAATCGGCACTGCCTTGCCGTTGCTGAATACCGTATCGTCGTTGTATCTCACCAGATATATGGAATCAATCAGCGGATACTCTATTTTTAATTCATCAATAACCTGGACTGCTTGAATTCCGGCATACACATCCTCGCTTCCGGTTACCGAATAATAATTTTTCAGGTTGGGATTGGTCAAAATATCACGCAGCACCTTGAAGTCGATGGAGCGTAGTGAATTGTCCAAATATTGCGTTACCTGTGACGCCAGAAATTCATTGGCCTTGAGTGCTTCTCTCCGGTTCTGTTCATTAAATACCTGAAAGAAGATAATAAACAGGATTGTGGTCACGATAAAAAAAACAGGCAAATACGAAAGCAGCAAACGTCTAAACCAACTGTTGTTCATCTCCGAGGCCCCCCACCACTGTTTATACGCATGAGCATTTTGCATAAGTTAGAATGACAACCGCGCCAATCTGGTCGCTAAGTTTCCATAAATATTCAGTAAATTATATCGAATGAAGTGGGGTAGTCAAAAGGAGAAGACCGTCCCGATTCCTGTGTTGGCATCGGGACAGCCTCATTCATGAATCCATTAATCTTTATTGATTCTTCTCAATCGCACGCTGGTAAATCTCAAGGTAATTGCTGAGTCCCAGACCATCAAAACCTTTCACGTACGCTTCCCATTCCTTATCGATGCTCTTGCTGCCGATAATGAATTGAGCCATATTGGTCATCACGTAATCCTTGACGGCTGTCGTGAGCTGCGCAGCGGTTTCTGTATCTTCAGGACGGATAAATACGTTCGCAGGATAGACTTCTTTTGGCGCATAAGGTTCATATACATTGGTTGCTTGCGCTAGACGTGTACCGTAACCCTCCGCTTCCAGTGGGTTCTGACCTTCTGCAAAAAGATTCCGGAACGTATTGGACAAGTCATGTGCTCCGATCTGTGACCAACTCTCGTTGACTACAACATTTGGGTCACGCTCAGGCAGGTTGTAGTAGCTGTATTTGGCAGGCTCACCATTGATGTTTTTCTCATCGGCATCCGCCTTCTTCCAGCCTTTTCCTTCGGTCGGCCCGTACTCTGCATATAAAGCGCCTTCTTCACTGAACATATAATCTACAATTTTGATCGCGGCGATCTGTTGTGCTTCGGTCGCTTTATTGGTGATGGCGAACTCAAACTCACCTACGCTTTGCGTAGCGCCTGTCGTCTGCACACCATCTGGCCCTTTCAGTGGAGGCACGATGTCCCAGTGCTGGTGGCGGGTGATATCTTTGTCATATGTGTTCACGAGGTAGCTGACCAGCGCTGTCGTAATGGAGCCGACCACTTCATCGCCTTCCTTGTTACCCAACTGCCCGATTGCCTGATCGTTCTGTGTGAAGGAAGCCGGATCAATCAGGCCTTCTGCATACAGCTTATGCATGTACTCCAGCCCTTTTTTCCACTCTTCCTTATTCGCTGCAAAATCAACCTTGCCATCATTCACGATCAGATATTTATCGTTGTCATTATAGATAAAGCTGTTCATTAAATAGGCATCGATGTTGCCGTTCCACACGTACTTGTTGGGTGCACCCGTGAGTGGAATCTCATCGGCTTTGCCGTTGCCATTCGGGTCTTGTTCCTTGAACGCCTTCAGAACCGTGTAGAGTTCTTCTGTCGTGGTAGGCATTTTGAGACCCAGATTGTCCAGCCACTCGGTGTTAATCCAGTATTTCTGAGCGTACGTACAGTGGTAACATTCATTGAAAATCGGCAGAGCGTAGATGTTGCCATCCGGCGCAGTTACCGCTTCTTTGAAGTACGGCTTCTCCTCCATCATCTTGGACAGGTTCGGACCGTACTGCTTGATCAGATCCTGCAGCGGGAGGAACACGCCCTGTTTTCCGTATGTTTGAAGGTCTGAGGTCGTGAACTTGCCATGGAGGAACACTTCGGGATAATCCCCACTCGCCAGCAGCAACTGTCTGCGGTCTTGCAGAGCGTCCGTCGGGGCCAGATCCCATTTCAGGGTAACATCGAACTTGTCTTCGATAAATTTGGTGAACTCATTTTCTTCCATGGACGCTTTACCTTGTGGGGCAAAGAAGGTCATCGTTACCGGGCCACCGCTCTCCCCGCTACCGTCGCTCCCTGTACCCGCATCCTCGGATGAACCACATGCGGACAACAAAGCCATCGAAGCAAAGACCAGAAACAACATCGAAATCCAAGATTTTTTCAATCTGACTCCTCCTTTTTGTTGAAAACGGCATAACATTCTGATTGCGTACTCGTGTTAAACCTTATCCCGGAAGCCGGAGTGTTCCCCCACCTCCTTTCAAGTGACGTAACGGACGCAGATGACAAAGATCATCCTTTGAGCGAGCCAACCATAACCCCTTTAACAAAATGCTTCTGCACAAACGGGTACATGATGAGAATAGGAATACTGGCAACTACGATCAGTGCGTATTTCAGGACCTGCTCGAACCCCTGATCTCTTAGCTGCTGGCTCGTATTGGCCAACATTGCTGGGTCTGCGGCGTTTAGAATTAGCAGATTGCGCAGCACATACTGGAGTGGGAACAGCTTCTCGGAACGAAGATAGATCAGGGCATCAAAGTACGCATTCCAGTGGCCCACCGCATACATCAGGGTCATGACCGCCAGAATCGGCTTTGATAACGGAAGAACTACGCTGATCAAATACCGGATGTCCCGACATCCGTCCATTTCCGCCGCCTCCCCCAGCTCTTCCGGGATGGAAGATTGGAAGAAGGTTCTCGCTACGATAACTTGGAACACTGCGAGCGCCCCTGGCAGCCACATCGCCCAGCGTGTATCCAGCAGATGAAGGTCTTTCATCAAGAGATAGGTTGGAATCAGACCGCCATCAAAGAACATCGTGATCATCATGAAAATAATGATGGCACCCCGTCCGTAAAACGACTTGCGCGATAGCGGATACGCGAGCATGACCGTTAGCGCCACATTGATAAATGTGCCTACAACGGTATAGATGATCGTGTTGTAGAAACCAAGCATGAGCTGCTGGCTTTTGAAAATGGAGATATAGGCCTTGATGTTAAAGTCTACCGGGAACAGCCACACCTGACCGGATGTAACGGCACGCGAGGAGCTGAACGAAGAACTGATGATATACAAGAGCGGGTAAAACACTGTTAGAAGTATGGCGAACAGAAAGATATAGTTGAATGTCATGAAGATACGGTCACCGAGCGGGTCCTTGATCCGGTTACGATTCATCAGGTTAAACATGGATGAGCTCCTCCTTTACCACAAGCTGTTCTGGGATACTTTGCGGGAAATGCCGTTGACGATAACCAGCAGGATCAGGTTGATAACGGAGTTGAACAATCCTACCGCCGAGGAGAAGCTGAAGTTGGCCCCGATCAGACCGACCTTGTACACATACGTGGAGATGACTTCCGAAGCACTCGTGTTGAGCGGATTCTGCATTAGATATATTTTTTCAAAGCCCACGCCCATAATGCTGCCCAAACTCAGAATCAGCATGATGACGGTGACCGGTACGAGCGTTGGAAGATCGATATGCCAAATTTTCCGAAGCCTTGAAGCGCCGTCCATCTTCGCTGCCTCATAGAGGGATGGATCAACCCCAGCGAGAGCCGCGATATAAATGATCGATGAATAGCCCATGCCTTGCCAGACACCCGACCACACATAGATGGATTTGAAGTATTCGGGAATGCCCATAAAGTTGGTCATCGGGAAACCCAGGAAGGTAAATAGCTTGTCTACAACACCCACATGCGGTGACAGCATCAGAATGATAATGGATACCATAACGACTGTGGAGATAAAATGCGGAGCGTACGTGACCATCTGGACGGTCTTTTTAAAGTAACCTGTTCGGATCTCATTCAGCGCGAGCGCCAGCAGGATCGGAATGGGAAATCCGGCGAGTAACGAGTAGAAACTGATCCCAATCGTATTTTTGATCAGCAGCCAGAAGTTTGGGGATTCAAAAAAGGCTTCAAAGTGTTTCAGTCCAACCCATGGGCTGCCCCAGATTCCTTTGACGACACTGAAGTCTTTGAAGGCAATCTGTACACCGACCATTGGAATGTACTTGAAGATCAATAGATACAATACGGGAGGAAGCACCAGTAGATAGAGCTCCCAATGCTTTTTTAGGCTTCTGATAAATGGATGCTGTCGCTTGGGCTCTGCGTCATTCCTTCCTTGCTGGAACTCCACCGGTGCAGGTATGCTTTCCGTAGCTCGACTCATTCGCGTCACTCCTTCTACACCTTAAGTGTAATAATACATTACATTTACATCCCTTAAACATCCTTTTCTTTGACTCTTTTTTCTGTAATAGTGTCATCCGTGTGAAGATTAATGTCAGGTAACGCTTTCTTAAATCGATAGTACCTTGAGCGGTGTTCTTTTATCAATTTGCAATTTTCTCCCACCTCTCCTTATTCCCAAAACCCTTGCCGGACAAGGGAAAATCGTCCTTTAGGATAGGTATATCGCAAAAATCACCAACCCAAAAAATCCCGGGGGACTTTAAAAGTCCCCCGGGATTTGAAGTATAGATTTATTGGTTTGTGAACAATCTGAACGTCAGCGTGATAGGTGCTACTTCTGTAACTACCGCTTGCGGCAACTCTACAGCAAGTCCATCTTCTGTCCGTTGGAATGACAGCACATCATCTGTGCCGACGAATTCAATTCGCTCCACCTTTTCCACATATGGAATGATTACCTGTGATTGTACTGCCTCGTTCTCGCTTCTGTACAGACGGAAGGCATACGATACGTTGAGATCTTCCTTACGTGTAAAGGCCCACTCTCCTGTGAAGTATGGTCCGCAAATCCGCGTACCATAGATGCCCTCCCCGTGAGTACCGATCCATTCTCCGAGGGCTTTAATGCTTCGCACTGCCCCTTTTGGAAGACGCCCGTCCGGTTGTGGCCCCACATTCAGCGCCAAATTACCGCCCTTGGATACTACCTCAAGCAGAATATGCGCCAGCTGTCTTGCTGATTTATACTGATCATCATATCCAAACGCAAAGGAATTGCCCACCGTGATGCAGCTCTCCCAAGGAATATTCATTGGATGCTCAGGGATGGTCTGTTCCGGAGTTACGATATTCTCATACGGTCCACCTACTGTGCGATCTGCTGCGAGGAGCCACGGCTGTGTTGTCTGACGCGCCCGCTCCACCACTTCGCCCAATCGAATATCCTGACCGTGGCGTCCTTCACGTACCCAGCCTGCATCCAGCCACAGACATTCGATTCGTCCGTAGTTGGTCAGCAGTTCCATAATTTGCTCATGCGTGAACTCCACGAATTTCTCCCACAGCCATGGATACGCTTTCGGGTCATAGGATGGTCCACGCCACATATGGCTTCCCCGCTCCATGCCAGGTGTCCAGTAATATGGCGTATGCCAGTCCGCTTTGGAGAAGTAAGCTGAGATCCCAAGCCCCTTGGCACGAAAAGCGTCAAAAAGCGCCCGGCAAATGTCCGCATACTTATGAGTGTGAAAAGGAGTATCCTTGCCCGTGATGCGATAATCGGTGGTATGTGTATCCCACATGCAGAAACCATCATGATGTTTGGTGGTGAACAGGAAATATTTGAACCCGTTATCAGCGGCCATCTGTGCCCACTCTTCAGGCTGAAAGCGAATGGGATTGAAGGTTTTGTTGAGATCAAAGTATTCTTGCTTGAAATGCTCCATGTCGTCAGTCCAGTCGATATCATTGCGCGACCAATCGCCATCCTCATCACTTAGCGCCCAGGACTCCACGAGTCCAAGTTGGGAATAGGGACCCCAATGCATCATCAGCCCCAGCTTCTGATCCTTGAACCACTCCAGACGTTCATTCAGCAACGGATCTTCAGGCTTCACCCATTCCTCTTCTTTGCTAAAGTTATGCACCCCAGCTTCGACGACCTGTTCTTCCTGTTCCAGCACCGTATCTTTGGTTTCGCTCATCCCGTTCATCTCCTTCGGATTGGATGTCATACGTTGAAAAGGTAGCTTTACACAGGTCACTGCGCGGTCAAAACAATCTTCCGATCGCTGTTATCCCCAGATTTTTTCGATTCCCTTTCCTAAGGGGAAAATCCGGGGATAAAGGCGAGCGCTTCGCTTCTTCAGATTCGTTCTGCCCTCTCCGTTATTGTGTAAATGTTTCGTTCAACTAAGAAAGACATATTAAGCCCAGTCATTTCGATAGCAGTGCATTCTTCAGATTGGTTCTGCACTCTCCGTTTTGGCTTAAACGTTCAGTTTCAACTTATAAAGACCTATAAGCCCAGTCATTTCGATTGCAGTGCATTCTTCAGATTGGTTCTAACTCCGTTTTGGCGAAATGTTTGGTTCAACAAGTATAGACTTGTTAGACCTCACTACTTCGAGTGGCGTTGCCATTTTCGGATCGCAACACCATATCTACAGTGAAATTTCGCGTCCTTCACGTGCGGACTCGTAGATGGCACAAAGGATTTTCATGATTTCAACGCCATCCTCAACGGGGCTTAGTGTCTCTTTGCGCCCTTGGGCACTGTCGATAAAATGATTGACTTCATTACGGAATGAACCTGCGAAATCAAGGGATTTGAAATCCACCTGCGGCGTCATGTTCAAAATGGTATCGAATTTCTCACCGATCAGTGAAATTTCCGGTTCCAGTTCAGCGCCACCTTTATCGCCATAGAGTCTGACCGAAGTTTCATCCTGCTTCGCGTGCAGTGTGAAGCTTACATCCACCAGCAGGCTTGCCCCGTTCTCGAAACGAATCAACGCATTAGCCATATCCTCCACGGTGTTTTTGTTCGCATCATAATCCGCAGCCTGGTAAAATGACAAATTACGGATATTGGCACGGTTACCCAATCGATTGGAGACATTCGCAGAAACGGTTTTCACTTTCGGTTTGCCCATCAGGTACCAGGAGATATCAATAATGTGCACGCCAATATCGATCAACGGGCCCCCGCCAGAACGCTCCACATCTGCAAACCATCCACCCGGATTGCCCAAACGCCGCAGACAGGATGCCTTGGCATAGTAGATCTCTCCCAGCTCACCTTCATCAATGAACTTCTTCAGGATCTGCGCATTGTCGCTATAACGGCGTACAAAGCCAACTTGAAGCAGCTTTCCACTGCGATGAACAGCCTTCTCCACTTCCAACGCATCTTCTACCGTCTGACAGAGCGGCTTCTCGCAAAGTACGTTTTTACCAGCATCCAGAGCAGCAATGCTGATCTCGGCATGTGTATCATTCCAGGTACAGATGCTGACCGAATGGATTTCAGGTAGTGCCAGGAGTTCCTTATAATCGGTGAATACATGGGTAGCGTTATATTTTTTCGCCGCTTCCTGGGCACGTGCTTCATTCAGGTCGCATATAGCGTATATTTCAACTTCGGGATTACTGTCATACGCTTGTAAATGAAAATCGGAAATTGAACCTGCACCGATAACGGCAATTTTAAGTTTGGACATGGATTTTCCCTCCATAATAAGTTGAATGATGGTCATATCAGTTGATTCAAAACATATGATAATCGGCTTAACGTAACTACGGTGAATGTTTGGACTTTCGGCCGCTGTTGTCTACAGATTTCTTGTATCAACTGCTCTCAGCAGTTGAAATCCGCAGACAAAGGCGGACGCTACCGCTCCTACAGTTCCAAACTTCACCTCTGTTACTTCAGCCTTACATATAAAAATTGATTCCACTTATATAGTAGTAAGTAGCTGCTTATACTTCCTCCCAGAAGCGGCGGACGTTATCCATCGCGATTCGGGATGCTGTTTTGCAATTTTCCATACCTTCAAATTCTACAGAGATGTATCCGTCGTAACCGGACTGCTTCAACACACGGAATACTTCCGGCATGTCGATATCCCCGTGACCCACAATCGCTCCGCGCAGGTAATTGCCGTGTGCGGTCTGGAACCAGCCCTCTCCGGGATTACGGTAGGAAGGTCTCCGATAGAAATCTTTGGCGTGCACCATGGATGCATAAGGAATGTTGTTTTTAACAGCGCTAACCGGGTCTTCATCCACACACAGGAAGTTGCCGATATCCAGCGTTGTCTTGAAGTTCTCACGTGCCGTCTCATGCACCAACCGCCGGACTCGCTCACTGGACTGCACATAGTAACCATGATTCTCCACACTTGTGGTAATGCCGTGACTCGCTGCGTAATCGGCAATTCGCTGACAGGCCTTCACCAGAACAGGCAGATCCGCCTCAAACTGAGCGACAGTGCCCTCCTGTGCAGGACGAAACGCAACATCATGGCGCATTCTAGTAACGCCAAGTGCGGCAGCGACATCCACATGCTTCATGACAGTAGCAATCTCATTTTCAAGTGCATCCGGGCCTTCTCTAGTAACGAAGTTGGCACCTATTGCGTAATTGGAAATATCAATTCCCACGTCTTGCGCAGCCTCTCGAATCTGGTCAATTAATTCCGGTTGGTCGATCAGGCTGTACCCGATCGGAACAATCTCCACATGTTCTCCGCCCTGCTCGGCGATGTAACGGATGGCGTCGGGTACAGTCAGTTCCTTGGCATCCAATGCCTGTTGCAAACTGTATGTGCTGAGTCCTACTTTCATATCCTCTCATCCTCTCCTGCTGGTGTGTGGCTCTACCTCACATATACCTTTTTCCATAAGATCATACAATTACCAATAATCGTTTGCTACTCTATTTTCCATGGGATGAATCCAAAATCGGCTTATCTACAAATGTTACGGCTCAATCGCCAGCTTCATGCACCTCTTGTTTGCTCAGATATACACCCAGCCAGGACAACGTTGGATACCATCTGGATTCATGAATGGTCAGACGAATAGTTCTGGCGGTAAAAGGTTCGAAACTACAGATTCGTTTATGACCAACAATCGTGCCGCGATACAGCTCCTGCCAATCCCCACCCTCACCCTTTGCCTCCAGCGTAAACCGCTCAATTCGTTGGCCTGAACGGATATGCTCCATGAGAACAACTCGGTCGAACCGCTTTTCCTCCGGCAGCTCTACTTCCAGCCAAGCCAGTTCAGTTCCTTCAGATGGGCACCAGAACGTATCAGATTCCTCAAGCAATACCTGGGTAGCCACATGTTCATCACCCATGGTATCCGATGCCTGAATTCTCGCCCCAACAGCTAGACTTTGTCGATAAGTACTGCGCAAAAAGTCTCCGAGTTGCTGCAGCCGCTCAATATCCTGTTCGTGAATAAGGCCGCGTCGATCTGGTGGAAGGTTTAGTAGAAAATTGGCGTTGCCGCCAACCGCTCCATCATAGATGCCAAGCAGTTCCTCCAGCGATTTGACTTGATCGTCCTCGCTTGCATGATAGAACCAACCCGGACGGATGGATGTATTCACTTCTGCGGGATACCAGATGAGCTTGCCCTCATGTTGCCGGATCACTTCCCGACTCCCCAAATCGGCATCCTGTGTATTAATTCTGCTGGCAAACTCACCATCATCCACCTGCTGCGATTGCTCCTGGATCTTCTCATTATCTTGCAAGTAGGCAGGTACGACGCTCCATTCCGAAGTCCGGGTATGACCTGCCTCATTGCCGCACCAGCGAACATCCGGTCCACATACCGAGATTACAGTCTCTGGCTGCAACTCCCGGATCAGCGCATAATAGGAATCCCAATCGTAGACCTGCCTTTTCCCATTCGGCCCCTCTCCGCAAGCTCCGTCGAACCACACGCAGAAAAGTTCACCATATTGGGTTAACAGCTCACGTAGCTGATTTTTGAAAAATTCGTTGTATCGCTCTGAATCTCCGTAGGATGCTTCATGACGGTCCCAAGGAGACAGATAGATACCGAACTTCAACCCGCCTTCACGGCAGGCATCGGCAACTTCTTTCACCAGATCACCCGTACCATTTCGCCAAGGGCTGGCGGCTACCGTATGTTTCGTGTACTGGCTTGGCCACAAACAAAACCCGTCGTGATGCTTGCATGTGAGAATTAATCCGGTCATACCGGCAGATTTGCACGCCTGAACCCATTGCCGGGCACTCAGATGAGAAGGGTTAAAGATATCGGGATCTTCATTCCCCGTTCCCCACTCCTGATCTGTAAACGTATTCATGGTAAAATGAATAAATGCATAGAACTCCATCTCCTGCCATTTCAGCTGACGTTCTGATGGCACGACCTGTGCTGCTGCCTTCACCCAATCGGTTGTATTTACTGGATTCCTCTCCTCTCATGCCGGTTCTCTGTCCGCTTTCCGTCAAATGCCATAAAGGACCGACAGAGCAGAGCATCTCCAGCGGTCCTTAATTATGTTCATCTGTCGTTGAAAGTCAGCTGCCTGATTGCAATTTGATCCCTGTGCCACGAAGACTCTACCAATCTCAGCGGAACGATCCACGAACCCTCCTGCTGTCCCCACATCCTGCTCACCACATCCATTGCCTTTTCATGCTTGCCTGCAAACCATGCCGCCATAACCTTCATGAATGGGTCTCCTTTCGGAAAATGATGGGTTAGCCATTGGAGTAATCACATTTGTTATTTTCGTTATCATAAAAATGTTATTTTTTTATTCATAAACAGTCTAAGACGTTATGAATGAAACGTCAATACACAAAAAAGACACCCCTAAGGGTGCCTCTCTCTTGATCAATATCGAATATTATTATGTTCATTTTCGCTTTGCCTTTGTCATTCGATTAAACATGATCAGTGCAGCAATCAACATGGCAACAATTGCGATATTACTTGCTGCATCATGCGACATGCCGAACAGAACGCCCAGATTGGTAACCAGGCCTCTGACAATCAGCGCAACCGCAATCAGCAGAATGGGGCTCCAAAAATTATACCTTCTCATCCTTCGCAACACTCCTGACCAGATTGTTCAGAAATTCCGGATCTCATAACACAATCATAACAGTCGTCATGTTCAGTTACAACAGATCAGACGATCCTGCGTTACACTTGTTTGAATTCGATCCAGTCGATCTGCAGACCTGGTTTGGTGAAGTCCAGCTTCAATTCGTACAAGCCTGCTTCCAGCTCCACTTTAACAAGTTTCTGTCTGATCCACTTACCTTCAGTACCATTGGTCTGAATGGTCGTCATCAATTGATCATTGAGAATCACATTACATGCACTTTGAGCCAGTTCCGGCTCAGGAGACATAATCTGTACAATAATCCGATATTGACCTGCTTCATCCACTTTCATGTAGACAGGTTCGCCCACAACGGGTTTGACCTGTGCATCATTAGCCAGCACTTGTGCCTGCTCTGAGGAAAGTGAAGCATTCGCTTGGAATGAAGCGACATTCTCTACAATCTCATGTTTTCTGGAGAAGACAGGTGCATTCATGATGAACTCACAAATATTCATAGCCGAGCGCTGAAGCTCTCCGCGTGTCAACGTCCCATTTTCCAGAGATTCGATCGTGTTATCATCCCAGCCGTTGATTTCTGCGCCATAGTTAGGTACAACCATGTACAGATCGTTTTGAGCGCGAACCATCCAGTTGGTGTTTTTCCGATCTGCTGGTCCACCTTCAATGCCATCGTTCATAATAGCCCACCAGTCGGTCATCACGATACCTTGGAAGCCCCACTCCCCACGAAGAATGGTCGTGTTCAGATCGTAGTTCGAAGCCGCCCAATGTCCATTAATCGGATTGTAGGAGGTCATGATCGAGTTCGCACCGCCTTCTTTCACGGCAATCTCGAACCCTTTCAGATAGATCTCACGCAATGCACGTTCAGATACAACAGCATCCACTTTACTGCGATGTTTCTCCTGATTGTTGCAGGCGAAATGTTTCAGTGTAGCATTAGAGCCACCCTTCATGATTCCTTTTGTGCAAGCAGCAGCAAATACACCAGAAATCAACGGATCTTCTGAGAAATACTCAAAGTTACGTCCATTCATCGGACTCCGGCGAATATTCAATCCAGGCCCGAGCAATGCATCCACCTGATTTCTCAGCAATTCCTGACCTTCCATCACATACAGCTCTTCGACGAGTTCTGCATTCCATGTTGCGGCCAGCAAAGTTCCAATGGAAACTTGTGTAGCCTTCTCCCCGCTATCCATACGAATACCGGATGGACCATCTGCAGTACATGCAACAGGGATTCCGTAATTGAACAGACTGTCACTCACGCCGCCAAATGCGGAAGCTGTACCCGATGTAACGAGCGGGCTGCTCATACCTTCGCCTCTTACAATGGCTGCCAGATCCTGATCACTCAGTTGGGCAATAAATGCTTCCAGGCTGACTTTGCCATCCTTCACATCTCTCAGCTTGTAGCCCTGATTGCCCGTTTGCTCCAGCGTTTGCGGTAAGCATTGTTCAATTCGTTCAGCCATGGATACTTGGCGCGTCGGTACATCTGCAAAAATCAGCTCGTAAGATCCGTCTTCTTTGCGCGCTCCCGGCTTCATTCTCGTAAAGCCTTCAGTCGGTGCCATTGCCTCCTGGAGCTGTTCCACGAGTTGAATCGTTTCTACGACGTAGCCATCTTGGCCATCAATGCTGACATGCTCCACATTTTTGACACTGGTTCCTACGTACAAACGATATGTTCCTGGCTCAAGTACATACGCCGATGCATGTCCTGTTACGCCAGCATCATCATAGGAAGCCATGGAATCCACAGGGAAGCTCACGGTCAGGCGCTGAGACTCACCTGGCTGAAGCAGATTCGTTTTGCCGAATGCCACCAGAGCTTTTGCAGGTTTCCCTAATTGACCTTGTGGGGCTTCATAATAGATCTGCACTACTTCTTTACCGGCATAGGTCGTGCCCGTATTGGTTACGGTTACATTCACCTTAATGCTATTTTCTCCGTCTTGGGAGATCAATTTTGCGTCTTCTGCCTTGGTTGTGAACGTGGTATAGGACAAGCCGTATCCAAATTCAAATTGTACTTTTTCAGGTCGAAACGTTTCGAAATAACGGTAGCCTACGTAGATATCTTCTTGATAAAGGTTCTTAAACTCATTCCCGTAATTGCTTGTGGAAGGATAATCTTCAATGGAATACGCAATCGTATCGGTCAATTTACCACTTGGTGTAACGTCTCCGGCCAGTACATCGGCGATCGCATTACCACCCTCCATACCGCCATGCCACGAGTAAATGACACTTTGGATCGGATGAACGTAACTTTCATCATTCAACCAGCTCATGTCCATGATGTTCGATACATTCAACACGACGATCGTTTGTTCAAAATGATTCGTGACCTGCTTCAGCATCGCTTTCTCATCTTCCGTCAACCGGTAGCTGCCTGGTGCATCCACATTATCCTGATCTTCGCCTGCTGTTCGTCCAATCACCACGATTGCTTTGCTGGATTTACTTCTGGCTTGGGATACCACTTCATCCGTTAAAGGCATTTCTTTCTGATTCCAAGGCTCTGCTGCCCATACTTTTCCACCGTCATCAAACGGGTTTTCTTCAATCCATTTTTCATAGACAGCTGCCAATTCTTCATTAACTGTAAGTCCTTTTTTGCTACGCAGACCATCCAGCAAATTGGTTGTATACGCCACATGAACGCTGCCGCCTGAGCCTGTACCACTGCGATAATAGTTGACTTGAATCCGTCCAAACACTGAAACGTTTTCGTCTTTACGAATCGGAAGAGCCTGTCCTTCATTCTTCAAAAGCACTGCGCCTTCAGCGGCAACCGTGCGGCTAAACTCTGCAAACCCTTCCAATGGAACTCCGATTTGATGTGTGCTCAATGATTTCCCTCCTGATTGTCATCTCCATACCCACGAATCACTATATATATTCGTTAATCTGGTAGATTCACTTGTATCTAGTCTCATATTAACAGATTCTATAGTAGAAAATAAATCAGGTTAAACGTTTTTTCTCACAGTGGACATGATTTTACGATTATCCAACTAAAAAAGCCACGAACGTCATTCGTTCGTGACTTTTATTCTTGTGCGACCTATGCATTAGGTCGTTAATTTGGCGTAGACAAGGAAGAACACCATGTTCTCTCCCACGATTGCATAATTAGGCACCCGATAGATCAGATCCACAACGATAAACGCGGCCATTATCCCCAGCATAAACACCAAGTGACGCGGACGTAACCGCAGATGAGCATGCCTGTATCGGTGGAATACCAGCGAGGTGGACAGAAAATACAGCAGAACTGAACCAAAAACAAAGGCCAACATGAAACCATAATGTAGTTCATTCAGGTATAAAAGTTGAATAGAAGCGGCAATCATGCTCATGGATATATAGATGAACAGATGGCCGTATATGATCGCTTGCCCGGCGGTCTGAATTTCTTTGCTGACCTTTTTCTCAACATTATCAAAATACTGCCACCACATCGCAATCACGAATATGGATGTAAACGCCGCGAACAGAACAGATCGTACATCCCAGTGATCCATTTGCAGCACGGCAATGATACTGACGACCGACTCACCCAGCAGGATGAGAGTGAACAGAGCGAAACGTTCCAATAAATGATGCGTGTGTATCGGAACCTTCACCAGATTTTTGCGTCCGATGAGCGGGAGAATGATATCCACGGCAATTCCCACGTACAAAATCGCATATCGCAGCCATGAATCAAAGAACAGGGAACCTGTTGAGATCAATATGCCGATGATGAAGCATACGCCCAGATAACGAGCGGCTTTTTGTTGATGTTCGCTTTTGGAATTATGAATCATAAAATATTGAATGGCTGTCAATGCCCTCGAACCGATATAACCCGCAAAGAAAGGAAGATAGTATTGATCAAAATCAACCGAGAGACTCGCCGTCATCACCAGAACAGACAGGAGTTGAAGGATAAGAAAGACTCGATGGATGAAGATATCCTGACCATAACGGTTAATGAATAGGGTCTGACCGACCCATGCCCACCAGACAGGAATAAAAATCAAAACGAATTTCATCAGATATTCAAACGAAATCACGCCGTGTTCGGCATGCAGCAGGACATGCCCCGCTTTGGAGACCGCTGCTACAAAAAGCAAATCATAGAACAACTCCAGCCAGGTAACCTTTTTCTCCATCATCCTTCAATGCTCCTTTTGGTTAAACTCTTATCAAAAAGATTGCTTATTCTTGCCTCTTGTTTAACGTGCCATCATAGAATGCGAAGGCTCTAACGTTCTTACTTGGATCGGCTGCAAATTGCCTTCAATTTGGGCACGATATGGCTCAAACCACTCAGGCAGCATGAGTTTCTGTCCGAGCGACTCCGCTGGCTCATCTTTCGCGAATCCAGGAGGATCGGTAGCAATTTCGAACAAGATTCCGCCAGTTTCTCTGAAATAGATTGCGTTAAAATATTGACGGTCCCGAACTGGGGTTGGCTGATAGCCGTACTGTTGTACAGCTTCTCTCCACTGCTCGTGTTCTGCAAAATCTTTGGCCCGCCACGCAATATGGTGGACCGTCCCTGCTCCGCCTGCCCCCAAAGCCATCCGGGTGACAGGAACATCCACGATATTACCGATATCTCCGAAGGACCGGAATCGTACATACTCCTCATCTTCATCTACTTTGGTGAATCCGAGTATTTTGTCCAGCGCATCCATCGTTCTCTGCGGATTGACGCTGAATAGCACGGCACCTCCAAATCCTTTGATGGCTTTGTCCGCTGGAATGCCTTCATGCACCCAGGTGCTGGCTGGGCCCTCTTCACGTTCAACCAGTTCCAGACGCAAGCCCTCACTGTCTTCGAATTGCAGCAGCTCTTCGTTAAAACGACTTGTTTTGGTTACCTCAATGTTATACTGCTCCAGCCGATCCTGCCAGAAGCCAATAGTCCCAGGTGGAATCACATATGAGGTGATGCCGACCTGACCGCCACCAATTTTGCCTCGTGGTGATCCGGCTGATGGGAAGAACGTGATAATGGTACCTGGACTTCCGTTCTCATCCCCAAAGTACAGATGGTACACATCCGGTGCATCGAAGTTGATTGTTTTTTTCACAAGCCGAAGTCCCAGAACTCCAGCATAAAAGTCGACATTGGCCTGCGGATCTCCCGCAAAAGCTGTAATATGGTGAATACCTGCAGTTTGAATGGTCATCATCATTTCCTCCTAGGTTTATAGATCATTTATATTATCTTAATATTAAGATATTAAACCGAACTGATTCAGTTATTATTTTGTTGGGCCTGTTCCTGTTTCAGTTTATCCGGAGTGACGTTATCGCCGTTCGGATCATAGATGGTTACATTCAGCAGAATATCATTGATCGAACCGCGAAAGGTTTGCAGATATTCCTGGCGCAGACGAATTTGTTCTGCTTTCTCCATCTCCGTCAATCCTGCCGCGTTGGCTTTTCTTGAAAGTTCATTTATTCTGGTCAATGTTGGAATCATCATCTTGATCTCTCCTTGTAAATCGGAATTAAGATATTTGCTTTTCTCGGTGTAATTTATATTCAAATTAAATATCTTAATTTAAAGATAAATGATTTATGCTCCGTTGTCAACCGTTTTCTACCATTTAAAATAGAATGAAAAAAAGGGCCTACTCCAAAGTTTGACCTTGGAGTAAGCCCTTCTTATATTTAGATATAGGTTAACCCAACTTCTGACCACAGTTTGGACAGAAATTTGCTCCTTCATTCTTAGCGCCACAGTTCGGACAGAAATTCGGCTTTTTATTGTCTCCAGACGAAGAAGATGCACCTGCATCGCTGTTTTGATTAGCCGCAGGTTTTTGATCCGAATTCTGATTCTGGTTGTTCTGGTTCTGATTCATGTTCTTCATCATTTCATTCGCCATGTTCATGCCCATCATCATGCCCGCCATATCCGAAGCAGCGCCGCCACCCTTAACTTTACCGGATGAGATGCCATCAGTCATGCTGACCTGCTGATATTTTTGCAAATTGCCGATCATTTCATGTGAAGCAGTCTTCGTAATCATATCCTGGATCTCCTGCGGATAATTGAAGCTCATCACCTGGAAGCCTGTGATTCCGATCCCGATGTCCATCATTTGCATATCCAGATCTTCCTGAATACCTTTGGCAATATCCGAGGCATTCGCCTGCAGGTTGAACATGTCCTTACCCTCACGGCTAATCCATTTCATTAGCAACTGATCCAGCACAGACGTAATTCGGATTTTAACATCCTCGACCAGATAGCTCTGCTTGATACCCGCGATTTTATCGATCAATGTAACATAGTCACTCACTTTAAAATTAAACGTACCATTCGCACGAACCGGCATTCCACCTGGAAGTTGAGGAGTTGGAATCAATACCGGACTTTGCGTACCCCATCGAACCGTAAACTCCTTCGTATTCACAAACAGCACTTCGACCCGCATGCCGCTGTTGAATCCGAACTTGAAGCCTTTTAAGGTAGACAGAAACGGAATGATCTCGGAATCGATATTAAACGACCCTTCGTCCTCAAAAATCCCTTCCACCTTGCCGTTATTCAGGAAGATCGCATCCTGCCCCGAACGGATAATCAATTTACTTCCCTTCTTGATCTCACGGTTACTCCACTTCCAGAAAATCATATCATCTCTGAACTCTTCCCATTCCACCACATTCGAAAATTGATTTTTGAAAAATCCCATACTCGTTCCCATCCCTTCTATTTGGTCTTACTTCGTATCTTAGAAAGATCTGCTGCTACCACTGTGTGAATGACCGCCTCGGCTGGTACCTCCGCCCCCGCCTCCTCCTCCGCCACCGTTATTGTTGTTCTTCTCAATTTTGCGTTTGGTTACGGTAGTACGGATATACCGATCCTGACGATCGATCACACTGGAAGTACTTGAATCCTCATAAGTAGCACGATTGACTGTAACTCGCCCACCGGAACGATAGGCCATTACCCCAACAGCAATACCTCCAATCGCTACTGACGCAGCAAGTTGGAACCAAATATTGAAGAGAATATTATCAGGATTTACTCCCGGTCTAATTCCCATATATTCGTAGGACAGCTTGATATACTTTTCAAAAGCCAGTTTATAATTACCGTCCGTTACATCTGGTGCAATCTTAGCTGTGATTTTATCTGCTCTGCCGTTGTCGATATACTCTTTCCCTTTATAAAAACCAGCAAGATACATCTTCCGGTTATACATATCAATTGTCAAAATAACTGCATTGCCATGAGCCTTATCGTAACCAAGCCCCTGATCATCATAGAAATCCTCAGTCAGCAGTATTTCACTCTTTTGCTCCTCATTATTTGAGGTATAAATAACAAAATCCGTCTGCCTCTCCGCCCCATACTCATTCGCCAATGCGTTCAGTTCACTTTTCTCCTGCTCGTTCAGCAGATTAGCTTCATCGTAAATCAGGTTCTTGCTGTCTGCTGCCGATACAACTGACATTGGAATCAATGGAGACACGAGGGTAATCACAAATAAAATGAGCGTTGCCATCCATGCCAGATGTTTTCTTTCCCTCACAGGAATCCACCTCCCATCATCCAGGAGACCAGTTTCAATGACAACAAAGAAACGGCTGAAATACCTGCGAACCATCCGGCAACTTTAGCTTTGCTAATAGGCGGTTTACCAACCACTTTACCCGTCTGTCCATTCATGGCAAAGGTATACTGCGAACGATTGTAGTCATAGTAAACCATCCATACTGGGAGCAGCACATAGTCTGCATTTTTTAACGTAGTATCAATCTGTTTGTCCGTGTAACTAACACTGTTATAACCAGAAACCGTTGATGCAATATAAGAATCGATATAAGAGCTCGTTTTTTCCTTGGCGCGCGGGTATAGTTCCTCATCGGTATAACTATATTTTTCCGCAATATACCCGGCGAGATACGGTGTTTTGAAAAGCTTTAACTGGTTATAAGGAAATGGCTCCAGCTTATCCATCAGTTCATCTTTCATTTTCTCCGATGCATCAATGGGCAGATTCACATAATTCAGCCGGATTCTCCGGTAAATATCGAAATGCTGCGTTTCCGTGTAATGGTAATCACCCTGCGTGTAAGTTCTGATCTTTGTGCCACGGCCATGAACTTCGATTTTGTTATGTAACTCATATAACCAGAAAGGCACATATATCCCGGTAATGCTCTTGACTCGGTCAGCCGTCATGAATCCGCTAGGTGTCAGCAAGCCGTTTCTGCACCACTTTTTGAACGCCTGCTTGGCCTCATCCTTACTGATCGAAAAGGGTAAGACCATGGCCGGTGCCAGATCTCCCGTCAGTCGATCACTCAGAACAACGGCAGCTCCACAGAAGCTGCATGTCGTTGCACTTGTCTCCGGCTCAGTCACAATATCGGCGCCGCAGCTGTTACAGTGATACTCCTTGACCTCATTCTCCGTGAACACCTGTTTCTTCAGCGGATCGGGGATCTGTTCGATGTTATCCTGTCGTCCGCAGCTGGGGCAGGATAACGCTCCAGTTGCACTATCAAAAAGCATTCCACTGCCGCAGTTGGGACACTTGTACTCGATTACCGGCATTTGCTCACCTCAATGTTTAACGAAATGTATTACATCATATATCGTTATTTATCTTCCAATTTCTTCTGAATTGCTGCAAGCTCTTCCTCTGGACTCGGCGTCACCTGTGCATTATTACCCGCATCGGCGTTCATTTGCTGCTCCAACTGCGCAATTAGCACATCCAGATCATCTTCCTGTGCCCCAGCACGCAGTTCAGCCAAAGCCTCAGCTTCATTAAGTGCCTGATTCGCTTTGTCTTCCATCGCCTTCAAAGCAGCATTCGCATTGGCGGCGGAGGCGTTCCGTTCATTGGCCTGTTGTTGCGCATTGGCAGCCGCCATTCTGCCCTTCAGCTCCGTATGCCGAGCTTCCAATTGCTCCATATCCGCCACCAGCTTCTCGTGCATATGCTTCATCATTTCGGCTTTGGCTGAAGCCCGATCATAGACAGCTTGTAATTCATTCCGTTTCTCAGTCTGCGCTGCCTTCTTTTCCAAAAAACCACGTGCCTTGGCTTCATCACCAGACTCCGCAGATTTCTCTGCATACCGCTGTAATTTCTTAATCTCTGCACTGCATTCGTCCAAAGCCCTCTTCGCCCGGCTCTCATCCGAGAGAACCGCAGCCGTCTCTGCCTTCACCTGACCCAAATCACTGCTCAAGCTCCGCATATATTCATTCACCGTCTTCTCCGGATCTTGCGCCCGAGCCAGCACATGGTTCATATTCGCTTTCATCACGTCCCTAAACCTCGATAAGATTCCCATCATTCGTTCCTCCTTCGATCAGTTCATATGTACTATAATACATGAATATGAGGTTGAAGGTTTCATTTACTGCCACTGCAACAATAAATTTGAAGTAATCCAAGCGTGACATAATCCCCTTACGTTACAAAAGAAAAACCACCAGCCCATTGCTGATGGTTAAGGGATATTCCCTGTCCGTCAGGAGCCAGGGATGCCATTCCTCTGCAAGTTGGCTATAATAAGGAATGCCCTCTGGTCTGATGTACCGGCAGGAACCATGAATGATTTTTATAAAAGGCAGGAAAATTATGCGTACACGAGTTCATATTATCGCTCCTTACGAATCCATGACTACGATTATAGAAGAATGCATTCCGCTATTTCCCCAGTTAGCCATTCAATATGAGGTGGGCGACCTGATGAAAGGCGCCGAATTGGCGGCCCAGGCTGAACGAAACGGAGCGGAGATTATGATTAGCCGCGGCGGTACTGCACAACTAATCAAGGAAGCCGTAACCATTCCCGTCATTGATGTGCAGTTATCCGGATATGACATGATTCGTTCGCTAACGCTGGCGAGCCAGTTCAACGGCCAAACCGCTATCGTTGGCTTTGCCAATATTACTTCAGGGGCACAGTCGATTATCGATCTGATGGAACTGCCTTTAAAGGTATATACCATACGCAGCTCGGAGGATGTGGCAAGGCTGCTGCTGGAGCTGAAAGCGTCAGGGTATCGTCAGATTGTTGGCGATGTTATCACCGTGAATACAGCCAAAACCTATGGAATGGAAGGATTGCTGATCCAGTCTGGCAAGGAATCCATTCTCAGAGCGCTTGAAGATGCACAGTTGGTATATCGGTACTTGAGCAAAAATCACGCGATATCCATCATACTGAACAACCTGGTTACCCAGGAGCATCCAAATCTCATGATCTTGGACGACCAGAACGAAGTTGTATTCGAGAATTTAACTGATTTTGAGCAGAATCCGCTTACCGATAATCAGATTTACCTCACCAATACCAACCTGGATTTCCATCAATCCCAAGTTCAAAATGTGTTCATCGTGGATGATTACCAGCTTACGGTGACGGCCTACGAAACGACGTTAAGTAAAAAAACCTATAAAGTATACTCCCTTGAAAAAGGACAGCCCTATGCTTTTGCACAATTCGGCATAACGGCATATACCGATATATCCATGGAGCCGATTGTTGCCGAATCCCCTGCCATGCAGGCCGTATTGAAGAATATCCGGGCGCTTTACGAAAACCATGAACCCATTTATCTGCTAGGCGAAGCGGATTCGGGCAAGTCTTTTCTGGTAAAACATATTCATCAAATGTACTCCAGCGGTGGGCTGATGCTCCAAATCGATCTTGCCCAGGTTCCTCCAGGACATTTGCACAAAATTCCACTTTCCAAGGTGCGAAACGTAGAAATTAATCTTTTGGAAAATGGTTCGAATGATGAGGAATTGATCTCATTCATTCAGACCTGTCTACAGAGGCAGATCGGGGTATTCATCCTGGGGGAACAGGGATTGAATCCTAATAGAACGCTGGATGTCGAGCTGAATACGATCATTATGCCGAGCCTTGTGGACAGGCAGGAGGATCTTGCGCCACTGATCCAGCACTTCCTCAGCGATTACTACCAGAAGTATGGGACAGTTGCGGTGAAGATGAAAGAGGACGCGTTGCAGCTAATTAGGGATCAAGTCCCGCATATGACTGTGAACCAGTTGAGGCATCTTATCAAACAGGCTGCACTGAATGAGCAGGATTACGTGATCTCAGCCGAAACCTTATCACACCTGCTCGGTGAACAACCCTCACCCAATACGATGAAGCTTAGTGGTACGCTGAAAGAAATCGAAAAAGAGATTATTCAACTCGTTCTACATGAGGAAAACAATAATCAATCCAAGGCGGCCGAACGCTTAGGGATTAACCGTGCCACGTTATGGCGTAAACTTAAAGAGTAACTTTAGGTTTACGCTTTTTTTACGATTATATGTGTTGCATAATTAAACACTTATAACTATTACTTAAAATTTACAATAATTAAGTGTTGCTAAAATAAACAATATGAGATAACATAATCCCTGCAAACGCTTTATAAAAACGATTACTTCATAAGGAGCCACTACTATGAACATTAAAGCAACATTAGATCGTATTCCTGGCGGTATGATGGTTGTTCCCCTGTTGCTCGGTGCAACCATTAACACATTCTTTCCGAATGCTTTGCGAATCGGGGGTTTCACGGAAGCCCTGTTCGTAAATAGCTCAAGCACATTGATCGCCCTGTTCCTGTTGATTGCTGGTACGCAAATTACGTTCAAGACGGCCGGTTCTTCGGTTGGTAAAGGCGTTACATTGCTTGTGTTCAAGTGGGCAGTTGGTGCAATATTAGGTTTGATCGCCATCTATTTTGCGGATTCCAATGGTTTATTCCTTGGTTTGGCACCGCTTGCCATTATCGCTGCAATGACGAATTCCAATGGTGGACTGTACATCGCCCTGGCCGGACAATACGGCAAAGAAGATGACAAAGCGGCTTATCCGTTCCTCGCGCTCAGCGATGGACCGTTCCTCACCATGGTTGCTCTTTCCATTTTCGGTGCGATGGGCTTTGCCAACGGCATGTTCTCCCCGATGGCTTTTGTAGCCGTACTGCTTCCACTGATCGTCGGTGTTGTTATCGGTAACCTGGATCGCAACCTTGCTGAATGGCTGCACAAAGGCAGCGATAAGCTCGTTCCATTCTTCGCCTTTTCACTCGGTATGGGCATCAACTTCTCGTCCATCATTCAAGGCGGACTTAGCGGCATCATGCTGGGTGTAATTACTGTATTGATTACTGGCGGCGTCGGCTACCTGCTCTTCAAAGCCATTGGCTGGAATCCCATTGTCGGAGCTTCGGAAGGTTCCACAGCCGGTAACGCTGTAGGTACACCTGCTGCCATCGTGGCTGCCAATGCTTCATTTGCCCCGATTGCCGAGATTGCTACAGTACAAATTGCTGCGAGTGTTGTGACGACTGCCATTCTACTGCCGATCTTCATCGGATTCCTCTCCAAAAGGCTGGAGAAATCAGGCGGTGTCGAGAAATACAATCAAAGACCGTCCACATAAATGCATTGAATTTAGCTGACCGGACTTATATTTAATTTTGATTTTCAAGGAGGGATGACTGCATGAAATTAGCCATTATTGCAGATGATTTGACCGGCGCCAATGACAGCGGGGTGCAGCTTGCCCGCCATGGATTAAAGACAAGCGTACTATTCAACATGGACGAAGATAACATTCGTAATTACGATGCGGTCGTGTTTGATACCGACAGCCGTTCCATCACACCGGAGGATGCGTATCAGCGGGTTAGTCGAGCAGCCGAACTGCTGTTAAAGAACGGATTTGGCACCATTTTCAAAAAAATGGATTCAACCATGCGCGGAAACATCGGGATCGAGATCGACGCTTTGTATGATGTGGTCAAGCCCGATTTTATGATGATCGCCCCAGGCTATCCCAAGAACAATCGCACCATTCTTAATGGCACGCATTATCTGAACGGGGTTCCACTGGCCGATACCGAGATTGCGAATGATCCGAAGACACCTGTCACTCTTTCATATCTTCCGGATTTGCTCAAGCTTCAGACCAAGTATGAAGTGGGCGAGATTACGGTGAGTGATCTTGAATCGGGTACAGATCATATGAAGACGCAACTGGAAACCTTTAAGGCAAACGGCATTCCCTATATCCTCGTCGACTCGACAGATGAACAGCATTTGGAGCAGGTTCTAAGCATCACCAGCAAGCTTGATTATTCATTTGCCTGGGCAGGATCGGCGGGAATTGCGAACTACCTTCCCACTCATTACGGCTTGGGAGCCAAATCTGCGGAATTGACCATTCCGGCAAACCCAGGTCCGATCCTCACCGTTGTAGGGAGTGTGAACAAAAACTCTCGTGAGCAGCTCAAGCTGTTGCTACAGAAAACCGACGTATCATCCATCCCGTTCCACTCGTTCAAAGCCGTATCGGGTGCAGCAGATCGTGAGCAAGAAATCGATCGTGTGTATGAGGAAGTGATGGCCAAAGCCGTAGAGGGCAATGACGTTGTCCTCTATTCAACCGCCGAACAGGTAGATATTGAGCTAGCACGTGCTAAGGGTGAAGTCAGAGGACTTAATCACACCGAGGTCAGCAATGAAATTGTACGGGCCATAGGTGAAATCTGCGCCAAGCTGCTGGAGAATGGGTATTTCAAAGGTGTATCCATGACGGGCGGAGATACAGCTAAGCAAATCTGTATGAAGTGGAATATCAGCGGTTTTGAGCTGCTTGATGAGCTTGAAATTGGTGTACCGATATCGAAATTTATTGGAATTGAGGATTTGCACGTAATTACCAAAGCGGGCGGGTTCGGCAAGCCCGACGTCTTCATCCATGCAATAGAAAAATTAAAAGGAGGAGTTACCGTATGAAACCAACCGTAGGAATTACAATGGGCGATGCAGCAGGTATTGGACCCGAGATCATTATGAAAGCATTGGGCCATCAGGAGGTCTACAACAATTGCAATCCACTCGTCATTGGCGATGCAAAAATATTGGAGCGTGTCCTGCCTGTCATCGGATCGAGCCTGAAGGTAAATGCTATTCATGAACCATCCGAAGCCAAGTATGAATTCGGTACTGTGGACATTATTGATTTGGATCTCATTCCTGCAGATCTGGAATATGGAAAAGTATCTGCCGTTGCGGGAGATGCAGCATTTCAGTTTCTGGCGAAGGCTATTGATCTAGCGAAAAAACAGCAAATTCACTCCATCTGCACAGCGCCTCTGAACAAGGAAGCCCTGCACCTAGGTGGGCACTTGTATCCAGGTCACACCGAGATTTTGGCTGATTTGACCGATACCGAGGATTTCTCCATGATGCTGACTACACCCAATCTGCGAGTGATTCACCTTACGACGCATATGGGTCTGATTGATGCCATTGCCAGCATCAACCCGGAAAGAACATACACTGTGGTTAAACTGGCTCATGATACTTTGAAAAAAGCTGGCTTCGAAAATCCGCGTGTAGCTGTTTGCGGTATTAACCCGCATGCAGGTGAGAACGGACTGTTCGGTAATGGTGAAGAGGAAGAAAAACTGCAGCCCGGCATCGAACGTGCGCAAAAGGAAGGCATTAACGTCGTTGGTCCACTTCCGGCGGACACGTTATTCTTCCGCGCTGGCCGTGGCGATTTTGATATCGTTGTGGCTTGTTATCACGACCAAGGACATGCACCAATTAAGGTCATGGGCATTGAAGAAGGCGTGAACATTACGGTGGGTCTCAAAGGCGGCATTATCCGTACTTCTGTAGACCATGGAACAGCCTTTGATATCGCAGGCAAAAACATCGCCGATGACAAAAGCATGCTGGCCGCCATCCGTTCCGCCATTGAACTTGCGCCAAAAACGCAAATTTAAAGTAATCCAAGAGATATATACAGTAACGACCGTTTCCCATTCTTCTACTGGGAAACGGTCGTTTTGTGTACAAGCGCAGTCAGTGGATATGGACTTTTCGTAATCATCATCACATACCTTAAAGTAAAAAACGATTGAGGGTGTATGAACTCCGTGAACAATACCTCCCTGCCATCTTCTACTATGGAGAAACCCAACTTTCTCGTCATTCTTGTAGATGAAGAGCGTTATCCTCCTGTATATGAGAGCAAAGAAATACAGGCATGGCGTAGAGAAAATCTGATTACCCAGGAACGTTTAAAGTCTCATAGTATGGAATTCCATCGGCATTATATCGGAACAACCGCCTGCTGTCCCAGCCGGGCTACCATTTTCACAGGTCAGTATCCATCACTGCACGGTGTCAGTCAGACTGTCGGCATTGCCAAGGAATCGTATGACTCTGACATGTTCTGGCTGAATCCTAATACGGTGCCTACGATGGGCAATTACTTCCGAGCAGCAGGATACCAGACTTACTATAAGGGAAAATGGCATATATCCAATGCGGATATCATCTCTCCCGGCACCCACCAAAGCGTTCCCAGTTACCACCCCCTGACCGGGGTTCCTGAACCCCAGTTGGAAAGCCTGTACCTTCACGCGAGTCGTTTGGAGGACTTCGGATTCTCCGATTGGATCGGCCCTGATCCCATAGGCAGAAACCCCCGAAACTCCGCTTCCTCCGCCGCTTTTGGCTTAAGTGGACGTGATGAGGTATACGCCGCCGAAACAGTTCATCTCATTGAGTCCCTTGATCGCAGGAAGAATGAACACCAACAAGTCGAGCCCTGGCTCATTGTCTCTTCCTTTGTGAACCCCCATGATATTACGTTATATGGTGATCTCGCCGCGCGCCTACCCGATTTCAAATTCGAGGTAGATCCGATGCCCGCAGTCAACGCTCCTCCGACAATACACGAGTGGCTGGGTACCAAACCACGTTGTCAGGCAAATTACCGAGACTTGTATCCAAGAGCTTTACAGCCTATCACCGATCAGAGCTTCTATCGCCAGCTATATTACCAATTGCAAAAAAATGCGGATCGCCAAATGCTCAAAGTGTATGAAGCTCTTACGCGCTCCTCCTTCTATGACAATACCATTGTTATTTTCACATCGGATCATGGCGATCTGTTGGGCGCTCACGGCAATCTTCATCAAAAATGGTACTGTGCCTATGAGGAATACCTTCATGTTCCTTTTTTGATTCACAATAAACAACTGTTTCCCGAGCAACAACATGTGCATAGCCTGACAAGTCATGTCGATCTGCTGCCAACTTTGCTAGGTCTGGCCAATATTAACGTTTCCGAAATCCATGGACGATTGCAAAAGAATTTCAGTGAAGCCCGCCATTTGGTAGGACGGAATCTCACACCTCTAATTTATGGAGAGGATAATCCGGCTCTGACACAGCAACCCGTCTATTTTATGACGGACGATGATGTCACACGTGGTCAGCACCAAACCAATCCATTAGGCATATCCTATTCGTCTGTTGTACAACCCAACCATATCGAAACCGTAATTACCACCCTTTATAAAAACAACAAACCGGAAATCTGGAAGTTTTCCCGGTACTTTGACAATACTCAATTTTGGAGTCAGCCTGGGGTAATAGATGTCATCACACAGCCCGTTGGAAAGCCCGCATCAGGAGAATGTGTAACGTTAACGAAAACACAGCCGGTACCTGATGAATATGAATTGTACAACTTGACGGGCGACCCGCTGGAGACCTGCAATCTGGCCCATTCTGCCTATGCCACTCCGCAGACGATGAACATTCAGCAATGGATGATGCAACTTCTGGAGGAACAACGGAAACAAAAACGTTTGTATCCTCATCAATCTACGATATAGAGATTTGGAGAAATAACATCCCTATAATTCGTTAAACCAAATCGTAGACTTATGGAAATTGCAGCTATTAACATGTGCTCGGTTCGTTAAATAGTAATAAGCTAAAAAGGATGTCCTCGTCATGTTCATGACTTATGGGACATCCCCTTTGTATATTTATATTGAAATGAAGACTCATCATCCAAGCCCAATTTCTTTATTTATCTGAACCATACAATCTTAGCTCTTCTGCATCATCCGAAAACCGGATCATTTTTTCAAATTTTAATCCCAGTTTTTCAAGAAGCTTTGCAGATTTTTGATTATTTGATGAAGTGATCGCCACGATCCGATCGAAGCCCAGCACCGTTCTTCCATGGTCCAATGTTGCCGCAGCGGACTCGTACGCATATCCATTCCCCCAGAACTGTGGAAGAAAAGCATACCCGATGTCCACATCTTCCAAAGAATCTCGTTTGATCAGCCCACAAATCCCGACCGGAACACCATCCGCTTTCCGCTCCGTCAAGAACAGCCCGAACCCTAAGCGGTTGTACATCTCGACTGGGCCATTCAGGATATATTCACGTGCGCCTTCCACGGTTCTCACACCTCTGTCGCCAATGAACTCCAGCCAGGAAGGATCATTCAAAAGCTCAAGCATAAACTCCCCATCATCCGGTGACAGCCAACGAAGGTTTAACCGATCTGTTTCAAGAACTTTCAAGAAAACATCCCCCTTCTGGAGCATGGACGATGAAACCCACCAGAATATAAATGTTTGGCCCAATACTCTCAATAGATAACATTATACTGACCCTTAATCTTACTTCACAAGTTGATACAACAAAAAAACTAATGTATATAAGGGGTCACCTTATCGATCGTACCAATATCCAGGAATACCTCTTTCCAGACGCATCAGCGCCTCAAGATAAAAATAATCGCCCCAGATCGTGTAATCATCAGGTGAATCTCCACCTCTTACGGAGTAAGAACCATGCTTCAGCAGACCCTCCGCTGTATCCGAGCCCTGCGTGGAATAATGATTAAATAAGGATTTCATGGACGATTCCGCTGCTTTCCGAAAAGCCTCCCGCTCAGGATCAGCTTCATCAAGCCGTCCGGCAATTTCTAGCAGACCACAGGCAACAATAGCCGATGCAGAACTGTCCCGTTTCGGTTCAGGCGTCTGCGGGGCATCAAAATCCCAATACGCTACTTCGTCCTCCGGAAGATGGGCAAGGAAATAACGGGCAAGACGTTTGGCTGTCTCCAGCATCTCTGTACTTTGCAGATAGCGGCTGCACAGTGCAAATCCGTATATTCCCCATGCCTGTCCGCGAGTCCAGGTAGAGCCATCATTGTAGCCTTGATGCGTACCGCCTCGAATAGCCTCTCCGGTAGCCTGGTCAAAATAAAAGGTATGATAACTTGAGTCGTCTCCACGAACGAGGAAGCGGCGGCTTTTCAGTGCATGCAGTTCGGCAACGCGGCGATACTCCTCGTTATTGGTCTGCTCATACGCCCAGAACAGCAGTGGAAGATTGAGCAGGCAATCGATAATAATTCGCCCTCCGTTATTCACATCACCTTTCCGCCCCCAGGCCTGAATCAGTCCAGCATCCTCCCGCCAGCGTTTCATCAGCATATCGGCTGCCTCCAGCGTGAGTTCCCTTGCAGCGACGTCATGCTCCACAATCCATTGTGCCTTAGAAGACAACGAATAAAGGAAGCCAATATCATGATGATCGAAAATAATTTTCTGTTCCATTCGCCGACGGAAGTTATCGACGCTATTCACGGCAGCCTCACGAAACCTCGGGTCCTGAGTATACTCCGTGCATAACCACAGGATGCCTGACCAGAACCCTGCCGTCCACTCCGTATTATCGTTAAGCACATAATGCTCATCCCCATTACTAACATGGGGAAAGCGTCCTTCGAATCGATCTATATTATGCCGAGTGACATGGAGTGCATCTTCAATAGCTTTTTTCCACATGGAACAGTTCCTCCTCTAGACAAGTCATATTCTTCAAGCCTCTTGCTGGACAAGTCTGCTATTTTGCTTATATTGACCGGGAGTGATCCCCTCATATTTCTTGAAAACACGAATGAACGAATTGCTGTTCAGGAAACCCACCCGCTCGGATACGTCCTGGATCGTCAGTTCCTCTGCCTGTAGAATTTTCTTGGATTGCTCAATTCGATATTGGTTGATGTAATCGATCACGTTGACTCCAGTCTGTTCCTTGAAGTACTTGGAGACATAGGTTGGATGAAAACGAAAGCGCTCCGATAAATGGGTCAAGCCCAGATTGACATCTGCATAACTCTCATGAATGAATTCCACCAGTTGATCCCTCAATTCCTCACTGCGGGACCGCTTGCGCTCATGCACCGTCTGGCATACCGTCTCCAGTATCCGCAGCAATTCGGACTCGATCTCCTCAAATGTCTCACATGCAAACAATTGCCGAATCAGGTCGTTGCGCTGCGTCATCTCGTTCTGGTCGTCCGTCTTGATCTGCTCCGTAGCTTTCAGAAAGGTACCGATCAACTCAAACATCAGACAGCGAGCCAGTTCAACAGACAAGGGCTCTCCCGCAAAATTAGTCATGAGAATCTCATTCATCACTTCCGTGGAACGGGCATAATTTCCAGTAGCAATATAATTGATGAGCTGTCTCTCCAGATCAAGAGGGTAATACAGCTCCTCCTTAGGCCTACGAATCCGGTTCGGATCAATAATTTGACCGATCCCCAGAATCAGCCTGTATTCCAGCGCTTCTTCCGATTCCCGGAAACAATCCGCGATTTCCCCAATACGGTGATGAACATGGCTAACGCCAACAGTGAAGTACACGCAGAATCGGGAGCCGATGAAACGCTGGGCTTCTTCGACTGCACGAATTAACCGATGACTGGTATCCTCCTCACACTCCCGAATATTGATCAGGAACGCAATTCTTCCATCAATGTCCGCAGAGTATACATGACCGATTGAGCCGATCATCTCCTCCAGCACATTGGTCAGAATCAGATGCACAAATTGATGCTTCTCCTCCTGGTCCTGCTCACGTACTCTGGAACGGAACAGCCCTTCAACATCCTCAATGTGCAGGAGCAATACAGCAAACGACTCCGTCTCGAATCGAATACCTGAACGTTCCAAGGTCGAAGCAAACTCCTCACCCACCTGTACCCTACCCTTCATCAACTTGGAGAGCAGACTGCTCCGTATAACGCTTTGCTGATCCTTAAGCCTGTTGGCAAATTGATCCTGCTCTTCCCAGGCTTGCATCAGAACAGATTGCAAAATACCATATTCATCGTCCGGCTGTTCCAGTTTCCATTTGACCTTATCCGAGATAATGTTCATGATCCGTCCCAGCGGACGGTAATTCCGTCTAGTGAACCACCAGGCTGCCACCCCGCCAAGGATAAGCCCTGCAGCAACGCCTCCAAGCGTAATATCGCGGATAACCGTCAGCTTCTTGGCATAGATTCGGGTAGGTATGATGGATACATACTTCCAGTCCTGGATCTTAGAAGAAATCTGCGATATGGTCACGGATTCTCCGTTCCAATCGATCGTTTCCGTTCTTTTCCCAGCATCATTGAAAAGGTTAAGACCTTCCCCACTTATGTAAGGGGTTTCAAGTGATCCGGTAGAAAATAACGTTTGACCGTCGTGATCCAGAATGAACACGGTGCTCTCTTTTTCCAAACGTACGTTATCAATGGCTTGCTGGAATCGGTTAGGGTCCAGGCTAACAACGAAGGTCGCAGGGCTGTCAGCGCCATTCTGAATAGGAAACGGCTGAATATAGACAAGCGTGTCTTCAATCCGTCGATCTTCACTCCGAACCTCCATCTTTCGGTACATGCTCTTACCGGAATCATGCATAAGCCGGGTCCAAGCTTCCTCGGTTACATTGGTGCCCTGATAGAACATGTCGTATAGATAATTTTTTTGAATAAGTGAAGACGAGGACAACGCGATATCGGGTTGTTTGATATAAATGTATAGTTCACTAATCAAGCCGTTTCCGACGCGTGTAGATTTCAGGTTTTTGATCAGATCAATCCCCATGACTCTCCAGCGGGCATCCTGTTCAGATGCATGATTAATGAAGCTCATGAGTTGAGAGTCAGCCATTAATTGATTGCTAATGCTGCCAATATCACCAATCTGGTTATCAATGGTTTCCTGTACCTGAGATAACAGCACCATGTTGGAACGATTAACTTCTTCCTCAAGCAACATCCGAGACTCGGCAAAAACAGCAGCACCGATCACAATCGGTATGAGCAGAATGACCATGTAAGAAATGCCCCAGGATAACAGGATGCTTTTTCTCTTCATGCGTCTCCTCCTCACCGTTTGTTATTTGGTATGGCATGATAAGGCAACTCTATTCTTTGATTGCTCCGATCATAACACCTTTAACAAAGTATTTCTGCAGAAACGGATAGATGAATAATATAGGAAGGGTGGCTACCATAACGGTTGCGTATTTTACACTTTCCCCGATGGCCTCTTTGTCCATAGCGGTCGCTCCTGTCGTCATCGAGTCTGTACTGTTCTGAATCAGAATTTCTCGCAGCACCAGTTGAAGTGGAAACAGGTTACGGTCCCGAATATACAGGATCGCACTGAACCATGAATTCCAGTGACCGACGCCGTAAAAGAGAATCATCACCGCAATAACGGGCATAGACAATGGTACGACGATCCGCCACAGAATGAGCATCTCTCCTGCCCCGTCTATACGGGCCGACTCTAGTAAACTTTCCGAGATTTCCGCAAAGGAAGTTCGCATAATAATCAGATTATAGCTGCTGATCAGACCGGGTACAATCAGAGCCCAGAGGCTGTTGCCCATATGAAGCGTGTTATTGATCAACAGATAAGATGGTATGATTCCGCCGTTAAAAAACATCGTAAATACAATCGCCAACATAATCGGATTGCGGAGCATAAAGCTTTTGCGGGACAATGTGTACGCCCCCAGAATAGTAAACAGCAGATTAAGCGCCGTGCCCACCAACACAATGAATATCGTATTCCTGTATCCGGATAGGATGTTGGGGTTGCTCAGTACCAGCTTGTAGCTCTCCATCGTAATCCCTTTGGGGAAAAGCAGCAGGCCTCTATGGGCCATGAGTTGACCTGAGTCGCTAAGCGATGCATTTAGCACATGCAGCAGTGGATACAAGGTTACGATAATTAGCCCTGTCATCAGAATCGCGTTGGCACCGCCAAACAGACGCTCTCCCATGGACCTTTTCATTCGCAAAGAAACTCCCTCCCTTCACCTCGTTCTTGGCTAGAACAGCTTGGTATTGGATATCGCCTTGGACAGGCGATTGGCACCGATTAGCAGCGCAAAGTTAATGACCGACTGGAAGAGACCCACCGCGGTTGTATAGCTGAATTCAGCACTTTCACTAATCCCTTTGCGGTAGACAAACGTCGAGATTACATCTGCTGTATCATACACATTCGGATTATAGAGCAGAATAATTTTCTCGAACCCAATCTCCATCAATCCTCCAATGCGGAGTATGAGGAGAATCATAATCATCGGAATGATGCCGGGAAGCGTGATATGCCACACCTGGCGAAGCCGACTCGCTCCGTCCACGTTGGCAGCATCGTAGAGCTCGGGGTTAATGCCGCTAAGCGCAGCCAAATAAATGATGCTGGAGAAGCCGAGCTCCTGCCAGATCGATGAGGCGGTATAAATGGTACGGAAATTGGCCGGATCGCTGAGAAGCGCGCTGCTCTGACCGCCAAAATAGCCAATGATGGTGTTAAACAGTCCATCACGAGATGAGAAATCAACAATCATGCCACAGATGACAACAATGGAAATAAAGTGAGGAATATACGAGATCGTCTGCACCGTACGTTTGAAGATTTCATGTCTGAGCTCGTTAAGCAGAAGAGCAAGAAGAATGGGAGCCGGAAAACCGAACAACAGCTGATAAAAGCTTAGCAAAAGAGTATTCTTCAGAATTCGCCAGAAATAATAGCTCTGAAAGAAATCACGAAAATGCTGCAATCCGACCCAATCACTGCCCCATATGCCTTTGCCCACCGAGTAGTCTTTGAACGCAATGATGGCTCCGTACATCGGCAGGTATTTGAAGACGAGAAAATATAAAACGACGGGGAGAGCCATCCAATAGATGGCTTTATTCTTTTTGTAATTGAGCCATAACAAGGAAAACTTGTGCGACAACTCCTTCATCCCCTTCCTTTTTCATTCCAAAGAGGGCATCCACGGCAGCAAAGTCGTAAAACGGCTACACCACCGTGGACATCTCTTCCTTATCTGGCTTTATAACGGTCCAGGGCAGCTTGCTGAATTTCAATAGCCCGTTTCACGTTAAACTTGTTGATCTGATCCACAAACTTGTCAAAGTTCTCAATCGGCTCAACCCCAATGACAAATTTGACGAACATCTCGTCCCGGTAGGTTCCAATATCACTCATGATCTTGCTGTACTCCGTAGATTCTTCTGTTGTCAGACTGGTTGGAGGAAGGCCCACCTTCAGTGTATTCTCGCTGTATTTGGAGAACAGAACCGCCGCATCCTTCTGCTGTTGGAGCTGATAATATTGCTCGTTGTACCGATCGTCATCCTCCCCCACGAAGGGATAGTTCGCAATAAAATGTTTGGCCATGGCCTGAGCAACCGACAGACCGTCTGGATTTTTCAAAATCTCATCAGTATAGGTCGGGTAACCGTCCTTCATCGTATAGGTGAGGCCCTCCATACCGAAATTTTTCAGCATATGTCCTTCTTCACTGAAGAAATAATCGAGTGCTTTGACCGTTTCCTCCGGATGTTTGTTGCTATTGGTGAGCACAACGCCGCTACTGCTCCACTCCCAGGAACGTCCGGTAAACAGTGGTTCATCACCCTTATTCAGCACTGGATATTGAGTGGCTGTCAGGTTGGCGTTCGGATCGGTTTCCTGCAGAGCGGGCAGGTAGCGGCCTACACCTCCACCGATGAAGGTGAAAAACGCACCAGCTTGACTGCTCAAAATTTTGGCGTCGTATGTTTTCTGATCATTGGTAGCAAAATCGGAATCAATCAATCCCTCCTGATACCAGCGATGGAACATCGTTAGAAATTCCTTATATCCCGGCTCGATTGGTCCATAGACCACCTTGCCATCTTTCATAAACGTATTATTAGTGATGCCGTAAGCCTCCAGATATGTCGGTGCGGCTGGTCCCATCGTGCTCATTTTGGGTGGTGCACCAAACAACAGGGGCGCTGCTACACCTTTTTTCTCCTTGAAGGCCTTGAGTACCGTCTCCCATTCCTCAATCGTTTCCGGTTTCTCCAGCTTCAGCTCATCCAACCAATCCTGACGGATGAACGTACCGCCGAAGGTTTTGTATTCCCCCAGCCGCAGATGCGGTATCGCATAGATATCTCCGTTGTCGGCTTTTAACTGTTTGGCAACCTCGGGATTCTCGTCCAGGATCTTTTTCAAATTGGGAGCGTATTCATCAATGAGATCGTTAAGTCGAATGATGATACCATCATTGAATAGCTTGGCGTAATCTCCATTGACAAACATGGCATCAGGCAGCTGATTCGAGGCAATCATGACATTGAACTGTTCAGTCTCGGCACCCACAGCGGGATGCTGGAATTCGATTTTGGTATTGGTTTTCTTCTCCCATTCCTTAATAGCCGTGATTTCATTCATGCTTTTGAGTGTGATGGAAGCATTGGTATTCATCGACATCCAGATTGAAATGGGGGTAGGTCCATCTCCTCCTGCTTCACCTGCACTTCCGTTGTCTCCTGAACAGCCCCCAAGAGCAGCAATGCTCATCATTAGGCAAATTCCAATTGTCAGTCGTTTTCTCCATGACCTTTTCATCACTTCACGTCCCCCCATTGAATTTGTATCGTGGATAAGCAGCCCTGTCATCTCTCTCCATAAAGTTACCGTTTGCCCGCTATATTGGCTATCCTCCATTCTTGCCGACATATCCAAAATTTGATATTTCCATGCGCAGCGCAGGATTTGCACATGAATGCAAGAGATCAAGATCATATATCCAGATTGAACGGTGAGTAAATAAGTGATGAACGTTTGTAAAAACATACATCAAAAAGCCTCCTAGTCTACATCTCTGTAGGTTAGGAGGCTATATTTATTTTATAACCATTCAACTCACCGTAAGGTGAACCGAACTTTTTATAATAAGCATTTAAAATTCTTCGTATTCACTCGGGTCCTGATTCCACAACCGTCCATCTTTACGATTGTAAGAAGAAATGACTTCCATTTCCTTCTCGCTCAGCTCGAAATCGAAAATATTGATATTCTCTTGCTGGTGTTGAAGCGAGCCTGCTTTAGGGATAGGAATTGAACCAAGCTGGGTATGCCAGCGCAAAATAACCTGCGTACCCGTTTTGCCATGAGCCTCGGCAATACGAAGGATCTGCTCATCTTTTACGATATCTTGTACAGCATCATTGCCACGACCAATCGGACTCCACGATTCGTTAACAATGCCATGCTGCGAATCCTTCTCCCGCTGATCCGCTTGGTCAAAGAAGGGATGCAGCTCAATTTGATTCAGACTTGGCGCTACTCCGGTCTCCTTAATCAGGCGTTCATTGTGTTCCGGAAGGAAATTGCTAACTCCGATGGAACGGATATATCCGCGTTTCTTCGCCTCAATGAGTGCTTGCCACGCTTCCACATACATATCCTGCTTGGGATTTGGCCAGTGAATCAGATACAGATCATAATAATCAAGATCTGCTCTGTATAGAGATTCTTGGATGGCTACAATCGCCTTTTCAAAAGCATGGTAACGCCCTGGCAGTTTAGATGAAATGAGCAAGTCTTCTCGGGAAACGGAGCTCTGTTTAATGGCCTTCCCAACAGTCGCCTCGTTCTCATAGTTATACGCTGTATCAATTAGTCGGTAACCTGCATCCATCGCGGACGCTATGGATTTAACGCCTTTTTCTCCTTTTAAGCTATAGGTACCAAAGCCAATGGCAGGTACTTTTAAGCCATCATTCAACGTATATTCCGGAATTGTATGATTCATCTGTAAACTCTCCTTTGCGAAAGATATATTAAAACGATATGGAAAAGGTGATATGCCCTCTCCGTTTATTCTACCCCTCCATACGCGGATGAATCAAATATAAGCCACCACCCCGTTAACAGGGTGGTGGCTTTCTCGTCTAATTTTAATAGAGTCAAGTCGCCTCTTTATTCAAGCGAAGAGATGGGCGTGGCCGATAACGACCGCTTGCCCATAAAGTTCTGAATGGCGCTAGCAGCCTGCTTGTACCCACCAGCATCGCGTAACGTTTTCCCAATAACCTCAGCATGTTCCTTGTAGGAGGCATTACCGAGCACTTCTAGTACCGCGGTTCTCAGTACGTCGGGTGTAAGGTTATTTTTATCCACGATGACACCTGCTCCGAGCTCCTGCACCCGACCTGCTACACGTGGCTGATCCGAGGTTAACGGAAGCATGACCAACGGTACATTATAATACAAAGCTTCACTTGCACTGTTCATGCCTGCATGTGTCAGAAAAGCATCTACACCCTGCAAAACTTCCAGTTGAGGAAGATAGGGTCTGATGATGAAGTTGTCAGGAATGAGATCAGCAATCGGCTCCAAATCGGTATCCTTCCCTGAAGACAGTATAAACTGTACAGGCAAATCACGGAAAGCTGTAAAGCACAGCTTATAAAAATCAAGATTCTTATTCAAAATGGTTCCCATCGAAATATAAACTGCCTGTTTATAAAGGGCATGCAGAGATTCCTTGGCAAAGGATGGCGCATCCTTGCGGGGTGTAATAGATGGGCCAGTGAATACAAAGCTATCGTCCAGCTTGTCCCCCATGGGTTGAAAATAACGGCTTGTATAAACAATCTTCAGTTGTCCTGGATGCCCTGAAAGTTCCGCTAGAGAAGGAACAGCTACATTGAACTGAGAAGCTAATTGCTGGGACATCTCGATGATGCTGTTATATAGCTCCTTAACCTCCTCATCGTCATCCTTCAGTTGATTTTGATTACCTGATCCGAGAGGCTCCACAAAAACAAAAGTGGTGGTTGAGCATACCGCTGGAATACCCAGCTTTTCGCCTAAAATTTGCCCTCCCCAGCCTATTATGGAGTCAAAAATCAAATAATCGTAGGTTTCATTTTCGATCAGATTCAGAACATCCGGAATAAACCGCTGAATAATTTTTTTCAAAACCATATATAAAAATTGGTAAGGGTGCTTGATTTCAAATGGCTTCATATCTGGGTTGTTGAGCAGGCTTGCCTCGTTGAAGGAGTATGCTTTAAATTGTGCGCCTAACGCTTCAATCTTCGTCCGATATTTTTCCGTACAACAGTAGACGACTTCATCTCCGTTCTCTATCAGTTCCTTGATTATTCCGAGCGTCGGATTGATATGCCCTTCTGCAGGCATCATTACAACTAATACACGTGCCACGAAATTCACCTCCATTAAATTTTCCAATCGTCAAAGCGGGACATTTTATTTCTAGCTTCAAGATACGATACGTGTAAAATAAAATGTGGAAATCATGCCCATATGAATATACTATTAATTATTTCCAATTTTGTAAATAGTGTATATGTCACTTTTTGAACAAAAAAAGCACCTTTACGGTGCTCTCTCTGTTCATATTCATTTTGGATCAGGTAAATAACAGATCTCAATATCCTCTCGAATATTGGGGGCTTTCTTTTAGTTGCACGATATCATGTCCTGTTGGATTTTGGAAAGCACGAAGGCCAAAGGTCGGCGCAACGGCGAAGATGTGGTCAAAAATATCCGCTTGAACCGATTCATACACACCCCAGGTAATATCATTGCTGAATGCATAGATTTCAAGTGGTAGTCCGTTATCTCCCGGTGCTAACTGTCTCACAATCAACGTCATGTCCTTATGAATTTTCGGATGATTCCTCAGATATTGATGGATATATTCTCTGAATACACCCACATTCGTAAGCTGTCTACCATTCACAATACTTTCCGTATTAATTTGATGTTCCATATTGTATTCGTTAATTTCATTTAATTTTGTCTCGAGATAGTCCGTAAGATAGTGGATCTTCTGAAATTCCCCAATCATTTCCTTGGTGCAGAAGCTTATGCTGCTTGTATCGATATAGACGCTTCGTTTAATCCTTCTGCCACCGGATACCTGCATGCCTCTCCAATTTTTGAAAGAATCCGAGATGAGCGCGTAGCTCGGAATCATGGTGATCGTTTTATCGAAATTCATAACCTTTACCGTGTTTAATGTAATATCGATGACGTCGCCGTCGGCATTATATTTGGGCATTTCAATCCAGTCACCAACACGCACCATGTCATTCGATGATAATTGCACGCCTGCCACCAGTCCCAATATGGAATCCTTGAAGACGAGCATCAGAACAGCAGATAAAGCGCCGAGTCCACTGAGAATAATCAACGGATTCTGACCAATGAGGCTCGAGATGACGATAATGCCTCCAATGATGAAAAGAATAATCTTGGCTACCTGAATGTATCCCTTAATGGGTCTGATCTTGGAGACTTCATAGGAACGATATATGGTATCAAAGGCATTAAGCAGCGCATTTAATACCGTGATGGTTATGACGATCATATAAGTTAAAGCTGCTTTTTCAATCAAAGCTTGATAGGACGGGAAGACATACGCAGAATAATAAATGATAATAGCCGGTACCAGATGCGAGAGGTTGTGGAACACTTTTTTCTCCACAATGATTTTATCCCACGTGTACCGATTGTTGTTGATGATTTGGATAATAATCTTCAGTACGATTTTTTTGGCTATAAAATTGGCCAGTATTGAGACCACAGCTATAAATACCACCATGATCAAATTCGAAAGATATCCAATGGTTTGTTCACTCATGCCAGTTCCGTCTAGTTGATTTTTGATAAAGTCCATTGTATCCTCCTGACGCGGTTTATATTAACTTATTATTATAAATTACATTCTAGTACGAAGTAAAATTTCAAAATAATACAGTAATCGGTTGATGGGGTAAAGGGTAAGCTCCTCTCATGAGTATCACGTCACATAAATGGGCTAATGTGCATAGACTGGGCTAAATATAAACCAGACTCTTGCATTGGAGATGTGAACCTTGAGTAATCCAAAAAATAAAGCTAAGACTCAGCCTATTGCCATGAAAAAGCTTTCCCCCGTAAGCATGGTAACGGAGCTTCCACCCGTACGCGGTAATTTAAGAACCTCTTCCTCAAATCCAAATAAGGCCATTCATAATGAAAAGGACACAACATCCGCTATCGATGCATGTGTAGACCGTGCTTTTCGTATTCCTATATTTTTGAGTACAACCAACACGGTAAATGGCCCGCAAGAGCAATTTTTGAACCGTCTGATTAGGGAAATCGAAGATGCATTGCTCTTTCCCCGCACATTACCCGTTAGTGAACAATACCCGGAAAACATTCTAACGAATATACGGCGCCTGGTTTTTTCAAGCTATGGATTGCTCGCAATCAACTTCCGCAGATTTTTTGTTCAAATTCTTGAATCCAATGTAGGGGAGCCACCAACGACCACTCCGTTCTGGGAAGGATCGACCTTTTCTCAAATTGAGCCTGCCATGGCCTTTCAATTCGGCATTCCAATCTTATTAGTGAGGGAGAAAGGAACGGACGTCAGTAATGGAATTTGGGCCGGAGGAATCACACCTCTCAACATATTTGTTGACTGGGATTCCGACAACCAATCCGTAGACGATTTCTTTAACAGTGTCCAATGGAGAGAAGTATTTGCTTATTGGGCCGCAGAGGTAAGGGGTAACTATTTGCTTCGCACGGAGCCACTTTTCAATAATTAATATGAATTAAAAGATTCACTGTTATTGACGATGTAATCGTTGCGTAGATTGCACTGCCGCACTCGTTCACCTCATACCTGTGCAAGAGGTCACTTTGGATGCGCCCTTTTTTGACCTTATAGATGCCAGTTTATTTGATGTTGCCTCAACCACACGATTTCACCATCCCCGACAGATTACGGAAAAGCAAAAAAGCGACCTAATACGGTCGCTTTTTTCAAAGTTTGGTGGAGGCATGGGGATCGCCTACATAGTTATGGTTAAAAGCATGGTCCTATTTGACTCGCCATAGACATCGCGCATTTAATGTAGCGAACAAGTAAATGTTATCGTGAATATACCTGTACGACTTCATGTATTTTTTCAGGTTTTAAAGATGTGCAAATCGATTCTTCCGTTTGAAGGGTAAGAACAGCACCGGCAAGTCCCAGCTGGCACGCGCTATGAAGCGATTCATTGTTCATGATTCCATATATGGCACAAGAAGAAAACGCGTCACCAACCCCTGTGGTATCCACAATATCCGTCTGGATAGCAGGTAAATGTCCAGATTCCTCCGAGGAAGAATAATACGCCCCCTGATCGCCAAGCGTAATCATTACTTGTTTAACGCCACGTTCTCTAATTTTTTCACACGCGATCTGGCAATCCTCAATTGAGTCAATTCTCATGTCGGCAAGCACCTCTGCTTCAACTCGGTTGGGGAGCAACAGTTCTACTCCGTCGAGACGAAATGGAAGTTTTTGCGCCTTGGCTGCAGATGTAGGATCTATGTACAAAGGAATATGTTCATCGGCACAACGTTTAATGATATAGCTGATACATTCCTTAGGAATATTCGTATCCATAAAAACGGCTTGCGAGGAAACGATGTAGGACCACTTCTCCTCAAACATGGACGTCGTCATTTTTTCATATATTTGCATATCATCCATCGAGACCACGCTCTCACCGGTTGGATCCAGAAGAGTGATGAAAATCCCAGTCCGCTCAGTTGGCAACACCCAAACTTGACTAACATCAACACCTTGGCTCTTTATTTCATTTAGGATCCAGTCGCCTTCTTTATCGTCTCCAACACAAGTCATAATGGAAGTATTACAATTGAGCCGGCTTAAATTTTCAGCAACGTTGCGTGCTGCGCCGCCGCAGGATTCATTGATTTTTACCGGATTGGATGAAGAATAACTGATCATCTGATTGGATCGCGCTTTCTTGTCTATGTTGGCCCCTCCAATACAAACAACCGACGAGTCTTCCCGTAAAATATAAGCCCGTCCCTTGATTTCACCGCGTCTGGTCAAGCTGGCAATATAATTGGCAACCGTCGGACGGGATAAACCAACCTTAGCGGATAACTCTTGTTGAGATATATAAGGATTCATTTTTATATAGTCTAAAATTTGTTTTTCTTTATCCACGAAGTAACCTCATTTCTTCTTATATTCCTCAATACAACCGCGTGTTTGTCTGTCGTATTCATTATACAACTAAAATTACCTTCAAATGAATTCATGCAGTCGTGCCATGCGAAATTTAGCCATTTGTTATGGATTGTTATGGATCTCTAGCATCATGATTTAATTTTGTGTATTGACACAATAATATGAAAGCGTATACTAAACATATGTTTTATATATAAACACTTGTTTATAACTATTAGGAGGTGTACATTGGCTGTTAATTATCTTGTGGACAGACAAGTCAATCTTGCATGAGACATTGGCATTAACATGGAGGAGATATACATGAATTTTGTTTTCTTACTAACTGGCCTTCTTCTTGTTTTTATTATTGGTTTTGCAGTAAGCAACAATCGCAAAAAAATAAAATACAACCGTGTTCTGATCATGTTGGTCATACAGATCCTTTTGGTTTACTCTATGATGAACACGAGTATAGGGATCATTGCGATTACAAAAGTGGGCTTGTTGTTTGAAAAGCTAATGGGGATTGCCAATGCGGGAATACAGTTTGTATTTGGCGGCTTGGCGAATGAAGGTCAAGTCCCGTTTTTCCTTGGCGTGTTAATGCCTCTTGTATTCATGTCTGTATTAATTGGAATTCTGAATTATATCAAAGTATTGCCTTTCCTCATTAAATATTTAGGTCTGTTTCTAAGCAAAATAACGGGAATGGGCAGACTTGAAAGTTATTTTGCCATATCTACATCTGCACTTGGACAACCGGAAGTATTTTTAACCATTCTCAAACAAATCCCTCATCTGTCCAAAGAAAGATTATATACGATTTGTACATCTGCAATGAGTGCAATAAGCATGGCGATGGTTGGAGCATACGCCAATATGCTGGAGCCCAAGTTTGTTGTAACGGCTGTTGTATTGAATATTTTCAGCGCTCTTATCGTTGCCAATATAATTAATCCATATGATCTGGATGAGGATGAGGACTTAGTTGAAATTGAGGAAAAAGAACGGCTACCATTCTTCCGAATGGTTGGGGAAAGCGTAATCGATGGTTTTAAAATCGCCATTATTGTTGGTGCCATGCTGCTCGGATTTATCTCCCTGATGGAGCTGGTCAATGTGATTTTCCAAAGCGCATTACACGTTTCATTCGTTACGGTAATTGGTTATATTTTTGCGCCAATCGCCTTCTTAATGGGAGTTCCGTGGACAGAAGCTGTACAAGCAGGCGGAATTATGGCTACCAAACTGATTACGAATGAATTTGTTGCTATGTTGAGCTTTGGTGATATGTCGAACCAATTCTCCTCGAAAACGGTCGCTATTATATCTGTTTATTTAGTTAGTTTCGCAAATTTCGGAACGCTAGGCATCATCTCCGGATCAATCAAATCGATCAGCGACAAGCAAGGAGACCATGTTGCGAAGTTTGCTCTTAAATTGCTGTTAGGTTCAACATTAGCATCTGTTATTTCAGGCACAATGATGGGACTTGTCATGTAAATAAAATGTAGAGGTGAAATATAATGACAACAAGAAAAGTGATTATGGATTGTGATCCAGGACATGATGACGCCATTGCGATTATTTTAGCTGCTGCACAACCGGAATTGGAAATTCTAGCGATTACAACAGTTTCCGGAAATGCAGAAATTGAAAAAACGACTCAAAATGCTTTACAAATTTGTGATTTGATTTCGTTAAATGATGTTGTGGTTTCAAAAGGTGCCAGTGAGCCTTTGGTCCGATTACGTGAAAATGCTCCTGGCATTCATGGGGAGTCAGGCTTGGATGGTCCTAAGTTTCCTGAACCTTCCCGCAGCTGGAGCGAAGAACATGGCGTTGATACCATTATTAGACTTGTAAAAGAGTCGACAGAGCCAGTTACCCTTCTTCCAACAGGACCGTTAACCAATATTGCGTTAGCATTAACAAAAGCACCGGAAATAAAAAGCAATATTGATGAAATTGTACTCATGGGCGGCGGAACTATCGGCAACTGGACACCAACTGCTGAGTTTAATATTTGGGCTGATCCAGAAGCCGCAAAAAAAGTTTTTGATAGCGGTATTCCAACCGTAGTAATGGGACTGGATATTACACATCAAGCCTTGGCGACCAAAGAAGTCATCGACGAAGTAAATAAAATCGATAACCATGTCGCTAAAATAGTGGGCGAACTACTAGTATTTTTTGCATCGACCTATAAAGAAATGTTCGATTTTGATGGGGCACCGGTACACGATGTCTTAACTGTGGCCTATTGTGTGGCACCAGAATTGTTCAAGACTAAAGATGTGAATATTGTCGTGGAAACGAAAGGTGAGTATACCGCGGGAACAACCCTAGTTGATCTGCACGGGGTTACTGGTAGAAAAGTTAATGCTAAGTTTGGTTTAGAACTTGATGTAGACGGTTTTTGGAAACTAATGATTGACGCACTTAAAAAATACTAGAATCTAGTGATAGCACCTTTGGTTTGCTTCGTGCATGTTGATTTACTTTTTTTAAAATTTCCTGGAGCTGTTTTCGATCTCCAAACGTCTTGACCACCTCCGTTTTTATTATTGTTAAGGTTATTATATTAAAAACTGAAAAACCACCAACCAGAACAACTGGTTGATGGTTTTTACTTACTCTAATGGAGGCGAGGGGAGTCGAACCCCTGTCCGAAGATAACGACACACATAAGCTTCTACGGGTGTAGTCACAGTTTTGATGTCACCCGAGTATCGCCCCGTAATACAATTAATACTCCTCAAAATCTTGTTCGTCAAATACCACATCCTCATTAATTCCGCGAATACTGTACTTCACCTCTTCACATAACAAAACATCTGATTCTTCACTTGTATATTTACAAACATTAGCATCAAACAATACAAGGTTATATCCATTAGATACAGAACTTTTAAAGCTAATGCCATCAAACAGCAAATGAAAATGCATTATCTGAGGTAGGGACTGAGGATAATGTATTTACTCCTTATGCAATCCAAAATAAAAACTTCGAATTGGATTTATTAAAAAACACTACTGCTGACCCTAATGGTGATTGGACAATACAGATAGGATATCCACATATTAATCTGTATGTTAAAAATACAGGATCACAATCTTTTAGAGTGGTTCCTTTGATTGTGTAAGAAGAACTTGTCCTTTGGGTAATCCTAATCCACCATAAATAGTTACTGTATAGGCACCTGAAGGAACGAGCGGCATATGATCATTATTTACTAATTCTACTGTTGCTCCTGCTGTAACGTTCTCATCAAAAATAACTGTATTCTTAATGTTGTGCTTTACCTCTACTCTAAAAGAGTGTACTCCTGTATTTTTTACATTAAGTTTAATGTGTGGATACCCTATTGAAACAAAATAATCTTTCACAGGGTCTACTTGATCACCCATCAAATCCCAAGTTAGTGTTTGTGTTTCCTTAGATGTATTAGGACTGATTTCAGTAATTTCATTTTCCTCTTCAAATTTTAAATCCATATTACTTTTCCAAGCAATAGATACTCCAATAATAAGTGATATAAACAATATAATGGTGCCAGTAATGACTAAAACTTTTTTTTCACTTATTTAACATTCCCTTCAATAAAATTAACTTCTTATAGAATCCCATCAGAATTAACCCGATTGATATGACTTTATCATCCATCTCTTTGCGTAGGTATGTACTATAAATTTATTTAAAAAAACCAATTTAAATTTATGCTTATTATATCATAAACAGAAAAACCACCAACCAGAACACTGGTTGATGGCTTTTGACTTGACTCTAATGGAGGCGAGGGGAGTCGAACCCCTGTCCGAAGATAACGACACATAAGCTTCTACGGGTGTAGTCACAGTTTTGATGTCACCCGAGTATCGCCCTGTAACCGGCTATACGTTGGGTCAGCCTGATTGTCTTCTTCAGCACACCCCAGGCGGAGATGTGACAGCGTATCCCACTACTTGTTAGCCCCTAATCCTGTCACATGGGCGATGCAGGTTAGAAGCACGCACACAGTTTCTTAGGCTGCGAAAGCGTAGTTTGTTTGTTGTTTGCCGTTTAATAGGCTTTAGCGTTGATGAAGCGGACGCGTCCCCACTACCCGCTACCCATGCTCGAACTATCCCCGTCGAATCCATAAACGCCCCCTCATATAAGAAGGGCTCCAGGATTAATCCGTGAATACGGAGCAAAGGTGCTGCACATCTTTTTCCTCCAAGGTAAAAAGATGCTTCTTTCAAACTCGGCATTCCTGTCTGCTACAAGAACATCATAACACAGGAACAATCACCGATATAGTACAGAGTGCTGGAAGACGTTCCAGCAGACTGAGCAACTGTGCAAGTTTAACCAACACACATATGATGCTCAAGCGTCTACATATTATACCGCGTCCCTCAAGGGAAGTAAAGTTGAGTACCGAATGCCAACGATTCACAAACAGTTCCACTTAACTATCTTACCCACGATCCGAACAAACTACGCAGCCATCTGCAAACTTACTCCATCAACCTTGCCAATAAACCATACAGTTTTAACTTTTACTAACCTAACATCTTAATAGACAGGTTACATGGCAAAGTGTTGTATCTCCTATCAGACCTGGCACAAAAATCTGACAGACCACCGTAACTGGGACCTCTAATCAAAACAAAAATCCCAAGCTCTACCCAACTACGGGTAAAACCTGAGATCCTAATTTCTAGCATAACCTGCTTATCACTAACTAACTTACCATGCGTCATTCAACACATAGCAACCCAATCAACGAGCAACTTTCTGCTTCTCGCGCAGTACCCGTTGAATATCACGTTGTGCATCGCGTTTTGCAGCAGACTCCCGTTTATCATACTGCTTCTTACCTTTACCCAGTCCGAGCAATAGCTTCGCATACCCGTTACGAATATAGATCTTCAGCGGTACAATGCTGTATCCATCCTGCTTCGACAGCCCAAGCAGCTTGTGAATCTGCACTTTATGCATCAGCAGTTTGCGTGTACGTGTTGGATCAATTGGATTATGACGGTTCCCTTGTTCAAAAGGACTAATATGCATATTGTGAATATGAATCTCACCGTTCCGAATCGTGGCAAATGCATCTCCAATATTCGCACGGCCGTTACGAAGAGATTTAATCTCCGTTCCGGTAAGCACCATGCCCGCTTCATACGTATCTTCAATGAAGTAGTCATGGGAAGCCTTTTTATTCTGTGCAAGCACTTTACTCTGTCCATCATTCTTGCCCATGTCCTCACTCCTTCTCCGTAAAATAAGCCGGTACCTATGCTCTACAGCAGCGCACCATACATTTCCTCAGGTACCACATGCCAGACCTTAATTGTAGCAAGGACCGCTGTTAAAATCAAGAAAGAGGCGGTCTGCGCCGCCCCTTCCCATTACACTCATTTCATGCTCAGCGAAACGCGATTACTTTTTCTTCTTCCGTACAAAAGCCGCCGTTCCGTTGGCTGGTGCGCCTTTACTCTTCTTGCGCTTACGGCGTGGTGCTCCGCCTTCCTGAACACCGCCCGGTGTAGCTCCTTCTCCGATAAACACACCGCTAGGTGAGGTGTTTTTGCGTCCACTACCGCCTTTGCCACCTTTACCTCCGCCTTTACCGGATTTGAAGCTTCCTTCACCACGACTGCTGCCGCTGTTCAGAGCATTCCCTTGTCCACTAGCTGAAGTGCCTTCCTGGCCACCTGCGGTAGAGCTATAACCACCTTTGCCCGAACCAAAACCAAAGCTTACCGCCCCCTTACTCCGGCCTGCTGATCCGCCGGCATCTCCAGCACGACGCTCACCTCTCGGTTTGCCGCCACCTTTGCCACCCGAGCTTCCTACTGTGTTCGAAGCTCCGCTACGACCGCCACGTCCGCCTTTGCTGCTTTCATCGGCTGATCTGCCGCCACGGCTGCCTCCAGCACCGATTGGCGCGCCTTTACCACCACGCGAGCCACTGAATCCACCAGAACCACTCTTCGCGCCGCCGCGTGCTCCGCCACCAGCAGGACGTCCACCTTTACCGCCACGTCCACCGCTGAAGCCACCTGGACGTTCGCCGCGAGGTTTCATGTCAACCATTTCAAAGTCAATCGTGTACTCTTCCATGCTCACACGCGCTACACGAATCTTCACCTCATCACCGATGCGGAAGACCTTGGAGGTGCGTTCGCCAATCAGAGCCATATGTTGGTCGTCAAAATGGTAATAGTCGTCTGTGAGCGCACTCAGGCGAATCAGACCCTCTACCGTATTTTCCAGTTCAATGAACATACCGAAGCTGGTTACACTGCTGATCATGCCTTCGAACTCTTCGCCGACTTTATCGAGCATGTACTCTGCTTTCTTCATTTTCTCTGTATCGCGCTCAGCTTCAACCGCCACACGCTCACGTTCCGAAGACTGTTGAGCAATATCTGCCATACGTCCCGCCAAATACTCCTGACGGTTCTCAGGCAAAGCCCCATTGTTCTCAATCACTTCCCGAATAACACGGTGAATGACGAGGTCGGGATAACGACGGATCGGTGATGTGAAGTGACTGTAGAACTCTGCTGCCAGACCAAAGTGACCGGACATCTCGGAATCATACTTGGCCTGTTTCATGGAACGCAGCATCATTGTACTGATAACCGTTTGTTCCTTCGTTCCATTAATATCCTCAAGCAGGGATTGAAGAGCCCGTGGATGAATCGCGTTGCCACGTCCTTTGACGTGGTGTCCGAAATTCGCCGCAAAGGCGAGAAAATTTTGCAGTTTTTCCTGATCTGGATCTTCATGCACACGATAAATGAACGGAACCTTCAACCAGTGGAAATGCTCTGCTACCGTTTCATTGGCTGCCAGCATGAATTCCTCAATGATTTGCTCCGCAATCGAACGCTCCCGTTTCACGATATCGACTGGTTTGCATTCTTCATCCACGATGATTTTGGATTCTTCAAAATCAAAGTCAACCGCACCGCGGCGCATACGCATCGCACGAAGCTTCAAAGCAATCTCTTTCATCAAGTGGAAATCATCCACTAGGTCCTTGTAACGCTCCAACAATTCAGGCTCTTCACCTTCAAGAATTTTACGAACGTTGGAATACGTCATCCGCTCTTTGGTCTTGATAACACTTGTGAAAATGTCGTGTTTCACAACCTTCATCTGGTCGTTGAACTCCATCTCACAAGACAGGGTCAAGCGGTCTACCTGCGGGTTCAAACTACAGATCCCGTTGGACAACCGTTGCGGAAGCATCGGAATAACACGGTCCACCAGATACACGCTGCATCCCCGATTGTACGCTTCCTGGTCCAGCTTGGAGTTCTCCTGCACATAATAGCCTACATCGGCAATATGAACGCCCAGACGATAGTTACCGTTAGGTAGTTTCTCCACATTGACAGCGTCATCGAGATCCTTCGCGTCTTCGCCATCAATCGTAACGATATTCAACCCACGCAGATCGCGGCGACCTTGCTGGATAATTTCTTCTTCCGTAATGGCATCCGGTGCTTTTTCGGATTCTTCCACCACTTCATCCGGGAAAGCTTCAGGCAGCTGATGTTTACGGATCACTGACAAAATATCAATGCCCGGTTCATCCTTATGACCGAGAATCTCGATCACTTCACCTTCTGCTGCTGCCCGGCCCTCTGGATAGCTGACGATTTTCGCAACAACTTTTTGCCCATCAACAGCTCCATTAAAGTTCGTCCGTGGGATGAAGATATCCCGGTTAATCCGCTTATCGTCCGGAATGACGAAGCCATAAACCTCGTGGCTTTGGAATACACCGACCACTTGCGTGACCGCACGGGTAACAATACGGACAATCTCGCCCTCCAAACGCCCACCGGAAGGACCTTGAGAAGTCACTTTAACAAATACCGTATCTCCGTTCATCGCGCTTTTCATATCATTGGCATGGATGTACACATCCGGGTGTTCCCGATCCTCAGGGATGAGGAAAGCAAACCCCTTCGCATGAGCCTGCAAACGTCCGCGCACCAAATCCATACGTTCTGGCATGCCGTAGCGGTTATTGCGAGTCAGCAAGACTTTGCCGGATTCCTCCAACGTATTAAGCATAATTAAAAAGGCTTTGAAATCAGCCGCGTCTTCAATCTCGAAGTGCTGTTCCAGTTCCTGATAAGTCATCGGTTTATAAGCGGTATCCCGCATAAAGTCGAGCAATTGTTGTTCTGTTATCATTAATATTCACCTCGGGAAACATAAAAGTGTAATCTTGTCTCATCTCTCTATGTATCAGAAACCTTACAAATAGAAAAACCAATTAACTCAGGCCTCACTATCTCATACCCTAGTATACACGAATTCAATCCGGCGCATCCGTACCCTGCAAAATAAACCAAGCATGCATGGCCCCTTGCATAACCGCGCTTTCATGCATCATAACAGCATTTATGCTACATGTGTTTTGCTCTCGAAAAGACAGAAAAGAATCGGCCCAGAACAGGGCGAATATGTAGGAAGGTTACCGAACGGAAGTGAGAAGAAATCGAAGATCAGAATCATGTAGTTCATTGGAAAAGACTGGTCATGAATGAATTTATTAAAAAACCTCCGTTTCTTCTCGAAACGAAGGTTAATCATTCAAGCGTTCCTGCTCGAAACTATCGCGTTACATAAGGCACTCCAACTCTTACTTGGAGACAACCGTAACGATGATAGACAAAATGAAGAATCCTGCACCCAGTACAACTGTTGCACGTTGCAGGAAAAGATCCAGTCCGCGCGCTTTCGTTTTACCGAAAAGATGTTCCGCACCACCGGAGATGGCACCCGCCAAACCAGCGCTTTTCCCGTGCTGCAGCAATACTACAGTGATTAGACCGATCGAAAACACCACGAGCAGCAATTTCAAAGCAATATCCATTCTTTCCACCTCCTACCCATGTGGGCATAACATCTCACCATAAAAACAGTTACTTTAATTGTAACACAGCTATTAACGTGATACAAGTAGTGGCATTTCCTCAATTACTGAGATATAGCCAACATTTTCAACCCTTTTAATCTTCTTTAGTAATTAAAATCAACTTAATAAAAAAGACAAGCCGGTTACCCGGCTTGCCCATGAGTTGTCGTAAGACAACTTATTTTTTGAGGTTGTAGAAACCTTTGAGACCATTGTATTGAGCCAGTTCGCCCAGTTGATCCTCGATGCGGAGCAATTGGTTGTACTTCGCGATACGGTCTGTACGGGAAGGAGCACCCGTTTTAATTTGACCCGCGTTTGTTGCAACAGCGATGTCAGCGATTGTGCTGTCTTCGGACTCACCGGAACGGTGGGAGATTACAGCAGTGTATCCTGCACGTTTAGCCATTTCGATTGCATCGAATGTTTCAGTCAATGTACCGATTTGGTTAACTTTGATCAGGATGGAGTTACCGATACCTTGTTCGATACCTCTACCCAGACGCTCTGTGTTCGTTACGAACAGGTCATCACCAACGAGTTGTACTTTGTCTCCCAATTTCTCAGTGAGCAATTTCCAACCATCCCAGTCATCTTCGGACATACCGTCTTCGATTGTGATGATTGGGTATTTCTCAACCCATGAAGCCAAAAGGTCAACATACTCAGCGGAAGTGTAAGATTTACCTTCGCCAGCAAGTGTGTACTTACCATCTTTGTAGAACTCAGTGGAAGCTACGTCCATACCCAGGAATACGTCAACGCCTGGTTTGTAACCTGCTTTTTCAATAGCTTCAATGATTGTAGTGATTGCTTCTTCGTTCGAACCAAGGTTCGGTGCGAAGCCGCCTTCGTCACCTACAGCTGTGTTCAGACCTTTGGAGCTCAGTACGGATTTCAGGTTGTGGAAGATTTCCGCTCCTACGCGAAGAGCTTCTTTGAAGCTTGGTGCTCCAACTGGAAGAACCATGAACTCTTGAACGTCGATGTTGTTGTCAGCATGCTCACCACCGTTGATGATGTTCATCATTGGTACTGGCAGTACTTTAGCGTTGAATCCGCCCAGGTAAACGTACAATGGCAGATCCAAAGCGTCAGCAGCTGCGCGAGCTACAGCCATGGATACAGCCAGGATTGCGTTAGCACCCAGTTTACCTTTGTTTGGCGTACCATCCAAAGTAATCATCAATTTGTCGATACCCAGTTGATCCAATGCATCCATACCGATTACTTCTGGAGCGATTGTTTCGTTTACGTTCTTAACAGCTTGCAGAACGCCTTTACCCAGGTAACGGGATTTGTCGCCATCGCGAAGCTCAACAGCTTCGTGGGCACCAGTAGATGCACCAGATGGAACGATTGCGCGTCCGATTGCGCCGGACTCCAGGTATACTTCAACTTCAACTGTAGGGTTACCGCGGGAGTCAAGGACTTCGCGAGCGTACACGTCAGAAATAATAGTCATGAGTGATAATCTCCTTTTAATTTGGAATTTTATTTTAATACGTTCAGAATAGTTGAGTTTCACCAGGCCACTCCGCATGCAGTACCGTCTTCCGATCGCTGTTATCCCCTGATTTCTTTGAACTTGTTTTTATAAGTTGAAATCATGTGATAAAGGCGAACGCTTCGCTTCTACAGATCGGTTCTGCCCGCTTCGTTAAGGTTCAACTTAGGCCTTATTCAATAACCTATTAAAATTATATTATTTACGGGTAGCGATGACAGATGTACCAGTCATTTCAGCCGGTTTAGGCAATTGCATCAGGTCAAGAATCGTTGGAGCGATATCCGCGAGGATTCCGCCTTCACGCAGGGTAACGTTAGCATCTGTAACGATGAGTGGAACCGGGTTCGTTGTGTGAGCAGTGAACGGACGTCCTTGCTCATCGAACACCATATCCGCGTTACCATGATCCGCAGTAATCAGCACAACGCCGCCTTTAGCGAGAACTGCATCCACAACACGGCCCATGCATTCGTCTGTTACTTCTACTGCCTTAATGGTAGGCTCCAGCATGCCGGAGTGTCCAACCATATCAGGGTTAGCGAAGTTCAGAATGATGGCGTCATGTTTGTCTGCTTCAATCTCACGAACACATGCGTCAGCTACTTCATACGCGCTCATCTCCGGCTGCAAGTCGTACGTTGCAACTTTTGGTGAGTTGATCAGCACGCGTGTTTCGCCCGGAAGCTCAACATCACGGCCGCCGCTGAAGAAGAAGGTTACGTGCGGGTATTTCTCGGTTTCTGCAATACGCAATTGTTTCTTGTTGTTCTGTACCAGAACTTCACCCAGCGTGTTGTCGAGGTTTTTAGGCGAGTAAGCCACGTAACCTTCAACGGTCTCGCTGAACAAGGTCAGGCACACGAAGTGCAAGCCCACAGGGAACTTCGGACCGCGGTCGAAACCACGGAAATCCTGGTTCGTGAATACTTGCGACAGTTGGATCGCACGGTCAGGACGGAAGTTGAGGAAAATGACGGAATCGCCGCTCTCCACCAAACCTACCGGCTGGCCATCCGCTTTAACGATAACCGTTGGTTCAACGAATTCGTCAAATACGGATTTTTCATACGATTCTTCAACTGCTTTGAGTGGATCAGTGTATTTTGGTCCATCACCATAAACGATGGCACGATATGATTTCTCAACACGTTCCCAACGTTTGTCACGGTCCATCGCATAGTAGCGACCTTGAACCGTTGCGATTTGTCCTACACCGACTTCCTCGATTTTGGCAATCAGCTTCTGCATGAACTCTTTACCGCTATCTGGCATAACATCACGGCCATCCATGAAAGCATGAATGTATACGTCATTCATTCCTTCTTTTTTGGCGAGATCCAGCATAGCGAACAAGTGGTCGATGTGACTATGTACGCCGCCATCGGACAACAAACCATACAAGTGAAGCTTTTTACCGCTTTGTTTCGCTTCGCGAACAGCTTTAACGAGTGTCTCATTGTCGTAAAATTCACCGTCACGAATCGATTTGGAGATACGAGTCAAATCCTGGTATACGATCCGGCCGGCACCAATATTCAGGTGACCTACCTCGGAGTTCCCCATTTGCCCTTCAGGCAAACCTACCGCTTCACCGCAAGCAGTGAGAGTTGTGTGTGGGAATTGGCTCATAAAACGGTCATAGTTCGGTTTCTTGGCTTGCGCTACCGCGTTGCCTTCCACCGTGTTACGAAGACCAAAGCCGTCCATAATGATCAGTGCTACAGGTTTTGGAGCTGTCATTACTTCGCCCCCTCAACAAGCGCGATGAACGAAGCCGGCTGCAAGCTGGCACCGCCAACAAGCGCGCCGTCGATGTCGCTTTGTCCGAGGTATTCTGTTACGTTCTCAGGTTTAACACTGCCGCCGTATTGAATACGAACTGCATCTGCTACCTTTTGGTCGTACAGATCCTTCACCAGCGTACGAATGTAAGCAATAACTTCATTCGCATCTTGGGAAGTGGAGGATTTGCCTGTACCAATCGCCCAGATTGGCTCATAAGCGATAACCACTTGTGCTGCCTGATCTGCGGACAGACCTGCAAAAGCAGCTTCCGTTTGCACTTTGCACACGTCTTTCGTTTGATCAGCTTCGCGCTCTTCAAGCGTCTCACCAAGACAAAAGATTGGAGTCAATCCGTGACGGAATGCTGCATGCAACTTTTTATTGACAGTCTCATCGGTTTCCGCAAAATATTGACGGCGCTCCGAGTGACCAATAATGACGTAATCCACACCCAGGTCTTTCAGCATCACGCCGCTGATTTCACCTGTGAATGCACCGTTGTCTTCAAAATGAAGATTTTGTGCACCAATTTTGATGTTTGTGCCTTTAACGGCTTCTACCAGGGATGGCAGATTCGTAAACGGTGCGCAAATAACAGTCTCTACGCCTTCAACTTCCGCTTTTCCTTTAACTTCCTGAATGAAGTCATTGGATTCGGAAACCGTTTTGAACATTTTCCAGTTACCTGCGATAATCGGTGTTCTCATGGTTTTCAACTCCTTCATGCTATAGCTTAAAGCTTACTTGTCGTTCAATGCAACTACGCCAGGAAGCACTTTGCCTTCCATGAACTCGAGCGATGCACCGCCACCTGTAGAGATGTGGTCCATTTTGTCAGCCAATTTGAACTTCTCAGCTGCTGCTGCGGAGTCACCACCACCAATGATGGTGTATGCTTCTGTCTCTGCACAAGCTTCGGCAACCTCACGTGTACCGTTAGAGAAAGGCTCAATTTCGAATACGCCCATTGGTCCGTTCCATACAACCAGCTTGGAGTTTTTGATCACTTCAGCATAGATTGCACGAGTTTTCGGTCCGATGTCCACGCCTTCCCAGTCTGCAGGGATGCCGTCGATACCAACGATTTGTGTGTTTGCACTTGCACTGAAGTCGTCAGATACAACGATATCTACCGGCAGGTAGAAGTTTTTGCCCAATTTTTTCGCTTTTTCAATGAAACCAAGAGCAACGTCCAGTTTGGAATCATCCAACAGAGATTGTCCGATTTCATGTCCTTGTGCTTTGAAGAACGTGTAAGTCAGGCCGCCACCGATGATTACGTTGTCTGCAATGTTCAACAGGTTGTCGATCACATCGATTTTGTCTTTAACTTTGGAACCACCGATGATTGCTGTGAAAGGACGCTCAGGGTTGGAGATTGCTTTGCCCAACACTTCAAGTTCTTTCTCCATCAATAGACCGGATACTGCTGGCAACAAATGAGCGATACCTTCTGTCGAAGCGTGTGCTCTGTGAGCTGCGCCGAATGCATCGTTAACGAATACGTCAGCCAGTTCAGCAAATTGTTTTGCCAATTCAGGATCGTTTTTCTCTTCGCCTGCGTGGAAACGAACGTTCTCAAGCAACAATACGTCGCCATTGTTCAGTTCAGCGATTTGAGCTTTTACTGTTTCGCCAACGGAATCATCCGCTTTAACGACTTTTTTACCGAGCAATTCGGACAAACGCTCAGCAGCTGGAGTCAAACGCATGGATTCAACCACTTCGCCTTTTGGACGGCCCATGTGGCTTGCCAAAATAACTTTAGCGCCTTTTTCGATCAAGTAGTTGATCGTAGGAAGCGTGGCACGAATACGTTTGTCATCTGTAATTTTACCATCTTCGAGCGGCACATTAAAATCTACACGGACAAAAGCCCGTTTTCCTGTCAATTCGATATCGCGTACACTTTTTTTGTTCATCTGTATTTCCTCCGCACCCATGTATTTGGTGGACCAATCAAGAGCTGAAATCCCTTGTCAATCCTGGTGTTTTTGAGAAATTTGCAAAATGTTGATATATAAAGAGCGGAAACAATAGCATCTGTTTCCGCTCTATGTTATTGCAGATATTACTTAATCATTTTTGCAAAGTGCTCCAAAGTGCGAACCAGTTGAGCAGTGTAGGACATTTCATTGTCATACCAAGCTACAGTTTTAACCAATTGTTGGTCGCCAACAGTCAGAACTTTAGTTTGAGTTGCATCAAACAGGGAACCGAAAGTGATACCTTGGATATCGGAAGATACGATTTCGTCTTCAGTGTATCCGAAAGTTTGTGGATCGGAAGCTTCTTTCATAGCTGCGTTAACTTCTTCAGCAGTTACTTTTTTGTTCAAAACAGTTACGAGCTCAGTCAGGGAACCAGTAGCTACTGGCACACGTTGAGCTGCACCGTCGAGGATACCTTGCAGTTCTGGAATAACCAGACCGATTGCTTTAGCAGCACCAGTTGTGTTAGGGATGATGTTTTCAGCTGCTGCGCGAGCACGACGGAAGTCACCTTTAGGGTGTGGAGCATCCAAAGTGTTTTGGTCGCCAGTGTAAGCGTGAATTGTAGTCATCAAACCTTGAACGATTCCGAATTTGTCTTGCAGTGTTTTTGCCATAGGTGCCAGGCAGTTTGTTGTGCAAGATGCGCCGGAGATTACAGTTTCAGTACCGTCGAGGATTTCATGGTTTACGTTGTAAACGATGGTTTTCATGTCGCCAGTAGCTGGTGCGGAGATAACAACTTTCTTAGCTCCACCTTTCAGGTGTTTCTCAGCTGCTTCTTTAGTTGTGAAGAAACCAGTACATTCCAGAACGATATCTACGCCCAGGTCGCCCCAAGGAAGTTCTTCTGGGTTACGGTTAGCCAATACTTTAACTTCTTTACCGTTCACTTTGAAGAAGCCATCGTGTACTTCAACATCGCCATCGAAGCGACCTTGAGTTGTATCATATTTGAGCAAATGAGCCAGCATTTTAGCATCAGTCAAGTCGTTGATTGCTACTACTTCAATGCCCTCTACATTTTGAATACGGCGGAATGCCAAGCGTCCAATACGTCCAAAACCGTTAATACCTACTTTAATCATGAGTAAGTTCCTCCCAAGTTTTGATTAATTTTTTTTATGAAACTTATATATTCAAGACAGACCGTGAAGTCCGTCAAGACAACAATGGTTGTGGTGAAAAGTAAACTCTTATTCCATTTCGGCAACGATGACTTCGGCAGCAGCCTCGTCAATAATCAGAATATCTTCCTGGCCAAATCGCAGCACGGAGTGAATAGCAGCAGCTTTGCTTTTGCCACCTGCAATTCCGATCACGACATCGGTTCGTTCAATATCCTGGAGTCGCATGCCCAGCGTAAGCATGGTGTGTACCACCTCACCCTGATCATTAAAGTAATAACCGAAGGATTCAGATACGGCCCCTTGCGCCTGAAGTTCATCTATGATCTCTGTCGCAAGTTTACGGCGCCGTGCCATCTCTACGGCATCACCGATTCCATGAATGACGATCCGCGATTTTCGAATCAGCTGCAGAATCTCCTGAACACTTGGGTCCTGGATTAGTGATTCGTAAGCATGATCACTAAGCAAATCCGGTACATGCAGGAGTTTGTATTGGGCCCCTACCCGTTTTGCCATCGTGGATGCAATCGTATTGGCCTGAATTTCAAGGCTTTCTCCCAGCCCACCGCGTGCCGGTACAAACCAGACACCTTTCAGCGATGTTGGCGGAGTCAGTTGCTCTGCGACTCCAGCCGTTGTTGAACCGCCAGTTACGGCGACAACATCGTTATCAGTCATAATATTACCCAGAGCCTTCGCTCCGGCTCTACCCAGTTCCCGTTTGGCAAATGGAGAAATGTCCGAATCACCAGGAACCACAACTACCTTTTGCAGACCGTAGGCTTGCTTGATGCGCTCTTCCAGTTCGGATAATCCGAACAGCTCTTTGGCGACGGGTTCCAACTGCTGCAGCAATTCATGCCCTGCCTCACTGATCTTCATGCCTGCACTGTCAATTTCAATAAGTCCCTGAGCCTTTAACAAATCGGTCTCAGCCCTCAGAACCCGCTCGGTCATCTGCATGGAATTAGCTAACGTTCTTCGTCCGATCACATCCGATAACATGATCTGGTGCAGAATCGTATACCTCTTCTTCAAGACATCCATGAGATCAGGCAGAAGCTGCTTTTGCACTTCTAAAATCGTTCGCATGCTTTCCACTCCCGCAAGCTTCTCGTTCCAAGCTTTCTTTCATGGCCCCAAAACGTCCCGGGTTAACTTTTTAAGTCCCACGTCTATTCTACCTAAAACTGACGTGACATGCAAGTGTTTCGAAGCGTTAAATCGACACGTTTCAGGCGTTTGTACGCGCCTATTTTCACAATGTCAATCTACTATGATCGAGAACAACCTGTTCGACACCATATATAGAAGCAAAGTAAAATTCTCATCTACATATTGCTTGCTATGGTTTTTCATATGGCATGTCCAAAACCTCTTTTAGCATTTACCTATTTGCGCTCTTTATCCACTTATTTTCATCATGATCAATTTCAGGGTATTCCAAACCAAAACAGCGAACATCAGCTTGCAATTAAATTACTCATGAGCTATAATCATTATTGCTGTCACATATTTGAAGCTTCTATTACAAAACTGCTTTTATGCAACTATGTTTGCAGCAATAATCAATGTGCGCCCGTGGTCCAATGGATATGACGTAGGCCTCCGAAGCCTGAGATCCAAGTTCGATTCTTGGCGGGCGCGCCATTCTTAATTATTAGCTCATAACACTCTTAACCAATGAAACCGAATAGGTTTCTTTTTTTTCAAACTTAGTTTGACTTTCTTTGACTTTTTGTTTGGAATTGTTTATGATGTGGGTAATACGGTAACAGTTTATATATAACACCAATTAACATTTACATTTCTGAGGAGGTTTTTCACGTGAGTTATATTCCAATGGTCGTTGAACAGAGCAACCGCGGTGAGCGCGCCTATGACATCTATTCCAGATTGCTGAAGGATCGTATCATCTTCCTTGGCAGTGATGTAAATGACGTTGTGGCGAATTCCATCATGGCACAGATGTTGTTCCTTACTGCGGAAGATCCGGAGAAAGACATTCACTTATACATCAATAGCCCCGGCGGCTCCATTACAGCCGGTATGGCGATTTACGATACTATGCAATTCATCAAACCGGATGTATCTACCATCTGTGTAGGTATGGCGGCTTCGATGGGTGCATTCCTGTTGAATGCAGGTGCCAAAGGTAAACGTTTTGCATTGCCTAACAGCGAAATCATGATTCACCAACCACTTGGTGGTGCGCAAGGTCAAGCTTCGGACATCGAAATTCGTGCCCGCCGCATCCTGAAAATGCGTGATACGTTGAACCGCATCATCGCTGAGCGCTCAGGCCAACCGCTGGAGCGTATTGAGAAAGATACAGATCGTGACTACTTTATGAGCGCTGCTGAAGCTGCCGATTACGGTATCATCGATAAAGTTATTGAAAACGTAGGTTCCCAAGGCATCTAAGCCGAGGCGAATCGCCAATTAAACGGATATACCATATAGCCCACTCAAACGGCAACGCCCAGTTGAGTGGGCTATATGAAAAAAGGACGCTCTCGTCAATATGACGAGGGCGTCCTTTTTTTGAAGATAATTTAAAAGTGCATGATACATATTTAATTGATTCACTTTAACTCTCTTAGCGTTACGTTTGCAATAAGCCCAAGACTAATACTAAAGTTACATTTACGAACCGAGCTACGCATACGCTATTAGCCATCATTTCAACGAAATGAAATTCTAATACTTTACTTGTCTGCTGTTAAGCCACTGAACGGCTCTGTGCCTTTAGGAAGCAACTCTTTGTATGTGAACGGGAATTCTGGGAAGCCTTCCGCATAAGCTGTATACTCATACAACTGGAAGAATACAACTACACCTGTTGGTGTTACATAGAAATCCTGATCTTTATTCAGACCTTTATAGCCTTCAAGGTAACCACCGCTAGCTTTAAGCTGATCTCCAACTTTTTTGCTTACTGTCTGACGCACAGTTTTGTTATTTTGAATTACATCATCCAGACTCAATTCCTTGCCGGAATCCAGAGCAAAGGTGTGACCTGAACGGAACGTCATGCCATGTGCACCTGCATAGTCCTGATAACTTTGCGTAATGAGTCCAAGCACACCATTTTCGTTGTATGTCACGACATAAGAACTCTCAAATGCATATGGACGGTTCGCTGCTGCGTCACCAAATTCCTTAGTTTGTTTTTTGAAATCTGCTACAAAAGCATCGACTTCATCTTTCAGCACCTTGTTGATAGCTGCTTCTGCTTTATCGTTAGCCAGTCCGCTAACCTGAGGATATTGAATATCGACTTCAGCGTTCTTGATGCTGACTTTCACTGTTGCCGCTTTGACTGTCACGCTATTTTGCTTCACTTTGCTCAGCGTCAGTGTCTTGGCTTTGCCATCCCAGTTGCCCTGAACACCCAAATAATCTCTCATTGCAGAAAACGGAATATACAATCGGCCATTGATCAGCTTCGCTTCCACTTGTGGATAGTAGTTATTAATTCTAACACTCGGTGCCCCATCAATCAGGCTGATGGTCATCGTATTATTAGCTGCCGTTAAGGAGTACTCCTTAGCCTTTGCATCATATTTCAAGCTTCCACCTGCAACATCTTTCACTGCGGTAAGCGATACCCAAGTGGAGCCACCTTGAAGGAGCCCTTTTTGAGTAAGAGTTTTGCCTCCCGACTTCAGAGTTACCTCAGTAGGTGTTGTCACTTTCGTGGATACTGAAGCTGCCTGTACAGAACTATCCTGCCATACAGCCCCGCTCCCCACAATAATTCCTGCCGCCAGTAGTGCACTAGTCCATTTTTTCCATGATGTCATATATAAAACTCCTCTCTCGAATTCAAATTTGAGTGTCATTGCGTATGTATCCTGATTTGATCGTATGCCTCATACGCTCACCTCTTTATTATAATTAACCCAATTGCGGAAAGGTTTACAGCTCCAGTTACAATGTTGTTCGATCCAGATGTCTATAATGAAGGTTTTGTTACGAACAAATGGACAAAAAAGATACCAAAAACCAGCAATTCATTTCGTCATATTTCACCTCTTCTTTCCAAACTTCATCAAAGTGCGCCTTTATAACAAAAAAGACGCTGTCCGATGGACAACGTCTTTGTCATTATTGCCTTTCGCCCGCTCAAGCATATCTTTAACGGACATCCAGCCTTATTTATTTCACTTATTTCATTTCATAAGTAATATTCAACGTAGTACTTACTTTAACCTGTCCTGTTTCAATTTGTGTGCTACCAGCAGAATCAGCTAACGACTTGGACATCAAAGCCTCACTTGCATAGAATACAGGTACATTCGCGTCACCTTGGCTCACAGACAGAACAGCACCCAGTTGACGTTTAACCGCTTTTGCAATAGCTCCAGCTTTCACATCAGCATTGGCAACAGCTTTTTCAATCACTTGAGCTTCAAAGCTCTCTGGTTTTTCTACCGTAAAACGTACATTTTCAATATTGTTGGCACCAGCTTGGGATGCAGCATCCAGGAGTTCACCAATCTTGTCCATCTCCCGGTAAGTTACAGTCAATGTGTGATGAGCTGTGTACCCTTTGATCTTCTGTCCGTCTTTTTCACTATACGTGTAGTCAGGCTGTACGTAGAACTGGCTGGTTTGAATATCATCCGCACTGATTTTCCACGTACTTTTCAGCAGATTGCTAACCTTTTGAATTTTCGCTGCATTCGCTTTTTGCGCAGAGGCTGCGGTATCTGCCGTACTGTTCACTCCAATGGAAAGATAAGCGATGTCAGGCTTCACCTGAATCTCACCTGTACCCACAACGTTAATCACGTTTTGCTGTACCCCCTGTACCTCAGCAGCATATGCGTAGTTACTTGGTGCCACCCACGCAGTACCTCCTACTAGCAATGTACCTGCGACCATCACCGCGCCCAGCGGTTTCATCCATAATTTACCCATCACGTTAGCCTCCTTAAGTTTTAACATCTCAAACTCAAATCGATTTGATACCTAACAGACGGGCTTAATTCCATAATGTTGCACTTGACAGTCATAAAACGCAAAAAAGCCCCTTTCGGGACTTCTTCATTGAGTTCAAATCATATCTTATTGGTTCTCAAGCTCTTCCTTGCTTACCAGACTAACTAAAGCGTTTACAGCCTGTTCGGCATCCGCGCCTTCTGCACTAATCTGGATTTCCGTACCAGTACTGATTGCAAGGCTCATGATCCCCATGATACTTTTTGCATTTACTTTTTTGTCGTCCTTCTCGACGAACACTTCAGATGAGTACTTATTCGCTTCTTGAACGAACAGTGCCGCAGGTCTGGCATGGAGACCCGTTTTCAAACGGACAACTACCGGGTGCTTTGTCATGGAAACTTACCCCCTATTATGAAATCTGGACATTAAATACACAATTATATTTATAACATTATACCATATAACCAGAGCAGGACACTAGAAGAAAAAACTCAGGGTGATTGGATGTCATTATTATGACCCATTTTAGCCTTTTTACATCACCTCATTACACCTGAGCAGCTCTCCAAGATCTTTACAGGCTGACTTTAAGTTGACCTTTAGGCGAAAACCAAAGCAGTCAGTTTTGCTAGCAGCCCTACCCTTCATTTAACCATAACGCTCGGTACGAACCTTCTCTGCCAACTCATCAATCTTGCGAAGCCGGTGATTCACCCCGGACTTACTTACTGTACCCTTAAGCAGTTCGCCTACTTCCTTCAAGTTGATATCCGGATGGGCAAGTCTGACTTCAGCCACTTCACGAAGCTTTTCGGGCAACGACTCCAGACCAACTTCCTTTTGCAACAATCTGATGTTATCGATCTGTCTGACGGCTGCTCCAATCGTTTTGTTCAGGTTCGCCGTCTCACAATTGACGATTCGGTTGACGGAATTACGCATATCTCGCATGATACGCACATCCTCGAACTTGAAAAGGGCCTGATGTGCACCAATGATACTGAGCAGTTCAATGATTTTCTCGCCTTCCTTAATGTATAGGATGAATCCTTTTTTGCGTTCTATACACCGGGCATTGAGATGAAATTCATTCGCCAGGTCCACCAGGGCCTGACAGTGCTCCTCGTACATGGATGCAATCTCCAGGTGGTAGGATGAACCTTCAGGATTGTTGACTGAGCCTCCTGCCATAAATGCTCCTCGAAGATAAGCACGTTTACAGCAGTTATTTTTGAACAGCTCTCCACTGATCCCAGGAGTAAACAGAAATCCTTCGGAAACAATGTACAGATCTTTTAAAATCACCTGTACCATGGTTGGAATCCGAACAATATATACATTGTTCTTTTTCAGCCGCATTTTTTTGCGGACAAGCAATTCCGTATGCACTTGAAAATGCTTTTTAAGCAGAGAGTATGCCCGTCTTGCAATGGCGGCATTCTCCGTCGAAATATCCAAGATGACTTTTTTATTCGATAACTGCACCGCACCAAGCATACGGATGAGGGCTGAAAGTTCCGCCTTTTCGCAGCACGGTTCGCTTTCGATCATCGTTAGTTCTTTTTTGGTCTGTGCTGCAAACGACATGGGACTTCACCTCTTCCGTAACATCCAATTTTGTACAAGTTGATAGATGTGATGGCTCAGCTTGTCGGCATCATGACGCAGATAAGTCCGGAATAGGACCAACGTATCCGCAACCACTTGATAGCCGGCACTCTTCAGCACATTCATATCCAGCACAACTGGTTTAGCTCCTTTTTCCGCATACTTATTCTGCACCTGCAGCGGAATATCACCATTATTTACAATGACATAGTCGAAAATTTGTTGTCCTACATGCTCATGTACCGCCTTGAGGTGGTCACTCACCGTGTAATTATCCGTCTCTCCTGGCTGTGTCATCACATTACAAATAAACATTTTTACTGCGTCAGCCTCAACGACAGCTTCAGCCAGCTTAGGTACAAGCAGATTGGGCAGAATGCTCGTGTAGAGACTACCTGGCCCAATCAGGATGGCGTCTGCCTGACGAATAGCCTCAACAGCCTCTGGCAACGGCTCCACGTGATCCGGTTCAAGGAAAACGCGTTTGATCCGTAAGCCAGCTTCAGGGATCTTGGACTCGCCAGTAACAATCGATCCGTCCTCCATCTCTGCATGCAGTATAACGGCCTGCCCGGCTGCGGGCAATACCTCACCCCGAACGGCAAACACGCGGCTAAGTTCCCGCACAGCGGTCACAAAGTCGCCCGATATATCCGTCATTGCAGCCAAAATCAAGTTACCCAGGCTGTGGCCTGCAAGCCCCGCGCCTGTATTGAAGCGATAATTCAGCATATCCGACAATAACGGTTCTACATCTGCTAGCGCCGTGAGTACGTTACGAATGTCGCCCGGAGGCGGCATTTGCAACTCATTACGCAGGATGCCCGAACTCCCTCCGTCATCCGCCACCGTCACGATGGCCGTGATGTCCAGCGGCTTTTCCTTCAAACCGCGCAGCATCACGGATAATCCGGTTCCGCCGCCCATGACTACAATTCTCGGACGTTCTCTTCGTGGTCCGGCTTCTTTCATCCCTTCACCCTCTTCAATGACGGTCCCGGTCGGCGTCGCGATGGCTCACGGTGACAGCCTCAGTTTCGCTGCTTCCCAACATTTTGCCCAAATATTCCGATATTGCTACCGAACGATGCTTGCCTCCGGTACAGCCGATTCCAATAATAACCTGGCTTTTGCCTTCCTTCCGGTATTGCGGAATCAGAAAATGCAGCATATCCAGCAGCTTGGTCAGAAACGCCTGCGTCTCCGGCCATTTCATAACATATTCATATACATCACTATTCTGTCCCGTATTCGGACGTAAATGTTCAATATAATGCGGATTTGGCAAGAAACGAACATCAAACACCAGATCCGCATCGATCGGAATACCGTATTTGAACCCAAACGACGTAATATTTACCGACAGCATATGGCTTTCCAGATGAGAAAAGCGGGATATGATGCGCTCTTTCAATTGAGCAGGCTTCATCGTACTGGTATTCAGTACCTGAGTGGCGGAATTTTTGAGTTCCTCCAGCATCTTACGTTCCAGCCGGATGCCGTCCAGCGGCATGCCCTCAGGAGCCAGTGGATGTCTGCGCCTGCTCTCCTTATAGCGCTGGACTAATACAGAGTCTATCGCGTCCAGGAATAATATTTCACAATGAATGGTAAAATGATCTTTAATATAGTTCAGTGACTCGGACAAAGCCGTAAAGAACTCACGACCGCGAAGGTCGATAACCAGTGCGACCTTGCCAATTTTGCCGTTCGATTGCTCAATCAACTCCGCAAATTTTGGAATCAATACCGGTGGAAGATTATCCACACAGAAGAAACCAAGATCCTCCAGGCTTTGTACTGCAATCGTCTTGCCTGCTCCGGACATGCCCGTAATGATAATGAGCGTGGCGCCTGTGCCCGGTGAAACTTCACCTTCAAGCATAAATGTCCCCTCCTTATCATATTGCTGTCGGATTATACTGTTACAAGGTTACTAGGAACGCAAGAGAAGACCTGCCGCGCCAACAATACCTGCATTATTGCCAAGCGTTGCTTCAAGAATCTTAACCCCTTCTTGCAGCGGTTCAGGTGTCAGTTTCGCAAATACAGTCCGTACTTCATCAAACAAAATATTACCCGCTTTGGATACACCGCCACCGATAATAAACATCTCAGGGTTAATCACAGCCGCTACAGCCGCCATTGATTTGCCCAGATAGAACGCTGCACGATTGACGATACGAAGAGCAACTTCATCGCCCTCCTTAGCTGCATCAAATACTTCTTTAGCTGCAATCTTGTCCACGAGTGCCAGTGATGTATGATCTCCACGCTCTACAGCGTCTTTGGCCATACGAATAATTCCGGTTGCTGAAGATACAGTTTCCACGCATCCCATTTTGCCGCATCCGCACTGAATGGCTTCCAGATCAGGAACAACACTGACATGACCAAGCTCACCAGCCATACCGGAGAAACCTTGATAGATCTTGCCATTCAGGATCAGTCCGCCACCAACGCCTGTACCAAGCGTATAACATACACAGTTGTCCACACCCTTGCCAGCACCTGCCCAAGCTTCACCCAGTGCAGCCACGTTTGCATCGTTATCTATTTTGACTGGCTTGCCCAGACGTTCTTCCAAAATCGAACGAATGGCTACATTCCGAAATCCAATGTTAGGGGCAAGAACGATAATTCCCTCGCGTACATTGGTGAACCCAGCCACTCCTGCTCCCACACCTTCAAGCTGTTCCCAGCTGTAAGGCGATTCAGCAACGATATGACGGACATACTTCTCGATGTTGGCAATGACCGTGTCAACGCCCTTATCCACTTCAGTCGGTCCTTCATACGTATGCATAAGCTGACCGTGTTCATCACATATACCGACCTTGATTGCTGTTCCGCCGAGATCGACCCCAACGTAGATTTTCTCAGACATGCTACAAGCCACCTTTATCTATCTATAATAGTTTAATCCTACGTACCAACTATAATTGAAGGATACGCCTGGGTCAAGACGATAAGACCTTTGCTGTGATTAGCTTCCTCGCTATTGTGAACAACATCACAGGCTATTTTTGAATACGTATACAACCTTATTTGTCTCTATTAAAAACGCAGGCTTCATTCCTTCCTCCATAGAGGAGGAAGCCTCAACTCATGATATTGCATATCCACTCGTTCCATGCGTAAAAGATGACAATTGTCATCTGAATTTCATGACAATCCTTACTAATCACGTCTCAGACAGTTCGGTAAAATGGAAATATCTTCTAGAACAAAACAAGGACGTGATTCAAGATGAGCTCACCCGTTATAAAGATGGAACAGGTAAGCAAAAGGTACGGCACCAAAGAAGTTGTCAACCATATCTCCTTAGAGATCAACCGTGGTTCGATTGTTTCGATCCTTGGCCCTAATGGTGCCGGCAAAACAACAACCATGAAAATGATGCTCGGCTTGTCCACTGCTACATCAGGACTTGTGACTGTGCTTGGCCAAAAACCGAATCACAAACAGGTTCGACAGAAGATTGGTGTCATGCTGCAGGATGTGAGTGTAATGGATGGGCTTACCGTTCGAGAGATTATAAGCATGGTACGCAGCTATTATCCAGCACCGCTTCATGCAGACCATATCGAAGAACTGACGGGACTCCCTCCAGCCGACTTAAATAAAAGAGCAGAGAAGCTGTCCGGCGGACAAAAGCGCAGCCTGAATTTTGCCCTCGCCATGGCAGGTAATCCCGAAATTCTATTCTTTGATGAACCTACAGTCGGACTGGATTCGGAAACAAGGAGACATTTCTGGGAACGAATCCGCCAGCTGGCACAGGAGGGTAAAACCGTAATCTTCACAACGCACTACCTCCATGAAGCAGATGAAGTAGCGGATCGAATCATTCTCTTTAACAGAGGTACCATTGTTGCAGACGGAACACCAGGGAATATCAAGGCCGGAATCACCATACGAACGATTTCCTTTTCAACTACGCATAGCATGTTCACCAATGATGATGTGTCCAACACGGAGATGGCATCCGTAGCCGATGTCTGTGCACAAATTGAAGATTTGCCTGATGTGGATGGGATCGAGTATCACAAAGATCGTTGCATTCTTCACACCAAAAATACAGATGTGCTGCTCCGTCACCTCATTGAACGCCGGATTCCCGTTAGTGACATCCGAATTGAAACCGGACAGCTGGACGATGCCTATGCAAACCTGATGGAAAGCATGAAGGAGGAAATTTGATATGTTGATGCTTCTCGCTCAATCTCGTGTTGAAATGCTCCGCATGTCCCGCAATGTCTACTTTATTTTCTGGTCCTTAATGATGCCCGTCGCCTTCTATTTTCTTTATACGCGCATCTTCACTACAGGAACAACAGATTCAGAACAATGGAATGCCCACTACTTGATGTCTATGACCTGCTTCAGCATCATGGGATCCTCGATCATGACACTCGGTATCCGACTTGTCCAAGAAAGAGCACAGGGTTGGGTCGCTTACTTGCAAGTGACTCCGTTACCCAACTCGATTTATTTTGGAGGAAAAATGGTAGGACAAACGATAATGCACCTGTTTTCCATCATCGTCATCTTTACAGCTGGATTCCTGATTAATGGTGTATCACTTCCTCCTGCTCAATGGATCGGCTCCGCCCTTTGGATTCTGGCTGGTTCTCTCCCCTTTCTTGCCCTTGGTACCTGTATAGGAACATTCCGACGGGTGGACACCGCCAGTGGATTGAGCAACGCTCTCTATCTATCTCTGGCCTTGCTGGGCGGGATGTGGATGCCTCTTGACATTATGCCGAGCTGGTTACGACAGATGGGCAACTGGCTTCCCTCTCATAGCTTTGGAAATGGAGCGTGGGTTATTATAGCCGGAGGCGTGCCTGCCCTACGCGATATCCTACTTTTGGCAGCATATCTGGTTGGATTTATGTTACTATCCACATATATCCGTAATAAACAAAGGGAGGCGTAATCTTCAAATATGCTTCAGCATTTCGAGATTTTCCCAAAGCGATATGGATTTTACCCGTATATATGGATGATCTATCTGGCTATGCCAATCTATTATTTGTGGAACGCACAGGGACATGAGTGGTACATCGGCGTAACCTCCTTCATCGTATTTATCCTGACTTATCGGCAGCTCTACATGACATCAGGTACCTCACTCTTCTCCTATTGGCTTAGCCTACAGATGCTTTGCGTTCTGGTACTAAGCCTGGTGATTGATCCCAATATGTTTTTCCTCGGATTTTTCACAGCCAATTTTATCGGATGGTACACGGAGAAACGTCAGTTCCGAATGTTTTTGGTCATATTTGCCATTATCCAGACCATTCCAATTGCTTTAAAAATTCAATACCTTAGCGCTTATCAACTCATGTTTTTTGCGCCATTTTATCTCATTATGCTTGCTTCACCCTTCGGGATCCGTTCCATGCTGGATCGACAAAAGCTGGAGGCCCAGCTGGATGAAGCCCAGCAGCATATCAAGGAATTAATTAAACGTGAAGAGCGAATGCGAATTGCCAGGGATCTGCATGATACCATGGGACATACGTTCTCGCTGATCACACTGAAGAGTGAGCTGGTTGCCAAACTCATTGTCAAAAATCCCGAACGTGCCTTACAGGAAGCACGGGAGATTGAGCGCACCTCCCGTGCGGCATTGCGGGAAGTACGCCAGCTTGTCTCTGACATGCGGGCAATCAGCATGGTTGAAGCACTCACCGATGCTAAAGAAATGTTGAAGAGTGCTGATATCGAGCTTCAATTAGCAGGAGAACAGGGCCCATTTCATGATGTTCCCGATCTAACCCAGAACATGGCGAGCCTCTGTCTACTTGAAGCCGTAACGAATATTGTAAAACACAGCAAAGCCACTTGCTGTGTAATTAAGCTGGAACGAACGCATGATGGCATAAGCATACGGGTTAAAGATAACGGTAATGGCATTAGTCCAGATGAACATCAAGGCAATGGCCTAAAAGGCATGTCTGAACGACTGAACCTCATCGACGGCTCCCTCCAGATTTCCTCGGACTCTGGAGGAACCCACCTTGTCTTTTCCTTTCCCTTGATCGCCACTGAACACCAAGGAGGAATTAGAGCATGATTCGTATTTTGATTGCTGAAGATCAACGCATGCTGAGAGGTGCACTTGCGTCACTGTTAGACCTTGAAGATGATTTAGAGGTCATCGGTGAAGCAGGTAATGGAGAGGAAGCTCTGAAGCAGATTGGTTCCCTCCAACCAGATCTGTGTCTTATGGATATTGAAATGCCTGTTATGAGTGGCCTGGACGTAGCAGAACGTATACAACAGCTCGGTCTGCCCTGCCGTATTATCATCCTCACTACCTTTGCCCGTCCGGGATTTCTGGAGCGTGCTATTCAGGCCGGGGTACAGGGATACTTGCTCAAGGACGAACCAAGCGATCGTTTGGCGGGAGCTATTCGACGGGTCATGAGTGGTGGACGAGAGGTTTCCCCAGAGCTCGTTTTTGGTGCAGCCAAAGAAACGAATCCGTTAACTGAACGTGAAAAAGAAGTGCTTAAGCTCGCAGCCACTGGCATGAATGCCAATCTTATCGCTGCCTCGCTTCATCTTTCCTATGGTACTGTGCGCAACTACCTGTCTGAAGCTTTTAACAAGCTTGATGCCAAAAACCGCATGGAAGCCGTCAGTATTGCAGAGCAGAAAGGATGGTTGTAGAGACTAGTGCGCTCGGTTCATAAGCACCAACAATTGGACTAATTACATACCAACCATACCTCCTCCAGTGAATATGGACAGAGAAAAACGCCTTCCCATAACAGGAGGCGTTTCTCTACTTTTATGAACATTACCTAAACCTATACCTTCAGCAGCTATTCAGCTACTGGTCACAGCTTCGTTTCCACACGTACGGGCTCTTCCGTTTTTTCCATCTTGTTGACGTCCAGAATATCGAGCAGGAAGACAAAGATCGGTATACCGATGATAAGCCCCCAGATCCCCAGGAAATGTTGAGACAGAATCAGTACGATAAACGTGTAAAACATCGGCAATTTGGTTTTGTGAGCCATCAGCTTCGGATTCAGGAAATACGTTTCCAGCGCATGAATGATGATGATCATAATAATCACGATCACGCTGAGCTGTAATCCTCCCAGTTGATAACCGATCAGACACATCGGAACTAGTGAGATGATAACCCCCGCAACGGGTACCAGACTCAGCATAAACACCAGAATGGTCAAGGCGAACAAGTACGGGAAACCAAGTATCCATAATCCTAGGATCGTCAAAGCCGTATTAAACACAGCAATCATCAATTGTGCCTCGATTACTTTACCAAAAGAAGATACAAACTTATCTCCGAGATAGGCCACTTCATTATAGAACCAGCCGATTTTGCTTGTTTTGAACTTGGAGGTAAACTTGGAAATCTCCCGCTTCTGCAACAAGAAGAACAGACTCAGGATGATAACCAACAGAATGAACTCCAACCATTTGCTTAACGCAAAAATATACTTCAATGCATCGTTGGTATAGTTTTTGATATCGAACGATTGAAGATAACCGGCAATTTTGGAAGCAAAATTATCTCCGTCAGCGGTATCAAGAAATTTCATGATCTCATTCGTTAACTGAACGACCTGATCCACAATTCGTGGTGAATACTTGGAGATGCCCAGTACAATGGCTGCAATAACGATAAGATAGAGCAGGATGACTACAACTTTATAGTTAACCGGAAATAAACGATTTAACTTCTCTGTGATAAAATGCTGCAACCTGTTCATGACATACGTCACCAGGAATAACAGCAAAATCATGTGCAGCATACTCCCCATGCTGAATAGAACCAAACAAAACAACAGCAGGATCAAAAATCGCCGCACTGTTGCATTCTGTAACCAATCTTTTATCATTTCCCCCAAAGTCTTCACCTCACAGCTAATATGCCCATTATGTATACGATCTCATGCCCACTTTGGTTTCAAAAAAAGAGAAGCCTTCCGGCTTCTCACATTATGAGACTTCCCGTTGTCTCTTCTACTTAATTTATGCCAAACCATACCCTTTTCATGCTTACTTATCCAGTGTTTCGCTCCAGTCATGCACAATACTGCCTTCAAGGAATTTCTCGCAGTCCATTGCGGCCATACACCCTGAACCTGCTGCTGTAATGGCCTGACGATACTTCGTATCCTGAACATCACCACAGGCGAACACACCCGGAATGTTGGTCTCGGTTGTACCCGGTTTAACGACAACATAGCCGTGTTCATCCAAAGTAATCTGGTTGCTCAGGAAACCCGTATTCGGTGTATGTCCAATGGCAATGAATACGCCATCGGCTTCAAGCAATTCTTCCTGTCCAGTCTCGTTATTACGTACCTTAAGCCCTTTAACACCAAGAGCCTCAGGCACAACTTCGAGCGGTGTACGGTTCAAAGCCCATTTCACCTTCTCGTTGCTGCGAGCCCGATCCTGCATAATTTTCGATGCACGTAATTCGTCCCGGCGGTGAACCAAGGTAACGTCTGTTGCAAAACGGGTCAGGAAGCTGGCTTCCTCCATAGCGGAGTCTCCACCGCCAACAACGACGATCTTTTTACCACGGAAAAAGAATCCGTCACAGGTGGCACATGTACTTACCCCACGTCCCACATTCTCCTGCTCTCCGGGAATACCGAGATAACGGGCCGATGCACCGGTAGAGATAATGATTGATTCGGCTTCCAGTTCACCGATGCCTCCAACTTTAACCTTGAAGGGCGGTTTACTGAAATCCACTTCTTCCACCCAACCATTTTTGAACTCAGCTCCAAAACGCTCCGCTTGCTTGCGCATATTGTCCATCAGTTCCGGACCCATAATGCCTTGCGGAAAACCAGGGAAATTCTCAACTTCCGTTGTCGTCGTCAATTGACCACCCGGCTGAAGACCTTCGATAACCAGTGGGTTAAGATTAGCACGAGCCAGATATATCGCTGCTGTCAGACCCGCAGGTCCGGTTCCGATCACAATCGTTCTGTATTTAGACATATAGATACAGCCTCCTTAATAAGGTTGAGAGTGTGTTGAGTGGCGATTAACTTGCTATGATGATATCCTACAGGCATGTCGAGACCTATTCGTTAAGTTTACCCGTTTTCCAGGCTTATGTATCCTTCACGCAATGAAGTCTATCCCAAAGCGAGAATTTCAAGGAACATTTACTGGACCGGTGGGTTGGAATTGCACACTTTATTGATTTGCCGTGCATATTTGCTGACTGTGGCAGCTGATATGCCATACCGGTCGGCTATGCTTTGGTAGGTCACTGGACGACTATGAATTTTAGCAGCCAGATATTCCAATCCCGCAGCCAAGCCTTCAATTTGCTTCGTGCCAGGCACCTCCAGGTGTACGCGAGATACATAGTCGGTCCACAACCGCTCCATTTCTTGCTGCAATTCGGCTTTGGCTTCAGACATCTGTAACGCACGGTCCACGACCGCCTGCCAATGCGAAGAAGCTTTCGTCTCCGTTTGTTCCGTCATCGACTCGATCTTCGGAATAGTGCGTTTGCTCAACGCAGTTAGCGGTCGCAGAACAGGAGAATCATCCTGCTTAGTTCCTTCTGAACCAAGACCGTTTAATACGGAACGAGCTGCTTCCACCAGATCCTGATCTTCACCAGGTTCCTCGATAAAGGATTGCAGCGCCTGCTGCACCTCGTAATCACCAATCATGCCAAGAGCATGAATGACCTGGAGCTTAGTTGCCCGATCCCCATGTCGCAACGCCCAGAAGAAAGAGGAACGGATCAAGGGATCATTTTTCATCTCTTCAGGTATGCCGTTGCCATAGTTCTCCCATTGTCTGAATTGCTCGTCAAATGGCAGATGATAGTGATAACTTAGTTTCTCCGGATCTTTCTCTCCCTGTCTCACAGCCTCAAGACCCGACAGATAGTACCGGGATACTTCCGAACCTGGATCCAGCTTGCCTACATGACGCCACAGACGTTCAGCGGAATCGTAACGTTCGGTATTATAAGCTGCGACTGCTGCATAATGTGCGAGAGCTGGGTCCGCAGCAGTTTCTTCATCCTTCAACAGGCGACGGAAATGTACATAAGCCGTATCATGTTGACCTAGGATACCCATCGTGGTAGCCAGTTTGTAGACCTGTTCGTGCTGGAAAGGCACGATGACACGCAATTTTTTGATCAGAAGCAGCACTTGGTCGGCTCGATTCTCGTTCTGATGAAAGATCGCCAGATTACACAGTGCATGCAAATTACCAGGCTCCTGCTCCAGTACCTCGGCAATCGTCTCTTTCGCCTTGGGAAACAGCCCCATATAATAATAGGCAAGCGCCAAGTTGTTGCGAGCAGCCAAATAATCAGGATACTCGGGTGACATGCCTTCCAACAGCTCAGCCGCCTGTGCAAACTTCCCTTGTTCCAACAATTCCCGCGCCTGATCGTGTTCTACGACACCCTTACGTGATTTGATCCGGTTCAGTTTGGCTGGTCGATCCAGCTCGTAGTAAAGAAGCTCCATCATCTCTTCGGCTTCCGTCATAAACTGACCTTGGGTGTCCTCCTCCAAATACGTAACAAGCGCTTGCTCAGCTTCTTCAAACCGATCCATATTCGCATAATTGTTCGCCATGTAGAAATAACATTCCGTCATGGACGGATCTACCACGTCGAGCACATGCGCAAGAACGGCATTGGAAGCCTCGTAATCCCCCTTCTCTGATAATATACCCGCCATATTACAATGATTCACCGGATTTTCCGGCTCATATTCAACAGCTTTACGAAAATATTTTAATGCCTTGTCGACGTGATTACGGTCCAGCGAGCGGACAGCTCTCTCAAAAAAGAAAGAAGCATCCAAGTGAATCGGTATTACATTGGCAAGGTGTCCCTCAGCCCGCAGTAGCTTGCCCTTCATCTTCCAAGGCACCTCCTCTTTGCTTTCATTCATACTCTCCAGTATACCACATCTTAAGGCCCACTTCTCAATATGTAGTTTCATGTCGTTTATGCCAAAAATGCGCAAAAAAAAGATGACACCCCCTCATCCCTTTCGAATGAAATGTCATCTTTTTGCTTCATGTACTCTTCCTTATAGAGAGATTCATCAGAATTACAGCTTCAACGCCATGGATGGCGAAAGAGAGATATGAACTGTCTTGTGGAAAGGGGTCATAAAGTTAACCAGTACAACCTTACACTTATTTGGCAGCTTTGCCTCACGTACGGTTGCTGCCAAATGCCCTACCTCGCCTCCGGTCAGCTCAATCCAGTCATCTCCACAGGAATAACGCAATGTGCCGCTCTTCCACAGATAATGGCCTTCATCTGTCTCAAGCAATTCCCCCTGGGAAAGCTCGCCCTCGCTGCCGAACACGAAAGACAGCTGCACCATAAGCTGCTCCGGCTGCTCTCCCGCCAGCTTCAGGGTCCAGCCATTTTCCGTTCTTAATACTTCCGTCTGTACAAGGAACGTCTGTTCATGGGTGAGATCTCGACTCTGATGGGGCAACAAATACCACGGACTGATAGCTGTTCCCGCCGTCTCAGGCAGTTGGCTATCCGGGATCGGGCCGTAATAGCCTTTCCTCTGTTCGCCCGTCAGACGGTAACCTGCTGGCAATCGAGACATCTGCTGCATCGGCACATACCCTGGATTAAAATAGGAGGCCAACTGAACGGCCAGCAGACGTACGGCACCATGACGAAGGGCAAAGAATGAAGGCACCTCCGTCATTACAGTCGCACTTGTATTACCGGAACGAATACGTGCTACAGGTGCGCCGAAGTCCGTATGCAACCGGCTGTGCGAGATGTGTCCATGATGACCTGCCGAATCCATTCGCTGTAAATAGCCCTCCCGCACAAATCGTTCGTTCAGTATGATCTCGTACCGCTCAGGCAGCTGTTCCCGTGCCTTACCAGCCTGCTGCTGAAACTCAGGCTCCAGCAGCAGCCGAACGAGCGCATTGACCGAGCAGACGCCGGGATCTGTTAACATTTCTCCAGCCCAATCGGCCATGCCGGCAAAGATCGGATCACCGTCCAACCGAGCCATAATGGCATACGGCAAGTAATACGGTGATAAATCATGCACGCTCCCCAGATCCTGGCGACCTGAGTATTCTGTAACAACCTCACCTGTTGGATGTACAAGATACACCATCATACGAAGATTGAGTCTCACCGGGTCCAGCAATTCGGGACGGTTCAACAGGCGTGCCGCATGAATCAGCATGATGTCGCTAACCGCGCTGTAGATTCCGTTGCTTCGTTCAGTCCACTCCCCATCAGGCGTAATATCCATACCTTCAGCCAGCCACTGCTCTGCACGCTGCACAGCTTCCTCCAGGTCAAACAATTGATGCAGGAAACCGAGCGCCGCGCATAGCACCCAGCGATGATTCGGCGTATGACAGCCTCCAGTCAGCAAGACTGGAATAGTTCGTTCCAGAAACAGGCGTATATTGTCCAGCACAGGTTGCAATGGCTCCCAGTCTTGCTGCTGAAGAAGTTGATATAACTGGGCATATCCCACGACAAGAAATGCGGTATCCGGCGGAGAATGGGAATTGGTCCAACCGGGGGATATGGAGCCGTCTCCATGCTGATTACGGATTACGTACTCCGATGCAAGCAGCAGACGATTTAACAGATCTTCATCCCGATAATAGATCGAATCCGGATTGGCGAGTGCTGCTCCCCAGTAACACATGTCCGTAGGTGTTCCGGTCGTATGGTTGACCCAGGCGATACCTGTAGAGGGGTCAATCGTTCCTCCATAATAGCGGCTGTCCGGATCAAGCACTTGCCGGGATATCCCTTTTTGCACTGCTCTGTCATTGCTTTCCACCAGTTGTCTGTACATGTCTAGTCCCTCCAAACAAATGCCGATGAACGGAATATTCGGCGCAATAATTCTTGTCATCTGGTTAATCACGATTGGCTTAAGAAAACCTATGATCAGCCCTTAACAGCTCCAAGCATCGCACCGCTAACAAAATATTTTTGCAGCCATGGATAGACGAGCAGAATCGGTACGGTTGCAAAAATAACGGTGGCCGCCTTGAGACTTTCCGGGGTTAATGGAGCGCGGTTGGCACCTTCCATCTGTGTGAGCTCACTCACCATGTTGTTTTGCACCATTTGGAACAGTTTGAGCTGAAGTGGATACAGCTTAGGATCATTAATGTACATCAGGGAATCCTGAAAGCCATTCCAGCGGCCAACAGCATAGAACAACGCCAAAGTTGCCATGACTGGCATCGACAGCGGTAATATGATTTTCAACAAAGTGTGCAGATGTGAACTGCCATCAATTTCAGCCGACTCTTCCAGACTTTCCGGTATACCATTGAAAAATGAGATCAGGATAATCAGGTTAAACGGACTGACCAGACCTGGCAGAATTAGCGCCCACGGCGAATTAAGCAAGTGCAGGTCACGAATGAGCAAGTACTCAGGAATGATCCCCCCGCTAAAGAACATCGTAATGATGATCACGTACATGAAGAGCTTGCGGCCCTTCATTTTTTTCTTGGTCAACGGGTATGCAGCTGCGATTGTGAACACCATGCATAACACCGTTGTCACAATCGTTAACAGGGTCGTATATCCCAAGGAATACAGCATCGAATGATCGGAGAACACCTTAACATACGCATCCCAATTGAACTCCTTAGGAAAAATGGTGACTTCACCCGATGTAATGGCACGATTGGAGCTTAATGATATGGCAATCGTGTGCAGAAACGGAGCGAGACAGAACACGACGAACAAGCTAATAAACAGAATGATAACGGTATCAAAAATCCGGTTTGAGGTGCGTTCACTCATATGCGCACAACTCCTTTACTGATGGTATACATATAAAGCAGCTAAGCGTACCTTCTGTTCTTTTAAAGAATTCCTTCACCTGTTGTCTTTTTCGATATATAGTTCGAACCGAGTACAAATATAAGTCCCACGACTGCCTGGAACAGTCCAACGACGGTTGCCAGCGTATATTGTCCCGATTCCAGCCCGACCCGGTATACAAAGGTACTGAGCACATCAGAATATTCACGCACTGCCGTGTTCCCGATAATATAAGGACGATCAAATCCGATGCTGACCATATGTCCCAAATTAAGAATGAGCAGAGTAACAATAGTAGGCTTGATGCTTGGCAGGGTTATATGCCAGATTTTCTTCAGCCGTGTCGCTCCATCAATCTCTGCCGCTTCGAACAATTCCTTATTAACACCCGTCAGCGCAGCCAGATATAGAATCGTTCCCCAGCCTGCACTTTGCCAGACACCTGTGAACAGGTAGGTCACAAGCCACGGGTTTTTCTCCGTCAAAAATGGAATCGGATTTAAGCCCATACTTTCAAGTACACCGTTTACCATACCGGATTGGTTACCGAATAACTGGTACACAATTCCCCCAATAATGACCCACGAAATAAAGTGAGGGATATACAGAATCGTCTGCGATATTTTTTGAAACCATTTAAACCGGATTTCATAGAGCATGATGGCTAATATAATGGGAGCAGGAAACGAAACGATCAGATCAAGAAAATTCAGCATAAAGGTGTTGCGCAACGTGGTGTAGAAATCTCGCATCCCGAATACCTCGCGAAAGGCATCAAAACCGATCCACTCACTGCCGTTAATACCTTGAAAAAGATTAAAATCTTTAAATGCGATCTGAACGCCATACATCGGTCCGTAGCGAAACACCACGAAATAGATGAGGGGCAGTGAAATCAACGCGTATAATTGCCAATACCTCTTCAAGTATGCGGTCAAGTCGGTCTCCTCCTAACAACGAAGAAACACTGTGCCGCCTTAACCTCAGCCGACGGCACAAGTCCCTTCATAAATGATCCGATATCAAGCTTGTGTAAGTTGGATTACTTTGGATTCGTACGTTCACACATATCTCCGACTGCTACTTAGCAGCAAGCTCCTGAACCGCTTGATCCAGTTCCTTCTTCAATTCTGTGCCGCCCAGGGACATGAAATCATTCATTTCCCGTTCATACACTGCGTCGAATTCTTCCGGTTTAGCCATTGCTGTTTTTACGATAATGACATTAAGCTTATCTTTGAGCGCCGTGCTGTACTTCATCTCTGCCTGAATCGGTTTGTCAAAAATGATGGGTCCTACCGTATCGGTGTTAGCAATATCAATCGACTGTTTAAGCATTTCCTGATTATTTTGGGGGAAGCCCATGATCCATGCTTTTTCGTTGGTAGCCTGATCACCGATATTTTTACCATTTGAGATAATAGCTGTATCCCCTGCGTTGAACAGGCGATCCTTCGCTTCCTGTGAAGCATCCTCTTTGACAACAGGAATTCCGTCTACCAGATCGTAGTTCTCTCCTTCCACGCCGCTGTAAATATCAATCAGGTTATTGTCTGATGCCATCCAATCCAAATATTTGATTGCTTCCACCGAACGTTTGCTGCTCTTCGGAATCATGATGTACATGCCGTTTGAACCGTAACGGGATTTGATATGTTTGTTGTCTACGTTTGCGTTGGTGTACGCATCAACCGGAAGCACTTTACTGCCCTGCGTATTTTTAAGCAAGTTATCCAGAGTGCCATCTGCATAGAAAATAGCGTCGACATCCTCAGACCAGTAGCCGATGTTTCCGTTCTGTACATCCTTCACCAGTTGGGCCTTATCTTCATCCAAACTGAAGTCCTTGCTGATCAAGCCTTCATTGTACAGCTTGTTCATGAACTTCATGGCATCCTTGAAGCCCTCATGGAGAGGCAATTCATAACGTTGTGCATAAGTCAGATCTCCGCTGATCGGCTTGATGAATGAGTAGATCAGCGTTTCGAACTGAGCTGGCGCCAGTGCCATTCCCATTGGAATGTTTTTGCTGCCAAGTCCACCAGGGTCTTTATCTTTAAATGCTTTCAAAGTGGTATACAATTCATCCGTCGTCTTCGGTACTGGCAATCCCAGTTTATCCAGCCAATCCTGACGAATATAAGAGCTATATCTGCCTGTGATGGCACGTTTGCCAGGAACTGCGAACTGCTGGCCCTCTAATTGACCAAACTTAAGGGTGTCCTCGCCAAGGAATTTTTTCAGGTTAGGTCCGTATTGATCAATCAACTCTCCCACATCAGTCAGACCGCCTTGTTCGGCGTAACGATAAAATACACTTGAGTCATAAACAAATACAATATCCGGAACATCCGTATTACTCGCCATTAGGACATTCAGCTTGGTTACTTCCTCCGAGCGCTGAATCGGTACGAATTGTATATCAATGTTATTCGGATCGCCGAACCGTTCCTGGATCAGTTTGGACAAATAGTTATTCGTAATGGTATAAGGTGAAGGACTATTCCCGCGGTCAAACACCTCCACTTTTAAAGTGACACGCTCGCCATTGCCTGATGCACTGCCTTCTGATTCCTGATTCGATGCAGATGAACAGCCGGCTAGCAAGGAAACTCCCATTACCATAGTAAGCGCCAATCCCATCCATTTCTTTAGACTCCCTTTGGTTGCTTTTCCTGTCATTTTGTCATCTCCTTAGCATTGCGTGAATGTTTAAAGCTTGCCCAGAGTATTCCACATCTTTCCGCGCTCTGGCAATAAACTCGTTTCGGAAACGCTTACATATGGATAATGGTTTATCCCGAGCGACGATTTTCGCAGACTGACTATATTCGTAAAGAACCCGAAAACAGGCGTAAATCAAGGATTTCTTGCATAAGCGCAAGCTTCCAAGACGGAATATAGGTTTACACTAGCAGCAAAAAAGGCGGACTCCTACATGGCTTCTCCTGAGAAAAACCTGCATGAATTCCACCCTGTGCTTAGCACGGTATAATACGTAGCATGAGCCTTTGAATTACGACTCGGAATCGTGATGTTCACGTTTCATACGGCGATAGTCTCCCGGTGTAATACCCTCAACCCGTTTAAATACACGTCCCAAGGTAATTCCATTGGCATACCCCACCTTCAAGGCAATGTCCTGTAGGGAAAGATCCGTACTCCGCAGAAGACGCTCCGTTTCCTTCATCCGCAATTCTGTAAGAAAGTCTACAAACTTCATATTGAACTCTGTCTTGAACAAATAACTTGCATGTTTGCCGGTAATCTGGAATCGATCGCTCAGATGTTTCAGCGAAAGATCAGGATTCGCAAACTGTTCCTCGATATAGTTTTTCATTTCATTGACCATCGCTTTGTAGCTCTTGGTTTCAGTTACCGACACATAAGTTCTGAACAAGTCCGTCAGGTCATCAAACAGAATGTCTTTGACACCTTCAAGTGTCTCCGCTTCTTTCATCAGCATCAACCACTTGTTTATGTTTTCCTCCGATAATTTCTCCTGCAGCTGTTCGGACATGACCGCTACTTCCCGGCTGAGCATCTGTAGCATCGCCTGAATCAAGGAGTGAATCTCATCATCTGGCAGCTTATCACGTTCAAAAGCCGTGAAGATCTCCTCCAGTTGATCACGCCACTGACTGCTCGACATCCGAAACCGTTTAACAAAATCAGCAATCATCTGCAAATAGGTATAGGTATCAAGTAGCTGCTGCTGAGTTTCTCCATATCCAGCCAGAGCGACATCACCGTCTCTCAGTAATCTGCGGTGCATCACAGTCTCAGCCGCTACGTATGATTCACGAATAGCCTTGATGCCCTCCGCGATCGGTCCGATACCGAAACTCAATGATATACGCAGATTCTGCTCAACCCAGGATCGGCATTCCTCCGCAACTAAGCGAATTTGCTCCGTCATATCCGGGTTACCATCTGTGGACAGGAAAAGGATCGCAATCTGATCCGAGCTGACCCATTCCGTCCAGCATTGCATACCCGCATTGCGTGAGAGCTCCTGCAGCACATTCATTAACGCAAATTTGAGTGTATTCTGCTCACCTCTCGTAAACCGTTCCTGGAATCCCTTCTCATATCGGTTGATTTCGCCAACCACAACAGCGAAGCATGACGAAGTATCCACGCCAGTTAACGGGGAAAGATCCTTTAATCGCTCTACCGCATGATCCAGATTCTCCCCATTCAGTAGATCGTTAAATAGTTTGCTGCGCTGCAGCAGCACGTTTTCCCTGCTCTTTTTGTCCGAATCCATCATATGGTTTATTAGGTTTTCCAACACGCCATCAATCAATTTCATCTCATCGGTCCGTGAGCCCGATTGCTCCAGCACCCGAATCTGATGGGCTTCAATCCGATTCATAATAATCTGGATGGGTTTATAGTTGCGACGAGTGATATAGATAATATAGACGATCGCACAAATGACGGTAACAACAGCAATAATCACCCATACATAGGAAACCACCGAGACCCAACCATATAAGTTCCCCTCCTTGATCCCACTGGAGATCGTCCAACCCAATCTTTCCAGCGAAAGGGTGTTCAGCTCTTGGCCTTCTACAGCACCTTCACGATCTGAATGCGCATCGTACACAACCTGACCGCCACGGTCAAGAATGCTCATGAAAGAAAGCTGTCCATTAACCATACTATCAATGCTCTGCTCGATGCTACTCATCTTGATATTAATGACAAGCACCCCATCAGAGCCAAATGGCAAGGGCATATCCTTATCTACCGTCAACACCCGAATAGGCGTACGCTGATTAACTCCTGCATCGTATTCCCTGACAGGCTGCCAGCCTGAAGTAAGAGAACCAGAGTCGATTCGGTCGATCCATGCCTTGTCTGAAAAGCTATCTACCTCCTTAGAGCCGCTTGATGTTAAAACGCTTTCATTTTTCTTGTCATACAAATAAATGGATTGGATCCAAGGGTTGGAACTCGTCAGCTCACGCAAGTTTTGAGCAATGCTATACACGGTCTCTTTGCCCACCTGGTTCTGGCTATTAAAATAGTACTTATAGGCCTGCTCACTCTGCACCGCTTCCATAACCGACAACTCAATATCCCGGATCGTCCGGTCCAGACTGTCCACCAAATAGCTGGAGGAGATACGGTCTGCTTTCCTTGTTTCTTCCCTGGAGATGTCATTAATGAAAACAAAAGCGATAAAAATGAGTACGGTCATGGTAAGAAAGAAAATAGGAAAATAAGAAAACAGTAAACGATAATACCAAGTCCGGGACAATAGACCCCACTCCTCACTCCACGACACCGTTGTATAATAGCCGTGGTTCTACTGTTCATCACATCAGTTACATCTCTGGGATTGAATTCCCTATATACGCAGCCATAAAATCAATTTTAAGTTATTATAGCACAAGCCCCCAGGCAGCAAATGAGTAATCAATTCCCTCTTTCTCCTTAACTCATCCGCATCTCTATCCTAATCCATCATAAAAAAATAAAAACCGTGCTGAGCAGCAAACTACTCAAACACGGCACAATACACCTGAATTCGCACAGATCTGTGCTGCATGATTAAATCCCTGAATCTTTAAACAGCGTCGCCATGGAGCCACCATCCACAATAATGCGAACAGCACGTGCAAGCATTGGAGCTACGGGCAACACTTTGAAGCATTCTGGATGGTCATCCGGCAGTGCGATGGAGTCTGTGACTACCACCTCGGCTATAGACGGGTGATTGAGCTTACTTAATGCTCCATCAGAGAACAGACCATGTGTTGCACATACATATACGTTTTTGGAGCCTCGCTCCTTCAGCCCTTCAACAACATTGAGAATTGTCGTTCCGGTATCGATCAGATCCTCAATAATAATTGGAGTTCGACCTTCAACATCCCCAATAACGTGCGTAATGATCGATTCATTGTGGCTTGGCCGCTTTTTGATCATAATGGCAAAAGGTGAATCCAGACGATTCGCCAGTTTCTCTGCCATCGAGGCTCGTCCCGCATCAGGGGAGACAACTACCGGATTTTCAATCCCTTTACTCAGCAAATAATCACTGATGAGATCCAATGATGTCATGTGATCCACAGGAATATTGAAAAACCCTTGAATTGCCGCTGCATGCAGATCAATGGTAACTACCCGGTTTGCCCCAGCAGTAGTTAACACATCCGCAACCATCTTGGCCGAGATCGGCTCACGCGGAGCAGACTTGCGTTCCTGACGGGCATATCCGTAATAAGGAACAATAATATTTACCGTACGGGCAGAAGCCCTTTTGGCTGCATCAATCATGACGAGCAGTTCTACGAACAACTCATTGATCGGATGAGATAATGATTGAATCAGAAACACATCACAGTTGCGGATCGTCTCTTCGTAGTGAACGTATATTTCTCCGCTCTTGAACCGGGACAGTTTGATCTTGCCTAGTTGTACACCCAGCTTGTCGCATACCTGTTCTGCCAGCTTAGGGTTCGATGAACCGGAAAAAATACGTAACGAATGCTGCATAATGCCCTCCCGAGGGTTGAAGTCCCAATATAATCCTTTATCAGTCTAAAAGTGAATGTTCAAAAAGACCGGTTTTCAGTACCGAGAAGATGGGATAAAGCTAGAAATGGAGTAGCGGAGCGTAGGCAAAACTACGTGAGCAACGAACATTTCGGCTGAATTCCAGCTTCGACGCTGATGATGCCATTAGGCATCCTTCGTAATCAAAAGCGGACTTTTTTGAACTACCTCTAAAAAGGTTATTTCCTACCCTCATTATACTCCACTACCTTATACATTTAAAGAAAGGAACGAGCGCTGTCGACCTTCAAAAACGGCTACCTCCGTACAGCCCAGCTCACGCAAGAGCGCCTCGGCCTCAGGCAGATAATCGCCTAGCTTCAGCGGATCATGTGCATCGGAGCCAAGGGTCAGCGGAATCCCCAATTGAATGGCCTCTGTTAACATCCTGCGACCAGGAAACATCTCTGCGCATGGCTTCGATAATCCTGATGCATTAAGCTCCATGGCACAGCCACTTTTCGCGATAGCTTGCAGCGCCGCATTCTCCAGATCTATACGCTCTTCAGTCTGCTCTGGTGCCGGAGTGAAGCCAAAGCGCTTGATCACATCTGTATGACCCATAATATCGTACATTCCCGTCGCTGCCGCTTTGCTCACAGCATCATAGTACTGACGATAGACTTCTAGTACGTCTTTCCCTTCCCAATGATGGGTCTGGCGAAAATCCGTAATGTCCCATTCCCCGAGAAAATGGACCGATCCAATCACATAGTCCCATGGATACCGCTCAATAATGGCCCGAATTTCTGTCTCCCAGCCTTCGATATAGTCGCCTTCGAGGCCGACACGCACATCAATCTGACCACGGTAGCGCTCTTTCAGAGAGAAACACTCTTCCACGTAACGCGGCAGCTCGTCCATAGGCATTGCCATCTCAGGATAATAGTGAACAAGGTCTACATGCAGCAAAGGCATGTGATCCGACAGCCCAATCTGCGACAAGCCAATCTCCACCCCACGCTGCACATAAGCCTCCAGCTTGCCAACCGCATGACCACACCGCTCATGGTGTGTATGATAGTCTATTAGCACAGGCTCGCCTCCTAATCGCGGCGAGGCCGCTCGTGGCGACGGCTCAGCTCTGACATGATGTCATCCAGCGGCAGCTTGCGCTCTTGCAACAGAACGAGCAAGTGGTACATCAGGTCACTGACCTCAAGACGAAGCTCGTCATTGTCTTTATTTTTGGCGGCAATGATCGTCTCGGACGCTTCTTCACCGATTTTTTTCAGAATTTTATCAACGCCTTTATCGAACAGGTACGTCGTATATGCACCTTCCGGACGCTCACGTTCACGCTCTGCAATGACCGATTCCAGTTCAGCCAGTACTTCAAAACGGCTTTCGGAGCTGGCACTTGCAGTCGTTGCAATAGAATCACCTGAAGTCTGATTTGCTGATTGCTCTGGCAAGCCCACGATTTCATTATGGAAACACGTCACTGCTCCGGTGTGGCAAGCAGGTCCGTTCGGCTTCACTTCAACCAGCAAGGTGTCACCATCACAATCGTATTTCAATGAAGTAATCGTCTGTACGTTACCTGAAGTTGCGCCCTTGTGCCACAACTCTTGACGCGAGCGTGACCAGAACCACGTTTCACCGGATTCCAGCGACAATTTTAGGGATTCCCGATTCATATAAGCCATCATCAGAACTTGACGTGTCTCTGCATCCTGCACAATGGCAGGTACCAAACCATCGCTCCAGCGAATGTGTTCCACAACCTGCTCCAAGGATAACTGCTCCTTAATCTCATTGCTTACATTAGTCACGGATCTCCACCCCTTGCTCTCTCAAATGTTGTTTTAACGCCGGAACGGCGATTTCTTTGTAATGGAATATCGTTGCTGCTAGACCTGCGTCCGCTTTGCCTGTAGTGAAGACATCATAGAAATGGGATTCCTTGCCTGCACCGCCTGAAGCAATGACCGGAATACGTACCGATTCGGATACCGCTGCAGTCAGCTTCAGATCGAATCCGTCCTTCGTTCCGTCCGCGTCCATGCTTGTCAGCAGAATTTCGCCAGCGCCTAAGGTCTCCGCCTGTTTAACCCAATCAAGCGCCTTAATTCCTGAAGGTTTACGTCCACCATGCGTGTACACTTCCCATTCGCCCCAAGCCTCATTATACTTGGCGTCTATTGCAACGACGATACACTGGGAACCAAAGCGGCGTGCTCCGTCTGCAATCAGCTGAGGATTAAGCACAGCTGCGGTATTTACCGCAATCTTGTCCGCTCCTGCACGCAGAATGCGCTTCATGTCTTCCACCTTGGAGATCCCTCCACCTACGGTAAAAGGAATGGCGATCTCGCCTGCGGTTTGCCGCACCACTTCTTCCATCGTTTCGCGGCCTTCCACCGAAGCGGAGATATCGAGAAACACCAGTTCATCCGCACCCTCGCGGTCATACAGCGCCGCCAACTCCACCGGATCACCCGCATCGCGGAGATTGACGAAGTTAACGCCTTTGACAACCCGGCCGTCCTTCACGTCCAGACAAGGAATGATTCTTTTTGCCAGCATGCTCCTCTTCCTCTCTCCTGATGATCGCATACCTGTATAAGTTCAACTTAGAATATTCACACTAGCCACTCCGATGACAGAACAACCTTACGAGCGCTGTTATCCCCAGATTTTTTGATCCTTTCTTAAAGGGAAAATCCGGGGATAAAGGCGAACGTTTCACTTCTTCAGGTTATTTCTGTCCTCTCCGTTATCGTGCCAATGTTTATTTGAGCCTATATAGTATCGCTATTATTTACCGCACGTACCGCTTCGGAAAGATCAATACTACCAGTATACAGCGCTTTACCTACGATTGCTCCTCCGACACCATCTTCCGCATGCTTGCTTAAACGAAGCAGATCATCCATGACACTAACTCCCCCGGAAGCAATCACCGTACGGCCACTCGCCTTCGCAAGAGACACGATCGCTTCCACGTTAGGACCCTGCATCATGCCATCACGGGAGATGTCTGTGAAGATGAAGGTTTCGGCACCAAATGCCGCCAGCTCCTTCGCCAGTACCTCAGCTTGAACTTCCGATGTCTCCAGCCACCCGCGTGTCGCCACATAGCCATTGCGTGCATCAATGCCAATAGCTACTTTGTCTCCATACCGTCCAAGTACTTCTTCTGTAAAGGCACGATCTTCAATAGCGGCTGTCCCGATAATAAGACGACTTACACCGAGACCCAACAAACGTTCTACATCAGCCACTGTACGAAGACCTCCACCTACCTGAACAGGCACGTTCACGGCCGAAGCAATACGCCCGATCAGCTCATCATTCACGGGATGACCTGCTTTTGCACCGTCCAGATCCACCAGATGAACGTATGTACCACCTTGCTTCTCCCAGGAAAGAGCAACTTGAACCGGGTCATCGTTATATACCGTCTCCTGATTGTAATCTCCCTGCACAAGTCTTACACATTTGCCGTCCCGGATATCAATTGCCGGATATATGATAAAAGATGACATACAAGGCCTCCTGAATATATTCATATTTGTGCTCTATATAAGATTAGCTACGTATTATTTTATAAGGATGGAATTAAAAAATCATATGATCGCTGATTATGATTACGCCTTTGATCCAGTCAACGCCAGGAAGTTTCCAAGCAGCTTCATACCCAGCTCTCCGCTCTTCTCCGGGTGGAACTGCATACCGAAATTGGAGCCTCTGCCAACAATCGCCGTAACCGGATGTCCGTAATCCGTTACTGCCAATAGATCGCTCTCTACGTCCGTACGTGCATGATATGAATGGACAAAATAGACATGACTTGCCTCAAGCCCCGCGAATAGCGGATTTTCCGGGTGCAGGAACTGCAATCGATTCCAGCCCATATGTGGAACCTTTAGTTCTCCCGGTGCAAATCGCACCACTTTACCCGGCAAAATATTCAATCCTTCATGCTCGCCATGCTCCTCACTTGAGCTGAACAACAGCTGCATGCCCAGACAGATCCCGAGCAGCGGTGTTGGTCCAGCTGCCGCTTCCTTCACCACAGCGTCCAAGCCACTCTCTCTCAAGTGCACCATGGCATCGCCAAATGCACCTACACCTGGCAATATCACACCATCTGCACCAAGAATCGCATCCCGGTCACCTGTGACCAGCGCTTCGTAGCCAAGACGTTCGACCGCTTTGCCGACGCTGTGCAGGTTCCCCATACCATAATCGACAATTGCAATCGCCATCGTCTACAGCACTCCCTTCGTGGAAGGCACACCCGTTACACGTGGATCAATCGTTGTTGCCTCGTCCAGTGCACGTCCCAATGCTTTGAAGATCGCCTCGATCATGTGGTGTGTATTTTGTCCGTAGTGCACGATAACGTGCAATGTAATGCGCGCTTCCAGCGCCAGTTTCCACAGGAACTCATGTACCAGCTCGGTTGAGAAGCTGCCCACTTGCTGAGATGGGTATTGTGCGCGGTACTCAAAGTGAGGGCGGTTGCTGACATCGATGACTACCTGAGCGAGAGCCTCATCCATAGGCACAAAAACACTCGCATAACGTTTGATGCCCCGCTTGTCACCCAATGCTTCACGAAGGGTCTGTCCCAGACAGATTCCGATATCCTCCACCGTGTGGTGGTCATCAATATCAACATCGCCGCGCGCCTGTACGTTCAGATCGAATTGTCCATGCTTTGTGAACAGATCGAGCATATGATTCAGGAAAGGTACGTCCGTTTCAATCTCGGATTGCCCGGTTCCATCTACGGCAAAAGAAAGCTGAATGTTCGTTTCATTTGTTTTGCGGTCTACCTCTGCCTGACGTACAGCACCCTTATTCTGAAGGTCCAAACCATTATTCTGCTTATCCATTATCCGATTCCGCCTTTCCTTCCTGTTCTAACCGTACAGCGATCGCACGGGCGTGTCCTTCGAGCCCTTCATGCCGGGCCAGCTCTATAATAGCCGCTCCATTTTGGAGCAACGCTTCCTTGCTGTAATAGATCAAACTTGATTTTTTGATAAAATCATCCACATCCACAGGTGAGCTGAATCGTGCCGTTCCATTTGTCGGAATAATATGATTCGGTCCCGCAAAATAATCCCCTACCGGCTCCGAGCTATACGGGCCGAGGAAGATCGCTCCGGCATTCTCAATCCGGCCAGCGTAAGCCATGGGCTCCTGCACCATGATCTCCAGATGCTCCGGTGCGAGCCGGTTCACCACATCGATTCCCTCATCGATGGAATCGACCACAATAATTGCGCCATACTGCTCCACGGAAGCAGCAGCGATATCACGCCGCGGCAGCACTTCTAGCTGCTGCCGCACTTCGGCCTGCACGGCTTCCGCCAGCACGGCCGAGGTTGTGACGAGAATGGCCGATGCCATCTCGTCGTGCTCCGCCTGCGACAACAAGTCGGCGGCGACATATACCGGATTCGCCGTATCATCGGCGAGCACCACAATCTCACTCGGCCCGGCGATACTATCGATATCGACTGCGCCATAAACCTCACGCTTCGCGAGCGCCACGTAAATATTGCCCGGTCCACAGATCTTGTCGACCGGGGCAATACTCTCCGTGCCGTAAGCGAGGGCGGCGATTGCCTGAGCGCCGCCAACTCGGTACATTTCGCTCACGCCTGCTTCCGCAGCAGCCACGAGAATGTACGGGTTAATACCTTCACCGCCATTTGTTGACGGCGGCGTCACCAAAACAATCTCCGGCACGCCAGCCACCTGTGCCGGAATCACATTCATCAGCACCGACGAAGGGTACGCTGCTTTGCCGCCAGGTACATAAACGCCGACCCGCTTCAGCGGTCGGATTACCTGGCCCAGCAGACTGCCGTCCGGCTGCCAATCCATCCATGAGTTGCGCTTCTGCTTCTCATGAAACGCACGAATGTTAGCGGCGGCCTGACGGATCGCCGTCACAAAGGAAGGCTCCACAGCTGCATAGGCTGCTTGCAGCTCTTCCTGCGGCACGCGAAGCTCCGCAGCCGTCAGCTTCGTGCGATCCAGCTGCTCTGTGTAACGCAACAGTGCCGCATCTCCTTCCCGGCGAATGTCGCTGACAATGCGCCGTACCGCTTCATTTTGCTCAGGTGTACCGTATTCCACTTCCCGCTTCAAATCAAACTCCCGTGCAGGTACAATTTTCATGAGTACAACCTCCCTATCCCTGTATAACCTGTGATACCTCTAATATCCGTTTATGCTATATGATCAATCATCGATTAGTTACTTCTGCTCCATCTTACATGCTTGATTTATCCCCGAAAGATCCCCGAAGACACCTCATTCGAGGCTGGAATGACCTGTTGGAGAGCATCGCATAATGCTTGAATCCGTGCATTCTTCATCCGATAGCTGACCCGATTGGCAATAAGGCGGCTTGTGATATCCAGAATACCCGTCATCTCCACGAGTCCATTCTCACGCAACGTCTGGCCAGTCTCCACCAGATCGACGATTCGATCTGCCAAACCGATCAGCGGCGCCAGTTCGATGGACCCGTTCAGTTTGATTACTTCCACCTGCTGTCCTTGCTCGCGGAAATATTGGGAAGCGATTCTCGGGTACTTTGTTGCCACTCGCTGCTGAATGCCAGGTGTCCAGTCCGGTAGTCCAATAACAGACATGCGGCACTGGGCGATTCCCAAGTTCAACAATTCGTATACGTCCCGATTTTCCTCAAGCAGAACGTCTTTACCCACTATGCCAATATCCGCTACTCCATACTCCACATACGTTGGCACGTCTACGGGCTTCGCCATGATGAACTCCATCCCCGCTTCCGGCACTTCGATGACCAGCTTGCGCGTATCGTCCACGTCTTCCGGAATATCAAGCCCTGCTTCACGGAACAGTTTGGAGGCTTTCTTATAGATTCGGCCCTTCGGCATAGCTACCTTCAAAATATCCGACATCTTAGCGTCCCCCTCCATTTTCAGATCCGTACGTGATAACCTGCTCAGCCTGGATTGACTTGTTGCCTGTTAGAGCCTCTGCCCCATCTTTAGGAAGGAGGTATGTTACTACATTCTGACCAATGCTGCGTAGTCTCGCCGCCTCTGTTAGAGCCTCAGCCCGGTGTTCCGAAGTATATTGAATAAGTACAGGCTTCTTCTCTTCCATCGTAATTCCATGAACACCATCGATAATTCGGTTTGTTTTGAGTGCAAATCCTGTAGCCGGTAATGAACGGCCAAACTGCTGTAACAGATTATCATATCGTCCGCCACTGCATACCGGGGATCCAAGCTCTGCCGCATACCCTTCAAACGTCATGCCTGTATAATAGGAGAAATCACCAATCATCGTCAGATCAATCAGCACATGCTCAGAAACACCGTACGCTTCCAACACTTCGAATACTGCACAGAGATGTGCAATGGACTGTGCTGCTTCAGTACTTGAACTCAGCTCTGCTGCGTGTGTACATACTTCTTTACCGCCACGCAGACGCAAAATAGCTTCAAGCTGCTCCTTCAGTTTCGGTTCCAGATTCAATGCTTCAATGGATTGGCGATAGCCGACATAATCACGTCCCAGCAATCCTTCTTTCAACTGTTCCTGTTGTACCGTTTGACCCGGAATGACTTCTTCCAGTAACCCGTTCAGAAATCCCATATGACCCATCGCAATTTTAAAGGAAGACACACCCGCTGCCTGCAAAGAAGCAATCGCAAGTGCTACAACTTCTGCATCTGCTTCTGGCGAATCATCACCGACAAGCTCTACACCTGTCTGGAAAAATTCCGCCTCACGTCCTGCTTCCTCTTCAATGGAACGAAACACATTCGCATGATAGGACAAACGCAGAGGAAGCTTCTCATCCTTTAATAGAGAAGAGACCACCCGTGCAATCGGAGCTGTCAAATCTGATCTTAGTACCAGCGTAGTCCCGCGACTGTTCAATAATTTAAACAGCTTGCGATCCGATGTGGAACTAGCTACACCTACGGTATCGTAGTATTCAATCGTTGGCGTAATGATTTGACGGTAACCCCAGCGTTCCATGCATTCCAGTACATTCCGCTCAATGGTTCGCAGCTTGGTCACCACATGTGGTGTATAGTCACGAAAACCTGTCGGTTTTTCAAAGCCTTTTGGTTTGGACATTGGTATTATTCACCCCGAGTCAGTAATTTAAGATTGGTAGACGTTCTATTTCAACAGGATTTATGTAGTGTAAATCCCCATTCTATCTTGTAACCTGAATTTTTATTGTTGCTGCCAGGCAACCTTCAGAAAATGTTTAGTAAGTGTTCTTCATTTCTGCTTAACTATACTTAACTTTTGTCCCTTTTCTTTAACATGGTAAAGTGCTAACAAACTAAAGGATATGGGATATGATAACATGAATGACTATCCATCGTCAACAATACAGCCCCTTTGGGGGGCTTGTACTATATCCTCCATTTTGATCCCAATGCTGAACATGAGTCTAACTATTTGTATACGAAAAAAGCTGCCATCAGCAGCTTCCTTACTCCAGTCAATTCGACTTATTGTTCTTCCCCTGACTGAACCCATTCAGGTTAATTTTCGTCCGTGTATTCTTTGCGATGATCTTTTGCAGATATATCCGTAGGCCGTCTCGGCCGTCTCCCAAAATCATTTGTTTTCATCAGCCTTTAAGACAATCTCCTCCGCCGAAGCATTCGAGCGAGACAGATCACGAAGTGGATTCCCTCCTACAAAAGCCCCCGGAGCTACATCCTTATGAACAACTGCTCCTGCTGCTACTACCGCACCGTCTCCAATGGTCACACCCGGCAGGATGGTTGAATTAGCACCGATCAATACATTTTCCCCAATAATCACCTCACCGAGTCTGTACTCTTTAATAAGATACTCGTGAGCCAAGATCGTGGTGTTGTAACCAATCACGGAATTTTCGCCTACCGTAATTTTCTCCGGAAAGAACACATCAACCATCACCATCAAACCAAATGCCGTATGTTTACCCACCTTCATGCCAAGCATGCGACGATAGATCCAGTTCTTGACCGATAGAATCGGGCAGTACCGTGACAACTGAATCCAGATAAAATTACGCACGCCTTTCCACGGACTCACTGTCTTGTAGATATGCCAAAGTGCGTTATGACCTTCTACGGGATAGCGGGTTACTTTTCTCATGAACGTTCCGTTTCAATCAGCTTAAGCAAGTCCTTCATGTCGTGCAAAATGTAATCTGGGTTATAGCCGCTCAATACGGCCTCTCCCTTAAGGGACCAGGCTACGCCTGCCGCAAGCGCACCCGCGTTCTGTGCCGATTGAATATCGACAGGGCTGTCACCCACCATCAATGTTTTGGACGGATCTGCACCCAACTCTTCGATCGCCTTTAGCACCGGTTCAGCATGCGGTTTGGGATTGGTTACATCGGTAACTGTTACAATCGATTTCATATACTTCAACAGGTCGAAACGCTCCAGCACTTTAAGAGTAGATGGACGAATCTTCGTCGTGACAACACCCATCACAATTCCTGCCTCATGAAGAGCCTCAACAACCTCAATCACGTGAGGAAACGGCTGAACCATCGCCTCATGATGAACGTCGTTGTACGCCCGATATCCTTTGACATACTCCGCAACATCCTCTTTCCCAGAAAACGTACGCATCTGATTCTCCAGTGTTCCTCCCATATGAGGAATGATCTGTTCGCGTGTCCAAGGGGTAGATAACTGCAAATCCTCCATTACATGAAGGAAAGAGTTAATAATTAGTTCATTCGTGTCGATAATCGTTCCATCCAGATCAAACAAAACCGTGTCAATCATGTTGCATTACTCCTTTTTCTCTTCAGCTTGCTTCAGATCCTCTTTGGTCGAGACTGGAGTTACCGTGTCCTCTTTGCCTGCAACCGGGCCTGTTTGCACCATATCATCCGATGATTCTGAAGGAACCTTGGAAGATACAATAGGATCGCTATAACGTACATCTGCCTTGCCTGTCATTCTTCTCACGACGATGAAGACTACCGCAACAACAATGATCCCAATAGCCAGCAGCTGCGAAATTCTTACGTTACCGTAGGCTGGATCAAGATATCCTTGCTCGAAGCCCATAGCTGTCATCGGTGACCATAATCCATTAACCATGGAGGCAACCCATTGCGGAGCCTGGAATCCCAGACTGTCGGTACGCAGCGCTTCGATAAAGAATCGACCGATCGAGTACCAGATAAAATAGGACATAAACAGCTCACCAGCACGCAGGAACTTCTGACGACGAAGCACCAGCAAGATGACCAGACCAACAAGACTCCACATCGATTCATACAAAAATGCAGGATGATGGAATACACCTTCCACGTTCATCTGATTAACGATAAAGTCTGGCAAATGAAGCTTGTCTCTCAAAAATGATTCTTCTACAGGACCGCCATAGGCCTCCTGATTTACAAAATTACCCCAGCGTCCGATCATTTGTCCAACGATCAATCCAGGTGCACAGATGTCGGCCATACGCCAGAAATTATACCCTTTACGACGGAAGAAAATGACTGCACATATGATCGCACCAATCAGTGCGCCATATATGGCGATACCACCATTCCATATTTTAAAGACATCCCAGAAATTATCCTTATAATCGTCCCATCGAAATGCCACGTAGTATATGCGGGCACCGATAATGGCAGAAGGCACACCAAGCAGAACCATGTCCATGAACACTTCCTGCGGAATGTTATACCGTTTGCCTTCCCGGATGACGAGCAGCAAACCTACAAGCGCCGCTGTACCGAGAATAAGCCCGTACCAGTGAACCTTTAACGCTCCGATGGAGAACGCTATCGGGTTCAACAGTAATAATGTATCCATTCATTCACACTCCTATAAATTGACTCATTCACAAGCATGACCAACTGCTGTATGTCTCCAACGCTCTATAAAGGAGTAAAACACATCAACAATTGGCCTTTAATCATATAATAGATCCTTCTCTTCTTAGTCCATGTCTTCCATATCTTCAGAGATCGTTGCTGTCAGCTTATTCGTAAATTGCAACGCAGCATTCAGCCCCATCTGTTTCAAGCGATAGTTCATTCCCGCTACTTCAATGATAACAGCCAAGTTCCGCCCCGGACGAACAGGAATCGTTACAAGCGGTACATCTGTGTCAATGATGCGTGTCGTCTCTTCATCCAGGCCAAGACGATCATATTGTTTATCCTGCTGCCAAGCTTCCAGACGAACAACCAGTGTAATCCTTTTGTTATTACGAACCGCACCCGCACCGAACAATGTCATTACGTTGATGATGCCGACACCACGGATCTCAAGTAGGTGACGGATCAATTCTGGCGCAGTTCCGTGCAGCTGGAAGTCTGATGTCTGACGAATTTCTACCGCATCATCGGCAATCAATCGGTGACCACGTTTCACCAGTTCCAGTGCAGTTTCACTCTTACCAATGCCACTGCTTCCGGTGATTAACATGCCTACTCCATACACATCACAGAGTACACCGTGAATTGTTGCTGTAGGCGCCAGTTTCTTCTCCAGAAATCCAGTAATCCGGCTGGACAGAATCGTTGTAGCCATGTTGCTGCGAAGCACAGCAAGGTTCTGTTCTTCACTGATGTCAATCAGTTCCTGTGGCACTTCAAGTCCCCGGGTTACTACGATACATGGCGTTTCTTCCGTACAAAGGCGCTGCATCCGATCACGGCGCTCATCTTCTGGCAACATTGCAAAAAAGGCCAGCTCTGTTCTACCAAGCAGCTGTACCCGTTCTTGTGGATGATATTCAAAATAACCGGCCATTTCCAGACCAGGACGGTTTAAATCGTCTACAGTAATGACTCTCTTCAGTCCGTGAGATCCAGAAACAACCTCCAACTGGAATTGTTGTACCAATTCAGATACTTTCACTTTTTTCGCCATTTGTCTCTTCCTTTCAGCATTCGCTGCCCTCTATGTACATCAGCATTAGCGTCATTCCATTGCATTAATAGCGCATTCATGTTGTTTGTTACAGCATCTAACCTTCAAATTATCTTAAATGAATTCCGGGATGAATGCAATCTTGGCTTCCACCCGTGTATGAGTAAAAAAGCCCCTTCCAGCAATAACGGAAGGGGCTCAGATTACAATGTATGATTGCGTTAACTGATAGATTCTATCGTTACCGATGAATCTCAGTACTATTAGTCTTGAAGAAGAACGTTTGCTTCAGTCTCTTTGTCAAAGATATGAACTTTGTTCATGTCAATTGCCATTTTAACTGTAGAACCATCACGAGTGTTGGAACGTCCGTCTACACGTGCGATTGTAGTGTCGTTACCTACACCGCTCAAGTAGAGGAGCATTTCGTGACCCAGGTTCTCTGTTACGTCTACGTGTGTAGAGAATACAGAGTTCGGGGATGCTTCCAGGAATACTGGCTCTTCGTGAATGTCTTCTGGACGAACACCCAGAATGACTTCTTTACCAATGTATCCTCTTGATTTCAGCACTTGTGCTTTACCTTGTGGGATTTCAACGTCCACACCAGGAGCTACGAAATGCATGCTAGCACCTTGCTCAGCCAATTTACCCGAGATAAAGTTCATTGTCGGGGAACCGATGAAACCAGCTACGAACAGATTAGCAGGGAGGTTGTAAAGCTCTTCCGGAGAAGCAGCTTGTTGGATGATACCATCCTTCATAACAACGATTCGATCACCCATTGTCATTGCTTCGATCTGGTCATGCGTTACGTAGATAACGGTTGTTTCCAAACGTTTCGCAAGTTTAGTGATCTCAGCACGCATTTGACCACGCAATTTTGCATCCAAGTTGGAGAGAGGCTCATCCATCAAGAACACTTGTGGATCACGGACGATCGCACGTCCCAGAGCGACACGCTGACGTTGACCACCGGACAATGCCTTAGGTTTACGCTCAAGCAAATGCTCGATATCCAGGATTCTAGCTGCTTCACGTACACGTTTGTCGATCTCATCTTTTTTCACTTTACGCAATTTCAGACCAAACGCCATGTTTTGGTATACGCTCATATGCGGATACAAGGCATAGGATTGGAATACCATCGCGATATCGCGGTCTTTAGGAGCAACATCATTAACGACGCGGTCACCGATATAGAGTTTACCTTCAGAAATTTCCTCAAGGCCTGCGATCATACGCAGTGTTGTTGATTTACCACAACCGGACGGACCTACCAGTACCAGAAACTCTTTATCTTTAATGTCCAGGTTAATATCAACTACTGTTGCTTTATCAGAACCCGGGTATTTTTTGAAAATATGCTCTAAACGTACACCAGCCATGATTGTTGCCTCCTCAGAGATCATTTTGTAATCGAATACATTTTGTAGTTTTATATTAACCCATTTGCATGATGTTTGACTATTCGCAAACTGCACAAAAATATCAAAGCTTTTTCGTCACTTTGTACATAAGCAATAAAAGTCGCACCAGAACAGCACTTTCGAAGTTTCTAACATCATATCCAATCTCCTGTTTGATCTTATCCAAACGATATACCAAGGTATTTCGATGAATAAAGAGTCGCTTTGCCGTCTCGCTGACATTACAATCGAGATTGAAGAAGGTCTCCAGTGTAGCCAGTGTTTCACTATCACTAAACAACACAGTGCCTTTCCCCGTTTCCTGTATAAAACGAAGTCGCTGTTGCACAGGAATACTATCTACCAAACGCTCAAGGTGCAGATCCCAAGGAAGATGAATGTGTTGCACGACATGGAAAGCTCTGCCCAAGTGAACACTCTCTTGAAGAAGTGCCGTGACAGAAGATAGCTGTTTTGCAGGGATACACGGTAAGGATGCGGACAAATGAAATACACCCGCCCATTCACTGGCTACCAATTCATAGAGCCCCTGACAGAAGGCATTCAATAAATCTTTTCTGGCTTCCGTCGTATCCTCTTCAGCTTCGCCTGTGACAATCTGTTCATCACCCAGAAACACCCACTCCTGCGCTCCCACAGGAATCAGTATAATCTCTTCACCGAAGTAACTTTCGAGTAACTTGTTCAATTCCTTCGAACGAATACGATGAGCATCAGGTGTCTCACATTGCAGCAAAAATGGGATTTTCTCTGTGTTCAATTCTCCATCCAATGAAAAATGATCCGGAATAGGTTCCTGCTGAACTCTTTGCTCAACCTGTTTCCGAAGCCACTGTCCCAATTCAGCAAGCTGTTGTTCTCTATCGTTTTCATATATCACAGGCTGTTCTTCATCTAACGATTCCCTATGACTAGTAATGAGAAGTTCAATTAAACGCTGTACTTCGAGCGTAACGGCATCAACAGAGCATCCCCAATATAAAACAGTACCTTCTTCCTCGTTCATCCCGATTTTAAAATATATTTGGTCTTCTGTACGCCAACTGCTTACATCCTTTGCTAAACCATCCATCATCTCATCATCACGTAAGAAACCTTCGGCCTCTTTTGTAAGAGTATTATGAGCCACTGGAACAGTTCTACGGTGAGCTGAGCTCAATCCATATTGATTCCATTCTTCTATAGTTATCACGGATTCGTCCAATGTAGTACCTATAATTGCTTCGATTTGTTTTTTTAGATCAGGTATGAGCTTCATATAATGAACGCCACCACTCTGCTTTTTTTCTATTATTTTATCATATCTTGCGCAGCATCGCCTTTTCAGTCTTTATCAGAGTTTCCATATTATTAATTTATTTATCTATAACAAAAAAGAGTGATTAATCAAATTAATGATCAATCACTCTTTTTCAAAAGATGAGTCATGAAGGGCTCGAACCTTCGACACCCTGATTAAAAGTCAGGTGCTCTACCAACTGAGCTAATGACTCGAAAAAACTGGTGGAGGATGATGGATTCGAACCACCGAACCCGTACGGGAGCAGATTTACAGTCTGATGCGTTTGGCCGCTTCGCTAATCCTCCAGAATTATATGGTGGCTCGGGACGGAATCGAACCGCCGACACGAGGATTTTCAGTCCTCTGCTCTACCGACTGAGCTACCGAGCCTTATTTAATTTTTAGATTAATGGCGGAACCGACGGGATTCGAACCCGCGATCTCCTGCGTGACAGGCAGGCATGTTAGGCCAACTACACCACGGTTCCAGGCATTAATGGTGCCGGCGAGAGGACTTGAACCCCCAACCTACTGATTACAAGTCAGTTGCTCTACCAGTTGAGCTACACCGGCGTATATGGTGGAGGCTGAGGGGATCGAACCCCCGACCCTCTGCTTGTAAGGCAGATGCTCTCCCAGCTGAGCTAAGCCTCCTGGGTAATATGGTAGCGGCGGAGGGGATCGAACCCCCGACCTCACGGGTATGAACCGTACGCTCTAGCCAGCTGAGCTACACCGCCATATTAATAATATTGATCTTGATTGCTTGTCCATCTTAAGGTAAAGATGGCGGAGAGAGAGGGATTCGAACCCTCGCACCGCTTACGCAGTCTAACCCCTTAGCAGAGGGTCCCCTTATAGCCACTTGGGTATCTCTCCAAATAGAGAATCATGAACAATGCTTACAAGGATTGCTCCCTGAAAACTAGATCCGAAACGAAATGTGCGATTTACAACTTGCATATTGGATAAGCCCTCGACCGATTAGTACTGGTCAGCTCCATGCATTGCTGCACTTCCACCCCCAGCCTATCTACCTCGTCGTCTTC
>NZ_FNFR01000005.1:0-656283 GCF_900101205.1 Paenibacillus sp. OK060
TTGGCATTATGAAGTCAGAATTTCTCTATCTTAATGAGTTTGAAAGTCTAGATGACTTCAAGCAAGAACTAGCACAATACATCGATTACTACAATGACAAACACATTAAGTCAAAATTAAAAGACATGAGCCCGGTACAATACCGAATTCATGCCATACAGGTTGCATAAAAATATTTGTCTAACTTTAAGGGGTCACTTCAATCAACGTCTGGTTTTATTTTTGCCTTTTACTTTACACCACACTCTTTCAAAGCCAAGGCATTTCTCCATCAATTACTTTCTCATTCATAGTCCGTCGTTATTTCACCACAAACTTTACTCGTGTTCCATCCGGATATGTACTTAGCTGGTTTCCCACCCATGAGCCTGCACCACGATTATCTTTGGGACTAATATATTGGATATCCGCACCCGCTCCGCCTTCCGCACACATCGCCATTGGCCATTCATCCCGATCTTTCCCCTTTTTGACCGGAACACCTTTGAGGGACAAATCCCGATTACCTTCAGCTCCACTGCGATCAATGGTGCATACATCCGAATGTCCTGCCTTGATGGCCTTCTTGATATGATTGGCCGTTTCGGGATAGCGCTCGGCCGGGAATGTGATGGTATGATCTACGCTCCCCTTGCTTCCTCCAAATTGGGACGGTATATCCAGAGACCATTCTCCCCCAACCCATGCATAGAGAGCTACCATTAACATGGCCACCAGCGTCAATATCTGCTTTTTAAATCGTTGCTTGCCCTTGCTCCTTTTACTTCTGCGTCTTTTACTCATGCTGTTTCTCCCCCATTCAACACTTGCATTATACCAGAACGCCAGTTCGCTAAACAATATAAAAAAACATAAAAAAACAGCCGACACTTCCCGGCTGTTCGTTCTGTATAGACTACCCTACGTTAGGAATCGCCTGTTGTCGAAGTAAAGGCAAGGTTACCTCAAACTTCGTACCTTTCCCCTCGGTACTCTCCACCGAAATTTGACCATCCATCAATTCGAGCAACTCTTTGCAGATGGTGAGTCCAAGTCCGCTGCCGCCAAATTTGCGTGCATGAGAGATGTCTGTCTGCGTGAATGCTTCAAACAATTGATTGATTTTATTATCTGGAATGCCAATGCCGGTGTCATGTACAGTGAATACCAGAATAACGGTATCCCCTCGCCGCTCCTCAACGTCCATCTGTAATTGCACTTCACCTTGTTCCGTGAATTTAATGGCGTTGCTGAGCAGGTTATCCAGCACTTGTCGGAGACGCAGAGGATCACCTGTGAGTACATCAGGAGTAGTCAGATCCGCATGACAGAGCAAGCGAATTTGTTTATTCTGCGCCGCAGGTTCATGCGTTTTAATAATCTGTTGAATCAGCTTTAACGGCTGAAATTCGATTTGCTCCACTCTCATTTTCCCTCTGCCCAGCTTGGCCATATCAAGACTATTGTTGACAATGTTCAGAAGAGCCTCCCCTGACTGGCGCGCAAGCTCCAGGTACTCTTTTTGCTCCTCACTGTTGTCACCCATGCCCACAAGTTCGATCATGCCCATAATCCCGTTCAGCGGCGTGCGAAGTTCATGGTTCAGCTTCCCAATGAACTCCAGCTGTCCCCTACTGTTCATTTCTGTCAGCGAAGCTGCCATACGTAACTGCTGCTCAGCATATTTTCGCTCCGAAATATCGTATTGAATCCCTACAAAAAACAAACATTCCCCTGAATCATCGAAAATCGGATCAATATTCAGTTCATTCCAGAATTTCTGTCCATGCTTCGTATAGTTTAGAATCTCTGTCTTGATCGACTGATGCTTCTTCAATGCTTCGCGAATTTTCTGTACGGTTTCCGGATCCGTATCCGCCCCTTGCAGGAACCGGCAATTCTGTCCAATCGACTCTTCCGCACTATATCCGGTTAATTCACTAAAATATTCATTTACATACATTAGCGGAAAATCAGGCAAGGTAGCATCGACTACGGTCACGGAAGATTTAATCTTAGAAATTATAAATTCCCATTGTATAGCGAGTTGATTGTATTTAGTCATGCTTCCTCCTTCATCTCACCAAACTTTGTTGCGTTGTGTTCATGCTCCTAATGCAGCTATCGATAACCCGATGGTATGTGATTATATAAAAACAATATAATTAATTGTAACATAGTTATTCAAGCCATGTGTTCCTTGGGTAATATCTGATTAATACATTCACAAAACTTATCATGTCATCAGGAGGGTCACTCATGAAATTTTTATTAATCGTTATTATTATTATTTTGCTTGTTTTCTTCTTCTCCAGACGTAAGCGTTAATTTTGAGCCGGTCATGTAAAATGAGGAAGGAAGATCGGGTATGAGAACCCTCTTTTTTATATTCATGACACTTTGTATCATTAATTTGTGCTTCCCGAAATTTGGCTGGTACTTGCGTTATGGCTGGATTTCTCGGGGAGAGGCTGAGCCCAGCAGACCGTATATGGCGATGACCAGAATGACCAGTCTGTTGATGCTGCTTATCGCTTTTACGCTAGTTGTGGCTTGAATTATAGAAACCAGAACGGCAGCTATCCCTTGGGACAGCTGCTTTTTTGCTGCTTCAATGACGGGAAAATGACAACTTTGTTTGTGGTGCGTTTGCAACGATACCCGTAATATATAATTAACGTTGTGGAAAGGACACCTTAGCATGAACATCGCATTTTATCCATATTGGGCTGCCAAAACGCTGCTTTCTCTCATTAATGTTATATATATCATGGTTATCACGACGTTTATTTACGGTCAGACCGGGTCTGTCCTTTACGCTGCGCTGTTTCCATTCATTCAAATGTCAGCTCGTATCGTCGCAGGGTTCACTGCACCACTGCTTGTGAACCGTTTCGCATTCTCCAGGCTGATTATTAGCATTCCTTTAGCCAAAACATTGATGATAACCGGAATCGCCATCGCATTTACCGATCTCACTGCTCACATTCCTCTTCTGCTGGTGGGAATAGCGATCCTCTCGTTCCTGGACGGATGGGAATCTCCATTAATAAACACATTAACTCCACGATTGGTTCAAGGAGAAGATCTGGTGAAGGCGAATAGTTTTCTCTCATTCTCTACTCAGACCGTGACGATCATTGGATATGCGATGACAGGATTCATCGTTATGCACTGGGGGGCTTCACAAACATTCTGGGCGGCTACAAGCTTATCCTGGGCTGTCCTGCTTCTAATGATTACGATCAGTTCACTTACCCGCGATATGCAGGAAAAAGTCGAGAAATCCACTTCCAGATGGGATGTATTAAGGGAAGGTTGGCTTATCCTTTGGAAAAATCGATCGTTGCGCCTGATAACGTTCATGGATCTGGTTGAAGGTCTTGCTGGCTCCATCTGGATCGGTGCTATCACGCTTGCTTTTGTGAAAGAAGCTTTGGGCCAAGAGGAAGGTTGGTGGGGACTTATCAACTCCAGCTATTCTGCCGGCACCATTCTTGGGGGAATTCTGGCCATCGCCTTGGCCACTCGCATACAAAAGCACTTGATCTCCAGTATGGCCATAGGTTCTCTTCTCTTCAGCTTACTGACCATCGCATACGGTTTAAACAGCCTTCCTTGGCTTGCTCTGTTATTGTGTATGCTTATGGGTCCTGCTTATCAGATCCGCGATATTGCTCAGCAGACGGCTTTTCAGACCCGTGTGCCCATCGAATCACTGACCAAAGTAAACGCAGCACATGGAATTATTCTCTCAGCTTCCATGAGCATATCTACGGTAATCTTCGGTCTGATTGCTGATCAAATGGGGATTCGGCTAGTATATTTGATTGGCGGTGCCTTATTCATCGTATCCTCCCTGTGCTCTTTCCGGTTAAATCGAATTAAAGAGCAAAATGATTGAATCAAAAAAAGACGAGCACATATCTGCTCGTCTCTGCTGCATCCGAACATCATCGGTGCAGCCATTTTATTCTCAATCCAATCGGTAATCTGTCAACGGCTTGCCTTGTTTATAATACAGCGCTGGTGACAGTATATTGAAGAAAATATGCACATCAGGCAAATCCGCTTCTTCCAAAATAACCTGCATTGAGGAAGCGATACGATTATGAATCTCCTGATCACGTTGGAACATCAAGATCTCTACTGAAGCCGGAGAAGGAGTAAGGGCTTGTACGTCATGACGCTCTGCCTTCATTCTCTCCCGCGGGATATTGGTAATCAACGCAAATTGCTCCGTGATGCGAGGTACAACTTCCTCCAGCTGAGGTCCTGTGAATCCTTTAAAACGAATAAACGGCATTGCTATCCCTTCAATCTCTATTATTAGTCTCTTATGTGATTTTAAGCACATTGTTTTCGGTTGTCAAATCTCTTTCATCATATCATTTTTTTCATAGAAACGCAGAAAAGCCCCGCTGAAGTCTCAGCGGAGCATACACGCAACCAGGGTCTCACCTTGTTCTACAGCGGCTTACAGCCAGAAAGATTTAGTGATGATTACGAGCAGGATGAAGAGTACGAGAATTGCGCTTGTGGAAGTCCATCCGCCAAATCCACCAACATTGCCGCCACAACCGTATCCAACTTCACTCATTTGATTGGCCTCCTTTGAATTTCAAGGTATGCCATAACATATGTCGATTCTAACATGAATGACCGGGCTATACGGCAAGCTAACCGGCCCAATCATTGTGTATTCTGTTAGTTGAATTATGCCGAAGGAATGACTTGGATGTTGATGTTCACATCATTTCCTGATACTTCACGATAGAAGTCTGCTGTATTTTGCTGCTCCAGGACAATCAAACGAGTACGTGTATCGTTTCTGGACGCCAAAACCACTTGACCATCCGGGGCAATACAATAAGCGATTGGAATTGAAATTTCACTGTTACGATATGAACCGTCCGCATGGCTGGTCCCCATAACAATGCATTGATTTTGTATCGCCATCTGCCGCGCTTCTTCAACCCACTCTGTATACTGCTCTTCACTGAACATCCCCACACCAATGGAATGCATAATCAAATCCACTCTACCAATATTCTCGTTGCGAAATCCTTGCAGTACCAGTTCGTCACATAACAATGTGCTTATGGTCCAGTCCTGTTCCTTAATTACCTCAGCAGCGGTATACTTCGCTTTCTCCAATACAGTCTCCCCAGCCTTGTTAATAATGATCGCACGGTCCTTGGGACGTTCATCCAACCTGCGATGACCTGATACAATCATCGTTCCATATACAGCCGCCAGACGGCTAGCCTCTTCCACGTTCTGATTCAGATAGCCTTCAGGAAAGAACAACACATCCGCTTCTGGATGTTGTTTCAATTCCGCTTCCAGCTGCAGCAATTGTTGTTCCAACCTGGGTTGTCCAATAATAATCTTCAACGTTTATCCCCCATTCATGAATAAAAGCCGGTTCATACCTGTATCAGGTATGAAACCGGCTTAAAGGTTGTACACGCAGGATTCCTGCTCACCGCACTTCGCTTCAAGAGTAATTGTCTTTGGCATATCGTTACGTCTAACAATTACTTTTACAGTTTAAATGATATGTAGTTAGGAATTTCTGTGTTCAATTCTATCATAAATCTCCTGCCCGTCATAACCTCGATCTGTGGCTATATCTTTGGCAAAAAGTACCATATCACCAGTCGCAGCTGAATTTGCGCCCAACGCTCCCACAACCGCCGCAAGTGGATACAGCAAAATGGTCAGAACCTTCTTCATGTACTCATCTCCTCTTCCGTATACAGGAAATTTTTGTGTGATCATCCTAATAATACGATGAAAAGAAGTAAGTTTCAATCTTTATAGACACTCGAAGCTTTTCAACAAATCTATTGCTTCCTCATGATCAGGTTCCAAAGCCAGTACTTTCCGTGTGTAAGCCAGTGTTTCTTCTTCCAGTTCAAGTTCATAACAACACACAGCCAAGTCGTACAGCACAGCTGAGTTCTGTTTTCTCGAATCAGTACCTAACGACAGCTCCAGAAATCGCTTGGCGTCCTCATACATATACATCCCATATAACAGCTGACCTACAAGAAACGCCACATCTCCTAGCCGCTCCATTACATAATATGAAGACCACATGATGTGGATTCCAGACTGAATATCAAGCATTTCCTCATCGCTTGCATCCGGTAGAAGGTTCGAAATCCGGTTGGCACTATGAATCAAAAACTCAGCATCATATCCGCCCAGACGCCAGAACGGTATAATCTGCTTCAATTCCATCCGCTCTACCTGATGATCCATCCATTCTTTCATACTGAAGAAATCATCGGGTCCAAAACGTTCAACAAATCGGTGATACGCCAGACGAGTGTTTATGTACCCCAGTGGTTCGTCCACCATCAACATACATCCAACGTTCAGATCTTTATAATGATGTGTTGTGAAACGAGTGTGGGCTCCTTGCTGTTCCAATACATATTGAATGGCATGATAATTTGCCGTTAAAGAAAAACTTCCATGAAGTACAAATTCAGGAGGCTCGGCAAACTTCCAGTTGTCCAGTCGATGGTCACCTTTGTCCGCAGTAATTAACACATATCCTGAATCTGATAACCTATTCAATCGTTCGAGACAGGACAGACCGATTGCCGGGAACATAATGTGCGAATCCTCCAACTCTTCCTTGTACAGAGCGATAAGCCCTTGATACGGATAGTCTTCTGCACTGTACTCAGGTGCACGGCGGTATTCATAACTCAGTATCATGTTTTTCAGCAACTCGGCAGGCTCCGAATGAAGAGCAGATTCTGGAGATTGGAGGAGTATGTCACACTCGTATATCTCACCCTCACCGACATAAATTAATTCCTGTGGAATGCTGTCAAAAAAGTAATTGGCAATCAACAGCAAAGGTTGCTTCAGATCGCCCGGTCGAATAACTGTATCCGCCACTACCAGATTCAACTCGGTGTCCTCTATCGCGTCAAAACGTGCGAAATCCAGTATTCCTTGGTCAATAAAGGATTGCATGGACGGATGCTCTCTCCAGCCCAATACATTATCTTCGACCAGATCGGTCATTACATATCGAAAAGCTGGCAGCTGCACGCCTGCAAAATCTTTCAACTCTGTCAGTTTGAACAGAATTTGGTGCGCCAAGCGGCCTACGCCCGCTCCAAGTTCCAGAATGGTCACTGTCTCGGCCGTCTTTCCTTTGCTGGCGAGATCTTGAAGAAAACCAAAAATCATCTCGGCATACGCCATTGCAATCATGGGGTTACTCGTAATATATTGCGGAACCTGATTCTCGGTCCAAGCGTGCAGCCCTTTCTGTTCATAATATGCCCGCTGCCAGTCCCATACCGGAGCTTCACTGAAGCGGAATCGTTGTCCTTCGTTTTGCATCATTGGTTGAAAACCTGCTTTCCATTCATAATTTCATCGACATTTCGGAATTTCCATTCCATCTTCTCATAGACCGTTCCCTTAATCTCTAACGCATTATATCATAAACGATGCCTGATCCAATGAAGTGCTAAACCACACTCCTGTAAAATAGAAAAAACCTGCCTTTCTCAAGGCAGGCAATGCTCGTTAATACATTTATACTCCTTCTATAACGAACTGTTGGCAAGGGCGCTCAACGTTAGTCCGAATATACGGCTCCATCAAAGTTCTCAGGTCCTACACGGATCGTACCCAGCAAGTTAGAGCTGATAAATGCAGTGTACGTCAACTGAGGTGTTATTGGTGGATTGAAATCATCCGCTGAGAACGTAATGACCTGAGGAGCCAGAATGCTCAAGCTGAACGTAGACGTTGCAGAATAGATGACAGGATCCGTTGCTAAGGTCCCTCTGACAATTGTTATCGTTACACCTACGAGGGCTAATGGAAGCTGCACTGATACAGTTCCTTTGAATTGTACCCGTGGGTTTGCACCAGCACCAGCTGTTTGCAGACCAATCTGACCAAACAGTTGAGGAGTATTGATTACGAGAATCGGGATAGCAATGGAGTTCGCCAAACTCGCATTCTGCGATGTTCTAGCATCAAGAAATTGACTCATGAAATCTACCTCCTTCTGTCGGGGATATGATAGTATATGTGAGATTTGAGATATGGCATGGACAGACACTGATATTTAGAAAAAAGGGCATATGAAAAAGACACTGCCCGTATTGCTACGGTAGTGCCTCCAGAATTTCTTAATCGAAGTTATGTTCGTTTTTCTCCAATCTCTCTTTTAATAATCGAATCTCTTGCTTCAAACCTGAGATTTCCTCCCTTAAACCAGATCTTTTTATTGCCATTGAAAACACAGCATATAAAATCAGACCTACCAAACCAATGAAAATAAATATAGTTAAAATCCCTACAAAACCCACAGCACTAGCACCATTCATAACTTTAAATTGTCACCACCTTTATAACATATATTTTAACAATGATACCATATATTTATTTTATCAGCTTTGTTTGCAATTTCGTTAGCATTCGCCTGCCATAAAAAAGCTCTGCTAGCATTATGCTAACAGAGCTTTCTCACAGTGAATTATTAAGTAATTCCCTCATCACTTTAAAGTAATCTAATCAACTTCCAAAGTAAACGTCCAATTTTCCAGTGGGCGGAGTGGTTGCCATCCAAACTGCAGCCAAATTATCGGGAGCATACGTTGTAGCGGTGATATAATCACCAATTAATACGGTAGGCACCGGTGAATTGCCGTTGGGGTTAAACGAAGTCGTTGTGAGTCGGCGATTCGCAAAGGTAGCTCCTCCGTTAAACGATTCAGCAACAAACACATCTAAAAGAAACCCGTCAATCTGATTGGAATAATAAATAACCCTTACAGTTCCTGTGAATGGCGATACAGTAATGGAGGGAAAGAAATTTTGAGAACCAACAGGGGCTCCAGTAATGCTTACGGGATCTGACCATAGAAGCCCATCCGGTGAGCTGCATAGGAAAATGTCGGTGTATCCATTCCGCGCATCATTCCAGGTTGCATAGACTTTACCACTAAAGGTTCCATTGGATATGTCAGCTCCCAAGCTCAGGTTCGTCTGCACGCGAAAAGCATAATTCGTGACAGGTAAAGGAGATGGGGCAGGGACAACAGAAGCAATCCATGTGGATTGTCGTTCAATTGGCGGCTGGAACGTAGCCCCTCCATCGTAGGAGATGCGAAGCAGTGCGTACGGACTATCCGGCCCTGTAGTAATATATCCTGCATATACCTCACCAGTAAAACCTATAGCTATAGAACTTCTGTCATGGAAACCTCTTGGGCTTGAAATTCGGCTCGGAATCTCCCACGTTGTCCCCTGATCTAATGACCTTTGCAAAAATGTGGACGAAGCCAATGTAGCAAGAGGGGTGTACCCCACATACGCATTCCCCCGATAAGGGCTTCCAGGTGTTCGATCCACTGCTATAAACGGCTCATCATTATGAACGATAAGGCCATATCCCTTGTTCACAAACACGGGAGGAGTCCAGGTCACTCCATCATCCAGGGATGTGTAACTGATGATTGTACCGTCATTATCACCGTTAAATATGTGAACTGTCACTATAAACGTACTCGGAAATGTGTAATCAATGGTTGGTGCTTCAGCGCCTGCATACCCGGCAGGCTGCTGCATAGTTGTCGTTGACCATGTCTGTCCACTGTCAGTAGAACGATAAACGCCGATAAGTGTAGGTCCTGTACTTGTGTCAACAGCAACCGCACACATGATATTCGGAAGTAACTCGTTGGAAGCAATCGAGGGTTCAAATTGGTTTCCACCGAGTGCTCCTGTGATATTTACAACGGGCAAGTACCTCATCTCCATTCCAAAGATTAAGGAATATTCGTAAACCGGTCAATTAATATCATTTCTGACTGTAAAACACGTTGAATAATATTACCTGTAGAATCAATACCATATGCATGAATAATCGTACTTGTAGCACTAAAGAAATCTGCTTGGACTTCATAAAATGCTGCATCGTTTAGAGCATAAATCAAGGTCCGAGATGCCTGGGGGCCTACTTGAAATAAATCGTGCCCAATTGGAATTCTGGCATTTTGAGTAGTGTCCCATTTAAACACTTCTATCTCTATATTTACAGGAATATTAAGAGAATCATTTAAACAAGTCACAAGAATCTGAGTAGCCACACTTCCACCTGTTGGCGAATTGTAGATCAACCCTGTAGAGTTTGGCAATCGAACTATCCCTCCTCTTTGAACCACAGATTAACTACACTATTTGTACGCCCCTATCATTTAAAGTAGTACGGATTCTTTGTTGAAGGGGAAATACAACAAAAAGCCTTGATGAAGCAGCAACGAATGATGATGCTCATCACCATCGAACTTTTGCAGGCTTTATTCCAAGGCTCAGTTAATATCAGTTTTGAGTTTATAACAATAGAAAAAAACCCTTGCTACGCAAGGATTTCGAGAGAATGGGCCCTACAGGACTCGAACCTGTGACCAATCGGTTATGAGCCGACCGCTCTAACCAACTGAGCTAAGGGCCCTGAACAAAAATGTATAACGTTCAGATGATGGCTGTGAATCATCCAGTAAAACTAAATTGCGGGGGCAGGATTTGAACCTGCGGCCTTCGGGTTATGAGCCCGACGAGCTACCGGGCTGCTCCACCCCGCGTCAGTAAGAAATATTAAAACAGCGACTTAATTAATATACACCATACCTGCCCCACATGTCAAGGGGTAATGTTAGGGAATGAAGCGAACGCCATACCGCCCCTTTTTTGAACGATATACTTCCACTTCAGCTGGCTCGTTATGACCGTAAATCCAACCATCCTGCTCCATCCGTTTTGCAAGACACCCTGCCTGAAATTTGGTTGTATACAATTTGCTGAAATATACCCAGTGCATTCCACTCGTCCTTTCTTGAAGTCATCATTCATCCCTGCTTTTGTAGAATACCCCAATTCCATAAAAATAGCCGCCGAAGATATAAATCTCCAGCGGCTGCATCTATGATTTTTTTACAAGATCATCTAACTTTTATTGAAATGTGGCTTTAGGGTTCTTTTTCAATTTCTCCAGCATCTCGTTCCCTTTGGCTGCCCATTCACCAAGCGCTTCTTTTGGTGTTTTTTTGTTCGCAAGAACTTGATTGAAGTATTCCATACCCTTGTCACTTACTTGCCACAGGTTCGGCATTTTTTGATACATTTTATCCAAGTTCGTATTGGTCGGAGGTATAGGTTTCAGTGTATAGAACGCCTGGATATTGTAATCCAAGCCATCCTTCGGTTTAATAAAGCTCTTCCGTGAAACCATCTCATAACTGCTGCGAGCTTTGATTTTCGCCCAGTCTTCACTGTTCATATACTTAATCAATTCCCATGCATCATCAGGGTTCTGAGCTGAACTATTAATGGCCATAAGATTGCTCAGATAAATGTTGCCTCCGATTTCAGGAGCCTCCGGATGAACTGGAGGTGTAACAACATCCCAGTCTACCTTCGTAAAGTCTTTCATTTTATCTGCATTTTTATTGGCATCAATCAACTGATTAATGTAGCTGTAATCTCCAATCACCATGGCTGTTTTGCCACTCAGGAACAGATCACCCTGAAGCGGATTATAACGTCCACTCTCATCCTGACTATCCTGCGGTTCGTCTCCTTTAGGGATGACTTTATCTAAGGCGAGCTTGCTTATCGTGCTCCATACTTTCTCCCATTGAGGAGAATCTACAGTCATTTTTTCCGCTTTGTCATCAAAAATTTTCAGCTGCAAAGAGTTATAATACTGGGACATCGTATAGTATGGAGAACCGCCTTGATAGGTACTGAAAGAGAAACCAAATACATGGTCTTTTCCTTCACCTTTGGTAAGGCGTGTACCCAGGTTGAAAATATCATCCCAAGTCATATTATCCGTTGGAGGCTCCACGCCTGCTTTCTCAAACATACCCTTGTTATAGAACAAAGCGGAAGAGGAGAACGTTGGTGTCAAAGCGTAGATGCTCTGATCTCCCAAATCCTTAATTCCTTCGAGAACACTTGGCACAATATCCGTAGTATCAAACTTGTCTTCCTGCATCAGTGGGTCCAGTTGTTTCACCATGTTTTCCTGAATCAACGACTTGACTGTCGCCGTATCCGCCACGATGACATCTACCGGGTTATCCCCTGTCATAATCTTCTTCAAGCTTTCCATCGTATCCGGAATGTCCTTCTGCTCTTCCTGGTTACCATAGCCATACATGCTGCCCTGATCTACCGCAGGTACAACTTCAATCGTTATATTTGGATGTGTCAATTCAAAAGCATCGGTAAACTGCTGACGGAAATAGCTGTCATCCTGGCCACCCCATAACGTCGCTACACGCAATACACGCTGCTCGTTATCCTTGGACTCACTCGCTGTACAACCCGCAAGCAGCGGCAATGCCAGACTAGCTGTAGCCAACACGGCCAGCACTCGTTTTCCCCAAAACCTGTTCTTCATCTCCCAATTCCCCCTCTAAAATTATCTTGGCGGTGTAATGACAATACGTTCACCGTCAAATTCCAATGTGGCACGATTATCAATGGACAGCGCCTCCAGATACTCCTTGGGCACCTGAAGTCGTCCCGCCCGGTCGATAATGACAAAAGCTTCATGAATATCCGGGGCTCCTGCCTCCGATAAGCCATGTTCGTCATCCAGATTCGGATTACGTTTCACAAACTCGGTGCTGGTCAAGCCGTCCCGAATCGCCACGATCCGGTCCACCTTACCAGCAAGGGTTAGATCATGAGTAACAATCACAATCGTGACCCCGAGTTCCTTGTTCATTTTACGAAAAATGCCCATGATGGTATCACATGTCTCTGAATCCACCGAACCTGTCGGCTCATCGGCAAGCAGCAGCTTGGGGCGATTTGATAGCGAGATGGCAATCGCTACCCGCTGCTGCTCACCACCGGATAATTGATGCAGCTTGTTGTGCATCCGATCCTTCAGTCCAACCCACTCCAGCAGCTGCATGGCATATGCGCGATCGCGCTTGCCTCCCAAAATCATGGGCGTTTCCACGTTTTCCAGTGCTGTAAGGTATGGCAGCAGGTTACGGCCGTTATTTTGCCAAATGAACCCTACGGTATGACGTTTGTACTCCACCAATTGGGCGTCTGTCATTTTCAGCAAATCCCAATCCCCGACAACGGCTGTACCGGCTGTTGGACGATCAAGTCCACCCAGAATGTTGAGCAATGTGGATTTACCACTACCACTGTTACCGATAATGGCCATCATTTCACCTTGATTGACAGTCAGATTGAGACCTTGAAGGGCAACGACTTCCACATCGCTGGATTTAAAAATTTTGACAAGTCCTTCGCATTGGATCACGTTTACCTCTCCTCTCCCATTTTGACTGCCTGGTGAACACGCAGCCTGCGGATTTGCCACAGCAGCATCGTTGCTCCAATGATCAGCATGACCACGGTCACGCCGTACAGTTGCAACATATCTTTCTCTTCAAATACAATTCGGAACGGAGGTACCTGTGCGGACACATTATCTGTCGTTTGCAGGAAGGGCAGGAACAGACGGCTGGATACCTGACCAATGCCAATACCGAGAATGATGGACAGACCCGCCGTGAACACCTGCTCCAACAGCAACATACCGCTCAATTGTGCCCGGGATAACCCCATCGCCCGCAGGACACCGAACTGTACTACACGCCCGGATAGATTGAAGAACCAGTACAGAATGTATCCGATCAGGGAAATAATCACCGAGACAAGGAATCCGAGACTCAGTATGCCGAACACCCCGCCTCTTGACGGATGTTTGCCCTGGGATACCAGCTCTGTACGCACATCGCGCACAGACGATAATTCAATGCCTTCAGCTGCAAGTTTCTCCATCAAAGGAGCAACTTTGGCATCCGGCTCCATCTTCAGCCAGACCTCATATGGAATCAGAGGCACCTGATCATAGATGTAATCCAGATTGGCAATGAAAAACGGCATTTGATCCGGGTACTGGGCAGGCCAGTAAGGTATAATGCCAAACACAACAAATTCAATCGCCTGACCCTGTACACCAATGGAGACGAGGTCTCCGGTTTTGAGCTTGAATTTGTCTGCAAATTTGGAAGAGATCAATACGGCCCCTTCATATTTTCCAAGCAAGTCAAGGTACTTATAAGGATGAGCCGGGAACAGATCGTTGCGGAACCACGCCACTTGGGCAAAATCCACATTGTCGATCCCCACCAGCATTCCCTGTCCACCTGATTTGCCAGAGACAATAATGTTGCCTTTCGTTTGCAGCACTCTCGCTGCATGTTCGACACCATTCAGGCTGCGGAACACTTCAAAAGGTGGCTCGGAATAGATCATCTTCGTGGGTTGTGAAGTACCACCGCCCCCACCTGATCCACCTCCGCCGCCGTTACCGCCGCCTCCAGAACCACCGCCACCGTTTCCTCCACCCTGTCCACCGCCTGAACCTCCGTTTTGTCCGGAACCCGTTGGCTTAACCTCAGGTGTGCCTTCCCATACCGTCTGCATAATAACATCCGAACCATAGCGATATAACGTGCGCTCGGTTGAGTTCAGATCAATGGTACGAGCCGCCGCCGAGTTATACACACCGAGTCCGAGTGTCAATACAAGCAGGATCATCAAAGGATAATAAGAAGATGATGAACGTGAAAGCTGCGTCAGTGTCAGATACAGTGGAACCGGGAGAAACTTGCGCCCGATCAGCTGAATCAACTTCAAAATCCACGGGAACAACCGTAAGAAGAACAGTCCCAGTGCAAAGATCGCGAGTGCCGGTACAAAGAACAGAAACGGCTGTACCTGAAGCTGATCTGTCGTCATTCCGGTCTGGAACGTCAACATTTGCCGTTCATAGAACAAGTAGTATCCATATCCGGCGAGCCCCAACAGCGCGATATCCAGGAACCAGCGCTGCCATACCGGTGCACGATCTGTTCGTGCTTGCCGCCGCTTAGCCGACACAATCGTGGCCCGCGCATAGGTTACTGCCGGAATGAGCGAGGCTATGATTGCCACCAACACGGCGATAAGGCCGAGCAGGATGGCTTCTTTTGATATTCCGATCGGAATGGATTTCCGATCCACGAACGACAGAAATCCGCTCGCTGAACCGATGCTTTTCGCCATAAACCATCCAAGAAACGGGCCAATGACAAGAGCAATCGCTCCCAGGAATATACCTTCAAGCAGATAAAGAGAGAAGATCTGCCGGGCAGAAGCTCCCCGACTGCGCAGAACCGCAATGTCACTCTCCTGCTTCTGTAACGACTGTCTGGCATTCATGGCAATAAAATAAAAGACCATCGCAATCATCGGTGCTGCCAGTGTGAACAGCATGGTCTGCAATTGCAGACTCTGACTGCGGAATTGTTTCAGCAGATCCCCGAAGGTGATGTCCACTTTCGTATCCTTCAACCGCTGATACAGATCGATATCCAGCCTTTCCAGCACAGAGGTCAATCCCGAGAGCTGGCTCGTTTGAATCTCTTTCAGATCAAATGCATAATACCAACGTGAATTCTGAAGAGGGATCCCTTTTTCCTTTAACAAAACATTATTAAATACCGATTCATCCACATATAGTCCGTTCATCATACCGTCAAATCCCTGTACCCAATACGGGCTGCTAGGATCATCGGCTTTGAAAGAACCTATAATCTTCACACGCAACGTAATATCGAGACCGCTGTAAATTGGATATTCCAGAACATCTCCGATATGCAGATCGTTACGATACATGCCCTCTTCCAACATGACCGCTTCAATCGTATCGTCCTTGACCTGGTTGCCCGGCTTCACTCCCGCAGAATAATTAACCTGTGCATCCAGGCCTGTCATCGTCCCCAGACTCATGCTGCGGACCCGGCTGGCATCCACTTTCGTTGGGTCTTCCGGGTTCACTTCCGTGCTGCGGATGGAACGGGAGTTCACATACGTATGAAAAGGAAATCCAATGTCACGGGGCACATCCTCGCGAATATATCGATCCACCTCTTCCAGACCACGTGTGTCTGTCTTCACACCACCAGGTGCCTGGTAACTCATGAGCAACGAGCCGGCTGGCAGTCCCTCACTGTTATCCTGCAGCGTCTGGGCCACGACCCGCTTCAGCGCACCATCGGCATACATCGGAATACTAACGGTGAACGCTACCGCCACAATCAGTCCGATCAGTGTGCTGAACGTCATCCAGCGAGTGTTCCACATTTTGCGGAACAACAGTCGAAGCAATGGCAGCCCCATTAGCGGCCCACTACTTTCTGTCCAACGGTCAGACCTTTCAGAATCTCCACATCCGTGGATGTCTGCTGCCCAACTTCTACGTCCACTTCACGCTTGCTTCCATCACTCTCCACCACTTGCACGTACGTTCTTGAACCGATGGAGCGCAGAGCGGATACTGGAATGACAATCGCGTTCTCTGTTCGCTGCGTGACAATCGATACCGTTAGAGGTGTACCGCGTTCAACCCCTTTGGGCATTTTCGCCAGCGAGACGATAACATATTGATCCAGGCTTTCTTTCGCTGGAGGCGTTCCGCCTTCCCCCGAACCTCCGCCATTACCACTTCCAGTACCCGATGCTTGGGCAACAGGCATCACTTTAACTTTGCCAGCCACTTTGCCTGCGCCATTAATGTCCACATCCGCCTTCATGCCAGCCGAGAACTTTTCCAAATCTTCCTTGGCAAACGTAGCTGCGACAACCAGGTTGGATGTATCTGCTATGGTCGCAATCGGGTCATAAGCTTTGACAGCCGCACCCTTCTCCACCTGCACAGCAATGACTGTTCCACCGAATGGAGCGGTCAAAGTGGCTTTACCCAACTGATCCTCCAGATCGGCGAGTTCCTGACGAAGTTCTTCAAAGGCAATCGTGGACTCTTCGAACTCTACCGGGTCCATCTCATCCCGTTTGCGAAGCGTTTCCTTCATTTGCACTTCCGATTTGCGAATCTGCAGGTTTTTGGCCCGGATTTCCTTTTCCACGCTCTCTACATCAAGAACAGCGAGAAGTTGACCTTTTTTCACTTTATCCCCTGGTTTTACATTCAACTCTTTGATATGCATACCGTCCAGCGTAAAATACACCTTTTCTTCCCGCTGGCTCATCATCTTGCCGCTTCCGCTTACTTTCTTCTCCAGCGTCTCTGTCCGAACTTCATATTCCGGCTTCTTGGAGATCGTTGGCGGTGTAATTGGCGGAAGTACTTCTTCCTCTGTCTCAGCCGGCAGCAAAGAGCAGCCGGACATCGTTGCAGCCACTATCGCACTAAGCACAATAAGCGCTGCGCGTTTCCCCCTCTTCGGAGCGGCCCCTTTACTTGATAAATCTGCCGTCCGCCATTTCATAAACATGGTCCGCAACCTCCAAAATCGTAGGATCGTGTGTAGTCATACAGATCGTTACTTGTTCAACTTCAATAATATTGCGAAATACAGCCATAACCTGTGCTCCCATTTTGGAATCGAGTTCAGCTGTCGGCTCATCCGCGAGCAATAATCTCGGTCTGTGGGCTATCGCCTTGGCGATGGCCACCCGCTGCTGCTCTCCCCCGGACATCTCGAATGGACGGTGCTTGACCCGTTTGGTTAGTCCGACCAGATCCAGACAATGACCTACCCGGTCCTTCCATTCCGAACGCGGCACGTCCGCCATGCGCAGCGACAGCTCTACATTTTCCCAAGCAGACAACAAGGGCATAAGCGCATACGCCTGAAAAATAAAACCAATTTCTCTGCGCCGCAAAGCGGTCCGCCGCCGGTCTCCCCAATCCTGAAGAGGCTGGCCGGAGAACAGAATGTCTCCACTGGATGGCTGATCCAGCCCACCCAGCATATTGAGCAGCGTCGTTTTCCCTGAGCCCGACCGCCCTTTCAACATCACCAGCTGTTGCGGGTTCACTTCCATATCGATGCCTTTGAGCACATGAATAATACGGCTACCCGTCTGGAAACTGCGATGAACATTGCGAACCTCCAGCACAGGTCCTTCATATGGAGGCAACAGATCCTTCTTGGAGGGCTTGGACTTCACTTCAGGTTCAGCTGCTGCAACCGCAACTTCCTCTTGGCTTGTTTCATTGGTTATGTCGTGCGGGTCGATGGATGTATTCTGCGGTTCACTTATGTATGCCGATTCCTCCTGCCCGACTGGTTCCTGCTGCTCCGTGAGTCCGACCGCACTGTCCTCGCCTGACTGGCTCTTGGCAGGTCTGATTTTGGAAAATAAATTCTTCATGCCAGCAATCACGCTCATCCTTTCTTCATATCCCGTTCACTTCATCAAGACACTAAAAATAGAAATCTATTCCATACTACACTGCATTATAAACGACGGATCACAACTAAAAGTTACAAGCTTTTTACAACGTTCCAGTGAAAAAGTTAATATTTTGATGAACAAACGAAAAAAGCACCCCAAAGTGCGGGATGCCTCTTGAATATTCAATGTATTTGCCTCTATGGCGGCAATCATTACAATTTTGATACCGTTCACAATCAAACTGTTCAGTCGGGTGTGAATGATATTATTTACCAAATGAAGAAGGATCTTCACGCCAGGATTTGAGCAGTTCAAAATCACTCTCCTGGATTGTACCCTCAGCCAAAGCCACATCCATCAGAGCTGTGTAATTGGACAGGGTTTGCAGCGGAATTCCCGCTTCTTCAAAAGCTTTAATGCCTTTGTCGAGCTGATAGCTGAAAATCGCCAGTACAGCCAATGGGGTCGCCCCGGCTACACGTACTGCTTCAGCGGCTTTGATTGAACTGCCACCTGTCGAGATCAGGTCTTCAATGACAACAACCTTCTGCCCCTCAGTGATCAGTCCTTCAATCAGGTTCTCTTTGCCATGTCCTTTGGCTTTATCACGAATGTATGCCATCGGCAGATTCAGCTTTTGCGCCACCCAGGCAGCATGCGGGATACCCGCGGTTGCTGTACCTGCGATGACTTCTGCATCGGGATATTGATCACGAATGATCGCAGCAAAGGCTTCAGCAATGTCGTTACGAATCTCGGGATAAGACATCGTTAGACGGTTATCACAATAGATTGGTGATTTGATGCCGGATGTCCAGGTAAATGGCTGCTGCGGACGCAGCGCCACCGCTTTAATTTTCAACAGTTGGGAAGCAATATGGTTAGGAATCTCAGTAAGTTCGATCATGCGTTCAACATCTCCTTCAAAATGGTTTCTGCCGCTTCACGTGGATTGGGAGCGCCCGTAATTGGTCTGCCTACAACAATGTAATGGCTGCCTCTGGCAATGGCTTCACCTGGCGTCAGGACACGAGTCTGGTCTCCGAGGCCACTTCCCGCTGGGCGGATGCCTGGTGTGACCGTGTGAAAATCACTGCCACAGGCTGCGCGGATCGCCGGTACTTCCAACGGGGAAGCAACGACGCCATCAAGACCTGCCTCATGGGCCAGTCCTGCATAACGGACTACTGCTGCCTCAACGCTGCCCTGGATGCCGATCTCGGCATTCATCGTTTCCTGGCTGGTACTGGTCAGCTGGGTAACCGCAATAATCTCAGGTCTACGCAAGGATGGGTCAGCAGCCAGAGCCGCCTCAGCACCTTCACGAGCAGCACGCATCATGCTTGTACCACCAGCTGCATGCACATTGAACATATCCACTCCCAGACGGGTGATGCTTTCAGCACCCCCACGAACCGTGTTTGGAATATCATGCATCTTCACGTCAAGGAATACCGAGTACCCCTTCGACTTCAGCTCGCGAATGAAGTCCGGGCCAGCGGCGTAGAACAGCTGCATGCCCACCTTCAGATAACAGGGAATGCCTTCGAGGGCCTGTACCAATTCCTGTGCTTGCTCTGCTCCGGGATAATCGAGTGCCACCATCAGACGGCCAGCCATTTCGTTGAAATTCGGGTGATTCATATTCCAGCGCTCCTTCCAAAAGCTTGATTTTTCCGTTTTTTGCCCGATATAAAGGACATCCCGCCAGCCCGAAGGCTGACTGATGTCCTTGATCAGTGACAAATCGTCTTATTTATTTTACAAGAGCTGGCATAGCCTCAGAGGAGAAGTTGATCGTTTGCAGCATGATCAACAGGGCACGGATCGTATCCAGTGAAGTCATACATACAATGCCGTTCTCTACCGCCTCACGACGAATACGGAATCCGTCACGCTGCGGGGTTTTGCCTTTGGTCAGCGTATTGAACACAAAGTTTGCTTCGCCGCTACGGATCATATCGAGAATGTTCGGCGAACCTTCACTTAATTTGTTCACCGTCGTCACCGGAATGTTCGCTGCTTCAAGCGCAGCTGCCGTACCTCCGGTAGCCATGATTTTGTATCCCAGTCTATAGAAACCTTCAAGCAGTGGAACAGCTTCCTCTTTGTCTTTGTCCGCTACCGTTACCACGATTGCTCCGGTGGCCGGGATCTTCATGCCTGCACCGATAAGACCTTTGAACAACGCTTTAGCGTAATTCGGGTCACGGCCCATAACCTCACCTGTGGATTTCATCTCAGGTCCAAGCGTTGGTTCCACACGACGCAGCTTCGCGAAGGAGAAGACCGGAACTTTTACGGAAACATGATCCGATTCAGGCCATAGACCGTCGACATATCCGAGGTCTTTCAGCTTCACGCCCAGAATGGCTTGTGTTGCCAGGTTCGCCATCGGAATGTTAGTTACTTTGCTCAGGAAAGGTACTGTACGGGATGAACGCGGGTTCACCTCGATGATGTACACTTGACCCTTATGGATAACAAACTGGATGTTAACCAAACCGATCGTTTTCAGTTCTTTTGCAATCTTGATTGTAATCTCTACAATTTTCTCTTTGAGATCCTGGGACAGGTGCTGTGGCGGATAAACCGCGATGGAGTCACCGGAGTGAACCCCTGCGCGCTCGATATGCTCCATGATACCCGGAATCAATACCGTTTCACCATCACAGATCGCGTCAACCTCAACCTCTTTACCCATCATGTAACGGTCGATCAGGACCGGATGCTCCGGGTTGATTTTAACCGCCTGTTCCATATATGTCAGCAATTCTGCATCGGAGTATACAATCTCCATCGCACGACCTCCGAGTACATAGGAAGGGCGAACCAGTACCGGGTAACCCAGACTTTGAGCCGTTTCAACCGCATCATCTACCGAAATGACTGTTTTGCCTTTTGGTTGTGCAATTTCCAGACGGGAGAGCAAACGCTCGAACTTCTTGCGATCCTCTGCCTCATCAATGTTTTCCAGATCTGTTCCGAGAATCGTTACACCAGCGGCACGTAGTGGTGCTGCCAGGTTGATTGCTGTTTGACCACCAAACTGTACGATAACACCTACCGGCTGTTCCTGTTCGATAACGTTCATTACATCTTCGAAGAACAGGGGTTCAAAGTACAAGCGATCCGATGTATTAAAGTCCGTAGACACCGTCTCCGGGTTGTTATTGATGATAACTGCTTCATAGCCTGCTTTTTGCAGAGCCCATACCGCGTGTACTGTGGAGTAGTCAAACTCAATCCCTTGACCGATCCGGATTGGACCAGAACCAAGTACGACTACTTTTTTCTTATCTGAAGGAATGACTTCATTCTCAGTTTCGTAAGTAGAGTAGTAATATGGCGTTGTTGCTTCAAACTCAGCTGCACATGTATCTACCATTTTGTAGACTGGGCGAAGGTTTTCCTCTTCACGACGTGCTCTGATTTCAGCTTCTTTCGTCAGCGTACCTCCTGGTTGACCTTCAGCCCGCAGCTCAGCAATGGCACGGTCTGTGAAGCCAAGACGCTTCGCTTGATACAAGGTTTCGGAGGACAATTCGGATTCCTCACGAATGCGATCTTCGAAGCTGATCAGCCCTTCGAGTTTATCTAGGAACCACCAGTCAATCTTCGTCAGATCTTGAAGCTGTTGCAATGTATAACCTCTGCGGAATGCTTCAGCGATCAGGAAGATACGCTCATCGTCGGCTTTGACCAGACGCTCATTCAGCGTTTCTTCATCCAGGGTTTCGGCATCTTTCAGATACAGACGGTGTACGCCGATTTCCAGGGAACGAACAGCTTTATGAATTGACTCTTCGAATGTACGGCCAATCGCCATAACTTCGCCTGTCGCTTTCATCTGTGTACCCAGTTTGCGGTTCGCTGAGATAAACTTGTCAAACGGCCAGCGTGGGATTTTGCTCACGATATAGTCCAGTGTTGGCTCAAAGCATGCATATGTTTGGCCCGTTACCGGATTCACGATTTCGTCCAGTGTGTAACCCATGGCAATTTTGGCAGCCATCTTAGCAATCGGATAGCCCGTTGCTTTGGAAGCTAGTGCCGAAGAACGGCTTACCCGTGGGTTAACTTCGATAACATAGTATTGGAAGCTGTGCGGATCAAGCGCAAACTGTACGTTACATCCACCTTCGATGTTGAGGGCACGGATGATTTTCAGGGAAGCTGAGCGCAGCATTTGATATTCACGGTCAGACAGCGTCTGGCTTGGCGCCACAACGATACTGTCACCTGTATGAACACCTACCGGGTCAAAGTTTTCCATGTTGCAGACTACGATACAGTTATCGTTCTTGTCACGCATAACCTCATACTCGACTTCTTTCATGCCAGCAATGCTTTTCTCCACCAGACATTGCCCGATCGGGCTGTAACGAATTCCTGCTGCTACGGTTTCGCGCAGTTCTTCTTCGTTCGCACAGATTCCGCCGCCTGTTCCACCAAGCGTGTAGGCTGGACGGACGATGATTGGATAACCAATCTCATTCGCAAAATCAAGTGATTCCTCAAGTGTTGTTACGATTACACTCTCGGGTACAGGCTGTTCCAGTTCACGCATCAGATCACGGAACAAATCACGATCTTCCGCTTTCTCAATGGATGTGAGCTGTGTTCCGAGCAGTTTGACATTCTCACGCTCAAGGACGCCAGCACGTGCCAGTTCCACAGCCATGTTCAGACCCGTTTGACCGCCAAGGGTTGGCAGCAAACCGTCTGGACGTTCCTGACGAATGATTTGCGTTACAAAATCCAGTGTAATCGGTTCAATGTACACTTTATCAGCCATGTTGGTATCCGTCATAATCGTAGCCGGGTTGCTGTTGATGAGTACAACTTCCACGCCTTCTTCTTTCAGTGCCTGGCATGCTTGTGTACCGGCATAGTCGAACTCGGCCGCTTGACCGATGACGATTGGACCTGAACCAATCACCAGGATTTTTTTGAGATCTTTGTTAATCGGCATGTTATTGTGCTCCTTTCACTGCGGCTGCCAATACGGCTTGACGCGGCTGTTGCGGGTGAGTAATCTTGTGCTCCCGAATCATCTCGATGAAGCGGTCAAACAGATAGCTGTTATCATATGGTCCTGGCGCTGCTTCCGGGTGATACTGAACGGAAAACGCCGGGAATGTTTTATGTTTCAGACCTTCAATGGTCTTATCATTATTGTTGATATGTGTCACTTCAAGCTCCGTATTTTTCACGGATTCTTCGTTTACGGTGTAACCGTGGTTCTGGGATGTGATGAAGCAACGTCCGCTCTCCAGTTCTTTAACCGGGTGGTTTCCGCCGCGGTGTCCAAACTTGAGTTTCTCTGTATCGGCTCCTGCCGCAAGTGCGAACAGTTGGTGCCCCAGGCAGATTCCGAAGATCGGATATTCGCCGAGCAGTTCACTGATCATTTTAACCGCGTGAGGAACGTCTTTCGGGTCCCCAGGGCCGTTGGACAGCTGGATGCCATCCGGGTTCATGCGGCGGATTTCGTCCGCTGTTACATCATGCGGAACTACGACAACGTCACAATTACGTTTGCTGAGTTCACGCAAAATCCCTGTTTTTGCACCGTAGTCAACCAATACAATGCGTTCAGCCGTTCCCGGGCTGTTGTAAACATGTTGAGTAGATGTCATAGGAACCTGGTTACGCAGCTCAGCGATGCTGGTGTCTCCCATCATCTCCAGCAACTCTTCCACAGGTTTCGATCCTGTTGTGAGAATTCCTTTCATTGTGCCGTGGTGACGAATCCGGCGAGTCAGCATCCGTGTATCAATCTCGCTGATTCCTACGATGCCATACTCTTTAAGCAAATCGTCTACGCTGTATTCCGCACGCCAGTTACTTGGTGTCGGCTCATGACGACGTACCACAAAACCATGTACGAATGGACGAATCGACTCGAAGTCGTCACGCGTAATGCCGTAGTTACCAATCAGTGGGTACGTCATGGTTACGATTTGACCGCAATAAGAAGGATCCGAAAGCACCTCTTGATAGCCTGTAATTCCCGTATTAAAAACGACCTCACCTGTTGTTTCACCTTCAGCACCGAATGCTTTCCCGGTGAACAGTGTGCCGTCTTCCAACAATAATCTTGCCTGTGCCTGCATCCCATTTCACTCCTCTGTGTTTATCAGGTCAAATGCATTTCGTTGAACGTGGGGTGCGTGCCACAATGGCGGTGACTTCGTGGACAGAAAACCCTTCGATCGCTGTTATCCCCGGATTACTTTTTATCATTTTTTCAAATGATGTAATCCGGTGATAAAGGCGAACGCTTCGCTTCTTCGGGTCTTTTCTGTCCACTTCGTAAGCTACTGTGGCGCGCCCAAGTTCAAAACCATACATTCGACTTTGCTTTGTTTCGTATGTTTGACTCTCGGCATGGTCTGCCTTGAGTTAGTTGTAAAGATGTTATGGTGTATAGGTTGTAGATTTAGAGTTATAAAGCCTTGTTGTTTTAAAAGAATTAAAGAGGAAAAGCTTATTGATTTATTGATCTAATAAGTTACTGATTTACTGTTGTACCGTGTTATTCCACACGCTTTTGCCGTCCACCCATGTCTGTACCGGCCATCCTTTTAGCTTCCAGCCTGTGAATGGTGTGTTTCTTCCTTTGGTTGCGAACGTTGCAGGATCAACCGCTTTTTCCTCGTTCAGGTCAATCATCGTGATATCCGCTGGTGCTCCCTCTTCCAGCTTGCCAGTATCCAGTCGGAATACCCGTGCCGGATCTGCTGTCATGCGTTTCACGAGGAAGTCCAGGCTCCAAAGCCCTGTTTCCACAAACTTCGTGTACAACAGCGGGAAAGCCGTCTCGAATCCAACGATACCGAACGGTGCCAGCTCCATACCTTTTGCTTTCTCTTCTTCGCTATGCGGCGCGTGATCGGTAACGATCATATCCAGTGTTCCGTCCAGCAAACCTTCGATACAAGCTTGCACGTCGCGTGGTGAGCGTAGGGGCGGGTTCATCTTCCAGTTGGCATCCATACCTGGGATATCCTCATCCGACAATACCAGATGGTGCGGACATACCTCAGCAGTTACTTTAATACCGATGGACTTCGCCAGGCGAATCAAGCGAACCGACTGCTCCGTACTTACGTGGCAGACGTGGTAGTGAACTCCCGTTGCTTCTGCAAGCAGGATATCACGGCCTACGTGGATGGCCTCGGATTCATTAGGGATACCTTTGATACCATGACGCTTCGAAAACTCGCCTTCTGTCACATATCCGCCAACTACCAATGAGTCGTCTTCGCAGTGAGCGATGACTGGCATATCCATACTTGCTGCGAGGCTCATAGCATCTTTCATCATTTGAGCGTTTTGTACGCCCACCCCATCATCCGTGAATCCAATCGCACCCGCTTCTTTCAATGCGGCGAAATCCGTAAGTTCACGTCCAAGCTCGTTCTTCGTAATAGCTGCATAAGGCAGTACTTTAACCAGGTCGGCTTCTTTGGCTTTATCCAAAACCAACTTAACGACATCTGCGCTGTCGGTTACCGGTCTTGTGTTTGGCATACATGCAATCGTTGTAAAACCACCTTGTGCTGCCGAACGGGCACCCGTCTCGATCGTCTCTTTATGCTCGAATCCAGGTTCACGCAGATGCACGTGCATATCAATCAAACCGGGAATGACCAGTTTGCCTGAAGCATCGGTTACGCTATGCGCTGATTGCTCTGCTTTCAGTACCGCTTCGTCTTCCACTCCAGCGATCTTTTGAATTTTTCCTTCATCTATAATGATCGTTTTCCGTTCAAGTTCCCCTTGATGATTCAAGATGTTCGCGTTCTTTATAATCTGTAGCATAATTGCCCTCCGCTTCGGTTCTGTCCGACTTGCCAGACAAGCCGGGTGATTTTCTTTATCGTGTACCCTCACATTGCTCTATAAGAACTTCCGTCCCGTCAGCCTATGACCCACAGCCAGACCCTGTTACAGTTTCATCGCACGTTCCATGACCGCCATGCGGATTGGAACACCGTTTGCCATCTGCGGGAAGATCCGCGATGCTGCGCTCTCCACTACCGCGTCATCTACCTCGACATTTCGGTTCACAGGAGCAGGGTGCATAATGATTGTGCTTGGTTTCAGGCGTGATGCCCGTTCTTCCGTCAATCCGTAGTGTTCGCGATAATCCTCAGCCGAAGTAATCAGGCCATGTTTATGACGTTCCAGTTGAACTCGGAGCATCATGATTACATCCGCATCGAGTGCTTCTTCCAGACCTACATAAGGCGCGTGTTCTGCGAGCTCCGGTGCCTGCATCGTTTGCGGTGCGCAGAAGCGCACATCCGCACCAAACTTTTGCAGTGCCCACAGATTGGAGCGAGCTACCCGGCTATGCAGGATGTCTCCGATGATCGACACACGCAAACCTTTCAGCTCACCGAAAGCCTTCCGCATCGTGTAGAGATCCAACAACGCCTGGGTAGGGTGCTCGTTATTCCCGTCTCCGGCATTCACCAGTGGAACATTCACTTTCTGAGCCAGTTGTTGCAGAACACCCGAAGGTTTCAACCGAATCACTCCTGCGTCAATGCCCATGGACTCCAGTGTGCGTACCGTATCATAGATGGATTCACCTTTCTCCACGCTTGATGCAGCCGCCGTGAAGTTCAGTACTTGTGCACCCAGACGTTTTTCTGCCATCTCAAATGAGAAGCGAGTACGCGTGCTGTTCTCGAAGAACATGTTGGCTACGAAGTGGGATTCCAGTATAGGAACCAGTTTCTCCTTCTGCGCTTCCCAGTGTGCTGCTCTGTTCAGAATGGAGTCGATCTCATCGCGGCTAAGGTCCTTAAGGCCAAGCAAGCTCCGGTCCTTCAATGCTAGTTGTGTAATCATCATGCCTGTTCCCCCCGGTTCTGAATGATCTTGACTTCGTCCTGTCCGTCCGTTTCTATCAGTGCAACCTCGATCTCCTCTGATTTAGAAGTCGGCACATTCTTGCCGATAAAATCAGGTCGAATCGGAAGTTCCCGGTGTCCGCGATCTGCGAGAACCGCCAGCTGAATGTTCTGTGGTCTTCCACAATCCATCAGGGCATCCATCGCTGCGCGAATCGTACGTCCGGTATAGAGCACATCATCGAACAAAATCACTTTTTTGTTATGAATTGAAAGTGATTCAGGTGTCATCGTCAACAGTTCCTTGCGATTCGCTTTATTCTCTTCCAAGCGATCATCGCGATAAGGGGTCACATCGAGTTCTCCCCAAGGGATCGGTGTACCTTCGATTTCTTCAATCTTGGCGGCGATCCGTTCTGCGAGGTATACACCCCGTGTTCGAATTCCGATAAGTACACAACCCTCAATACCTTTGTTTTTTTCCAAAATCTCATGGGCAATCCGTGTTAATGCGCGGCGGATCGCGGTTTCATCCATAATGACATGTGTCTCTGTGCTCATGCGTTCAGCCTCCTCAGGATTTACCTTTCAGATCATGGCCCCGTGACGAGGAGAACAAAAAAGACTCCTTGCCGTGTTCATTGGCAAGGAGTCTCCGAACTTCAGACCGCTCTGAAGAAAGTTTACTCTCGGGATGCATCGCTTGATTTGCCGCAGCAAAAAACGATGTATCGTTCACGTTACCTTGCCAGTCTCACGGGACTGATTTAAAGGTGCTATTCATGTCGTTCATATTGCAGGACCTCACAGGGTTCTGTACTCAATATGTCCGTTTGTCTTCATGAATTATGACAGAAAGACAACCCTCTGTCAACACCTCAACATCACAGGCGAAATTCCTCTACTGTATTCCCTTAGAATCAGCAGTTCGGCTGAAAAACATCCAAACACATCACATTTCATTCGTTATTCATAATTATACAATAATTCTGTATATTTATCCATAGGCAATTGCGGAGAATCTTACAGCCAAAATAATCCTCTGACTATACTCAACGTTGGGACAGAGTCTAATTTTAGAGTTCAACGTCCAGAAACACGGAATACATGAAGGCTCTGCATTAGTACCCAGCGAAATGGGTAAAGTTTATAAACATGAAACAATTCATAGATGCTTCAATAAAGCCGATATACATAAGGATTTACAAATACGCGACATAGAAATAAGATAAGACCTACATTTATTTACATTTAGGAGGAAGTTATGCGTCACATTTGGCAAGTTTACAAAACAGACTGGTTGCATATTTTGAAGGTTCCCACAGGTATTTTTCTAATTGTGGCTATTATTTTACTACCCGGGGTGTATGACTGGGTCAACGTGAAGTCCGTATGGGACCCATACAGCAACACCCAAGGGATCAAAATTGCGGTGACAACCGAGGACAAGGGTGCAACTGTTGCAGGAACTAATATCAATATTGGAGACGAACTGGTGTCCAGCCTGAAACAGAACGAAAAGCTGGGATGGACTTTTGTGGGCCAGGCTGAGGCTGATCGTGGTGTGCAAACAGGAGAGTATTATGCAAGCCTGCTCATTCCTGGGGACTTTTCAACCAAAATTACAGGTATCGTTGACGGGAAGCTGGAGCGCCCAGAGGTAATCTATACCGTTAATGAGAAGGTTAATGCCATCGCTCCAAAAATCACGGGTTCCGGTGTATCTGCGATAACAACACAAATCAATGAAAATTTCACTGAAGCCGTCAGTCAGGCTGTTCTAACCAAATTGAAGGAAGCCGGAGTTGAGATCAATGCCCAGCTTCCAACTTTGCGCAAGATGGAGAATGGCATATTCACGCTGGAGAAAAATCTTCCGGATATACAAGCTGCAGGTCAAAAGGTACTGGAAGTAGAAAAAGCCATGCCTGGTATCGTAAAAGATGCTCAAAAGATCGTCGAGATCGAAAAAAAACTGCCTGAAATCAATGAAGCCGCAAAGTATGTGCTCAAGGTGCAGGAGTATTGGCCACAAATTAATGATGCAGCATCCGAGGTTTTGGCTATTCAGGGGCGTATTCCCGATATTCAAAAAGCCGTAGAACGTATTCAAGAAGTGGATGCAAACTTTGGTCAGGTATCAGGTGTCATCCAAACGGCCCTGGATAAAACCGACAAGGCTCTGTCTATCGTAACGGCCGCAGAGCAAGATCTGGATAAAGTATCCCAAATCGCTGGTAACGGGATTGAGCTGGCCGAAGGCTTAAATCACTTTGTGGATTCCAGTGAAGAAGCATTTCAGGCTATAGGCCCGGCGATTCGGCAAAACCTGCTGCTGGTGCAGCAAATCTCAAACGCTGCATCAGACGTATTTGGGCAATTGCAGAATACAGATCTTAATAACCTGCCGACAGCAGAAGATCTGGACCGGATCGCTGCCCGTTTGGGGATTGCAGTAAGACTCGTCGACAGTATGGCAGAACTACTGGGCAAAATCGACAACTTACTTCCAAACCATCCACTTGCTAATAAAATTACGCAGCTGAACACCATTTTAGATAAACTTCAGCTGCAAATCCGCCTGACAGGGATTATCAGTGATGCTCTGCGTCGTAATACAACTCCGCCCGCAGACGTCATCGCCCAGTTAAATGCTCTCTCCAAGGACATTAGCAGCGGCATTGGCAATATCATGAACACCTACGAGAGCGAAATATCGCCGGCTCTTGCGGCTGGTGCGGATAAGCTGAGGTCTATCCTTTCCACTTCAGCAGATACACTACAGGGAGCAAGAGATCGAATTCCGGATATCGCGGACATTCTTGCGTCAGCCAAAGAAGGGATTACGTTTGGGCAGACTGAATTGACAAAAATCCAGAGCGAACTGCCTCAAATACAATCTAAGATTCATGAGATATCGGAGACACTCGCGAATAAAAGTGAAGGCTTCATCCAAGCTTTGAACACAGTATCTTCATTAATTCGAAACGATCTGCCCAAGCTGGGGACCAAGCTGAATGAAGCGGCTGATTTTGTTCGGAACGATCTGCCCAATGCCGAGAAACAGATAGGCAAGGCATCCGATTTTGTACAGAACCAGCTTCCGGAGGTCGAACAAGGAGTACATCGTGTTGCCACGCTTGTACGTGATGATTTGCCAGCATTGGAAAGTGCCATCAGCAAGGCAGCAGACAAACTTAGAGAAGTCGAAGGTAATAACCAGTTTGCCGAGCTCGCCAAGCTTTTGCGCGGCGACATTGAAGAAGAGAGTGCTTTCCTAGCAAGTCCGGTGAAAATCAAGGAACAACAGCTTTACCCGATTCCGAATTACGGATCAGCCATGTCACCATTTTATGGCGTGCTGTCCTTGTGGGTCGGCTCAACGCTACTGATTTCCCTGCTTCGTGCCGAAGCTGAGAATCCAGAAGGCAAGTTCCGGGGATACGAGTTGTATCTTGGACGTCTTGCCACTTTTCTGACTATTGGATTGCTTCAAGCGATCTGTGTCAGCCTGGGAGATATATTGATCCTCGGCACCTATGTCGCAGATAAAGTGTGGTTTGTCTTGTTTGCCATGCTGGTGAGTGCCGTATTTGTCACCATAACGTACACCCTGCTGTCCGTTTTTGGGAATATCGGAAAAGGGATCGCGATCATCTTCATGGTGTTTCAGTTCTCCAGCTCCGGCGGTACGTTTCCAATCAGCATGACATCGCCCTTTTTCCAGGCATTGAATCCGTTCATGCCCTTCACGTATGCGATTAGTCTACTGCGTGAGTCGGTCGGCGGCATCTTGTGGTCGACTGCCATCAAGGATATTCTGTGGTTGTGCATGTTCATCGCGCTGAGTCTCATCGTTGCTCTCGCTTTGAAACGTCCACTCAGCAGTCTCACCAAACGTTCAGCCGAGAATGCCAAGAAGACCAAAATCATAGCTTAAAATCGTCCGTGAGACCCTCTGCGTAATCAACGCAGTGGGTCTTTTGTTTATACCAACATGCACATATCGAATGAATCATACCAAACAAGACAAGGCCATTGGATTTAAAGTCCAATGGCCTTGTCTCATTATAAAGATAATTAAAATCTCTGATTATTTCACTGTACGTTCCTGTTCCAACTGATCATAGGACTGCTTAATGGTTGTTAAAGTTTCTACATGACGGTAGATGTTGTTGCCTGCGGTGACGAGAATACATACCATGATCAAGCCTATTAGCACTTTTTTACCCAGCCCCTGACGAAGACCGATGACGAAGCCCCCACCGAGGAGGAAAAACGCAAACAGATAGTGTCCTGCGTACAGGTACATATCGTATTGAAATACCGCCAGCCCGAAACCAACAACGATATGAAGTAAAAAGGCAAACAGAATATATGGCACAAGAGTCCACACTTCCCGTTCACGGATGCCTTTGAAAAACCCAGTAAGCGCCAGCAACAGGATAAATATACCCGTAAGCTGAACATAGATCGGATTGGAACGGGTCAAATCTGTTACAAACGCGACCATACCCGGGTCCAGCAAATGCACTTTCGGTGACAGCATCGGATTAATCGTTAGCAAACTTAGAGCTTTCCAATGAGCTGCGAACTGGAATGGAGTGGCATAGCTTGTTCCCCCATTTTGAATGCCAAGCAGCCAGTTACTGACCCAACTGCGACCGCCAAACGCGATGTATTGGATTCCTGTCAATACTACGATGAAGGCAACGGCCAGTGCCATAATCCCGATATACTTTTTCCAACCAGACTTGTTACGCCACGTACGCAAATTGAAAAACATGGCTGCCGCAAATGGTACAATGTTGGTCGACGTCAGTCCGAAGTTGATGGATGCCAGCAGCGCATTCGGGATGTAACGGACATCTTTCCGTTCACGGGTGTATTGCATATACAGCACAGAGAACAGGATAACAAACTGTACGTACGGATACGAATCCGGAATCAACGCGGTAAACATCAGATAGGAGCTGAAACCGAACAATAAAGCGAAAAGTAACGGTGTGGTGATTTGTTTATCTTTTTGATTTAAAAACAGAAACACCAGCACAACCGAACCCGCATTCACAAGGGACTGCAGGACAAGAAAGAACCAATTCCCGCCCAGCAATTGAGCACCTGCTTCAAGCGTGACCGCTAGAAATGAAATTAACGGATGAATAACCGAAGAACTGTTGCTTCCGTAATACATGGAAGGATCGAAGTTAAATAAATTAAGTGGAAACTGCGTCGTACTAAATGGCGTGTATGACCCAAGTAGCTCTGCGTGATTCGCAATGTACGTCACGTAAGGTCCATTCATGAGAGCGTAAAAAAGAGCAAAACCCGCAAACAGGCCAAATGCCGTCCAATTGGTCCTGCGATTATAAAATATGTAGTCCAAAAATTTCATGCATTCACATCCAGTTTCATTATTCTAGAAAACCAATAAACACAACCCGCCCATAATACAAGTGACACCGATCCAGCGCAAAGGACCCACTGCTTCCTTAAAGGCAAACCGCGCTATAATGAGCGTCCACACATACGTTAACGCATTGGCTGGCAGCACAACAGTTAAGGGAAGAAATTTCAACAATACAATGTTCAGCAGCGCACCTGTACCATAGAATCCTAGCCCCATTAAAACATGCAGCTTTTTGCGGCTGGTAGCGTAGGCTTTCAAACCCGCTCCCCCCATCGCTCCACACAGGGTCATTGCAATTAATACAGCAATCATCCAGCTATCGATCAACACTGGTCAACGTCACCCCAATTCCAAGCAGCACAACAGCGGCCAACTTCTGCACCGTAATTTCTTCTCCTAGCAAAAAGTATCCATAGATCAGCGCAAACACATAGCTTGCACACATCAAAGGATAGGCCACAGACAGCTTTTCCAAAGCAAAAGCCTTGATCATCAAAATGGCACCCAGCCCATAACAGAGAAAGCCGATGCCCAGATAGATCCACTCGGTCAGCCCCCACTTCCAGAACAATTGGCCTGTCGCTGTAAGAAAAGCGGAGACCAGCATCAACAGCTTGCCTGTATGGCGCCCTTTTATCTCCCCCACGACAATGCCTCCATCTCTGGCACGCGCTTGTTAATAAAGTATCGCTGACTCACCAACTGCATCACTGGAAGATCTGATAAGGAGTCGGAGTAGGAGCAGGATTGATCATAATCAATCACCATCTTTTTCTCATCCAGATAGGCCTGAATTCGACGAACCTTCTCATCCCCTTTGCAATTGCTGCCATCAATCCTACAGGTATAGCCATTCGAGTGACGAACCAGATCGGTACCAATGACATGATCCACCCAGGGAAAGTTTTTAAAATATTTCATATAGGCATGCGGAGATGCGGTCACCAGCAATACATGATAGCCTGCTTCCTTACGGTGCTGCATCTCTACACTTGCCTCCGCAAAAATGGCAGTACGCAATCGTGTATCAAAAAAATGCTCCAGATCATTTTCGGACATGCGTTCAATGCTTTTGAAATAGGAACGTTTGACACGCTCAACCGTCATCAGACCTGCCTTGAACAGCGCGGTATGAAATGCAATTACAGGCAATCTCCATACCTGCCATGGGTAACGGCGAACGCCGTAATGTACAAACTGAAACATGGAATCTCTGCGTATAATCGTTTTATCAATATCAAAGATGGCGATTTTCGTGCTTTTCACCCTGATCCCCTCTACCTTCCAGACTCAAACTTTTATTCAAAAATAGCAAAAATCGAAATAACACTTATGACATACAAAATGACCGTGATCAAGATGGGCTTGTCCTCAAATAGAACTCGATCTGGGGAACCACCTTGGTTCTTCATATGAATCAGATACAGATAGCGGAACATGCCGTATATAACCAAAGGAATCGTCCACATTAAATGAATGGTACGATCGGATGTGAACGTAAAGAGCGAATAGCTAATAATGGTCGCCGTTGTGACAATGGTATTGAACTGATCCAATAACGTTATCGAGTAGTTATCCAATACTTTACGGTGTGAACCAGTATTTCCCTCAAGCAGGGTGAGTTCATTCCTCCGTTTGCCGATAGCCAGGAACAGGGACAGCAGCATCGTACAGATGAGGAACCACGGCGTAAATGGCACATGGATCAGGACACCGCCTGCAATCGCACGAAGCACAAATCCAGCCGCAATGGTCATCATATCCAAAATAACGAGATGTTTGAGTACAAATGAGTACGACACATTCAATAGGAAATAAACAATACATAATACTCCGAATAATGGGTTCATCACGAAGGCTGTCCCGACGGAAAGAATTAATAACAGAATTCCGAACAACAAGGCGTGAGCCGGGTTGACCTGTCCAGAAGCAAGGGGACGGAACATCTTCACTGGATGCTGACGATCTCTGTCGCGATCTACATAATCGTTTAAAATATAAACGCAGCCTGCAACAAGGCTAAATAAAATAAAACCTAGCAAAGTCGATAGAATGGTCTCCGTCCGAATCTCCTCAAAAGAAAAAAGTAGCGCGGCAAACAACAGCAAATTTTTGGTCCATTGTTTTGGTCTCAATAGTTTAAGCAAGCCTGAAACGGTATTGCCTGTCCCTGCAGCAGGTGTGGACACGGTATTGGTACGAGATGATAACAATTTCCATAACTCCCTTCAAAAGCAACTTCTGACTATAATAAATAACGTAAAGATCTAATCATATGTTGCTTGTATAATTTTGTAAAGGTATTACAGGGAGAAATTATATTTTTTTGCATAAAAAAAGAGACCGTTTCCGGTCTCTTCTTTCTTTACTTTACATCATTATGATTATGTGAATTAATTAAAATTCGAATTGCACGTCGCTCAGGCGGCGTTTAATTTCAGCGATAACACGTTTCTCTTCTTCTTCCCCTTTAGCTTCAAAGGTAACGGAGAAACGAACAAAGTTACCTGCATCATCCCAAGGCACCGAAGAGATCAGTTTCTCACGGATCAGGAACTGGGAGAAGTCTTCGCCTGATTCAAAGCGGCGACCTCCGACAATACCTTTTGGAGCTTCAACATAAAGGAAGAAGGAACCTTTAGGTTTCTCAGCCTGAAAGCCCAGCTCGTTCAGTGCAGCTACCAGCAGGTCGTGACGACGGGAATATTTCTCGGCGATTTTTTCCGTGATTTCCGGGTGGTTCAATCCATAAGCAGCAGCCTTTTGGATCGCGATGAACTGACCAGAGTCATTGTTGTCTTTCACGTCGCTGAATGCTTTGACAACAAGCGGGTTACCTGCAACAAAACCAATTCTCCAACCTGTCATGTTGTAGGACTTGGACAGGGAGTGTAATTCCACGCCCACATCCTTCGCACCAGGTACAGACAGGAAGCTGAACGGTTTTTTGCCGTCATAAGTCAATGCTGCGTATGGAGCATCATGTACAACGACTACGCTGTATTTCTTCGCCCATTCAACCACTTCCGTAAAGAACTCCACGGTAGCACTCGCGCCCGTTGGGTTATTCGGATAGTTCAGATAGAGCAACTTTGCACGTTTCGCGATATCTTCCGGAATAGCCGACAGATCTGGCAGGAAGTTGTTCTCCTTGGTCAATTGAATGTTGAACACTTCACCACCCAGGTATTTGGTGTGTGTACCCATAACCGGATACCCTGGCACCGTCATAATCGTTACATCACCTGGATTGATGAAGCAAGAAGGCATCATCGCCAAAGCTGGCTTGGAACCGATGGAATGCACGATTTCAGTTGATGCATCGATACCTTCAACATTAAATACATTTTTCAGGTAAGCAGCTGCCGCTTCCTTGAATTCAGGAATACCGTTATCCGCGTATCCACGGTTTTCAGGTTTGGAGGCTTGCTCCGCCAATGCAGCTACGATGCCTGCATCTGCCATCTCGTCTGGTTCACCTACGCCGAGGTCAATCAATTCTACATTGGGAAAATCCTTTTTAGCCGAAGCTTTGGCACGTTTGATTTTCTCGAATTTATAGATGTTGGTGTCTTTACCATAGTTGGAGCCGCCAATACGGTCGGCAAAATTAGTCTGAATGTACGTTTCCTGATATTTATCGATACTCATGATTTTGTTCATCTCCTCATTTGACGCAAATTTCTACACTTTAATATGAAGCATTTGCGCGTTCAAAACCATGGACAAATTATCCGAACATTTGTACTTTCTCGAGCTGTCAGCGGCTACGCAGTGAGGCTAGAACATCTTCCATATCCTGCGGAAGCGGAGCTGTAAATTCAAGGTATTCTCCGGTCGTTGGATGTACAAAACCGAGAATCGCAGCATGCAGGGCTTGTCCCTGCATTTTGATTCCTTTGTTACGACCATACGTCGGATCTCCAACAAGCGGATGACCAATGAACTTCATGTGAACACGAATCTGGTGGGTACGCCCTGTCTCCAATTTCAGTTCCAACAACGTGTAGTCATTGATGCGCTCCGTGACGGTGAAATGCGTAACCGCATGTTTACTGTTACGCTCTGTAACGGTGTACATTTTGCGATCATTGGTATCTCGACCAATGGGTGCATCAATCGTACCCTGATCATGGCTAAGATGCCCATGAACGAGTGCAATATATCGTCTATTCACACTATGCTCTTTGAGCTGAGCAGCCAGCGAGGCGTGAGCACGATCATTTTTGGCAGCCATAATTAGACCTGATGTGTCCTTATCAATCCGATGCACAATACCGGGACGCAGCTCGCCGTTAATGCCTGAGAGATCTTTACAGTGATACATCAGTGCATTAACAAGTGTTCCTGACGTATGCCCTGGTGCTGGATGTACAACAAGGCCACGCTGTTTGTTAATAACGATCAAATCACTATCTTCATACACCACTTCAAGCGGAATATCTTCAGCAATAATCTCCACAGTCGTCGGCTCAGGGATCAGAAGCTCTATCAGATCACCTTCAGATAATTTGGTGTTAGCTTTGACTTTAACTCCGTTCACCGTTACGAATCCGTCTCCGATCCACAATTGAACTTGGGAGCGCGATACGTTATCCATGGATTCTGTAATATATTTGTCAATTCGTTCTTTTTTATGTTCAGCGGCAACCGTCCATTCCATACGATCATTGCCATTCAAGAGTTCATCGTCATGCGTTGACGTATCTCCGTTATTCTGTTCTTCATTTTGCGTTTTACTCATGATGTTCATTCCCTTCGACCTTTGCGGCTGCTTTCTCGCGCCGTCCTTCAAGCAACGTTTCTACAATAATCAGTACCACACCGATACAGATCGCCGAGTCGGCTATGTTGAAAATGGGAAACGTATAGCTACCAAAATTAAGCTGGATAAAATCGACCACTTCTCCGGTCAAAGCCCGATCCAGGAAGTTACCAATGGCTCCCCCAAGCACCAAACTAAGCGCCACGGGCAGCAATTTGTGCGGAGTATCTTTTACCTTTTGCAAATACCAAACCAAAGCCACCACGACAACCAGTGTAACTACAATAAAGAACCAGCGTTGATCCTGCAAAATACCAAAAGCTGCACCTGAGTTACGATGTGATGTGATGACAAAGAAATTGCCAATCACCGGAATTTCATCTCTAAGTTCCATCCGGGTTGCAATTAGGAACTTCGTTCCCTGATCGACTAAAAATACGATAAAAGCGAGGATATAATACACCACGTTTGTTTGTCACTCCGTTCTTGTCTTTTCCAAACGATACCAGGCTTTACGCCAGACTTGTTCATTGTAGCACAGCTGTTTGGAAATCGTCCACGACGCGGTTAGCCCCAGCCCGGATGGCAAAAACGATAACATTTCCCTTCTGTAATTCTGCACGAAATGGTACATCCTACAACAGAGTTAAAATCCGGAGTCCATACGGAACAGAAAGGGGAAAATGATGTCACATTTCACTGCTAAACAACTGCAATCGTTACGTTCCCAACTGATAACCGAAAAGCGTGACATTGAACATAGACTGGAGCAAAACGAACATTATGGTCTTGGTGATTCCATGAAGCTTCAAACAGGTGAATTATCACCGATTGACAATCACCCAGGTGATGTAGCTACCGAGATGTATGAGCGCGAAAAGGATATTTCTCTGCTGGAGCATGATGAATTTCAACTGGAGCGCATCGATTCTGCCCTGCATTCCATCGAAGAAGGCCATTATGGAACTTGCGCCATGTGTCAGCAACCTATCCCCTATGAACGCATGCAAGCTGTTCCTTACACCAAATACTGCAAAAAACATCAACCGGAAACCGTTGTCTCCGAAAATCGTCCTATCGAGGAAGAATTCCTCGCTCCTGCCTTTGGCCGCACAAGCCTGGATGAACGTGACGACCAGAACGGCTTCGACGGCGAAGATGCATGGCAGATTGTTGAAAGTTGGGGCACCTCCAATACTCCGGCTATGGCTGAGGGACGCGACATCGACAGTTATGATGTTATGGCGATTGAAGCCACTGACGAAGTGGAGGGCTGCGTTGAGGCATATGAGAGCTTTGTCGCAACCGATATCTACGGCCATGACGTGTCCATCGTACGTAATCGGCAATATCGACAGTACCTAGAGAACCGTGAAGGTGATGGTCTGTTAGAACCAGATGTCGAGTCAGACGACTCATATTAACCCACGGGTAAACTAATAAGTGTTCAATTCCAGCTGTCGCTGCACAATCCGTACAATATCTGCGATGTAATCACCCACGATGGGCAGATTAAGCGCACCAAGCACTTGTAACACGTAAATGATCGTTGCTGCAAAAAAAGTAAAACCGATGGCGATTCCCACGCCCCTTGCGGCGCCGGACAACAGATTAAGTCCGATCAGCTTCCACGGCCGGTTCAGTAATTCCGTATACTGTGCGATTCGTGAACGTTCGAGTTCATTCGCGAGTCGGTTAGTGAGTTTGTGAAGTTCTTCAATCTTGTCCTCCGCATTCTTGGAATGCGTCGTGGATTCTGAATTAGATGGCGATTGGGTATCCTGTTCGTTCATAATTTACTCAGTTCCTTTGATGTATATAGAATGTCTGCACAATAGAAATCATTGCCCATTTGCTGAAAAACCAAACGAGCCAGGATACAGGATTGATCTCCTGCATCTGAGGCTCGTTGGCATGTCTGTCTCTATATACTGTCCTATTTGAAATAGAGTTACTCTATCCCCGTTAAAGTCTGACAAAGCAATCCTTTCTCCAGGAACGCCTTACGTGAGAATTACTGTATTACCCCTCGATATAAACACCGATGGCTTTGCCTCCGGCTTCAATGCGTTGCATCGAATCATTCGTTCCGAAGGTAACTTCGGTAACGAGCACATTCTCACGCAGCACATGATCAAAAGCCTGAATCGCTTCTTGTAAAGCAGAGTCTACATCCAGCGTCAAACGTACTCTTTTCTCAATCGGTAGATCCAGCTTCTTCCGTGTGTCTTGAACTGCACGAATGACTTCACGGACCCAGCCTTCCTGTTCGAGTTCTGCTGTGATCTCCGTATTGAGAGCTACTGTCAGACCATAGCCGGATGCCGAGGCAAAACCGGATTTGGCTTGTTTCTCCACCAGCAGTTCTTCACCCGTCACTTGCAGCTCTTCGCCTTCAGGTGAAACGACATTCAGAAGATTTTCTGTCACCACTTTACGCGTCTCATCTGCTGACATTCCCTTGAAGAAGTTCTGCAGGAAGCCTACGTTTTTACCGTATTTTTTACCCGCCACTTTCAGGTTCAATTTCAAAGTGAAATCAACGAAATCCGCATCATCATGCTCGGTACGAATCGTTTTGACATTGATCTCATCCTTGATGATCTCTTCATAACTTGCCAGATCGAAGCCTTTATCCAGGGAAACGATCAGTTCAGACAACGGTTGACGTGTCTTGATACCTGTTTCGTTACGGACGTTACGGGCAAGTTCAACGATTCGGCGTGCTGTCTCCATATCCTGCTCCAGATCCAAGTCAATCAACGTTTCATTGGCAACCGGATAATCATCCATATGCACACTCTCACCAGTAGTCAGGTTCAGATAGATATCTTCTGCAAGCATTGGTGTGAATGGAGCCACCAGCTTGGCTGTAGTCACCAGCACTTCGGTAAGGGTACGGTAAGCGTCCAGTTTGTCTTCTGTCAATCCGCTGCCCCAGAAACGGTCACGGGAACGACGAATGTACCAGTTACTGAGTTCATCTACAAACGCTTCAATGGCTTTGGAAGAGTTCAGATAGTCATTAACAGCCAGCGCTTTTTCTACAACGAGAATCAGGCTGTTCAGTCTTGACAAAATCCAGCGGTCCAGGTTGTGTGATGACAATTTAAACGGATGCTCCTGTGGATCAAATCCATCAATTGTAGCATACAGCGTCAGGAATGCATGGGTGTTGACCAGCGTATCCACCATTTTGGATTTCGCTTCGCCCACGATGCCTTTGGAGAAACGTTTGCTGTTCCACGGTGCGCTGTCAGACAGCAAAGCCCAGCGGAATGCATCTGTACCGTATTCTTCGATAACTTCCCAAGGATCGATAACGTTGCCTTTTGATTTGGACATCTTTTGTCCGTTCTCATCGAGAACGTGGCCTGTTGCCATAACTGCTTTGTAAGGTGCTTTGCCTGTCAAAAGTGTAGATACGGCCAGCAAGCTGTAGAACCAACCGCGTGTCTGATCAATTCCTTCACAGATCATGTCTGCCGGATATTGCTGTTCGAATATTTCTTTATTTTCAAATGGATAGTGCTGCTGGGCAAACGGCATGGAGCCGCTGTCGAACCAGACATCGATCACTTCCGGTGTACGTTTCATTTCATATTTGCCACAAGAGCTCATGACTTTGACGTCATCTACATACGGCTTATGCAGCTCCAGATTCTCAGGCACGTCGCCAATGGCACGAGCACGCAGTTCAGCGATGCTATGCGGAGCGAATTGTTCACCTGTCTCTTCGCACACCCAGATGTTCAGTGGCGTTCCCCAGTAACGGTCACGGCTGATATTCCAGTCTACGAGATCTTCAAGGAACTTCCCGAAACGCCCGTCACGAACGTGGCCTGGGTACCAGTCTACTTCACTGTTATTGGCGATCAACTGATCCTTGATTGCTGTAGTTTGGATAAACCAGCTGTCCATTGCATAGTACAGAAGTGGTGTATCACAACGCCAACAGAACGGATAGCTATGCTCATATTTTTCTTTGCTGAACAAACGTCCTTTTTCAGACAAGTATCTTACGATATCAATATCGCAATCCTTAACAAAACGTCCGGCAAAATCAGTTACCTGTGGCACAAACTTACCTTCCAGGTCCACCATGTTCACAAAGCTGATGCCATGCTCACGACATACACGATAGTCATCTTCACCATGTGCTGGTGCCATGTGTACAATCCCTGTACCACTTGCATCGGTTACAAAACCTGCACCCAGGATGATATTTGCTTTCTCAGCCTGTACGTAGTTAAACGGAGGATCATACGTTTTGCCAACCAGGTCAGAACCTTTCAGGGCACCGATGATTTCATACTCCCCTTTGGCATCCTTCATGACTTTCTCAACAAGATTAGTCGCCATGATGTACACTTCGTTGTCCTGACGAACACGGGAGTAGTCCATATCCGGGTTCACGGCAAGCGCAACGTGTGAAGGCAATGTCCAAGGGGTCGTTGTCCAGGCAAGCACGAATTCGCCGCTGTCATTCAGCTTGAATTTGGCTGTAGCACTGAGGTCTTTCACGTCTTTATACCCTTGCGCTACCTCATGGGAGCTAAGTGTAGTCTGACAAGACGGACAGTAAGGACTCACGCGGTGACCGCGATACAGCAGACCTTTTTCATGAATCGTCGCCAGAATGTTCCACACACTTTCGATGTAATTGTTGTCGAGTGTGATATACGGATTATTCATGTCGGTCCAGTAGCCGATACCTTCGGTCAGATCGCGCCATTGTTGTTCGTATTCGAACACGCTCGCTTTACATTCGTTAATGAATTTCTCCACACCATAATCTTCGATTTCCCACTTATGGGAGATGCCCAGCTTTTTCTGAACACCCAGTTCTACAGGCAGACCATGTGTATCCCAGCCTGCTTTACGAACGACGCGGTAACCCTTCATCGTGTTATAACGTCCCACAAAATCCTTGATTACCCGTCCCAATACGTGACCGATATGCGGTTTACCGTTGGCTGTAGGCGGCCCCTCGTAAAATACGAAGTTCGGCTTACCTTCGCGGTTTTCGATGGATCTTTTGAATGTATTCTCGGTTTTCCATTTGTTTAACACACGTAGTTCTCTGGCACGTGCTTTCTCTTTGACGTCAACTCGTTGCATGATAATCTTCCTTTCAAGTATGGATTGTGGACCGTCCACAAAAAGCGTTTCAATCCCCCTAAATCCCCCTTACCAAGGGGGACCCCATAGGCGCTCCGCCCTCTGGACACCCGGAAAGGGTCGTCTTTGGCGGGAGCTACGGCGGCGTTGGCGAGGGTGTGTATGTTGGAGTCGGCCCTCATGCGGCTGTCCCCTTCGGGAACGCCGCAGGGCCTTACCGCGAGAAGGGAGTTGCCGGACGCTTCGCTCTTCCGGCGGTTGGCTCTCTTCTTGAGGCACCTTCGGGCCTCATGGGCGATCGCCTTGGCGAAACCCCGGTGCCGGACGCTTCGCTCTTCCGGCGGTTGGCTCTCTCCTTGAGGCGCCTTCGGGCCTCATGGGCGTTCGCCTTAGCGAACCCCAGTGCCGGACGCTTCGCTCCTCCGGCGGGCTGGCTCTCTCCTTGAGGCACCTTCGGGCCTCATGGGCGTTCGCCTTGGCGAAACCCCGGTGCCGGACGCTTCGCTCCTCCGGCGGTTGGCTCTCTCCCTGAGGCACCTTCGGGCCTCATGTACGTTCGCTACTTTTTTTGGACACAAAAAAACCTCATCCCTGGAAAGGGACGAGGTTGTGCTCGCGTTACCACCCTAATTCTGTTCATCACAAACCACATCCAATATAAATTGGGTATGCTCTGTCATCAACAGCGCTTATGCCCCGCTTAACTACAGCAGGGTGCCGATATAACGTTCGGCTCACGGTTTCGCTTACACACGGCCAATCCTTCACCGCTTCAGCGTCACTTCTCCGGGGAGATATTCGGCTATAACTCATCCATTGGCTTGCACCAAACGCCAACTCTCTGAGGGATGAGATCATAACGTACTGAACCCGTCATGGAATCACTATTCATTATGAATATAGTTATAGCCTCTTTACAGGCAAAAGTCAACCAGGCGGATAGACTAATAAATTTCCTTCATTTCCCGCTCACGGTCACGGACTTCCTGCTCCCGGCTCTCCAGCGCTTCCCAACCATCCTGAGTCAACAATTCAAGCTGTGCTTCCACAAGTGTACGGAAACGGGCACGATAGATAGACGCCTGCTTTTTCAGCTCTTCGACTTCCAAAGCAATTTTGCGTGATTTAGACAAAGATTCGTTTACGATCCGGTCCGCATTTTTCTCGGCTTCCTTCACGATCAACTGTGCTTCTTTTTTCGCATTGTTCTTCACATCATCCGCAGCTTCCTGCGCAATGATGATCGTTTTGCTCAGCGTCTCTTCAATCGTTGCAAAATGATCAAGCTTCTCCTGAACGGACAGCAACTGATTGCTCAGCTCTTTGTTTTCGCGAATGACGCCTTCATAATCTTTGATGACTTGATCCAGGAATTCATTGACCTCATCCTCGTCATACCCGCGCAAACGTCGGGAAAATTCCTTGTTGTGTATGTCCAGCGGCGTTAATGGCATGCTGTCCACCTCCTGTAAAAGTTCCTTCCCGGACTGAGAAGGTTTGCAGCATATGGGTTCCACCCAAGGGGCCGTATATGTGATGCCTAATCCTGGCACTAACACGGAATGCAGGATCAGACTCTGATCCTTTGGCGGTCCTATCAACCTTTGCACTTTAATGTATATCGGAAACACCGAATGTTTTTTGCACCTTTACCTTAAACATTTCGACAAGAAAGCGGGTTTTCCTGCAACACTCTTAGGCAAATTTGCCGATTTTTACGCGGCAGCGTCCCTTTTTGGTCAACCCATCCTGTTCCATCACCTTGAATCGACCAAATCCTTGAATGGATACCACATCTCCCGCTTTTAGCGCTTTGGACGGATCTTCCTCCACTTTCCAATTCACCCGACAGCGGCCAGCCTTGATCGGAACGAGAACTTTACTGCGGCTAAGCCGATACACATCTGCACAGATTCCATCCAAACGCAGGGAAGCCACGGTAATGTCCATCGTCTCCAGTTTGCTCTCGGACCATTTCAGCTGATCCAGTGCCAACAACTCCGTAAACACATGTACTCGATGCACCTGATTCAGTTGAAGCGATAAAAAAGCGCCGGTTTCCGACGCCACCACAGTATGGCACCCGTCCTCCAGCACTTGAATATCACCGATCTTGCCACGTTTCATGCCAAGCCCGAGCAGGGCACCCATATAGTCCCCATGCTCCAGCTCTTTGATTTTCTGATCGTCAGACGTAATGCTCATGACCTGCATACCCATATCTTCATCGTCCAGATATCGATAATCCGGTGCAATCAGCGCACGCTTACGTTCAGCTGTTTCATAACCACCATCCAGACGAATCTGTACATCATCTCGACGGTTCACAAGCGTTTGTAAAATAAAGGCCTGTCTGGGGTCAAGAAAGTCAGTTAGCTTCATGTCATGATACTTACCTGCACGTTCAACCCAGTCTGAGGCTTTATCCACAAAATCGCGCTCGTCATGACTAAAATGCTCGTAAATTTCACCGCTCATCTATGTTCACCCTACCTTAATATACAAAGTATCGGAGGATGGAGATCAGCCCATTAAGCGCGAGTTGAAGAACGATCAACGCCACAATCGGTGAAATATCCAACACACCGAACAAAGGCGGAATAAATCGGCGGAAAGGTCTTAAATATGGTTCTACAAACTTACCTAGCCATTCACCGATGAAGCTCTCCCGTGCGTTGGGAAGCCATGACATCAATATGTAGACAATGACCATGTAAAAGTAAATCTGGTATAACGTGTACAACACGCTTTCAATCTGATACAAAAGTGGCTCACCTCATTCTGTTATAATCTTGCTCGCTGTCAGCCAGTATTTCCGTAATTGATCCTTGAATTTCAACCGTATCTGGCGTACAGAGAAAAATGTTGCCGCCAATTTTTGAAATCCCGCCTCCCAGTGCATACACTGTGCCACTCAAGAAATCAATGACGCGAAGTGCTTGATCCTGACGCACCCGCTGCAGGTTAACTACAACTGTACGATGGGAGCGCAGATGGTCAGCAATCTCTTGTGCTTCGTCATAAGAACGCGGTTCATAAAGGACGACTTTAACATTTTTCTGGGAATGAATGCTCACCACATTATTACCCCTTTGGTTTCTACGTTTGTCTAGACTTGAGGTTTCAGCTTCCTGCTGATCAGGATCATGTTCCTCTTGTGCCGCCATACGCTCACGTTCCACAATCTCTTCCTCTTCCTGAAGCCCGAGGAAATTCATAAACTTATTCATTACGCCCATTGCGAACCCTCCTCTTTTCCTACGAGAATCGATCCAAGCCGAACCCAGGTTGCCCCTTCTTCAATCGCCACTTCAAAATCATTGGACATGCCCATCGACAACTCGGTCAATGGCTCCGCTGTCAAAGCTTGTCCATTCAAATGGTCTCTAAGCTCACGCAGTCCGCGAAATACGGGACGTGTAAGCTCCGGATCTTCCTCATGGGGTGCCATGGTCATCAGGCCGATGACCTTCAGGTTGTTGAACGAACTGATTTCACGCAAAAAGGAACTCGCCTGTTCAGGCTGCAAGCCATACTTGCTTTCTTCACCCGAAATATTCACCTGCAATAGTGTTTCCACCTGGATGCCAAGAGACGCCGCCTTTTTATCCAACTCCTTGGCCAGGGACAAACGATCCAGTGAATGTATGTAACGGAATTTACCGATGACGTCCTTCACCTTATTCGTCTGTAAATGACCGATAAAATGCCAGGTTCCCTGCTGACCGAATGCTTCCCATTTTGCTTGTGCATCCTGCCAGCGGTTTTCGCCAATATGCTCAAGACCGTGGTCCAGCACAGCTCCCGTTGTTTCAAGTGAGACGTATTTCGTGACAGCAATCACATTCACATCTTCACGTTGACGGCCACTGCGCTGACACGCGGCTTCGATCTTCTGATTTACCAGTTGTATACGCTCCTCCAATGACACAGAGGGTCACCTCTCTTCCAGCCCAATCCAGCTCGCCATTCTCCCGGTAATGCCATTTTCTTTACGATACGAGAAAAATAGCTCGGGATTGCAGCTTGTACACCAAGTTGTACATTCGATATGATCCGGCAATATTCCTGCTTTCATCATAATGTGTCGATTGCATTCTTTCAAGTTTAACATCGTTTTGCCATTTGTGGCAGGCCGATATACTTGATTAGATGCAGAGTTCTTGTATTCATCATTACCCGAGGAGTGGTCCAACCAAACCCGTACATGCTGCATAACCGCTTCATCCACTTCATAACAGCAATCCCCAATGGAGGGACCTATTGCAGCATGGATATCCTGTCTGCGACTTCCGTATTCCTGCTCCATCTTTTCGACCATCGATTCGGCTATACCGGCAACAGTACCTTTCCATCCGGCATGAGCAAGCCCCACCGCTTGTTGTACGGGGTCATAGAAATAAAGGGGTACACAATCTGCATAAAAGGAAGTCAGCAGCACACCAGGCACATTGGTGACCAAACCATCCGTATCCTGTAATGCAGACTGTCGATCCAGCAAACCTTTACCCCGCTCTTCAGCCGTGATTACAGCAACATGTTTACCATGTACCTGTTCTCCACAAGTCCAGGATTCCAAAGGGAAACCCAGCTTTTCAGCCACAAGTTTGCGATTACTCAGCACGTTAGCCGGATCATCACCCACATGATAGGCACAGTTTAGACTGGCGTAAGGTGTGCTTCCAACACCACCCTGCCTTGTCGTAAAACCGGCTTTCATATGCTTAAACTGCAATTTCCACGGCTCCACATATAATAACAACGGGTCAGGACCCCAATTTGAGTTCTGGCTTCCCGACCGTATTTCCTTATCCAAAATAAACGGTTCCATCTTCTCACCTCACAACTTCCAGTGTACCAAATGAACCCCGTTCTGTCTCGGTTATATCGTTCGACGCTGGTTCCGATTCAACCGTTCAATACGTTCCACCCGGTCCACCCGGCCGTTCTGCTCGTCATACAAGCGGGCTTCACGGTCACGCTCATCGTAGTTATTTTCCTTCATTTCATCCATTTTAACCAAAATCACATCCGAACCGATCTTCACAATGTTCCTCCAAGGGATGATTAGATCCGTTCCCCCGCCGAATAGCCCCATAAAACGGCTGTAACCTGGCACAACAATTGCTTCAATTCGTCCCTGCTTCAGATCCAGCTCCAAATCGCTAATCTGACCCAGACGTTTGCCATCCGTAATGTTAATAACATCTTTGGTTTGAAAATCCGAAATTTTCATCCCGCTACCGACCGGTTCACCTGTATTCACTTTCATTTGGTCCCGCCCCCCGATTAATCCGTTCTGCCCGTTCTCCGCTTCTATACAATATATGTTTCATACGCAAAAAATGTCCTCTTTTTCGAAGGAAAGGCAATGGAACAATTCCAAATCCCTCTGATGTCGAAATCCAAAAAGCAAAAAGACGATCAAAGGGATATTTCTTCCCTTTGATCGTCTCCTGGCTTACCCCTTGTTACGACTTAACATGTTTCTGCATTTGTTGTATCGCTGATTTCTCCAGACGGGATACCTGCGCCTGGGAAATGCCAATTTCATCAGCCACTTCCATCTGGGTTTTCCCTTCGAAAAACCGCATCGACAGAATCATTTTCTCCCTTTGACCGAGACGGTGCATCGCTTCACGCAGTGCAATTTCCTCAATCCAGGACACATCCTTGTTTTTGTCATCACTGATCTGATCCATCACATAGATCGGATCTCCACCATCATGATAGATCGGTTCGAAGAGCGAAACCGGGTCCTGAATGGCATCCAATGCAAAAACCACATCTTCCTTCGGCACATTCAGTACCTCAGAAATTTCAAATATCGTCGGTTCACGGGAATTTTTATTCGTCAGGCTGTCACGCACCTGAAGTGCTTTATAAGCAATGTCCCGCAAGGAGCGAGATACCCGAATTGGGTTATTATCGCGCAGGTATCGACGGATTTCACCGATAATCATCGGCACCGCGTAGGTTGAAAATTTGACATTCTGGGATAAATCAAAATTATCAATGGCTTTCATCAGGCCGATACATCCAACCTGGAACAGATCATCGACAAACTCTCCCCGATTGTTAAAGCGCTGAATGACACTGAGCACCAGGCGCAGGTTGCCATTCACTAATTTCTCTCTTGCTGAGCGATCATGGTGTTGCTGTAGGGAATGAAACAATTCCCGCATTTCTATGTTGGTGAGGACAGGCAATTTTGCGGTGTCCACGCCACAAATCTCGACTTTGTTTCGGGTCATCGTGACTTACCTCCCAAGGAGAAACATTAATGTACATTATCTCCGGGGCAGGCTATTTTATTCGCACTTGGCATCCTTGCCATTAATACCCATTATGAAAAATGCTCCTGTTCAGACCATCTTGTTGAACTCCTTTCGGAGTCTTTTAATGATTCTTTTTTCGAGACGAGAGATATAGGATTGGGAGATTCCAAGCAGATCGGCGACATCTTTTTGTGTCTTTTCCTCCCCATCCGTCAAGCCAAAACGAAGCTCCATAATCATTCGCTCACGCTCGGTTAATTTTTCCAATGCTTTATGCAAAAGCTTCCGGTCTACCTGTTCTTCGATATTCCGATAGATTGTATCGTTCTCTGTACCGAGTACATCGGATAATAATAGTTCATTTCCATCCCAATCAATATTGAGTGGTTCATCAAAAGAAACTTCTGTACGAATTTTACTGTTACGTCTCAGGTACATCAAAATTTCATTTTCTATACAACGGGAAGCATAGGTTGCCAGTTTAATTTTCTTTTCCGGGTCAAATGTATTAACGGCTTTAATCAACCCGATCGCACCGATGGAGACCAAATCCTCGATATTGATACCTGTATTTTCGAATTTGCGTGCGATGTATACCACCAGTCGCAGGTTCCGTTCAATCAGCATGGCACGGATCGCGGAATCCCCTGAAGACAACTTTTGCAACAAAAATTCTTCTTCTTCACGTGTTAATGGGGGCGGTAGCGCCTCACTGCCTCCGATATAATAAATCTCTTCACTTTTCAAACCAAGCAGAAATAATAAACGATAGTACTGCAGCTGCGCCACCAGTTTCCATTTTACAAGCATGTACGTTCCTCCTATACCACATTCAGCGGCTTTTCTGTTGCTCCCGCAGAGATAGCCGTAGACTGCGCAGAAGCAGCGTCTTGCACAAGCTCAGGGTGAATCACGGCCTGGTATTTTCCATCGGATGACAGTACGCCCCCGTCCAACCCTATTAATACCTTTGTCGTCTCATAACACATCTCATCCATCGTTACCTTCACCCGGTCTGGCTTCATCGCCAGCATAAACGCAGTTCCTTTGTTAATGCCTCGATAGGGTACAAGCCTTAAACGATCCTGCCAGTGGAAATCCTCCTGATCGAGCTCCATGATAAGGTTGTCCGGCGCCTCATCCTTCAACCTGCCCTTCCATGCAGCAGGCAGCATGTCTTGCCATAACGATACCTCCATTACCATGACGGGCATACGTGAAAGGGGGTCTGTGAGTTGATTTCCTGTATCCAGAAGGCCTGTACAAGAAATAGTCACATCATCAATAAAAACCTCCACTTTACCCAAGTACGTTGTCATTCGGTCTGTTTTTCGTTTCGTGCTCTGCACGGCTTTGAATAGAAAAAGCACGGCAAAAAAGACGACAAACGTGAACCAGAAGGCAATTTTCAAATCAAAAGACATTCCACCTGATGCCGTAAACCAAATGCCGTTGAACAATTCCCCAGAGCTTTGCAACATGTAGTGCACACCCAGAATTCCCCCTGCGGCGACAAAATTGATTACATAGAAGGTACCCAAGGTCCTCATAAATGCCTGAAGACCCTTAAACCCAAATGCAATACTCAGCATCACCAGAGACAATCCAAACTTGATCAAAAAGGTGAACATAAAATCAAACTCCGGTACAAACATCATGACTACGTACAGCGCACCCACGATCGCGGACAGCAACCATCTCCACCAGACCAGCTTCGTTTTGCGCATCCAGGCCGTCAGTCCGATGAGTGCACCGTCAATACACAGGTTCGTCAAAAAAATAAGATCCACATATACAACCACATTCTTCACCTGCCTGCGCGCAACATATCGAAATAACGTTATCCCGATATTCATGAGCATATTCACAAGTATAAGGAGCTCACTTTTCAAAGTCTGTCTAATCATGGGGGGATCGTTCCAACTTTTTTTGTCGGAATTGCTCAGACCCGTTGTTCAGAATTTGTTCAATACGATGTGATAGGATAATAAAAAACAAAAAGACCCGGTTACTCCTATCAGGAGTACCGGGTCTTCATTGAAATCTATTGGAGTATTAATCGTTGTTATTATTGCGTGAACGATTGCGCAAAAATGTCGGAATATCCAGCTGATCATTGCTCGGCTGATTTCCGAAAGGACGCAGGTTCGGCGAACGGTTATCCGCAGGCTCACTTGCTGGAGCAGGTTTGCGTCCAGGTGGAGGCGAAGCAGGCTTGTCCTCAAATCCGGTCGCGATAACTGTAACCTTGATCTCCTCTTTCAGATCCTCATCAATGATGGCACCAAAGATCATGTTCACTTCCGGATCGGAAGCTGAAGTAACAATCTCAGCTGCTTCATTGACTTCATACAGGGACAGGTTAATGCCACCCGTAATGTTCATGATGACACCACGTGCACCTTCGATGGACGTTTCCAGCAAAGGACTCATGATGGCTTTACGAGCTGCTTCAGCTGCACGGTTCTCGCCAGTCGATTCACCGATACCCATCAGCGCAGATCCACGCTCGTGCATGATCGTTTTGACGTCTGCAAAGTCAAGGTTGATCAGACCCGGTACAGCGATCAAGTCAGAGATACCTTGTACCGCTTGACGCAATACATTATCTGCTTGACGAAACGCTTCAAGCATTGGGGTCTTTTTGTCTACAATCTCAAGCAAACGATCATTTGGAATGACGATCAGCGTGTCCACTTTTTCCTTGAGAGCTTCAATACCTTGCTCTGCATGGCTGGAACGTTTACGTCCTTCAAATGTGAACGGGCGTGTTACAACACCCACGGTAAGTGCGCCGCACTCTTTGGCGATTTCGGCAATAACCGGAGCCGCACCTGTACCCGTACCGCCGCCCATACCCGCTGTAACAAATACCATGTCTGCACCTTTCAAGGTGTTCATGATCAAGTCGCGGGATTCTTCCGCTGCTTTTTTACCTACATCCGGGTTGGCGCCAGCGCCAAGACCACGGGTTAATTTATCACCGATTTGCAATTTATGCTCGGATTTCGCGAGGTGCAACGCCTGAGCGTCCGTATTTACCGTAATAAATTCTACACCTTGTACACCGTTTTCGATCATACGGTTGACTGCATTGCTTCCGCCGCCGCCTACACCGATGACTTTAATTTGAGCCAAGCTCTCCATCTCGAAATCAAATTCCAACATATTATTCCATCTCCCCCTCAATGTGCATGGATGGCCCGTCCAATTTTTGATTGAACCGAATCAATTTCATATATCGACGAACGAAAGCGTTTATTTTAGAACCAGCGCATTCAAACGGCTTCAAGAATTGTATGAAATGGATTCAACCTGTTATATAAATTCGCTGAACATATTTTTCAGCCGTTCGAACAGACCTGGTTTTTGCTCCGATTCCTGGGCCGCATTCGGCTTAGGACGGTTGGTCGGTTTTTTGTTGTTATTATTGTTGTTGTTATTTCCACCGCCGTTGTTGATCGAGGGACGAATACGCAAACTGCGGATTACACTGTGCAAAATGCCGACTCCGCTCGTGAAGCCAGGGTCACGCACACCGATATAATCCGGCACCGCAACTCGTACCGAAGCAGCAAGCTCATGCTGAGCTACCTGCAGAACACCCGGCATAGAGACCGTACCTCCCGTTAGTATATAACCTCCAGGAAGATCATTGTAACCAAGACGCTTCACTTCTTGAGAAATCATCTGGAATATTTCTTGAACCCTCGGTTCGATAATAGCCGCCAGATCCTCTTGAGAGAATTCCTTGTCTACGTTGCTGCCGATCCGTGTTACTTTGAACATGACATCCGCAGCAGCATCATCCAGCCATGCGCAGCCATATTTCAATTTTACCTTTTCGGCTTGATCTGTTAATGTGCGCAGACCATAGGCAATATCATTCGTTACAAACTCCCCACCAATAGGTAGCGTTGAAGTTGCAACGAGACTGTCTTCTTCGAAGATGGCGATGGTTGTAGCCCCTGCTCCGATATCAACAAGCACGGAACCCATCGTTTTTTCATCCTTGGACAATGCCAGCTGACCTGCTCCAAGTGACATGAGTACCAAATCACTTACTTTCAGACCCGCTTTTTCCACGCAGCGCAAAAGATTATGTATCGCGGTTTTTGCACCCGTAATGATGGTCGCCTCTACTTCCAGACGAACACCAATCATACCACGGGGGTCCTGTATGCCCTCCAAGCCATCTACAACATACTGCTTGGCTACAACATCAATAATTTCCCGTTCCGGTGGAACCGCAATCACTTCGGCTGCTTTCAACACCCGCTCCATGTCTTCTTCTCCGATTTCACGATCCTCGTTAGATACTGCCACGACACCGTGACTGCTCATCAGTCCGATATGATTTCCCGAGATTCCAACATATACTTCGGATATTTGAATACCTACCATACGTTCTGCATGATCCACTGCATTACGGATCGATTGCACCGTCTGATCGATATCTACGATTACACCTTTGCGAATTCCCTCCGAGTCGGCAGATCCAACTCCAATAATATTAAAGGTTCCATTATTCATTTCCCCAATAATAGCGCGAATTTTGGATGTACCGATGTCCAAACTAACAATGATGTCATTGTTGCTCAAGTCTGTGGCACCTCCTGACTCCAAATAGTAAAATACGTTCGGGTTTAAACACTCTTAAAATATATTCAACACACTTTAGGCTTTCCCTCTTTTTTCTACAATTTTTTTGGGTGCCAAGATCTGGTTGCGAGACATAAAACCTTGAAGAAAAAAGAAGGAGGCAACTCAAGTGCCATAAGTTCAAGTGTATCATTTTTTCTTCGTCTCAGAAAGAACAACTTTCATTGGATAAAAGGGGCTAAACCCCGATCCCGCCTGGTTTTGAATACTTCTCTACCGAATAAAGGCGGAAATCAGGGAGTTGCTCCTGGTTCAGCATCTTCTTCCGGGTTATCCGGAATGAAAGGCACGTACGTATCAGCCTCTAGCATCGTGATTTTCCCTGGCCGTTCCGTCTCAATGACCTGGTTAAGATACTCTACCTTATCGGACAATAGAGAAACAGTTGTAATCACTTCAAACTGTGACTTGGTATACATCCGAATCTGATCCGGGAATGAAGGTGTAGGATTCGGAATAATCTCTGAAATATCCGTCGTTAGTTCATTCGGGATCTTGGCCAACGCTTCACTCAGCTTGGCCTTGAGCGGATCGTCCGCCTTCCACTGGGTCAAAATCGGTTTCTCAACCGCAACGCCAATGGTGGCAGGAACCGTTAAGCTTGTCCCGCTTGCCAGTATGGCTTTTAGCGTACCGTCAGAACCAAGTTCATACGCAACCGTTGGATATTCCTGCACCTTGATAAGAATAGTACCCGGAAATTGTTTATCCACAGTTACGGTTGATATAGCCTTGATCGTTTTCAGTCGCTCAATCACATCAGCAGAGGTTGTCCCAAAAAACTGTTCGCCCTCCTTCAGACCGCTTTTCTCCAGCAGTTCCGAAGTTGTTGTGTATACATTACCCGTAATCTCAATTGCCGAAATCCGACTCATCGAAGAACGAAAAAAAAGTACAGCAAGTAATACAATAAAAAGAAGTAAAAGAATAAATACGATTTTACGGCTTGTGTTTCGTTTGGGCCGATTCTTCTTCAGAACCGGAATTTGACTTTTAGGCATAGGTCGCGCTCCACAAAGCCTCCGGCCCCCTTCCCTTAAGAAGGGGACTCAAAGGACGTTAATTGGCAAAATCCAGCTGCTTCGAAACGGGGGACTGTCGCTCAACCGAAGCTCCAAGACTCTGAAAGAGCTTCTCGATACGATCGTACCCTCTATCAATATGATGTACTTGCTCCACAACCGTTTTTCCCTGGGCAGCAAGGCCAGCAATGACTAGTGCTGCACCTGCACGCAGATCGGTTGCTTCCACTGTAGCCCCGTACAAACGGGGAACGCCACGGATAAATGCTGCATTCATGTCTACCGAAATATCGGCTCCCATGACATTCAGCTCATCCACATGTTTGAACCGACCCTCGAATACCGTTTCCTTCATCACACTGAAACCGTCTGCCAGACTGAGCAGCACCATAATTTGCGACTGCAGGTCTGTTGGAAATGAAGGATACGGAGAAGTCACAATGCGGTCTACTGATTTGGGACGGCTCATACAGCTCACCGTCATTATATCATTGCAGACTGTGATTTGAACACCAGTACGCTTCAACACATGTATAAGGGAAGTAAGATGAGCCGGATTGCAGTGTGTAAGCGTTACATTCCCTCTCGTTGCTGCGGCTGCAATCATCACCGTTCCTGCAACGATCCGATCAGGTATAATTTCGTAAGAACAAGGCTTGAGTTTCTCCACACCATTAATGGTGATCGTATCCGTTCCAGCACCGATAATCCGTGCACCCATTGCATTCAGAAAATGTTGCAAATCCTGTATCTCAGGTTCTCTGGCTGCATTAAATATCGTTGTTGTACCCTCAGCCGTAACAGCAGCCATCATAATATTTTCTGTGGCTCCTACACTGGGGAAATCCAGATGAATGTCTGTACCCACCAGCTTGCGCCCGCGGCATATGATCTGCTGATCCAGCTCTTCAATCGAAGCTCCGAGCGTCTCAAGGCCCCGAAGGTGAAGATCAATTTTACGTTCCCCAATGGCACAGCCACCTGGCTGGTACACGGATACTTGCCCAAACTTAGCCAGTAATGGTCCCATTAAAAAAATGGAAGAACGCATCTGCTTCATGAGATCCTCAGGCACATCATATGACCGGATGGACGATGTATCTATCGTCACTGTTCCCTGTTCATGCCGACACGTGCATCCAAGTCGTTCCAGGATATACAGCATCACTTCAATGTCCAGCAAGTGTGGAACGTTGTGCAGCGTAACTTCTCCGTCTGCCAACAAACTTGCGGCCATAATCGGTAAAGCGGCATTTTTTGCTCCATGGATGCGTATGGATCCTGAGAGGGGTTTCCCGCCTTCAATCACCAATTTGTCCAATGTATCACCTCCGGGGTTTACCGTTCACCCACTACGAAGACTTCCGGTACCAGGTTAATACCGTTTTGAGATGATATAGTGTTCTGAATCTGCTGCATTAGGGTGATAACGTCCTCTGCTGTTGCTTGGCCTGTATTGACAATGAAATTGGCATGCATGGTGGATACCTGTGCGCCTCCTTGAGTCATACCCTTTAGCCCCGCTGCTTCAATCAGGCGGGCGGCATGATCACCAGGTGGATTCCGGAACACGCTGCCAGCACACGCCATCTGCAGTGGCTGTGTACGGCGTCTACGGTCTTTATAAGCGGCCATCGATTCCGAAATGACTTTGCGTTCTCCCTGCTGGAGTGCAAATGTAGCCTCCAGCACGATACCTCTCCGGTCATGAAGAACAGAGTGGCGATAGGCAAATTCCATGTCCTCCTTGCTGTAACGTACCAATTCCCCTGTCTCCAGTACAATCTCAGCGGATTGAAATATCCGTGACACATCCGATCCATGGGCACCAGCATTCATATATACGGCTCCGCCGACCGTTCCGGGGATGCCGCTACCAAATTCCAAACCGGTCCACTCTTTCTTTGCAGCAACAACACTGAGTTTAACAAAGGAATGTGCCGCTCCGGCAGTTACCCCGCCCTCGTGAAATTCGGCATAATCAAAGCCTTCTCCCGGTTTCACGACAACTCCGCGTATTCCCTTGTCAGACACCAACATGTTTGAACCCCGTCCAAGCTGCATCCATGGGATCTGATGCTTGTGCAGCAATTGAATGAGATTGATCATCTGCTCCTTGTTTTCCGGTATGACCAGCGCATCTGCAGGACCGCCGATCTTCCATGTGGTGTATTTGGCTAGCGGCTCGTTTTCAAGAACTTTGCCGACATTGTTCTGGGATAGTAACGATATCCACTGCTGCATATTAACATCCTCCTTTACTTCAAAACCGATGAGCACGGCAGTTTTCGTTGCTGCAAGCCGTGTTGCGGCGCCATGGAACGATTGTCACGATTTATAGGGTATCTTATGTCAGTCCCGCCGTGTGTGTGACAATCGCCCAAAACGCACTTTAACGCCCTGCAGCAAGACGCCGAATCTCGCTCACAAGCACCTCGGCTGCATCAGGTTTCCCCAGTTCCCTGGAGGCTTCCGCCATCCTTTTGCGCGCCGCTTCGTCATTCATAATTCCAGCAATCGCTTTATATAGCGCCTGGCCTGTCAGATCCTTCTCCAGCATCGTAAGCGATGCACCACCGCCCTCAAGTGTACGAGCATTCGCCTCCTGATGATTATTCGTCACGTTAGGTGACGGAATCAGAATGGATGGAATACCCAGAGATGTAATCTCGGCAAGGAATGATGCCCCAGCACGATTTACAATCAGCGACGTGCATGCAAGAACCTCAGGCATGTTGTGTACGTAGGGCAGCACATGCAGATGATTTGGCATCGTTCCAAGGGAACTGCGAATCGCTTCACGCGTTTCATCAAAATAAGAATCACCAGTCACGTAGACCACGTGCACATCTTCAAGCTTGGCCAGCATCGGTGCCATATCCACCATGGCTTTATTGATTGCTTTCGCACCACGGCTACCACCAACCACAAGAACAACTCGGCTGTCCATCGGTACACCCAGTGTCGCAAAACCACGATCACGGCTAGCTTGAGCTACCGTTGTAGCCCTTGGATTGCCGGTATACACAACCCTTTTGGCTCCAGAGAATGCTTTCTCCGAACCCTCAAAACTAACAGCTACCGTGTCCACATACCGGGTAAGGAACTTGTTAGTTAACCCGGGAATGGCATTCTGTTCATGAATGACACTTGGAATACCAAGTTTGGCTGCTGCATATACGACAGGCCCACACACATAGCCCCCCGTACCGATGACAACATCGGGTTTGAATTCCTTGAGCATTTTCTTGGCTTTGCGAACACCTTGCAGAAATCTCATCACAGTCTTCACGTTGTCAAAGGACAATTTCCGGCGAAAACCTGTAATGTCAATCGATTGAAACGGAATATTCTCTTGTGGCACCAGTTTACTTTCCAGTCCACGGGTACCACCGATATATAAAAATGTCGAGTCGGGATTCTCCGCCTCACATTGCCTTGCTATAGCAACGGCCGGATAGATATGCCCACCGGTACCGCCGCCGCTTAGAACGACTCGCATCGTACATTCACCTCGCATAACGGGATAAGTTCAATAATATGCCTAGCGCTGTCAACATCAAGGTCAGAGATGAACCGCCATAGCTGATGAGCGGGAGCGTAATCCCCGTAACCGGCATAAGCCCGATCACGACACCAATGTTGATAATGACCTGCACAGCCACCATACCCACAATGCCTACACCCAGAAGGCTGCCAAAAGCATCCGGTACCGTCATCGCTACGCGCATCCCTCTCCACACCAGGACCAGAAACAGCAATAATACAATCATTCCACCAATGAAGCCTAGCTCTTCTGCCAAAATGGAAAAAATAAAATCCGTTTGTGGCTCGGGTACGTAGCTGTATTTTTGTCGACTCATACCCAGCCCCAAGCCCGCAAGTCCTCCAGGGCCGATCGCATATAAAGATTGAATAATCTGATATCCGGCACCAAGTGGATCAGACCACGGGTCCAAAAAAGCCGTTATTCGCTGCAATCTGTAGGGAGCTGCCGCAATCAGTCCGGCAAACCCTGCTATACCGCCGAGGGCAAGCAGTGATAGATGTTTCATCCGTGCTCCTGCTGTGAAAATAATCAGCATCGATGCACCCATCATCACGGTGCCTGTCCCCAAATCGGGCTGAAGCATAATAATACCAAAGGCCAAACCAATCAAGCCGAGCGGTGGCAGAAGCCCCGTCGTGAACGTTTTGATTTTGCCAGGTTCCTTGCTTAACCAGTGAGCGAGAAACAGGATCATACCCAGTTTCATGAATTCTGAAGGTTGTATGCCGAACGAGCCAATGCCCAACCAGCTTCGTGCCCCTCCCCGAACCACTCCGATGCCAGGAATCAGCACCGCAATCAGCATTATAAAACAGGCAACCAGTATAGGCTTTGCATACTTTCTCCAGACCCGGTAGTCCACATTTGCCGTAACAAACATGGCAGCAAGTCCAAGTCCGGCGAACAGCAGCTGTCTTTTGACAAAGTAAAATGAATCACCGTAGTCATGAAAAGCAAGCACCGAGCCCGCACTGTATACCATAATAATGCCGATGGCAAGCAATGCCAGAATACAAATTAGGAGCCAGAAATCCGGCGCCGGTCGCGTCTGTTTCATCAGGAGGCCACCCCTTGCATGGAAGTAGGGGCTTTTCCACCCCCCTACTTACAAGTTATGCGCCGCCTCTTTAAAAATGCGTCCCCGCTCTTCATAGGAAGGAAACATGTCCCAGCTTGCACACGCCGGTGATAACAAGACCACATCACCTGGAGCTGCAAACTGTGAAGCTTCCTGCACGGCAGCGGTTAACGTCCGAGCAGCGTCCTCCTCATTATCGACGACCTTAATTTGCTTTAATCCCGCCAGTTCCGCGACCTTGGCAATTTTCTCTCGTGTCTCTCCAAGAGCAACCACAGCTTTCACGCGCTCCTGGAATAATGGCAGCAATTCCATCATGTCTGAACCACGATCCAGTCCTCCGGCAATGAGCACGACCGGTTCCTTGAAGGAGTTCAGCGCCATTACGGTTGCTTTGGAGTTGGTCGCTTTGGAATTGTTGTAATAGCCCGCTCCATTATGTTCAAGTACATATTCAAGACGGTGTTCAACCCCCTTGAAGTCAGCCAGAGGCGCAGCAAGCACAGATGGATCGGCTCCAGCGGATACAGCAATAGCTACTGCTGCCAAGGCATTTCCCACATTAAATCGTCCTGGTATTCCGATGTCTTCCACATCAATAATGACATGATGGTTGCCCTCACCGTCTGCATAGATTACCTGGCGCTTCACATCATCCTCTTCCCCATCCACGTATGGAGGATCGGCATATACCCCTGCTTCAAGCTTCTCTGTCAGCGAGAATGGGAGCAGTCTTGCTTTAATATAAGGAACCAGTCCGCGACATACCGGGTCATCCCAGTTCAGGATAGCTACATCCTCCGGTTGCTGGTTGGAGAACAATTTGGCTTTGGAAGCCACATAATCATCCATGTCCCCATGGTAATCCAAATGAGTCTCCGCCACGTTTAGCAAACTTGCAATGCGTGGACGGAAATCGGATGTGCCTTTCAGTTGGAAACTGCTAAGCTCCACCACCATCCAGTTATCCGCAGAAGCCTGCTCTGCCGCCTCACACAATGGCGTTCCAATATTACCGGCAACGATTGGTTTCAAACCGGCAAGCTCCAACATGTTGCCTACCCACGTTGTTGTGGTTGTTTTCCCGTTAGAGCCCGTGATCCCGATCATAGGCGCAGCGCATAGATGGTAAGCTACCTCCACCTCAGTCACCACTTCTATGCCTAAGGCAAGTGCCTGTTGCACAGGAGGTGCCTGATAAGGAATGCCCGGATTTTTGACTACAAGCTTCACATCACTATGAATCAGATCGTCCGGATGTCCCCCGCATACAACAGAAATTCCCAAAGCCTCCAATTCGGATGCTTCGGGACACTGTTCTCTCTCTTTTTTATCATTAACTGTAACGATTGCGCCGGCACGATCCAGTACTTTGGCGACCTGCACGCCGCTTTTGGCCAGTCCAAGCACGACCACTTGTTGTCCACGATATGATTCAGGATGATTCATTGTTTACAACCCCTTGTTGAGATAAAGTCCGAGAGCGGCCAAAACGGCACCTACCGCCCAAAAAGTAATGACAACTCGCCATTCCGACCAGCCACTCAGTTCAAAGTGATGATGAATCGGGCTCATTTTGAATACGCGTTTGCCACGAGTTTTGAAAGATACTACTTGAATGATAACGGACAGGATTTCGATGACGAAAATACCGCCAATGATGACAAAAAGAAGTTCTGTCTTCGTCACAATGGCGACGGCACCAATCGCACCACCAATTCCGAGTGAGCCTGTATCTCCCATAAACACTTTGGCCGGGTGTGCGTTGTATACCAGGAATCCAAGTACCGCACCAATCATCGCCGCCGCACATACCGCTGCTGGCATGGATGTTGCCTGCATCGCCACAATGGCAAATGCCCCAAATGCGATGGCGCTCACGCCGGACAGCAAGCCGTCCAGACCATCGGTAAAGTTAACTGCATTCGTGATGGCAAGCATCATGAATACCACAAACGGATAGTAGAACCATCCCGTCCAGTCGAAGGAGACTGATGTACCTGGAATCGATATGGCTGTGCTGTGTCCATTCTGGATAAGCAAATAGCACATCACTGCACTGAAAAACAACTGACCAATCATCTTTTGTCTAGCCGTCAGCCCCAGTGAACGTTTGAATACAATCTTGATGTAGTCATCCAGGAAACCAATCAGACCGAAGCCGAGTGTAGCCACCAGCAGGACGTAAAAGTCCGTATTTTTGACCGCTGAAAATTTCAAAAAGGCCAATGTGAACGCGAGTAAAATAACTACTCCGCCCATTGTAGGTGTTCCGCTTTTTTTCAGATGGCTCTGTGGCCCATCTTCCCGAACCTGCTGTCCGAACTTCATTCGACGCAGCAATGGAATCAAGAGCGGTGCAGCAATCACCGCCAAAATAAATGAAACACCGATTGTTAACAGTAATACCTGAAAATCCATGGGTTCACCCCTCTAGTCTACTCTATTCTGTAATGGAGCTATTTTTAGCGCTTCGACCACATCCTCAAGCTTCATGCCTCGGGAGGCCTTAAACAAGACAACATCTCTGGATTGGAGATTCTCCAGTAGATATCGGGTCAATTCTTCCTTGCTCTCAAAAGTGTGTACGGCTTCTGCTGGCATGTTTTGTCTTGCTCCTTCTGCGATACTCGCAGATAAAGGGCCATAAGCCAGCACCATATTCATTTTGTCGGGTGTAATATATTCACCGATTCCCCGATGGAGCTCATGCTCCTGAGGCCCCAGTTCCAGCATATCACCGAGCACGGCAACTTTGATCCGATACCCCTTAAGGCCCTCCAGCACATCCACAGCGGCTTTCATGGAGGTTGGACTAGCGTTGTAAGCATCATTGAGCATGGTCAAACCACTGACCCCGTTAATAATCTCGATGCGCATGCCGGTTAATTTCAAACGTGACAGTCCTGCTACAATCTGTTCAGCAGCCACTCCAAAATGACGGGCAACCGCTAATGCAGCAAGACAGTTGACCACATTATGTGTCCCCAATAATGGCAGTGTAAGAGCATCCTCTCCAGACTGCTTGGTTGTAAACGCAACCCCACTCTGTGCATTCATAATTCCAGTAGGATAATCATCGTTATCCGTCTGCAAGCCAAATGTATACCGTTGAAGTCCTTCAGGCAGCTTAGTCGCTGGCTCCGCCAGAACCTGCTCAATCAACGGTTCGTCGCCGTTGTATATCAGCAATCCACCTGGTTTCATGCCAGCAGCAATTTCAACTTTTGCCCGAGCAATCTCCAATCGAGATCCCAGTTGAAGTAGATGGGATTCACCAATATTCGTGATGATTGCGACATCCGGCTGGGCAATTAAAGATAATTCTTCAATCTCTCCTCGGCCGCTCATGCCCATCTCCAGAATTACGATCTCAGTGTCTGGTTCCATGCTAAGTACGGTAAGCGGCAAACCAATATGATTATTGAAATTGCCTTGGGTCTTATGCACTTTGAACGTGGTAGACAGAATGGCATCCACAATGTCCTTTGTTGTTGTTTTACCATTGCTGCCTGTAATGCCTACAACGGAGGCCTTGTTTTCTTTTAAATAGGAGGACGCAAGCTCCTGCAATGCAACCAGGGTATCCTCCACAATAATCACAGCACCTTGAGGTGCAGCTCCATGATCCTTTTGCCATAAAGCTCCGGCAGCGCCCTTCTCTACACAGGTTTGCACAAATTCATGTCCGTCAAACCTTTCGCCAACAAGCGGGATAAAGAGACTGCCTTGAATGGGCTTACGCGAATCTGTAAATACACCTTCAACACCAACATCACCATAAGCAGCAATGTCAGTTAGTGTTCCTCCACACATCTCGGCCAATTGTGCCAATGTTCTTTTTATCAATTGGATTTGCCCCTTATCGCTTCTTTCGCTATGATCCGATCGTCAAAGTCCGTCTTGGTTGTGCCGATGATTTGATAGGTCTCATGCCCCTTGCCCGCAATCAATACTACATCGGCAGGGCTTGCCATTTCAATAGCTTCATGAATCGCCTGGCGCCGATCCACAATCATCGTATAACAGTCAGGTTGAATGGCATCTTCAATCAAGCCCTGTTCAATATCCTTGAGAATCAGATCGGGATCTTCTGTCCGTGGATTGTCGGAAGTAACAAATACGATATCGCTATACTTCGCAGCAATTTTGCCCATTAGAGGCCGCTTCGTGCGATCTCGGTCACCACCACATCCAAATACGCAGATCACACGGCCTTCAGCAAATTCCTTCACCGTCCGCAATACGTTCTCCAGGCCATCTGGGGTATGAGCATAGTCAACAATGACTGCAAAAGACTGTCCTTCGTCAACAGCCTCAACACGTCCATCTACGCCGGGTACCGTTTCCAAACTACGTTTGATCTCCTCCAGCGGAATGTCTTCAACCAGAGCAGCAGCGATGGCAGCCATTGCGTTATACACATTGAATTTGCCTACCATGCGTAAACGAATATCAGTGCTGCCTCTGAATGTGTCTACATGGAAAGAAGTCCCCTGCGAGGTAATTGAAATCTGGGATGCGCGTACATCCGCATTTTCCTCCATGCCGTATGTAATGACTTCAGCTGCCGTTACAGATATAAAGTAAGCTGCAGCGGGATCATCTGCGTTGATTACTGCAAATTTGCGCTTGGAAGCATCCTCGGTATATCCGTTACCCAACCGTGCAAAGAACAGTCCTTTCGCTCCACGATATTCTTCCATGGAATGATGGTAATCCAGATGATCCTGCGTCAAATTGGTAAATACAGCCGTACGGAATTCCGTCCCCTTCACCCGACCTTGCTCCAAAGCGTGGGATGAAACTTCCATAACACAACAGTCCGTGCCTGCTTGAACCATATCATTCAGACTGCGCTGTAGATCAAGTGCTTCCGGTGTAGTACCTGACATCGGGTATGTGCGCCCGTCATAGCGCATTTGAATGGTCCCGATTAATCCTGTTTTTTGACCAAAGTCACTCATGATTTTTTCAATTAAATAGGTAGTCGTTGTTTTTCCGTTGGTTCCCGTTACACCAATCATATTCATCTTACGGCTTGGTGAGTCAAAAAAGGAATCTGCCAGTACAGCCATGGCGAAACGGCTGTCTTTTACCAGCAACTGCGGAACAGGCAGATCCAGCTCTCGTTCCACAACCAGAGCGACAGCTCCAGCGTTTACAGCCTTCTCAGCATAGTTATGTCCGTCAACCGTATGTCCTGGAAGACAGATAAACAGATCTCCCGGTTGTACCTGGCGAGAATCTGTCTGTAGGTTTTGACATTCTGTATTTGGCTCGCCAATGACACGGGCGGTTGTTAGCATTGATGAAAGTTGTTTTAAAAGCACATGAATAACCTCACTTTTTCCAAGTTTACTTCAATTTCAACAGTTCTCTGTAATCATTAATATCGTAAACACAGCCAATTAATGAAACGCAACTCAGTGCATTTTGTTGCGGTGGGGATCAAGAGCCCCATCAGGGCTCTTGTCCTTCCTCCTTGGTATGATCATGAATATCATTCAGAACATCACCCATATAGATGCGTATAGTAGAACCCTGATCAACCCGTGCTCCTGGTTTTGGAGCCTGGTTAATGACATATTTCCCACTGCCGGATTTGGCCAGCATAAAGTTCATATTCAGATCCTCATACAGGTCTTCGACCGTAGCTCCTGTCAGATCGGGAACCGTCACGATTTTGGTTTCTCCATACTTGTATACTTTGGCTACCTGATCCTTTCGAACCGGAACATTCATATAATGCAGCGCATCCTCCAGAATGTTCTGTACGATCGGTGCGGCAACCACGCCGCCGAACTGAATCCCTTTCGGGTTATCCACCGCAGTATACACAACAATCTGCGGATCATCCGCTGGAGCAAAACCGATAAAGGATACAATATGCTCGGTAGAGGAGTAACGTCCATTGATTACCTTCTGGGCCGTACCCGTTTTTCCGCCAACCCGGTATCCATCAATAAACGCCGGACGTCCCGTACCCTTGGCGACGACACTCTCAAGTGCTTCACGTACTTGCTTGGACGTATCTTCCGAGATGACTTGACGAACCAGTTCCGGCTTGGCCTCTTCCATCACTTCACCCGTTTCGGGATGAACCCAAGCCTTTGTAACATATGGCTTGTATAGTTTACCACCATTAATAGCTGCTGACACAGCCGCTACTTGCTGAATCGGCGTAACGGATACCCCCTGACCAAAAGCAGTGGTCGCAAGCTCCACAGGACCGACCCGTGACAGTTTGAACAGAATCCCGCTGGCCTCACCACTCAGATCTATGCCTGTTTTGGTGCCAAAACCGAAGTCTTTAATATAGGAGAATAATGATTCTTTGCCCAGCCTCTGACCCAGTGCAACAAATCCAGGGTTGCAGGAGTTCTCCACGACTTGGAGGAAGGTCTGACTTCCATGGCCGCCCTTTTTCCAGCAACGCAGGCGAGCGCCTCCAACTTCAACAAATCCGGGATCATAGAACTGATCCTGCGTCAGATTTACTTTTTTCTCTTCAAGTGCTGCTGCGAGCGTAATAATTTTAAACGTTGAACCCGGTTCGTACGTCATCCAGATCGGTAAATTCCGGTTGTATACATCGGCCGGATATTGCTGATAATCGGCTGGTTCGTATCCGGGTCTACTGGCCATGCCAAGGATTTCACCCGTCTTAGGGTTCATGGCAATAGCAAGCGCCGAGTTGGCCTGGAACTTGACCATAGCCTGATCCAGCTCGCGTTCCATGATGGACTGAATCGATTTATCAATAGTCAGCTTCAGGTTCAGACCATCCTTTGGTTCCACATACTTCTCAGATGAGCCCGGCATTAGCCTTCCGGCCGCATCGGACAAGTAGGACACACTGCCATTCAAACCGTTCAGCTTATCATCATACTTTTTCTCTACACCCGTTAAGCCCTGATTATCAATACCCGTAAAACCAAGAATATGAGCCGCCAGATCATCATAAGGATAAAAGCGTTTATTATCCTCAGCAACAACGATACCCGGAAGCTTCAAATCACGGATGTGCTGAGCTTTCTCCATCGTAATTTTGCGGCCACCGGGTTGTAGTCGTACAATTAGTTCTCTTTTCTTGATGGTTGCCAGCACTTTCTCTTCGGTCATCCCCAGCAAAGGAGCCAGTGCTCTTGCTGTTGTCTCCGCTTCCTTGACCTGGGCAGGAATCGCCATAATGGTTGGTGTGGTTATATTGTAGGCGAGAGAGGTTCCATTTCGATCCAGGATCTCTCCCCGTTTGGCTGAATAAGGAATATTCCGCCGCCAAGACTCTTCCGCTTTCGCAGAGAGTTCCGGTCCTTTCCCTAACTGTACATAAGCAAGCCTGATTACCAAGGCTGAGAATAACAGAACTAAAATCACTAAACTCCATAACAACCTACGCCGCAGATTTACGCTTGACCCCTTCACGAAAAGATCCCCCCACTCGTCCCAAAATCATGATTGTGTTCAATTCATGAATATTCAGGACAACCGGGGGTTAGAACAAGCTGTCTGTGATCTCTATGGAAGGGAAGCCCCGTCCGAAGTGTTACCAGACGATTTTGTCTCATTTGAAGGTGGATTTGTAGTATCCGTTTTGCCCGTTTCTTCGGTGTTCCCCGTTCCATCAGCTGCTCCCTGATTGTTAGTCTCGTCCCCTAATGCTGGATCAGAAGACTCAGGAGCTTCATCTGCTATACCGGTAACTGCCGCTTTGGCCGTCTGCAGCACAAGCTCAACCGTTCTCTGTTCGCCTGCCACCTGCTCCGTTTGCTTCACCACATATCCTTCACCTTTAACGGTTACGCCCACTTTCATGAGGGAGAGCACTTCAAGTGCATCTCGTAGAGATTCGCCAGTCAGATCAGGGATCTTCATTTTGCTGCTCTCTTCGGTCAAAAGGTAGATTCGTTGGCCAGGATTCATGGCTGCACCCGCCACAGGATACTGGCGAATGACATTTTCACCCTGACCAAGCGTCTCATAGGCAATTCCTGCGTTCAAAAGTTGGCTTCTAGCCTGTTTGGCTGTCTTACCTGACAGATCAGGAGCTTTAGCTTGAACGACCGGCGTTGTTTTTGACTTTTTGTCAGTGGTCTTTACTGTATCTTTGGGAACTCCCATGTATTGAAGGGTCTGGCTCACAATCTTCTTGAATACCGGAGCAGCTGCAGTACCGCCGCCAATATTGGCACCGTCAGGCTGGTCAATCACAATTAACATCGCGATTTTGGGATTATTTACAGGTGCAAATCCGATAAACGAAACGACGTCTTTGGATTTACTGTATGTCCCATTCACAACTTTTCTTGCCGTACCCGTTTTACCAGCCACACGGTATCCTTCGATATAAGCATTGCGCCCTGTACCAATCGTTTGGTCGGCTACAACCTGTTCCAGATACCCACTCACCAGTTTGGAAGATTCCTTGGAAATGACCTGACGAACGACCTTCGGCTTGATTACTTCTGATGTACCGTCATTCGGGTTAATAATTTCCTTTACCAGATGCGGTTCCATAAGTTTGCCGCCGTTGGCAATGGCCGAAATGGCTGCTACCTGCTGGATTGGCGTTACCTGTACGAGACCATGACCATATGCTGCTGTGGCAATTTCCGATTTATAAACCAGCGGCTTGATTGGTGAAGCCGATTCACTCGGCAGATCAATGCCCGTCTTTTTACCAAAACCGAATTGGTCTATGTAATGACGCAAACGTTCACCGCCAAGCATGTTATAGCCCAGATTAACGAACGCAATGTTACTTGAACGTTTGACACCTTCCAAGTAGGAAATCCGGCCATAGGCGTGACCGTTATCACTGATTGGGTAGCCACCGATATAGACTCGCTTGGATTCAAACGTAGCATTCGGATCAAACAGCTTCTCTTCAACCGCACCCGCCAGAGTAACAATTTTAAAAGTAGACCCTGGTTCATAGATGGATTGTATCGCATGATTGATAAAATTCTTCTGATCCGGCGTTTCCGCATACGTATTAGGATTAAAGGTCGGCCAATTGGCCATTCCTAAGATTTCCATCGTGTTAGGATCTGCTGCAATGACAGTCATGCTCAGTGGATTGTACTGGGCTACCGCTTCTTTCATTGCATCTTCGATGTAGTACTGAATTGTATCATCAATCGTCAGTTTCAAGTTACTTCCATTCTGCGGTGGAAGGTAGTTGTCCTGGGAATCAGGCAGCTTGTACCCTTTGGCATCCTTCTGATAGTTCAGATAACCATCTGTACCTGTAAGCTGTTCATCATACGAGACCTCAAGTCCGTTAACAGCCTTGCCATCACGGCTCATATAACCCAGCAAATGAGAGGCGAGCGTTTCTTCCGGATAAAATCGCTTCGACTCCTGTGTCATGACAATCGCGTTTTTAGCCTTGTAGTCATCCTGAAGTTTTTCGCGAAATTCGTCTACTTTAGCAGCGAGTTCAGGGCTAATTTTATACCCTTCACTGCGCACTTCACGTTGTTGAAAGAATGTCCCATCTTTCTTTTTGGCTGTTACAAGTGCGCGCATTTCACTCTCGCTTTTACCCAATAAACTAGATAATTTGTTAATAACCACATCTTCAATCCCAAGTTTATTAATCATCTCCGGGTTTACAGATACCGTGTAAGCAGGTGCATCTGTGGCCAGGATGTTACCATTGCGGTCTGTGATTGTCCCGCGACTGGCCTTGATGGTTTGTTCACGTTCGACCAAACCAGCTGCTCGCTCCTGCCAAATACCGCCATTAACAACCTGAATAAAGAATATGCGGGTTATTAATACAAGAAAAAAGAGGGTAATACATCCCCCTATAAGCAGCGTGCGCATCTTTATTCTTTTTACCATCGGTACACCTCTTTTGCTTCAGCACTTTGTATGGATTGATACAAAATGTTCTACTTATTTGCTGTATCCGAGGACGATTCAGTACCTGTCGAGTTCGTTGCACTTGTTGAGCGAGGTACAAAAATGACATCCTTACCGGAAGCCTCAACATAACCAAGTTTGCGAGCATTCTCGATGACCAGATTGTTCAGTTTTTCTTTCTCCACTTGCAGATCTGCAATCGTTTTCTCTGCGTCTCTCACATCAGACAACGTCGTCTGTGCCTGCTTATTCAGATCATAGATGTGAGCGTAACGCGACATCATTACACCACCCACAACAATGACTGCAACCAGAGTAATCAGATACAAAAATTTCTCGCGTGCCGGAAGACCGGTACGACGGGTCACCACTTTGGTAGTTTCCTTGTACCGCTGCTGGGCCACACGTTCTTGGGACGCTTTTTCTTTCACTGCCAGATTACCACGTGTATATGCCATACTCCGACTCTCTCCTCCGCTCTTGATTTACAGTTTCTCGGCTACGCGCAGCTTCGCTGAACGAGCACGGGAGTTTTCGGCCAGTTCCGTTTCCGTTGGAATCAGCGGCTTTCTGTTCACTAAACGCATGGTACCCTTACCGCCGCAAACACACAACGGAAAATCGGGAGGGCATGTACATTTCTCCAGATAACTGCTAAAAATCTGTTTGCAAATTCGGTCCTCAAGTGAGTGAAAAGTAATAACAGATACACGTCCGCCTGGTGCCAAGCACCGAACGGCCTGATGTAACGCTTCTTCGAACGCGCCCAGCTCATCATTAACCGCAATTCGCAATGCCTGGAAGCTGCGTTTTGCAGGATGTCCTCCGGTACGACGAGCCGCCGCCGGAATCCCTTCTTTGATCAATTCCACCAGTTCGCCAGTAGTCTCAATAGTGGATTGCTTCCTCTTTTCAATAATGACACGCGCAATTCGTCTAGAGAATTTCTCTTCACCATAGCGATACAAAATGCGGGCAATCTCCTCTTCCGGCCATTCGTTAACAATCTCTTTGGCGGTAAGGGATGCGTCCTGATCCATACGCATATCCAACGGAGCATCGTGATTGTAGCTAAATCCACGTTCTCCTTCGTCAAATTGCGGCGATGATACCCCCAAATCGTACAAAATGCCATCTACCTGTGGCACGCCATCTTTCATCGGTACATCCAGTTCTTTCAGTACCTGTTCGAGATCACGGAAATTGGTTTTCACCAATGTAATCCGCTCTCCATATGGAGCCAATTTTTCACGCGCGTTATCCAAAGCCCAATCATCCTGATCCAGTGCGATCAGACGTCCCCCTGGACCGAGCTTGGATGCAATCACGGAGCTATGTCCGCCACCGCCTAAAGTGCAGTCCACGTATATACCGTCCTGCTTGATGTTTAATCCCTCTGTTGCCTCTTCTTTGAGTACGGTTATGTGGTGAAACAACCTGCACCCCTCCTGACTTTATAGATCAAAATTAAAATCGACCAGCTTTTCGGCAATGTCGTTGAATGCTTCTTCGGATTGATTGAAATAACTCTCCCATATGCCTTTGCTCCAAATCTCCACCCGGTTCGACACGCCAAGAACAACGCAATCCTTGTCCAGCTTGGCATACTCTCTAAGATTGCCCGGCAAATTTACCCTGCCCTGTTTGTCCAATTCACATTCGGTGGCACCCGAGAAAAAAAACCGGGTAAACGCACGTGCATCGGATTTCATCAACGGCAGTGCTTTGAGCTTCTGTTCCATGACCCCCCACTCCTCCATGGGGTACACGAAAAGACACTGGTCCAAACCCCGTGTGACAACGAAAGACGGTCCCAGAGATTCGCGGAATTTAGCCGGAATAATAACCCGACCCTTGTCATCAATGCTATGTTGGAACTCCCCCATAAACATTGGCCCACTCACTCCTCACCCGTTTCTCCCACTTTGCCCCACTTTCCACCACCTAAGCATAATAGATTCGCACAAAAAAATCAAAACCCTTCTTACGGGCTTTACTTTTTTTTAATTTCCAACCGCAAAAAAACGTCTTTGATCCTGTCACTCAGGATCAAAGACGTTTCCCGTTTACGGGCAATCGCACGTACACCCGCATATGAGCCATATCATTAATAAACCATTTTAAACCCTTTGAAGCACTTAATCAGCTTGTAATTAATGGATGCCTCTTAGAATTTCCAGCTGTCCAGATATTTTTCCTGCTCGGCGGACAAAGAGTCGATGGCAATATTCAAGCTTTCTAGTTTGTAACTGGCAACCTGTTGGTCAATGTCATAAGGTACATTAACAACGGTTTTACCCAGTTCCGCATAGTTCTCGCTCACATAACGCAGACCCAGCGCTTGCAATGCAAACGTTGTATCCATAATCTCAGCAGGGTGTCCATCGGCTGCACCCAGGTTTACGAGGCGTCCTTCAGCCAGCAAATACATCTTACGGCCATCTTTGAAGCGATATTCTTCAATGTTGCGGCGTACGGTACGAATCGAATCGGAACGTTTAGCAAGTTCAGGTTTGTTTACTTCCACGTCAAAGTGACCCGCATTGCTAAGAATTGCTCCATCCTTCATCACATCGTAATGCTCTCCAGTAATCACATCTTTATTGCCGGTAACAGCGATGAAGAAATCACCCAATTTTGCAGCTTCTACCATCGTCATGACACGGAATCCGTCCATATGTGCTTCTACGGCTTTAATAGGATCAATTTCAGTTACGATGACATTTGCTCCGAGCCCTTTGGCACGCATCGCTACACCTTTACCACACCATCCATAACCCACTACAACTACGTTCTTTCCTGCAACGACCAGATTAGTTGTACGGATGATACCATCGAATGCAGACTGACCTGTACCGTAACGGTTATCAAACAAGTATTTGCAATAAGCGTCATTGACTGCAACCATTGGGAAACGCAATTGTCCTTCTTTCGCCAAAGCTTTCAAACGAATGATGCCCGTTGTCGTTTCCTCTGCTCCACCACGAATGGTGGCAGCTAGGTCAGGACGTTCAGATGCAATGATAGTGGCAAAGTCTCCACCGTCATCAATGATCAGATCAGGTTTCACTTCAAGTGCACGAAGTTGCAGTTCTTTGAACTCAACAGGGTCCGGATTATGTTTGGCATACACAGTAACGCCGTCTTCCACCAGAGCAGCACAAACATCGTCCTGTGTTGACAATGGGTTGCTGTGTGTAATCGTCACTTCTGCACCACCAGCTTGAATGACTTTCGCCAGGTAAGCTGTTTTGGCCTCAAGGTGAAGGCAAATGGCTACTTTCAAACCTTTAAACGGAAGATCCTGTTCAAATTGGCGACGAATGCGGTTTAACACCGGCATATGTGCTTCTACCCAATCAATTTTCAGATGACCTTCCGAAGCGAGTCCCATATCCTTAACGATACTGTTTTGCAATGCAGGGGTAGTCATTCCTCATCCTCCTCGATTATCTATTCCTTCTATTATAAAACGGCACTACAATGTGATCACTTGGTGTTGTCCACGGAATTCGTTCTGACTTTCAATCAGTTGTCCGATCCACTCGGTTCCATAACGGTTCAGGTAAAAGAGTACGTTATGTACTCGTTCCTGTGGTTTGTTCATGGGAAAGAGTGAGTTTTGCATCCCGTTCCAGTGTCTTAGACTCACATTGTGTTTATCTTTGATGGCTTTGTGGGTCTGCTGTTGCAGATATTGCATCTGTTCGCTGATCTTACCTACATTGGTATCTCCAATTCGGTCCAGACCAGGATGGATCTCTGTGATCTGATCAAGTAATGGACGATATAGATCGGCAAATGCTTGCTGAACGCGCTCGAATTGTTCATCGACCTGGAAGGTCTCCTGCTGTGCCAGCCATTGTTCCTTCTTATCTTCCATATGATATTGAACGTCCTGGAAAGAAAGACCGTACTGCTTCATATGTTTGTGATGAACATCTTCCAAAATGGTAAAGGACAGACGTGGAAGCAAGATAGGCATCTGCAGCCCAAACCGGCCAAACGCTTCACGTGTCAATCCCCAGTACGCGATCTCACCTTGACCTAAGATAACAGCCGCTACAGGTAAAATGGAATCTTGCATCAATGGCCGGGTCAATACATTGTTGCTAAACCGCTCGGGATGTTCAGCCAGTTCCTGAAGCAGTCGCTCTTCTGTAAATGAAACCAGACCTTTACGGTCGCTGTACAAGCCGTCTTTCAACATCAGAAGCAACCGTGCCCCTTCATGTATGTAAAACAGATTGGCCCCATCTTCCGCGACTTCAGCTGGCATGGCATATCCGGCTTGTTCCAATGCGGAGGCACCTTGTGCATATGCTTGGCGTAATGTCCCATTTTCACGAATCAAACGCTCAAATACAGGCTGCTCAAGCCTGCGCAAGTCTGGATCTGCAGCATCCATCAGAATAAGTCCACTGCTGCCAAACAATGCTGAGATTAACCGAGCAAACGCATCACTCAGATTCGAACTCGACTGATGAATTTCCGTAACCAGCTTCATCAAACCAGGTTTGTGCGCCGTATCTGGTAACAGATGCTCCACCTGCTTCAGCACGGTCATCCATTGTTCTGTTTCCACATGGACATAACTCACAGAATCCCTGCCTGCAAACCGCCCTTGTAACTTGATCTTCATCATGTCACCGTTGGCGTCAGGCAAGCATGTGTGGTTCACTTCATCCCAGTCATGGTCTTCGCCTGCAATCCAAAAAACGGGAACGACCGGCCGTTGTAGCCTGTTCTCCGCTTCCCGCGCAGCTGCAACTACACTTGCTGCTTTATAAATTACAAACAACGGACCTGTAAGCAGGCCGCTTTGCTGTCCTCCCGTAACAACCAACGCTTCTTGTTCCGCGAGACGTGTGATGGATTCATGGACTGCACCATGATCGTTCACACGTTTATTATATATACGTAGATACTCTGCCAGATGTTGACGAGGAATACGTGTGTTCTCCGATTGGTCTAGCCACTCGGCACGCGTATGAAGCCCCGATTCCCAGCGAATGTCATATTGGTAAAGGCCACGCGCAGCATCCCTTGAACAGACATAGTCTTCTGTAAGTCGCGTTCCGCTGCGGAGTGCCTCGGTAATACCTTTCATGAGGTCTGCCTCCTATTCTGCTTCAAAGAGCCTTTCTTGATTGTACCGAATGAGAGCCCTCTTCGTCAAAAGAAAGTGCATCAAAAAATAAAAAACCGCCGAACAAAGTCGGCGGTTTGATATTCATGGATAAGTCCAAATGAAAATTGTACTTTTTATACGTAAGGTTCTGCAACCCAGTGACCTTTGGATATCTCAATCAATTGAGCGTTCTGCAGGTTGTATGGATCATTTGCAGGACCACCAGATCCATTCTTAAGTGCTTGTTCTTCCGGCAGCAAAATGCGACGTTTGCTCGCTTCTACTTCCGGATCAGGTACAGGAATCGCGGACAGCAATGTTTTGGTATAAGGGTGAATTGGATTAGCATAAAGTTCTTCACTTTCTGCCAACTCCACCACTTTACCCATGTACATTACAGCTACACGGTCACTGATATGTTTAACCATGGACAAGTCATGTGCAATAAACAGGTATGTCAAGCCGAGGCGTTGCTGAAGTTCTTCAAGCAAATTAACGACCTGAGCCTGAATGGACACGTCCAATGCAGACAATGGCTCATCACAGATGATGAATTTAGGGTCTACAGCCAATGCACGGGCAATCCCGATCCGTTGTCTTTGACCACCTGAGAATTCATGTGGATAACGGAGTGCATGGCTAGGATTCAGACCTACAAGATCAAGCAATTCTTCAACGCGTCTCTTCCGCTCTGCCCGACTTGACGCCAGACCATGAATATCAAGAGATTCACCGATGATATCCATAACGTTGAAACGTGGGTTCAAAGATGCATAAGGATCCTGGAAAATCATCTGCATATCTTTACGCATTTCTTTCATCTTGCGCGGAGACAGCTTGTAGATGTCCGTTCCATTAAAGTTAACATTTCCGCCTGTTGGCTCATAAAGGCGCAGAATTGTACGGCCAGTTGTGGACTTACCACAGCCCGACTCCCCTACAACTCCAAGTGTTTCGCCTTCAAAAATATCAAAGCTAACATCATTAACCGCTTTTAGAATGTTGCCTTTGCCCAAGTTGAAGTATTGTTTCAGGTTCTTCACTTGAACCAGCGGCTTGTTGGCACCTTTGATAATACCAACTGGAGTAGGCTTTTCTTTTTTAGGCTCGTCCAGACGAGGGAGAGCATTCAGCAATTTAATCGTGTATGGATGTTGAGGATTACTGAAGATTTCAGCAGTTGTTCCTGTTTCAACAACTTCGCCTTCCTTCATAACGACAACACGATCACACATTCCTGCCACTACTCCAAGGTCATGCGTGATAAGCATGATCGAAGTTCCAAGCTTTTGCTGCATGTCTTTCATAACATCCAAGATTTGTGCTTGAATCGTTACGTCGAGTGCAGTTGTTGGCTCATCCGCAATCAGAAGGGATGGACGACATGCCAAGGCAATCGCAATCATAGCACGCTGGCGCATACCACCGGAAAATTGGTGTGGATAATGGTTCATACGCGATTCCGCATTTTTGATGCCTACAAGTTCGAGCATTTCCAATGCGCTTTTTTCAGCTTCTTTTTTGGACATATTCTGATGCTTGCGCAGTACCTCGGTAATTTGCTTACCAATTTTGATGGTAGGATTCAAAGAAGTCATTGGATCCTGGAAGATCATGCCGATATCTTTACCACGGATGGCTTCCATCTGTTTATCTGTCTTATTCAGCAGGTCCTGCCCGTGAAAAGTAATTTCTCCGCTTTTGACCTTCGAAGGCGGGGAGGGAATCAATTTCATGATGGTTTGGGCAGTAACACTCTTACCACTACCGGATTCACCTACGATCCCCAGCGTCTCTCCTTTGCCAAGTTCAAAACTCACATTTTTAACGGCATCAAACTCACCAGAACGCGTCGTGAATGACACACTCAGGTCTTTGACTGTTAAAATCGGCTCCATAATCCCACCTCCTATTTCTATTTACGTAATTTTGGATCAAGCGCGTCGCGCAAGCCGTCACCAAGCAAGTTAAATGCGAGCATTGTCATAACCATCAAACCTGCAGGGAACCACATCCGCCAAGGATACAGCGTCCAGCCTGTAAGTGCATCATTGATCATAGATCCAAGAGAGGATTTAGGTGCAGATACACCCAATCCGAGGAAGCTCAAAAATGCTTCTGCGAAGATGGCATTTGGGATGGACAATGTCAATGTAACGAGAATTGGTCCGACAGCATTTGGCAACAAATGACGGAAGAGTTGACGTCCAGTGCTTGCGCCCATGGAACGAGCAGCAAGGATAAAGTCTCTGTTTTTGAGTTGCATAATCTCACCACGCACAATCCAGGACATACTGATCCATCCTGTAATGGTAAGTGCAATGATAATCGTTGTCAGACTTGGCTCCAATACAACCAGCAACAGGATAACAACGAGCATGTATGGCAGGGAGTACAAGATCTCGGAAAACTTGTTCATGATGCCGTCAACACGTCCACCGTAGAAGCCCATAATGGCTCCATAAATTACCCCGATGACAAGGTCAATCAAAGCAGCAGCCAAACCTACAGTAAGAGACACACGTGCACCTACCCAGGTTCTTACCCATACATCACGACCCAGTTCATCTGTTCCGAACCAGTGTTCAGCACTCGGTGCAGCATTGGCATTCAACAAATCATTGGAATAATAATTATAGCTTGAGAACAACGAAGTTGGACCAATCATAGAGAAAATGACAACAAGGACTAGAACAGCCAAACTAATCATAGCGGCCTTGTTGGTTGCAAGTCTGTACATAGCGTCTTTGAATAGCGATACACTCTCTTGCGATTTCAACGCTGCCTGACTATCCAGGCCTGTGTTCGCCGTTTCATTATTGTTGTTATTCTTGCCAGACAACGTTATGCCCCCTTCCGGCTTTCTAGCTTAATTCTAGGATCAATCAACACGTAAGCGATATCTGTCAGGAAACGTGCAAGCATCAAGAGAATACCATAGAAGATTGTAATCCCCATGATCATCGTGTAATCACGATTCGTAATACTCTCTACAAATACTTTACCAATTCCACCAATATTAAAGATTTGCTCAATAACAACGGAGCCTGTGATAATATTTGCTGTCATCGGACCAACGTAAGTAACGACTGGCAGAATACCGTTCCGTAAAACGTGTTTAAACATGATAGCAGGCCATTTCAAACCTTTGGCTTTGGCTGTCTTGATGTAGTCTGCATGCAACACTTCCAACATGCTTGAACGCGTCAAACGTGCGATAAAGGCAATTGGAGATGCTGACAATGCGGCAACCGGAAGCACATAGTCGAGCGGGCCATCGAAGCCCATAACATTAAACCAGCCGAGTTTGAATGCAAAAACATATTGCACCAGGGATGCGAGCAAGAAACTCGGTACAGCAATCCCGATAACAGCCAGAATCATCGTAATATCATCAATCAACTTGCGATGGTACACTGCGGCAATAAGCCCCAACAAGACACCCACAACAATTGAGATAATAATCGCAAAGATTCCTAGCTTCAGCGATGCTGTAAACGTTTGAGTGATCATACCCGTTACATCTTGATTCAGGTATTTCATAGAAACCCCGAAATCACCTTTGATGATTCCACCCATATACTTCAGGTATTGTTCATACATCGGTTTGTCCAAACCATACTTCACTTCCAAAAGTGCCCGGATTTCAGGAGATACTTTTTTCTCGGATGTAAAAGGGTCACCCGGAATGGCCTTCATCAGGAAGAAGGTTGCTGATGCGAGTATGAAAAGCGATAGCAGCATAAATAGCAGTTTTTTCAGCACGTACTTAACCAACCCTTGCACACCTCCACAAACAATATTTTGTATACAAATCGATTGTAGAATTAGACATGAATAATGTCCAATCCATTTATCGGAAATTTCAAGAATTATAAGGAAAATCGGTGCACATACAAAAAAATCGGGATATATATGGAATTCCACATATATATCCCGAAGTAATCATATAGACTTCAGAACAACTTATTTCTCTTCCAGATATGCACGAGTGAAGTCAATAGCTCCACTGAAATCAAGTTGTATGCCTTTCAGGTAAGGCTTAGTCAAAGATACGTTAGTGTAGTAATAGATCGGCAATACGCCCATTTCATCTTGAATCAGGATTTTCTCAGCGTCAGCAAAAGCAGCCATACGAGTAGCTGGATCTGCAGATTTTACAGTCTCTTTAACATCTTTATCATACTGTTCGTTGCTGAATTTGGAATCATTGTTTGTGTTTCCAGTAGTCCACATTTCCAAGAAGTTGTACGGATCGTTGTAGTCAGCAGACCAGCCCGCACGAGCGATTTGGAAGTTTTGGTTTTGACGGTTCTCAAGGAATACGCCCCACTCTTGGTTTTCCGTTTTCACGTCAACACCAAGGTTTTTCTTCCACATATCAGCAACAGCAAGCGCGATTTTCGCGTGACCGTCACTAGTATTGTAGATCAAAGTTACTGCTGGCAATGTTGTGTAGCCTTCTTCTTTCATACCTTCAGCAAGCAATTTCTTAGCTTCTTCTACGTTCTCAGTGAAGTAGTCATCTTTGTGCTCATCACGGAATTCGCCGTTTTCACCGCGGATACCTGGAGGTACAAAGCCGAAAGCTGGAATTTGTCCACCTTGTGTTACTTTGTCAACGATCAATTGACGCTCGATTGACATTGCAAAAGCCTTACGGATTTTAACGTTGTTAAATGGAGCTTCATTAACGTTGAACTGGTAGTAGTAAGTACTTGCAATACCAGTAGCTTTAAACTCGTCCGGCAATTCCGCTTTTACAGAAGGAATTTGGTCGGAAGGAATTTCACCGTTAGGCGCGCCTGTGTAGTCCAATTGTCCAGACTTGTAAGCTTGCAGTTCGGAAGCACTGCTGTTTGTCAGGGACATGTTAATTTCAGACAATTTGATGTCAGAAGCTGCATGGTAGCTTTCGTTTTTCTTCACGACGATTTTTTGACCTTTAGCGTATTGATCCATTGTGAATGGTCCGTTAACGATCATGTTTTTGTAGTCTGTGAAGAATTTGTCATTCGTGTCAGCAGACTTGTGTACTGGGTAGTACGTGTAGAATGCTGTCAGACCCAAGAAGTAAGGTGTTGGGTTTTCCAACGTTACTTCCAGTGTGTGCTCATCAGTAGCTTTAACACCTACTTGAGAGAAGTCTGTGATTTTAGTACCTTTATATGTTTCGTCTTTGCTCAGGTTGTAACCCTCAGCACCTTTGATGTAATACAATTGGTAAGCATATGGAGAAGCTGTTTCCGGTTTCAAAGCGCGTTCCCAAGAACGTACAAAGTCTTCGGCAGTGATTGCATCACCGTTGCTCCATTTAGCATCCGGGTTCAGGTTGAAAACATATTTCAGACCATCTTCGGAAATTGTCCAGTCTTTAGCAACACCTGAAGCTTCTTTGCCATCAGGGTCGATACGCACAAGACCTTCATACAAGAATTTCAGTACAGTGTTGGTTTGGCTGTCTTTTGCTTGAGCCGGGTCTAACGTAGGAGGTTCAGCTGACAGGTTAATTTTCAGGACTTGATCTTTAGCAAGACCATTTCCTTCGGTTGCAGAACCAGTATCGGTGTTACCTGTGCCTTCGTTTTTCGATCCGCACGCTGCAAGTACGGTACCGAACGCCAAAATCAGCGTCAAAAGGACTAATAGACTTTTCCTTTTCATCTAACACTTTCCCCCTAAATTGATGTGGTATATGTTTATAGATTATACAACCACCGGTCAAAAAAATCTACATTACTTTTTCAGAAAGTAATGTTTTTTTCAGTTTTCGACAAAATCGACACATTTTTTAGCCCTTTTGCGTTATGTATCCTCACATCTGTTTCATGAAGTATCTAAATAATCCAAATATAGTAAACAAAACATACCCAAAACTCATTATGACAAAAGCCATGCGCCAAACGGCCCGGAACATTCTACCCCTATCGACCTTACCTTTGAGCCGATTTTGTGCACCTCCGATGAATCCAAGCGCTATTAGTATGAGTATTAGTGTTAAATAAAATCCAAAATTCGAATCAAATGTTAAGTTGAATAACGCCGATACAGAGAATATAAGGAATAAGGTTGTTACATCCATTGCCGAGCGCAGCGCCACACGCTTATCTTTTTTCCATCCATACATGATCCAATACACAAGAAAAAATGGAAAGAACGGCAGTATGCTCAGCACAATAAAAAATCCCATTAACTCACTCCTTCCGGTTGCATACCTTCAATCAGATGAAGCAGTACTTCATGCATCGGAGCGGACAGGCCACACCGACACGCCATGCTTACGATTTGCCCGTTAATGGATTGCACCTCCGTTTGTTGTCCATGCAGAACATCCGACAGCATGGAAGATGTATTTGAGGCTGTGGAACGACAGACGGAGAGGATTTGTTCCCACACATCCACATCAAGAAGTATTCCGCTTGCTCTGTATACCGCCAATGCCTCATCGTACAGCTGACGCATAAACACGATTCGCTCTTCCTTTGTAATTAACTCACCGTTAGGAATACGCCATATCGCGGTAAGAGGGTTAATGACAGCATTGATTAACAACTTCCTATAAATCAGCTTATCGATTTCATTCGACACTGTACAGCCAAATCCTGCCTGCTGCAAAAGTCCCTGTAAACGAATGGGGTCATTTTGATTCATTGGCGTTAGAGGTGAGATACGTACATCTGCACTTTTGCCCAACCAGGTCTCTCCTATACCTGCACGGATGACTCCATCTTGCTGACGTTTCGCCCCTTCTGTAGTTATGACGCTGTATATATTAGAATGCGGCATATTGGATTGCACATGATCCAGATGCCCAACCCCATTTTGGAAACATGCGATGTTGAGCACTTGCGTCTTCAATGAACCAATTTCACGTATAACATCAAGTATCGCTGTCTGTTTCACCATTAATAGTAGCCAATCTCCAGGTGAGTGTTGCCACACTCGGATTAACTCCGTAATCGGCTTGACCTGGATATGATCAGGCTTAATCTGGATGGTTTTCTCCCGTTCGATGACCTTAAATCCTTCTATACTCAGTTTATTTGCCTGTTCAGCCGTTCTGGTCCAAAACCGAACCTCGTTGCCTGCGTCCTGTAGCTTACCTCCATACAAAAGACCCAGTGACCCTGATCCTACAACGTCAATGATCATGCTGCATCCCTACCTCTGCTCCAATAGTTGCTTTCATCTATAATAGAACAAAAACAGCAAACAAAAAACCCATCATACCCGCCGTTATGTAACGGAGGTGTGACGGGTCCTAATCTAATGCTGATCATCAGATACAATTTGCTTTTATTCAATTCGTTCCAGATTCCCGTTGGCATCCATTTTGAATCTCGTTTTGAGTTCCTCTTCTTCTTCTGTCAGAAATGCGAGTCTGCGAGCACGATCCATAATCTGAATCAGTGCTTTATAATCGTCGTTTACAACACGATAATCAGTCTGTACTTCATTCACTTCCTTAGACAGACGATCATTCTCGCAACGCAGTTCATGAAGTTCATCCTCTTTTTCACGAAGCTCTTTCTCAAGCATCTTGAGCTGACGACCGTTTTCCTGCACAGTTCCCTTCCATTGCCGCAAGAATCGTATAACTGCATCAATGGATAGAGAATCTTCCGAAATACCATCCGCCTTGTACAGATTTTCTTCTGTATCCAGGGTGGACAAAGCTGCTACTTGTGGTCCAAGCAAAGCCGGTTGTTTGCGGAGATAACTCCGTTTTTGTCGTTGAGCCTTAGCATTGCTAATAGCAGACTCATACTTCTTGCGTACACAGCTGTTCCAGCGAAAACCGCAAGCGGCAGAAGTTCTGCCTATTTTTTCGCCAACCTCTTCAAAAGCAGCTAGTTGTGTACTTCCTTCCCGAATATGACGCAAAGTAACTTCAGCCAAAATCAAATCGTCCTCTGTACTCCAAGCATCCTGTCTCACTGCAGTCATGCTATAATACCCTCCTAACAACATCCTAAAATAACCGTCCCCATAACCGATTTCCCGGTATGTGAATTAGGTATAAAAGCTGCTTCATTCATTCTTATGCCTCTCATAGAGTTCATAGAATTGATTTCATACTAAAATGTATTTCCACATTTATGAGTACTCATACGTTACATATGCAAAACAAACCATACTTTAACTCTTTTAGGCCAAAAAAAAAGAATTCGCTTTCATATCCAATTTTGTTTACACCTTTTTCCTTTCCCGGTATAATGTTGTGTAGACAATCTATGATCGTACATAGGAGAGGAGGACTTACCGTGGCGCGCATGTTTCGGGTACTCGGGTTCTTCACGCTAGCGATTGGCCTGATGGCTTTTGCGGGAGACCTGGTCGAAATGGCTTTGCTTTTTTTCCTGCAGACTGCGTTTTTTGTCATTTTGGGATATTTGAAATTTACCGAACGTACGTACATATTGCTCTTCTGGGGTTATATGATCGTAACATTCACAGGGTTCAGCTACTGGACCGTATTCCAAATGGATTTGCCGCTCTAATCCGCCAGCAGCATCAAAGCGATCCGGCTAATGTCGGGTTGCTTTTTTGTCGTTTTCAGATTAAATGACTATACTTTGTGTTATGTAACCACTACGGATATTTCACGTATCTATTTCATATATTGTCTGGAAGAGATAAGCCTGTTCGCATCATATGTAGATATGGAAAGGAGAATGATGGGTGAAACGTCGATACGGCATTCCTGGCTTCATCGTATGTATTATATTTTTGATCCAGCTACCTTGGACTTATGCCTATGGAGAACCTTCATCTGAGGAAACACGCGAAATACTGCAACAAAGCCTATCCATCGTCGAAATCGATCATGAAATCGAACGTATTGCAGCCAAACAAAAACAGCTAGACGAACAGCGTCAGACGTTATCCATTCAACTTCAGGAACAGGAAGACCAGATACATACTCAGCAAGACCGAGCGGGTGCAGTTGTAAGATCCTACTATACCGGGGAGCGTGATAGTCTCTTGATGACGGTACTGGGGGCAAGATCCTTTAAGGACCTGTTCATTCTATACGATTACTATCAGATTATTATTGGCAGGGATCAGGCTGTACTGGACAAGTATCAGGATCGATATCGCACCATGCAGCAAACGTCTGCCCAGATTAATCAGACCTCTGCAGAACTGTCTGAACTCAAAAACAATCTTCAAAATCAACGTGAACGAGTACTAGCTTTGCAGAAAGAAGTGGACGGAAAAGTAGCTGCCAGCGGGGATGCTGCAGCCATGCAGAAGTTGATGGATGAGTTGACTATCTATTGGGAGAACATCGGCATATACGAGGTCAAGCGATATTTTAAAGCATTGGCATCAGCTATGCAGAACCTGCCACAGTTTATCCAGGAACAAAACGGAGGAATCTCCACTACCGGAACATCGTACACCATTCGAATTGGACAAGATGAGTTAAATACGTTTCTACGATCACAGAATCCGATCTTTGAAGACTTTGCCTTTCAGTTCGACAAAGATCGAATCACTGCTTCTGGGCAGCGTGATCAGTTGCAATTAAGCATTGAAGGCCATTATACGGTTGAGAATGAACCTCAGAATTCAATTCGATTTCATGTAGATAAACTTGTGTTTAATCAGTTAGAACTGCCCGATACCACACGTCGTATGCTGGAACGAGAATTCGATCTCGGATTTTACCCACAGAAGATTCTGTCGTTTGTCAAAGCCACAGAGGTATCCACAAGCGAAGGCATACTTGAAGTCAAGCTCGCCATTTCATTTTGACGAGCTTTGCAAGGCAATAATGCTTTTGACGTACTGATTAGCCGTGATCTCTCCCGCGAGAAGTTGTTGGATCTTCTTTTGAAAGGCAGAAGTTAGTATAGGACTTTCCGTCATAACAGCCTGCGAAGAGTCAGCTGGAAACCAGGATTTTACATCCGTCGTATTATACTTCGTTATTAGTTTCTGTGACTCAAGATCTAGTTCCTGTTGCTTTGCTGGTAAATAGTTAGCCTGTTGGTACCACTCCGATTGCACGGCAGAGGATGTCATCCCTTCAATCCAGCGGCTGGCCTCTTCCGCCTCAAGTGATCCAGCTGCGATAACAAGACTTCTTGATCTCAGCGGTTCTAACGCACTGAGAGCTATCTTCTCCGATGATTCCTGTTCGCCTGCCACGCCTTGATCTCCACTCAACAAACGAGACAGCAACGTTACTACCATAGGAACTCCCGTCTGCTCACCCGAAGAAGAGATCGTCGGATTCATTGATTCGACGTTAATATGCGACTGGATCTGATCTATCAACTGTATGATCTGTTTGTACGCCTCCGTTTGCGAAGAAGTTTGCGCTTTCTTAATTTTGTCGGGAGCCATGCCTGGATCAAACTGATTCAACCACGCACTTACCGCGTGAGGGTCATTTAAATTTATGCTTATTAAATCCGTTTCATCCTGCGTTGCTTGTTGTACAAGTTTGTTCCACTGTTCCTTATTTTTGGGTAAACCTGCCAAACCGGCTTCGTCCAGGAATGGAGAGCGAGCTGCAAGTACATAAGCGTCAAAATCAAACGGCATCCCCCATTGGTAACCATTCCACTCTGTCATTTCTCGTAAGCCTACCACAGTTTCTCCCAAAGACTTGGACAGTGTTGTACCATTCAACGGATACAGATGTCCTTTTTTGGCATGATATTGAACTTCCGCGCTATCCAGAAGAACGATATCTCCGCTTTCTCCTACCGAAAATTTATTATCAAGCACTCGCTTATATGTATCCGGCTCCAAATTCCGAAGACTGATTTCCACATGTTGAGAAGTTGCTACTTCATTAGCCATCTTTTTAAATGATTTAAAGTCGGTCTCAGACATCGAGACTACAATCTCTAGTGGGGCATGTTGGTCTTCGCTACGAGATGACGTGTTGGGAAATGCATCTTTTTCCTGATCTCGTTCCTGATTAAGCTGTGAACCTCTAAAATCAAAGCTGGGAGACAGAATCGTTAACGAAAGCAGCAGCACTGCGAACAAAACAACCTGGTGTCCACGCTTCATTAACTTCCCCTCCTTGCTCCCTAATTTTTTCCTGCAACACTCATTGTAACAAATAAGTAGTGCTCTTGTCCTATCCTGCCAAAAAACAGTTTTCCGATATTTTGCATACTTCGAGCATATCGAGTTCTGTGCAATAACTGATTTTTATTTTTTCAGCAAAAAAACCGGCTCGAAGAGCCGGTTTAATAGAAACATTTTCCGGGAAATAACTTTCCGTTACCTTACAATAAATCTGCTGCAAGCTGAGCCAACTTGGAACGTTCTCCTTTTTCCAGCATAATGTGTCCGCTGATTCCCTCTTGCTTGAATCGCTCCACAATATACGTCAGACCATTACTTGCTGAATCCAGATAAGGATGGTCTATTTGCTCAGGGTCACCCATCAAAATAATTTTACTGCCTTCGCCCACCCTCGATACAATGGTCTTCACTTCATGTCGAGACAGGTTCTGCGCTTCATCGATAATGATAAACTGTCCTGGTATAGACCTACCACGAATATAAGTGAGTGCCTCAACTTGAATACTGCCAAGACCCATCAAAATTTTATCAATGTCGCCTGCTTTTTTTGTATCAAACAAAAATTCCAAGTTATCATAAATCGGCTGCATCCATGGTCTTAGTTTTTCTTCTTTTTCACCAGGGAGATAACCGATATCTTTCCCCATCGGAACAACTGGACGAGCGATCAATAATTTTTTGTACTTATGATCATCCTCCACTTTAAGCAAACCTGCAGCAAGCGCCAACAAGGTTTTCCCTGTACCCGCCTTTCCTGTAATCGTGACAAGTGGAATATCATCATTCAGGAGCAGTTCTAGGGCCATACGCTGTTGCGCGTTACGTGCACTGATGCCCCATACATTATCATTACTCAGGAACAGTGGTTCCAACTTCGTTCCTTCTGTATTTACTTTGAGCAAAGCCGATTTATTGGTTCCCATCTCATCCTTGAGAATTACAAATTCATTCGGGTAAAGCGAATAAGACAACTGTAATGGTTTGATCGGTAGAAAGCGATATGTGTAAAACTCATCAATGACCGAAGGATGAACCTTGAGGGCAGTGTAGCCTGGATATAATTCACTGAGACCTGCCGTGCGATCTGATAAGTAATCCTGTGTGAAAAGACCGAGTACATCCGCTTTGATACGAACAAGCACATCCTTGCTGACCAGAACCACCTGTCGTTCAACGACCTCTTTCTCATTTTCCTCAATCTGATAATTCAGGGCGACGGCCAAAATCCGATTATCGTTGGACACTTCTCCAAACATTTCCTGTACTTTCACAAAACTACGATGATTCAGTTCCACTTTCAGATTGCCTCCATTAGCTAAAGGGACGCCACTGTGCAAATGTCCCAATTCACGCAACCCATCAAGAAGTCTCGATACATTACGGGCATTACGCCCAATTTCATCGGCATTTCTTTTTTTGGAGTCGATCTCCTCCAGTACAACCGCGGGAATGATTACCTCATGTTCCTCAAAGGCAAATATGGCATTGGGGTCATGCAGAAGCACGTTCGTATCCAATACAAAAATCTTTTTCATTCAATCCCCTCCAAAGCGGCGTCGTTAAAGGCATGGATAAGTTTGATCTTTCAGCAGCGACATGGACAATCATGCTCCCATACATAAATGTATTCGACTAGGACAAAATAATTGTCAACCATTCTGAAAAACTCCAGGAAAGGATGAACATTTATGAAATATTGGGTTTGCACGCTGCTTCTGATCTTTATACTTACAGGCTGCAACAGTTCTACACGTAATGCCTCGCAGCAACAAGGTCAGCATGCCAAAGGTTACGGAGGAAATGTTACAACTCAGCAAGACCAAAGGAAAGGATCTCACATGCTCAATACTCAGGAAGATCGGTTGCACCCTTCAGCTGTGGACCATCTGACCGAAAATACAGGTGAGGTTCATGAAAAAAACGTCATGGACAACACCAAGGCCGATCGGATGCCAAATGAAAAAAGGGTCACCCACCTCAAAACACTTGCCAAGCAAGTGGAAGGTGTCAAAGATGCCAACTGTGTCATTCTTGGAAATACAGCCGTAGTTGGCATTGATGTTGACGGTGAACTGGAACGTGCACGAGTAGGTACAATTAAATACTCAGTAGCCGAAGCCCTCCGCAAAGATCCGGAAGGTGTGGATTCAATTGTTACCGCAGATGCTGATGTCACCGAGCGTATTAAGGAAATCGGTGAACATATTCGTCAAGGTCATCCAATATCCGGTTTCGCTTCAGAACTAGCAGACATGGTGGGCCGGATCATTCCCCAACTACCCAAAGATGTCAAAGTCCGTCAAAATCCGGATGAACATGTTGAACGTGAACAACAAATGCAGCAGCTGCATTCTTCTGACAAAAGACAACAAAAAGCCCAGTGATCTCTCACTAGGCTTTTTTCATTGCAGTAAAAACCTGCTCATCTAATTTCTCAGCAGCACGCTGATCATATATTTTGACAAATTGAGGCACAGAAGATAGCTGGGCTCCATAAAAAAGGGCATTCCTTACCGCTTCAATGGAAATGTCGAAACAGCACATATTAAACGGAACATCCTGTAACGGATTTTGTCGTACGGAAGCACGTCCGTTTACCGCATACACCATCTCTTCTCCAAAAATGGTGACCGTAATAGCCGGATTCTCGATCATATTGTTCACGAGACGTGAACGATGATCAATCGCCACACGAAGGGTAGAAGCATTCTCCGCATAAATCCAGGAGATTGCTGTTGATGTCGGACCTCCAGATTCAATGTCCACGGTGCTCAAGAGCACAAAGGTTTCGTTCTTGAATTGCTGTAAAAGAGATTCAGTCAATTGTGTGACGGCTTCGGACATCCAACCAGCCCCCTAATCTTCTTTATGCAATTCTTGATTCGTTGTTGATGATATTATAGCATACCATCAAACTCGCTTCCAATCCCAAAAGAATGAATGTTACTCGGCTGTTGGAGATGCCGTTACTTTACCTGAAAGTGTATCCTGCAACGCCTGTTTGGCATTAGCCAATTCAGTTTCGTTGATATATACATATGGACTTCTCCACTCTCCGGTTACAGGTGTGTAGTGCACATCCGATTTGGAAATATTCCAATAGGTTGAAATGAAGTTCTTCATCTGCTCCGATTCCACGTCTGTTGTCATGTTATCGTCAACAGCGCCTATCACTTTACCAATCTTCGTTACGCCTCCCAGTGATTTCAACTGATCCAACATAGAATTCAACACTTGATTCTGACGTTTATTTCGGTCAAAGTCGTTGGATTCATCTGTCTTCGGCTTACAATTCGATTTACGGTAACGAACAAAATCAAGTGCTTCTTTTCCATCCAAATGCTGTGCACCAGCTACCAGGTTAATATCCGTGCCATCGGCCGTATCTTTGTAACACATGTTTTTATCCACTGTCACATCCACGCCACCTACAGCATTAACCGCATCACGGAACGCTTGAAAATTCAGTACCGTTGTATAATTGATATCCACATTTAGATATTTGCCCATCATTTCTTTCATTTGTTCCTCTGCATTTTTGCCAGAGGTTTTTTCTTGGGCTTTAAATTTAGGATAATAGGAATTTAATTTATTCGCCTTATATCCATCCAACTGAATACGGGTATCCCGAGGTAAAGATACAATGGTTGCCGTCTTGGTCTCCGGATTCAGAGAAGCTACCATAACCACATCCGATAGATACGTACCTGTTTCGGGACGGTTATCCGTACCTAGCAGCAACATCGTAATGGGTTTGGTTTTCGCTGACATTCCAGCCGGTACTGGCTTGTCAATGCCCGTATCAGCTACCTGATTGTATACCCAATAGAGATATCCGCAGCCTACCACAATTGCAATAACCAATAAACTTAAAATCAGTCTGCCAAAGGTTCGCATCTTTTTCTTCTTCTTTGGTTGCTTGCCTTTGCCGTTCTTCGATCCAGAAGCGCCGGATTGAGTCGGTGCCTGTCTCCGTGGAGGCAGTCCGTTCGAATTCGAGTTCATATCTTCAACACCTTTATCACATCTGTTTTGGCCTATATATAAGACAACCGCTTTCCCTAAGGAAAACGGATGGTCTATACTATACAGAATTTATGAGTTTCGAGCGGCAGCTTCCGCTTTTTTCTTTTGACGACCTTCAATAAAATAGCGCACTCTCACTAACAGCATCAAACCAACAGCCACCAGCAAACATTGAATAATTGGCAACTTGTCGATTTGAAAAACAAGAAGCATGAATGTGCCCATCGCCATCAATATATAGAGAACGATTTCCTTACCAAGTGGCAATTTCTGACGTACCCGAAACACCTTGTTATATACGTAAGTAATCAATACAAAGATGACGATGTAGGCTACGATCGGGTTTGATGCGAACCATGCTTGCATGCACAGCCAGCTCCTTTCGTGTTCATGCTAGATATAAGTTAACTGGTTGATGGAACCACACCAACAACATAAATTACAAAACTCTGCATGTGACCATTTCGGATTCGGATTGTTCTTTCGGTCGCTGTTATCCCCATATTTTTTTGATCCATTTCTCAATGGTAAAATCCGGGGATAAAGGCGAACGCTTCGCTCCTACAGAATCGATTCCGAATCCTCCACTACTTCAGCGGGTTGTAATCGACGTCGATGGTGTATATGTGTTCCATCAAACGTTAACTTATATCATTTATTTTAGTTGTAGTTAGGTGTTATTTTGTAGCCATTTTGCGTTGTTTTTCTGCACGCTCACGCTCGGATTTGTTCAGGATCTTCTTACGGAGACGAATAGATTTTGGTGTAATCTCACAATATTCATCTTCATTCAGATATTCAAGCGCCTGTTCCAACGAGAAGATAATCGGAGTTTTAATTTTAACCGTATCATCTTTACCAGAAGAACGAACGTTAGTCAGTTGTTTTTCTTTGCAGATGTTAACAACGATATCATTGTCACGTGTATGTTCACCAACAATCATACCTTCGTAGATTTCAGTACCCGGCTCCAAGAAGAGCGTACCGCGATCCTCAACGCCCATCATGCCATAGAACGTAGATGTACCAGTTTCAGTTGAGATCAGCACGCCTTGGTGACGTCCACCTACTTGACCGGATACTACTGGAGCGTAGCTGTCAAATGCATGGTTCATTACACCGTAACCACGAGTCAATGTCAGGAAGTTGGTGCTATATCCGATCAAACCACGTGCTGGAATCAGGAACTCCAGACGAACTTGACCACTACCTGTGTTGACCATGTTAACCATCTCTGCTTTACGTGCGCCCAGGCTCTCCATTACGGAACCCATGCTTTCTTCAGGGATATCAATCAACAAGCGCTCTAGAGGTTCCATTTTCTTACCGTCAACTTCTTTAACGATAACTTCTGGTTTGGATACTTGAAGCTCATATCCTTCACGACGCATATTTTCAATCAGGATACCTAAGTGAAGCTCACCACGTCCAGAAACGACAAATGCATCCGGGCTATCCGTTTCGTCAACACGAAGGGATACGTCAGTTTCCAATTCTTTGAACAAACGCTCACGAAGTTTACGGGAAGTTACCCATTTACCTTCACGACCTGCGAATGGACTGTTGTTCACGAGGAACGTCATTTGCAGTGTAGGCTCATCAATTTTCAAAACTGGAAGTGCTTCTGGGTTGTTCGGATCAGCGATGGTTTCACCAATGTTGATGTCCTTGATTCCTGCAATCGCAACGATGTCACCTGCTCCTGCTTCTTCCGTCTCAATACGTTTGAGACCCTGGAAACCGAACAGTTTCTCGATACGTGCAGTTTTGCTCTTACCATCACGCATAATAACCGTTACCGATTGTCCTTGACGGATCACACCGCGGTTAACACGACCAATGGCAATACGGCCAAGGTATTCATTGTAGTCCATCAAAGTAACGAGGAATTGAAGTGGTTCTTCAACATTTTCGGTAGGGTGTGGGATATGACTAACGATGGTATTGTAAATCGCCATCATGTTGTCATCCTGTTTTGCAGGATCATTATCCATGCTGGATGTTCCGTTCAATGCGGAAGCATATACAACAGGGAATTCAAGTTGTTGATCGTTGGCACCCAGTTCAATGAACAGGTCCAGTACTTCATCAATAACCTCAGTCGGACGAGCCGCTGGACGGTCAATTTTGTTTACAACAACGATTGGTGTCAGGTTGTGCTCCAAAGCTTTACGAAGTACGAATTTCGTTTGCGGCATACATCCTTCGTAAGCATCAACAACGAGCAAAACGCCGTCAACCATTTTCATGATACGTTCCACTTCACCACCAAAGTCGGCGTGTCCTGGTGTATCCACAATATTGATCAGGTAATCTTTATAGGTAATAGCTGTGTTTTTGGCCAGAATCGTAATACCGCGTTCACGCTCCAAATCGTTGGAGTCCATTGCGCGCTCCTGTACCGTTTCGTGATCACGGAAAGTACCGGATTGCTGGAGCAACTTGTCGACGAGCGTTGTTTTCCCGTGGTCGACGTGGGCAATAATCGCAATATTGCGAATGTGTTCTCTTGAATGCATGGTTTGTATCCATATCCTTTCCAATTTCAATTCTTATCTACTAAACTTCCCGCAAATTCGCAGGTTACTCACCCAAAATAAGCGTCGGTGATATCCCGACGCATGCCTATATCCCTTATATTATAGTTGATCATAGGTAAAAATCAAGATATTTCGCTTGAAAGACCACTGGGAATGTTACCAGCCTCTCCCTTGGCGTCCTCGGCCAAACAGCAACCACATCCCGCCTACAATCAAAATTACCGCCAGCACATAGATAATACCGGTGTGAAGCAGTGTAAATCCGAATAAAATAATTGAAAGGATGCCAACGCCCAATGCCACCGGAAGTACCATTGCGGGTCTTCGATGATCAGCCAGTGCATATTCAAGCAAACCAACGGCAATTCCAAGCAAAAAAGCAGGCCACAGGTTGCTCATCAATCCGCTGCCCCATGTATTCGTGATTCCGAACAACAGACCATAGACGGTTAATGTTCCTGCTGGAACGAGTGACCATGATGGCGTGAGCCTTGCATAATATAATGCATGAAGAGCAATACCAGGCAACAAGATGAGCAAAGGCCAGAAGTGCCGTCCAATAAAGCCAAACACACCTAGTTTACCGAGTAAAATTATTAAACCTGCAACAAAAATAAATATTCCGATTGCTTTTTCATTTCTCATCCTCATCTACAATCACCTCTTATAACATTTGGCTATGTACCCCGTAAGATAAACTATAAGCACACCATGATGACTGACTGTTCCCAGCCTTCTTCTAGTGTAGCCGATGTGTATGCAAAAAACTACACTTTATGTCGTACTTCGCCTCTCTCCATTATCCTGTATTACCCTAAAATGATCGGTCTATGACTTATTCAAGTTCACCCATTTCTTCTGAACAAATAAATACAGCAAAAAACTGCCCTTTACGGGCAGTTCGCCAGAAAATTCACATTTCCATTTGCTCAAATCAACTTACACGTTTCGACGAACAAACTTGTGCGCTCCTCCAATCGCAATTACAAGACAAGCCATAGCTACAGGCAGCAGTGTATGTGCCTCAGCTGCCAATCCACCGAGCCACTGTCCCAGCTTCGGATCATTCATCACCATCTCACCTGCTGTGAAGGCTAGAATACCTGAACCGGCAAATACCAGAATCGGAAACCGCTTCAACAAACCGACAATTAATCCGCTGCCCCACACCACAATCGGAATACTTATGGCAATTCCGATGACCGTGAGCGCCAAATCCCCATCCGCCAGCGCAGCAATCGCGAGAACGTTATCCAGACTCATAACAAAGTCAGCAATCAAAATCGTTTGGATCGCTTTCCAGGTCGTGGACGCCTTACGAATATGTACTTCATCTTCATTCTGAAGCAGCAGCTTGACAGCAATCCAGAGCAACAGCAAACCACCAGCCGCCTGAATAAAAGGAATACCCAACAGCAGCACAGCTGCAAAGGTTAACAAACAACGCAAAACAACCGCACCGAAAGCCCCCCACCATACCGCCTGCTTGCGCTGTCTCGCCGGCAAATCCTTGCTTGCAAGGGCAATAACAACCGCATTATCTCCACTTAGAACCAGATTGATCATTAATATTTCGGTTAGCAGCCATAGCGTATCCATGCTTCTCATCCCCCCACTCTAACTTGTATGTCAAAGTTGTCCATGCTATTCTTAAACGTTGAACAAGCTTTCTCAGGTTTGGATATATAGAAGGAGTGACATCGTATGGAGCTGTTTAGCCCCGCTTTTTGGCTAGCGTTGTTGAACGTTGTATTTATTGATCTAATTTTGGCTGGCGATAATGCCATCGTGATTGGTCTCGCAGCTCGAAATTTGCACCCTTCTGTGCAAAAAAGGGCGATTCTTTACGGAACAGGCGGCGCACTTTTGATTCGCATTGTAGCCACCGTGATTGTGCTCTGGCTGCTTAAAGTGCCATGGCTACTCCTTGTTGGGGGATTACTCCTGATCTGGATTGCGTACAAGCTATTGGCAGATCAAGGGGAAGAGCATTCGAATATCAAGGCTGGCAGTTCTCTCTGGGTAGCCGTGCGAACGATTGTCATCGCAGACGCTGCCATGGGACTGGATAACGTCATCGCCGTTGCTGGTGCAGCACAGCAGCACTTAGTGCTTGTTATACTCGGACTGCTGATCAGTGTACCTATTATCGTGTGGGGCAGTACGTTGTTTATCAAATTAATTAACCATTTCCCTTGGATCATTTATCTTGGAGCTATCGTGCTTGGGTATACGGCTTCAAACATGATCACAGAGGAGCAGCGTCTTGTACCTTTCTTCACTGAGCATCCGGCACTGAGAATCTTATTTATCGTTCTCGTTACTGCTGGTGTTGTATTTGCAGGATATCGCAAACGTGCAAGCAGCAATAAACCAGGTGGAGAACGGCAGCACTCCTATTCCTAAGCTTTATTAAATGGGATTCCCATCAAACACAACCATAAAAAAAGGACTGACCGATAATACATCGGCAGTCCTTTTTCTTCAAGAAGATAACATAGTCCTTATTATGTTATTCAATCCAGAATACGGTTCCTCAGAACCACTCTTCTTTCATGCCATTAACTTCATTCTGCTGATTGGTGACAATAAAGTTTTCACCTGCATGCAGCGTAATTGTTTCTGTCTGCTCCACCGCCTGCTCCACCCATTCCGGCAGTTGACTCATGGTTGCTTCAATCTTGTCCACAATGCGAAGATTCGGATTGGTGGATGGGGATTTCGGTACAAAAAGAGTACAACAGTCTTCATATGGCAGAATCGATATATCATACGTCCCGATCTGTTTGGATAAAGTTATAATTTCCTGTTTGTCCATCATGACAAGTGGTCGCAGCAGCGGCAGATCCGTCGCACGTCCAATGACATTCATGCTTGGCAGGGTCTGGCTCGCTACCTGACCCAGACTATCTCCGGTAATCAGTGCAAGCGCACGCTCACGTTCAGCCAGCTTGGTTGCAATACGTAACATGGAGCGGCGCATCAGTGTGATGATCAAGTTATCCTGTCCCAGTTGGGTAAATGCAGTTTGAATTTCCGTAAAAGGAACCAGATGCAGCTTAATTGTGCCTGCATGATCAGCAAGTGCACGCGCCAAATCAATGACCTTTTCTTTGGCACGCTGGCTTGTGAACGGATAACTGTAAAAGTGTACACATTCCACTTCCAGGCCTCTACGCATCGAAGACCATGCCGCTACAGGGCTGTCTATGCCACCCGATAATAACAGCATCGCTTTTCCATTTGTGCCAAGGGGGAACCCGCCTACGGCCGGAATCACCTCACTGAAGATATACGTACCCTGATCCCGAATTTCCACGCGCAGTTCAATGTCAGGTTGACGCACGTCGACGCTTAACTGCTGGAATTTCCGAAGAATCGGAGAACCTACCAGATGGTTCATTTCATGCGAAGAATTGGGGAACTCTTTCCAAACACGCCGTGCATTAACTTTAAATGTGGTACCGTCTTTGAATTCAGACTCTCTTTCATCCATAAAAGCAACGGCTGTCTCCACGATTTGGTCAGTCTCCGATGGGGTCACTTTAACCGGACTGATCGACATAACGCCGAATACTCGTTTCAGCACAGCGATCAGCTCTGTATGAGATTCGCCACCCAGATCAACATACAACCGTCCAAACTCCTTCCGCAGACTTGCACCTGGATAAGGTTTGAGCAGGGAACGTACCTGGGTGATGATTGTTTTTTCGAACCGGGCACGGTTTTTTCCTTTTAACATAAACTCTCCGAAACGGAGAAGCAGCATATCATATTTCATCTAAAATCACATCCGCCTTTCCAACGGGCGCAGCTGCGCCACCATCTGATGTAAAGCCTGCTCCAGCAGTGCCACATCTTCTTCTGTATGTTCATCTCCAAGACTAATACGCAATCCACCAGCAGCACAAGCATTATCCCTGCCCATGGCAAGCAATACCCTGCTGGGTTCAGCCGATCGCGAAGAGCAGGCAGATTGTGTAGAAACAGTTACTCCAAGCTGTTCAAGGGTATGCAGCGCCACTTCTGCCTTCATTCCAGGATAGGAAAAATGAACAATGTGCGGCGCACCCTCCTTACGACTATTTAACACAAGTCCGGCAATAGTATCTATGACCTCCATGATACGATCTCGCAAAATCGTTGTACGCTGTGCAAAGTCAGCCTGACGTTCCGCAGCGAGACGCATCGCCTTCGCCATACCCACAAGCAAAGGTACATTTTCAGTACCCGCTCTTAGTCCCTGCTCTTGGGAACCCCCTGACAGTAAAGGCGTTAGCTCGACTCCACTTCGTACGTAGAGAAGACCAGCTCCTTTGGGACCATGAATCTTGTGAGCAGACAAGCTGTAAAGATCCGCGCCCCATGCCGCAGGTTTAGCCTCCATCTTGCCAAAACCCTGCACACCATCTACATGAAAAAGCACCTTTGGTGCTTCCTTTTTCAGTCGTACACCGATTTCAGCAATTGGATGTATCGCTCCTGTTTCATTGTTCACATGCATCAGACTCACAAGCACCGTATCCGATCTTATGGCATCCACTACCTGCTGGGCGCTAACTAGACCATCGGAATCCACGGGAAGCCAAGTGACCTCCCATCCCCACTGTTGTAGCTGCACAAAACTCTCGTAAACTGAAGCATGTTCCGTTGCAGTTGTAATGATGTGTTTGCCCCGAGACTGATACTGTAATGCCGCCCCTTTAATGGCAAGATTGTTGCTCTCAGTTGCGCCTGAGGTAAATACGATTTCTTCCGGTTTCACATCAATTGCGGCGGCACAACCAGATCGCGCTCGGCGCAACAATTGATGGGCTCGCTCACCATATCCATGTATCGATGACGGATTCCCATATTGCGCCTCCATAATCTCGGCCATTGTACGAACGACATCCGGATGAGGAGGCGTCGTTGCTGCATAATCAAAATATTTCAAATGAGGTTCCCCTCCTTGTCTCTTCGTTGTGGAATCTACAGTGAGCATTGTAACACGATCCCCGCTCAACACAAAAAGACCAAACAGGAACTAAGCACATTTAAGACTGCTGTTCCCGCGTTTGATCTCTTCCTGGGCGTACTGTTGTGTTGCCATTTCTTTGGTCTATACCATTTATACCGAATATTTCGACTGTGCTTTCTCCACTTTGGAGATATAAGCTTGTGTTTCCGAAGGGAGGCGGTTAAGTACACTCATCAGTTCAGCGTCACTCGATACACCCAGACTCGAAACCCGTCCCGGTCCGGCATTATAAGCAGCAAGTGCCATCTTCACCTCGCCACCAAAACGCTGGAGCTGGAGAGAAAGGTATTTGGTTCCACCATCTATATTTTGAGCGGGATCGTAAGCGTTGCTTACTCCCAACCCTGCTGCCGTCCCATCCATCAACTGCATCAGTCCTTTGGCACCTGCGGAAGACACTACATTTGGATTGAAACCGGATTCTGTATCAATAACCGCCTTGATCAAAGATTCAGGCACCCCATATTTGGCGCTCGCTGAGGCAATCAAAGATTCAAAATCTGTAGGTACAGATGCACCCGAATCGACTGCTCCAGTATTTAACAGGGAAGATAAAGAAACCACATTACTGTTCGAGGAAGAAACAGAACTTGCATCCGGGTTATACATGCTGCCCAGTTGCAGCCACAACAGACCGTCACTGGATCGTTTGGAGATCGCAGCAGAATTCACTTCTTCGCCTACGGTACTAGTATTGTTCAAAGTATTTGAATTCGTCCCGAGCAGCCCGTCCATCATACTGGCAAAATCCACTGTTGAAGCGGAGTTTCCATCCGATGCATTTGTTTCGTTGAGACTATTGGACAATTGCAGTTCCAGCAACTGCCGCGACGCGCGCGGATCAATCTGCATGAGTTATATTCACTCCCGTATAATGTAAACGTAGATTATGACTTTATTCTACATTATTTTACAGGCAGGTTCCATTGTTTTCAAAAAAATAGACCGATTTTACAACTTCATTGCGTATATGCGAAAAAACCTTCTGCAATCCCCCCTTAAGTAAGGTGGAAGCAGAAGGCTGCAAATAACCAACTCATATCCAGTTCGGTTATCATTTTTTGTACTGATAATCAGATCATGTTTTTGCTTTATTAACGGGCGAATGGAATCATGAAGAAATAGCTAAGTGTTGCCACTGCGCCAAGTCCAATGGACCACGCACCCGCCGTTTTCCGGCCATTGACGTAAGCATAGTAACCAAGTACCGCTGCAGCTGGACCAAGGACAATGGACCACATAAATAAGGATGCGATACCAAAGGCCAGACCCATATATCCGGAGATTCGGCCAGTAGATTTCATGACACCGTCGTCATCTTCACGCTTCACAGGGGTATGATCGGTTCTTTCCGTAGGTTCTGTTCGAATAGAACCTGTTGGGGGCGCTACCTCTGCACCATACTCTTCCCTGTGGCTACGTCTTGGATAGTCTACACGCTGACGCTGCTTTTCATCTAACGGAGTCGTTTTTGGACGTTGCAACGGGTGATCATCTCTACGGTCATTATTCAATGCAAAGCACCTCCATATAAATGGGAATGACTGCTCATTTCGGTTTGAATGTGTGACAGCAAGTTGCAGATGAAGTACGGGCATGATCATGATGATCAGAATCAAAGGTCTCTCCGGCAAATTCCTCATGTAAGCGACGGGTGGCATGTTGGTCAATGTCAATCATGATGGCATCAGCCTGGCAGAAATTGTTTTCTCCCCAAAAGTGGCAGTTAGCAACACTGCATTTGACGATCGGCTTCTCTTGGCTCATTTTTATCACCTCGACATCTATTGTCTCCGCACCGTAAATCGGCTATTCTCCATCGAAATGCCAGATGATGACATGCTCCTTTATCCGCGATGCCAGTTGAAAGAACACGCAAAAAAACCGCCACAAGGGCGGTTTTGTCCAATTCGCATATAAGTTAAAAAATGTATTTACGCGTGATTGCGTTGATTTTGCATCCGACGCTGCGTGAGGTAGTCACTTTCATAAAAGGCCAGATCATCACGCAACTCTTCGTACGTTTTTGATATTTCAAGAATAACATCCCGTACTGCACGAATTGGCTTATCACGGAATCGGATCGCATCCTGACCAGTGTAAGCATATCTTCCATCTTCGGAGTAACATTCATTTTTAGGATAAAAAAAGCTGTTTATGCTTTGATGGTATGTGTTATAGAGAGCCTTTTCGGCAAAATCGACATCAAAATTGGCACGACGCAGCACAACGCCAAGTTTTTCGTAAGAAACTTCAGAAAAAACGAGCAAATGACGGAGATCCGAAAGAAATCCTTTGTAGAAGGCTGATGACTCCTCCGTCTGATTCTGATCCAGTTCAGGCAAGGCATTTTCATTCAAAAATTTTTCGATCCGATCGATAGCCGGTTTTAACTTTTCCCTAGTTGACTCACATGTTTTCTGTACATTGGCTGCTGACATAAAGGTAGCTCCCCCTTAAATAAGTCCTTACATATAGATCGGCCAACGGGAGATTCTCCCCTGACCTTGAATTCTCAGGTACTATCCTACCATAAAAAGATGACGAGCGGTATCCCTTAATCAGGCTTTCCCTTTCTGTCCCTGAACATGCCCATTACACACAGCTCACCTGATGTTCACCTGCATAAAAATAACCGCTTTTCCTAACGATAGATATATCCAGTGACAACGATGAAATCAGAGCACTGTAAGATGATTGTCAAAATAAACGAGGAGGTTCCATCCCCTATGTCCAGACCGAAATGGGTTAACTGGGCCATTGCCGCGGGTGCGGGCGCACTTGCCTTGACGCTTTTGCTTCCGACGTCCAATCGCCCTGTTCCTGCTCCAAGTGCCATGCCCGATTCTCCACACGAGGAGCATGCGAGCAAACAACGTCTTAAAGTTCAGGATGTAAAGTCAACCAATCTGCTGACCCGTGCGGATGCCAAACAACATCTTAACATCATGCTTGAGAAGACCTCCAAAATGAACGATGTGCAAATAAGTCAATACGTTAAAGAGCTACAACAAACACATGATCATATACGGTCTATTGATGTAATGAATACCAATGGATCTCGGAGTCGGCACTTTGACAAAACAGCAGCAAAAGGAAGCAAAATGGAACAGCAAAAGCTGGAACATTCTCTCGCCCTAGCCAAAAAAGCTGTGAGCAAACGTCAAAGCTTCGAATCTTCTTCCTTTCCTCTCGGCAAGGAAAAGTTTTTTGTTATGGCGCAACCTTCCAAGGATGGAGAACGTGCCGTCATCGCTCTGTTTAGCCAAAATGTACTGAATGCCGTGGAACAGCATCAGCGCAAAAATTTGCGCATGATCCCTTATCCGCGTGAAGGTAAATTCAAAATCGAGTCTGTGCACCCCGACACCCTTAAAGAAATCACTGTAAAAACAGGACATGATAATGCCAATGCCAGCCATTTTTACGAAAATGAAATCGTCATCCGTTTCCGTCAGGATCCAGGTGAACGGGATATGCGCATCATTAAATCTGACCTGCGGACGCAATCGGCACGCAAACTGGGATACACGTATGTTTTTCGGTCGGAAAATATGAATTATCAACAATTACATGCTTATTTCGAACGTAAATGGAATCCGCTGTATATGGAACCCCACTACATGTATTTAACCAATGAAACCGTACCTGAACAAAAAGATGTAACCGTGCCCAATGATATTTTGTTCTCCGACTACCAATGGAACCTGCCCGCCATTGAGACTAACCGTGGCTGGAATATTACGAAGGGCAACAAGGATGTTATCGTTGCCGTGGTAGACACCGGCGTCGATCTGACTCATCCTGATTTGAAGGGCAAGCTGCTGAAAGGTTATAACGTTGTCGATCCAGCGAGCAAACCACTTGATGACGTAGGACATGGTACACATGTAGCAGGCATCATCGGCGCTGTTGTGAATAACAACGAAGGTGTAGCAGGCATGAGCTGGTATAACAAGGTACTACCTGTTAAAGTGCTCGACAATTCGGGGTCAGGCACAACCTATGCTGTAGCAGAAGGCATCATTTGGGCCGCTGATCATGGAGCCAAGGTCATTAACATGAGTCTGGGTAACTACGCAGATGCCCAATTTCTTCATGATGCTATCAAATACGCTTTTGATCGCGATATCGTATTAATTGCAGCGACCGGTAACGATAATACGGAGCGTCCGGGATACCCTGCCGCTTATCCAGAAGTATTTGCGGTATCCGCTACGGATGCGGACATGAACAAAGCTTCCTATTCCAACTACGGGGATTACGTCGATGTGACGGCTCCAGGCTCCAGCATTGCAAGTACGTATCCGAACAACCAATATGCAGCCTTGTCCGGAACGTCGATGGCAAGCCCCCATGTAGCGGCACTTGCAGGCTTGATTCGCTCACTCAATCCTGATCTGACCAACACAGAAGTCATGGATCTCATGCGTCAAAGCGTCATAGATCTCGGAGACCCAGGTCATGACAAGTATTTCGGTTATGGTCAAATCGATGTATTTAAAGCATTGGAGGCGGCCTCTGGTAACAGTGCCCCACTCCAGTTCTGGCCACAACATGTGAGACAGCAAATGGATAATACAATGAAAAAGTACATCAAACAATAACCGTACACTGGATATAAAAAAACAAAAGCAGCTGCGCCCCGGGGCGTATGCTGCTCTTTGGTATGTTTACCTATTTCCCCGGGGCACCCGCTGCGACTAGCGCTTGCGAGAAGTTGTGCGGGATTTGCTTGATTTTTTCACGGATTTTTTCTTACCGTTGTGGCTTGAAACATAACAAGGATCTTCTTCTTTGACCACGACAGGATACATGTGATGATGGATCGGCACACAGTGATGTTTTTTGATGACTTCGATCGGGTGAATTACGGGTACGATTTGTGGGATGTAATAATCTTCAACAACCTGGATTGGGTCACAAACAATCGGACAAAGCGGTGGACAGAAATGGTTCATTTCAAACCAACTCCCTTTCAAGTGATACTATAACGTATTGCACTGGGTCCAATGTGGATTGGATGTATGTCCGTGTTCCAAAAATTAAATAAGCGGGAGCCTGTCCGCTTTAGCCCCACCCTGTTGAGGGGTAATGTTCTTAATAACCCTGCATAATACCCGTAGACCTTCACATAACAGCTCCTGATTCGTAACCGTGAAGCAGATCCGCAGACTCGCCGTATCCGTTTCCCCTACATAACAGGCAGAGCCAGGTAAAAAGGAAACACCTGCGGCAAGTGACTGGCGGTGCAGTTCACGCATATCCAAACCATCAGGCAATTGCAGCCACAAGTTTAGTCCACCATCAGGCAAAGTCCAGTACATCCCGGGAGAACCATGTTCCTCCAGTACCGTTGATGCGGCAAGAAGCCGGGAATATAACTCATCCCTCAATCGCGCTGTATACGCACTGTATTGATGCTGTATGAACGATTGCAAGGCCTTTTGTGTAAGCAGCGGACTCCCGAGATCCGCAGTGGATTTGGCTGCAACAAGTCGGGTGAGCACACTTCCGTCTGCAACCGCACACGCCACACGGCAGCCTGGAGACAGTACTTTGCTAAAGCTTTTGATATATATCACATGCCCCGTCCCATCCATGGATTTAATGGAAGCAGGGGGAGGATCACGGAAATACAGATCGGCGAACGGATCATCCTCCAGGATGAGACAATGATAACTTTGAGCAAGATTAAGCAGTTGCGCACGCCGTTTGGCACTCATCGTAATGCCTGTAGGATTGTGAAACGTAGGAATGGTATATATCAACTTGGGCGGGTATGTATCACATAACCGGGTTAACAGATCTATACGCATACCTTCGTCATCCATCGGCACCGTAATAATCTTTGCTCCTCTGCTTGTAAACACATCTATTGCTCCGGTATAGCTTGGTGCTTCCATGTATACGACGTCACCAGGACCAACAAACGTACGCGCGACAAGATCGATTCCCTGCTGGGTACCGCTCGTAATCAGCATCCGTTCGGGCATTACCCGCAAACCTCTTTCCGCAAAATGCCCGGAAAACGTCTGACGCAGTTCGCGATCTCCCTGAAAAGACCCATAGGCAGCCATGCGCTCTGGATGATCCGAGGAAAGCCGGTACGCACTATCGATAATCTCTCGGGTTGGCAACAATTCAGGCTGAATTGCCGACATATGCAGCTCATATCTAACTTGTGGAGATGCATCAAAATGTCTCCAGAGCTGAGCTCGGGGCAAATAATCCACAAGGGCCATCTGCCAGTTCCAAGGTGTGCTGGATTCATTTTTTGCATGAGTGCGGTGAGTCCTCTCCATATCCTCCGTTATCTCCAGCTCATGCGCCCCCCGTACATAACAACCCTTCCCCTGGGAACACGTAATTAGCTGTATGGCTTCAAGCTCGGCATAGGCTTTGGACACAGTGACCAGGCTGACGCCCAGATCTGTGGTCATTTTACGAACAGACGGCAGACGGGTTCCAGGCTCGATTAGTCCAGACCTTATTCGGTCAGCAAGTGTAAGGGCAATCTGAACATACAATTTGGTGCTGCTTCCCCGTTTCAATTCAATATGCACACATGCACCCTCCCAACTGTTATGATCAGCATTTTACTGTTATACTGCAGTCCGTCTATTATAGTTTATAATATCAGTATAACAGTGAATAACAGGAGATGAGAATAATATGAATATCCCTTGGTCCAAAATGGCACAAAATACCCCGTCCTCTGTCGTTCGCGACATGTTACAGGCTGCACAGGCGCCTGGAATGATTTCTCTAGCCGGCGGTTTACCTGCCCAGTCATCATTCCCGCTTGAAGCCATCCGTGACGCATACGAAAAGGTATTCATGGGTGGTTCAGCGGCTCTTCAATATGCAGAGACGGAAGGATTCCGACCACTACGTGCCAAAATTGCAGAACGTCTTGAATCCAAGGGCATTCCCGCTTCACCTGATCATATGCTTCTGACTACAGGTTCCCAGCAATCCATTGACCTGGTGTGCCGAATCTTGCTCGATCCAGGCGACAGCGTGCTAGTTGAATCACCAACCTATCTGGCTGCCCTTCAAGTCATTCATTCCTATCAGGCTGAGGCGCACGGTGTTGCCTGTGATGATGACGGAATGTTGCCTGAATCACTGGAGGAACAGCTGCAATTGCATCGTCCAAAGCTCGTTTACATTAACCCTACGTTCTCCAACCCGTCAGGTAAAGTATGGAGTCGCGCCAGACGTCAGCAAGCCGTAGACCTGTGCCGGAAATATGGGGTACTGATCCTGGAAGACGATCCTTATGGTGAAATCCGCTTTAAACCGGAACAACTAGATGCCCCTGCACTGGCGAAACTGGATGCGGAATCCTATGAGGGTCCATCCAATGTCATCTACACCAGCACATTCTCCAAAACAGTTGCTCCTGGCCTCCGCACTGGCTGGATACTGGCTGCTCCGGATGTTATCCAAATAGCTGCCCGCGCCAAACAGGGGGCAGATTTGCATTCCAGCAGCATCGACCAAAGAGCACTTCATGCACTACTGGAATCTTTCGATCTGGACGGCCATATTCGCAATATTTCACAGGATTATGAACAACGGATGAAAAAAATGACCACTCTCATGGCTGCAAAATCGTGGGAAGGTATCTCTTGGAACTCACCGCAAGGCGGAATGTTCCTGTGGCTGCAATTGCCTGAGGGCATGCTGGCCAGCAATCTGTTTACCTATGGAATTCAGGAAAGAGTATGTATTGTACCAGGGGATTCATTCTATGCGGGTACACCGGAACTGAACCGTATGCGGATCAACTTTACTCATACGGATCCAGATCTGCTTCCCGAGGCTGTAGAGCGTATGGATCGTGCCATTCAACGCTGGCATGCATCATTACAGTCAGACAGTGTAGTTACACTGTAACGAACTGTCATCCACTGTATCATTAGGAACAATTTCTCATTCCAACGAATAACACAAAAATAAGGCGTTAGACCCGAGAAAGCTCGAAGTCTGACGCCTTATTTATATGACCTGCAAGTGCAGGAATTCTTTTGAAGTTTAATCGCATCCTTCTGATCAGTCAGGCACATCAGGTACAATCGTTCTGTTTGCCCGTGACTGATAGTGGACTGCACTTGTTACAGTTTGTGTTGTAGTTAGGAAAGCTTACCGTAAGCCGGGTTCTGTGCTCTTCGTGGTTCAGACGGGAACTACCCTCCCACCACAAGCGACAATCATCTATCTAGGCCATACATTGCTGCACAGCTCAAGCGACCAACCTAGACACACCTCGGGCTAAGGCTGCCTTCTCCGAAGAGTCGACTGTGTCCCATTAGGTCTTGCTCCAGATGGGGTTTACCAGGAACGAAGTCACCAGCGTTCCTCGGGGTCTCTTACACCTCGGTTCCATCCTTGCCTGTGCCGGAAAATCCGGCCATCGGCGGTCCATTTCTGTGGCACTATCCTTCAACTCGCGCTGACTGGACGTTATCCAGCATCCTGCCCTGTGGAGCCCGGACTTTCCTCTCGTGGCAACGAAGGCCACCAGCGATTGTCTGTCAAGCTTTCCGAACAACATTACATAGTATACAGGCATTTTAGTTTACAAACAAGCTTAATCTTACAGGAAGCATTGAACTCGAGTGCTTTTAGATAAATTGGAATACTTCCGTATTTACCTCCGATGCAGTCACTTGCGTGTCATAACGTTTGTCTTCCAAACGTGAGCGCAGCCAATCCGCAGTTTTCGGTTTCATGATTTTCTCGGCATTATGCCCGGCGTCGATGATACACATACCCGCCATCAGCGCATCGTGAGCCGTATGATAATCAATGTCTCCAGTTACGATGACATCGGCACCTTTGAACCGTGCAGGAAGAGTATAACGGCTACCTGAGCCTCCAAGCACTGCTGCTTTTTTGATCTGCCGATTGAGATCGCCTACTACCCTAACGTATGGCACATCCAGTTGGGCCTTAACGACCTCCACCAGCTCACCGAGTGTCTTTGGTTGTTTGAGTGGTCCCAAGCGCCCCAGACCCAGCGTACGGCCTTTTAAATCCATTGCATACAGGTCATAGGCCACTTCCTCATACGGATGCGCCTTAAGCATTGCTTGTACAACCTTGCTGCGCAGACTCTGCGGTACAATGGTCTCAATCCGCATTTCCTCTACACGCTCCATCTGTCCCTCTGTACCGATGAAAGGTTGTGACCCCTCTCCCGGTACAAAAGTACCTGTGCCCTCCGTATTGAAGCTGCACTTGTTGTACTGCCCAATACTGCCAGCACCCGCTTCGAGAACCGCCTGGAGTACCTGCTCATGATGGGTACGGGGTACAAATACAGCCAGTTTGAACAAATGATCTGTATGTACATCCTCAAGTGATTCCTTGCTCTCCATTCCAATGGCCTCGGCCATCCAGTCATTCATGCCGCCTTCAGCCACATCCAGATTGGTATGACTAATGTACACCGCAATATCATGCTTGATTAACTTCTCGTACAGTTTCCCCATGGGTGTATCGGTATTCAATGACTTGACCGGACGGAAAATGATGGCATGGTGCGCAATAATCAGATTGGCTCCAATCCGAATGGCCTCGTCTACAACTTCGTTCGTAACATCAAGTGCGATAAGAACGTGCGTAATTTCCTTTTGCAAACTGCCAAGCTGAAGACCAATCCGATCGTCCGGCACAGCCAGATGTTTGGGAGCAAGCTGCTCCATCAATTGAATTACAGTTTGACCTTTGGCAAACATGAGAGTACCTCCTTCAAGTTCACAATAAGACGCTCCACCTCAGCCGCCTTGTCCCGAGAAGACTCCTGATCAGATTTGGAGATGGACTGCGCGACACTTTGCAGCTTGACAATTTCGCTCTCCCATTTGGCAAAAAACACATCCGTTGGACGGTCTGTTAAATAAGGCCCCATGCGCAGCAGCAAATCTGATGTCAATTCCACTCCGCCTTCAAGCGGACGTGAGCGATACACTTCCTCATTGGCAATCGGACTGAGTTCTTGCGGCATTGCTGTAATAATCTCGTACACTTTGCCATCTTCCTCAAGCAGCTGTTCTGCAACGACCACCCAGTGATGCTCCAACAACCAACGTCTGAGAATATCCTCACCAACATTAGGCTGCAAAATAAGAAGCTTGACCTCATCCAGTTTGGAGAGGCCACGGTCCAGAATGGAGGCAATGAGTGCTCCTCCCATACCGGCAATGGTGATAACGTCCACTTCTCCTGCAGAGATGACATCCAAGCCATCTCCACGACGTACTGTAATTCGTTCCTTCAGGCCTGCATCGCTGACTTGCTTGCGTGCAGCTTCATAAGGGCCTGGGTTGACTTCTCCGGCTACTGCACCTGCTGCTTTCCCGCTGCGTACTGCCGCAACTGGAAGCAAAGCGTGGTCTGAGCCAATGTCAGCCAAGCGGCTGCCTTCGGGAATTTGATCATGTATCCGCTGTAATCGATTCGAAAGTTTCATGAAGCACCTACACCATTCATTTAATTTATTGATTTGCATTGAACAACGAAAAGCGATAAAATGAAATCCAATAAAACATTTCAAGGATGAATTACCAAAACCAAGAAATTTAGATGTTCAATTTAAAAATAAAGGAGACCCCGCCGCCGCTAAAGCGTCTTGCGGAAAGTCTCCCATAGTGATGTTATTCGAGGAAATCTTTAAGCCGTTTACTGCGGCTAGGGTGACGCAATTTGCGAAGAGCTTTGGCTTCAATTTGACGAATACGCTCACGCGTAACACCAAATACCTTGCCCACTTCTTCCAGCGTTCTTGTACGTCCATCGTCCAGACCAAAACGCAGACGAAGCACGTTCTCTTCACGCTCAGTCAATGTATCCAGGACATCTTCGAGCTGTTCTTTTAGCAACTCATAAGCAGCAGCATCCGCCGGAGCCAATGCTTCCTGATCCTCGATGAAATCACCCAGATGGGAATCATCTTCCTCACCAATCGGTGTTTCCAGGGAAACCGGTTCCTGAGCAATCTTCGTAATCTCACGAACTTTTTCCACACTCAGATCCATCTCGGCAGCGATTTCTTCCGGTGTCGGTTCACGCCCAAGTTCCTGCAACAGCTGACGGGATACCCGGATCAGCTTATTAATCGTCTCCACCATGTGCACAGGAATACGAATCGTACGTGCTTGGTCCGCAATCGCACGGGTGATCGCTTGGCGAATCCACCATGTCGCATACGTACTGAATTTATAACCCTTTTTGTGGTCGAATTTCTCAACCGCTTTGATCAGACCCATGTTACCTTCCTGAATCAGATCCAGGAACAACATGCCACGTCCAACATAACGCTTGGCGATACTTACCACGAGACGAAGGTTAGCTTCAGCCAAACGACGTTTCGCTTCTTCATCCCCGTTTTCAATCCGTTTGGCCAACTGCACTTCGTCATCCGCAGACAACAAAGGTACACGACCGATTTCTTTGAGATACATCCGAACAGGGTCGTTGATTTTGATTCCTGGTGGAAGGCTCAGATCATCATCAAAGTGGAATTCATCGTCTCCCTCTCTGGTGTTGTTCTCGGAATCTTCACTAGGGCGAAGGGTTACCTCTTCATCATTTTCGTTCACGACATCAATACCCAGGTCACTCAGTTGTTCATAGAACTCATCCATCTGCTCTGCGTCTTGCTCAAACGGGGAGAGTTTTTCTATAATTTCCTTGTAGTTCAACGAAGCTCTTTTCTTACCTGATTCAATCAATTGATCTTTAACCTGATCCAGCGTCAATTCTGTTTCTAGTTCAGTATGCTGATCATTCGCCATAACTCGACTCCCTCCTCCCTAGAAACATCCAACATTCAGATGTTCACTGTCTCTCTAGGGCAATCATTTCAAGTACAATTTGTGCCGCGCGTACAGAATCACCTGCCCGCTCTGCAGCAATCATTTCTTCTTTTTTCAGATCGTACTCTTTCTTACGCGGATACTTCAGCACTTCCCTGATGCAATCGTCAAGTGCTTGAATACTCCATTCACCTGGACCATCCATCATTGAGATTGAACTGACCGTCTTTTCCAGTCGGTCGTCATGAAGTGAAGACATAAAACGGCTTATATCCGACGGTTTGCCTTGCGCATAATAGGCATATAGATAAGCAGCAATAGCTGCATGATCATCCAAGTTAAAAGCTTCACCAAGATGCTCATTCACGTAATGGGCAGCCTCATCATCCTGAAGCATCCAGGCGAGAAGTTTGCGTTCAGCAGCGTGATAAGCCGGCAACAGATTGGGTGTAGGCACCTGCCTATTTTGTTGCCTACCATTATTCCACCTTTTCGGGTTATTATCCCCATACTGGAGGTTATTTTTCATGGCCTCCCGTTCTTCATTACACTCCTGCTTCAGTGTTTCATAAGATACGTCCACTTCCGCAGCCAGTTCCCGAAGATATACTTCCCGTTCTGTAGGAGAAGACAATGGAGCAATAAGTTTCACCGCTTCCTTGGAATAAGCGATTTGTCCGCCGCCTTCTAGCAGTATATGGTTTTTTTTAAGGTTTATAAGCTTAAATTTTGTAGTCGTTACGGCGCCATCCACAATTTGGTTTCGGAACCGCTCGCCACCATGCTTTCGGATAAAATCATCCGGGTCGAGTCCATCCGGAATCAGAGCAATTTTGACCTGTAACCCAGCTTCCTCGAGTATAGGGAAGTTTTTGAGCGCCGCAGCCTGTCCAGCTCGATCACCGTCATAACATACAATGACTTCATCACACATGCCTTTAAGCATCAATGCCTGATTCTCAGTGAGCGCGGTACCCATTGCCGCTACACCATTCTGGATATCCTGATCCCAGGCGGAGATAACATCCCCATACCCTTCGAACAATATGGCCTGCCTTTGTTTGCGAATTGCATTTTTGGCATGATGCAGATTGTAGAGAACACGGCTTTTGTTAAATAACCGGGTTTCCGGTGAATTTAGGTACTTCGGTTGCCCGTCTCCCAAAATGCGACCTGCAAATGCAATCGGCTTTCCGCTCCTGCCGTTAATCGGAAACATCACCCTGTCTCGGAAACGGTCCACATAACCCTGACCTTCGTTTCGCTGTGACAGTAAACCACCCTTTTCCATCTCTTCAAGCGGAAATTCGCGCTTTTCCAGAAATTGTACCAAGGTATCCCAGCGATTAGGTGCATAGCCAATCTGGAATTGGTCAATGAGTTTGTCGCTAAACCCACGTGAGCGTAAATATTCCATAGCCACTTTACCGTGCTCTGTATTTTTCAATAAGAAATGATACAGCTTCGCGGTAAGCTCATATGCTTCCAATAAACGTTCGGTTTCTGGATTAACATGAGCCGATTCACGCCCCTGCCAGTCCCCCATTGAAATGTGGCTTTCTTCTGCCATCGTCTTGACGGCCTCGGGAAAGGATAACCCTTCGATTTCCATCCTAAATTTGATGGCATTTCCACCCGTGCCGCAACCGTAGCAATAGAAAATTTGTTTCTCAGGCGTAACTGTAAACGAAGGCGTCTTCTCAGAATGAAAAGGACAGAGGCCTTTCATATATTTCCCCTGTTTGGTCAGATGTACAAATCGGCTCACCGTATCGACGATATCATGCTGCTGTAACACCGATTCAATAATGCTTTCGGGTATACCGCCTTGTCCGGTACTCATCTTGGTCCACCTTCATCTCTTTAACACGTAAATATTATTCGATAAACTTACACATTCTCCTGCAAATCTTTCAAAAGTTTTGTCAGTTTATGTTGAAAAATTTCCCGATCCTGCTCTGTGAAAGGCTTTGGGCCTTTTCCATAATGTCCTCTTTTTCGTGCTTTGGCGGCAGTATGACGGGAATCCAGCATGAAATCAATGTCACGATCATTAAATTCACGACCACGAAATGATAAAACATAACAACGTTTGCCAAGTGCGAGCGCCGCCAGTCCATAATCCTGTGTAATGACCACATCGTATGGCTTGATGTGATTGGCAATGTAAAGGTCTGCACTCTGATCACTTCGATCTACCTGAACGGTGCGCACTCCTTCTCCGCCCTGAAGAAAATGATCAAATGAAGAAACCATCAACACAGGAACTTTGAATTGGAGAGCTGTTTCTGCGATCTCAGCCTTGACCGGGCAAGCATCACCATCCACAACAATGTGGCGTACATTCAACTCACTCAAAGCCAGACCACCCGGTTTCATAAAATAGCTGCATATTGTAATATACGACCCCAGCCAGTCAAAATCCTTCTGACCGGTCAATGGAAATCAAAGGCTAAAATACGGAACGGCTGTAAATATAAATTTTTCACAATCCGTTCCGTATATTTATACCCTCATATATCCTTCTTTAATACTGAATTTATGCTTTGCCGCAGATCTGTCCACTCGGAGCAGAAAAGGACGCGACTACCAGACCAATTTGGAGAAATCAGCAAAAGCTTTCAGATCACGGTCAATGGCTGCAAGCAATGCCAGACGATTCGCACGCACAGCCTCATCTTCAGCCATAACCATAACCGAATCGAAGAATACGGTGATAGCTTCCTTCCAAGCTGATGCAATCGCGAGCGCTTCAGCAGCAGCATGCTGAGACAATACCTGACGATATTCCTCATTGGTTTTGCTCCATGCTGCGTGCAGCTGGCGCTCTCCTTCTTCTGTGAAGAGTTCTGCATGTACCGAAGCATTGGATGCTTTGGCAGCCAGATTACCGACACGGTTGAAGGATTCGACAGTTGTTTTGAAGGCATCTCCCGTTTGGACAGCTGCCATGAGTGCCTCACCTTTTGGAACTACCGCGCTGATATCATCAAATCCGGAAGAAATCACTGCGTCCACAACATCATAACGAACCGTTTCCGACAACAGTTTTTTCACACGAAGACCGAAGAAGTCCTGCAAATCTTTACGAACCTCTTCATCCGCACGTTTCAACAGGTTCATCTGAGCATGCACTTGAAGTGCAACGCCGAATACATCGGACAATGTCAGCGGAAGATTGTGATCCAGCAAAATTTGTACGATCCCTGCTGCCTGACGGCGCAGCGCGTAAGGATCTTGAGATCCTGTAGGAATGATATTGATCGAGAAACATCCTACAATTGTATCCATTTTATCCGCAGCACTCACAATAGCACCAACGAGCGAAGCAGGAGATTGATCTCCAGCGAATCGTGGCTGATAGTGCTCAAATACCGCTTTGGCCACTTCTTCTTTTTCACCAGCTTTACGGGCATAATCCTCACCCATCACACCTTGCAGTTCAGGGAATTCTCCCACCATAAGTGTAACAAGGTCGAATTTGCAGATATCCGCAGAACGATTCACCGCTTCGGCTACATCGGCTGGTACTTGCAGCTTGCTAGCCAGACCATCCGCAATTTTGCGAATACGGCGAACTTTATCTCCAACCGTTCCCAGCTCTTCCTGGAAGACGATACTTTCCAGTTTCGACAATGCATCCTTAATCTCCAGCTTCTGGTCTTCCTCGTAGAAGAACTTGGCATCAGACAGACGTGCACGAAGTACCTTTTCGTTTCCTTTTGCAATGACATCCAGTGAATCGCTACCGCCGTTGCGAACCGTAACGAAGTATGGCAGCAATTGTCCATCATTATCAAGCACCGGGAAATAACGTTGATGCTCGCGCATGGAAGTAATCAATACCTCTTGTGGAATATTCAAAAATGAAGATTCGAATGTTCCGAACAGCACTGTTGGTGTCTCAACCAGGAACAGGACCTCTTCCAGCAAATCTTCCTTGATCGCAATATCCCATTTCTTCTCGGAAGCCAAAGCCTGGATCTGGGATACAATCATCTGCTCACGTTCTTTAATATCCGCAATGACATGCTCGGAACGAAGCACTTCCACATACGAAGCGGGATCTGAAATGATCGCCTCTTTTCCGAGGAAACGATGTCCACGTGTTACATTGCCAGACTTTACGCCTGCAACTTCCAATTCAATAACATCGCTGCCCAGCAGAGCAACAATCCAGCGAATCGGACGCACAAATTTGAAATCATACGAAGCCCAACGCATGAATTTCGGGAACGTCATTGCATGCAGTATAGCCAGCAAACCTTGACCAATTACAGATGAGGTTTCAACGCCTTTACTGCTCTTGGTCGCGTAGATATATTCCACGCCGCTCAGTTCCTTGAATGTAAACTGATCCGGTTCAACTCCCTGACTACGGGCAAATCCGAGTGCAGCTTTACTCCAGTTACCACTGTCGTCGAGTGCTATTTTACGGGAAGGTCCTTTAACTTCTTCCTCCACGTCTTCCTGTTTCTCGGCAACATCTTTGATCAAAACAGCCAATCGGCGCGGTGTGGCATAGGCATTCACTTCACCGTAAGAAATGCGGGATGCATCCAGCCATTTCACGACACGATCCTGCAGCTGTTCAATTGCTGCTCGCATGAAGCGTGCAGGCACTTCTTCCAGACCAATTTCAAATAACAGATCCTTAGACATGCTCAGCTCCCCCTTTCTTGATCAGCGGGAAGCCGAGCTTCTCACGCTCTTCCACATATGTTGCAGCCACTTGACGAGCCAGATTCCGGACACGGGTAATGTACCCAGTACGCTCCGTTACACTGATTGCTCCGCGCGCATCCAACAGGTTGAACGTATGGGAACATTTCAACACATAGTCATATGCCGGGAAAACCAGATTCTGTGCCATAGCCTTGTTCGCTTCCTCTTCATGCATGTTGAAGAGCGTAAACAACATTTTGACATCAGATACTTCAAACGTATATTTGGAGTGTTCGAATTCAGGCTGACGGAACACATCACCATATGTAATTCCGTCTACCCATTCCAACTCAAACACATTTTCTTTTTCCTGAATGTATGAAGCAAGACGCTCCATACCATACGTAATTTCAACTGCTACCGGATTCGTCTCGATTCCACCGACTTGTTGGAAATACGTAAATTGGGTGATTTCCATACCGTCCAGCCAGACTTCCCAGCCAAGACCAGCACAGCCGAGGGAAGGGTTCTCCCAGTTGTCTTCAACAAACCGAATATCATGTTTGAGCGGATCAATACCCAACTGTTTCAGACTTTCCAGGTAAATCTCCTGAATATTGTCTGGCGAAGGCTTGATAATAACCTGGAATTGATGATGCTGATAGAGACGGTTTGGATTTTCTCCATAACGACCATCCGAAGGACGGCGGGACGGCTCTACATAAGCTACTTTCCAAGGCTCGGGTCCAAGCGAACGCAAAAAGGTCATCGGGTTCATCGTACCTGCCCCTTTTTCCGTATCATATGGTTGAACAATAATACAGTTGTGCGCGGCCCAGAATTGTTGCAGCGTGAGAATCATCTGCTGAAAATTCATAATCATGCTCCTTTTCGATGGTTTGTGATGAACAAGCCTAGAACGGTACAGACAATAAAAAGCCCTCGTCCTACGCCTGTTATACAGACATAGGGACGAGAGCTATTCCCGCGGTTCCACCCTACTTGGCTTAGATATAAACAGAGATCCTGTTCATTCAAGCCCACTTTTCCGTGTCATTCATGCTCCCGAGTGCCGTTTCACAGACCGATTCAACCCGGCTCCCACCATCCCCGGCTCGCTCACACAAGATTAGTAAGGTCAACCGACCTCTTCTGCTCCTGAATGTATAAATCAAGTCTCCTACTTTCTCGTTCAATGCATGTCTCCAAAAGAGAAATTATAGTTCATAATATATAAAAATAAGTACGAAGTCAAGATATATTAGTTATTTCACATCAAGACGACTCAAATCCCGTACTTTTCCATTTGATCAAGAAAAGAACGGGATTTTAGATTCAAGCCAAGTTGATGATCCATAAAGGCCCGCATGATCTTTTTGATCTCATCCCGGGTGCCTTCGCTAACCGATATATTACCAAGCCTTTGCAGATCCAGCTGTGCAAACAGACGCAAGAGTTTCAACGCCTTCGGACTCACGGACATCGCCGGAGGATCAAAGTGTTTGCAAGCACGGCACAGAACGCCTCCAAGCCTTGGACTAACAAATAATTGCTCATCCGGACGCTCGTGACCACAAGAAATGCAATCATCCAGCTGAGGTCCGTACCCGGCTGCCTGTAATATTTTCATTTCATACAGGCTTGTGATGACGACCGGATCTTTCTCTTCCTTCAACGCCTGAAGACAGGCTTTCAACTGTTTGAACCAGAACGTACCTGTCTCTTCATCCTGCAACACACGATCCAACAGTTCACAAGCATAAGATGCATAGGAGGCCTTAATCAGATCTTCACGCAGCTCATGATAAGATTCGATGATCTCACCTGCGTTTAGTGTTCCCAGACCGGTGTTACGAAAATATACATATTGACCGTACGTAAATGGCTGCACCAGTGCAGCATGTCGGCTTTTGGGCTTTTTGGCACCGCGGACGAGTACCCCTACTTTCCCGCCGCTTTCGGTGCAAAGCGTAATGATTTTGTTTCCCTCGCCGTAGTCCATGCTGCGGATGACAATCCCTTCCACCCTGTATAGCATGCCTCGTCACCTAACCATTCCCGAATTAGCCAATTAACCTTCGGCTTCTTCATCTTCAATCACTTCCCTTGCAGGTTCCGACTCCTGTCCCACTGAGCTACATGCCTCGGCATACAACAGATAGGATTCCACATCCCCCGTCATCGCAAAAACCTTCCACGAAAAATCTCGCATCGGAATTTCATCCTCTCTTCGGAAATGACGTCTGCTTCTACCAGATAGGATGGAGTCTTGCAAGGTAAACTATGTGTTGCAATTACTGGATACAATTCCGACGATTAGTCGCGGCCAAAGCCAAGGTCACGCAGAACTCGATCCTGATTTCTCCAGTCTTTTTTCACTTTAACCCACAGATCCATGAAGATTTTGGAACCTAACAGGTTTTGAATATCATGGCGGGCACGTTTCCCCACTTCTTTAAGCAAGGCACCCTGTTTACCGATAATGATCCCTTTTTGCGAATCACGCTCCACAAAAATGACGGCAGAAATATAAACGACGCCGTTGTCCTGTACTTTCATATCCTCAATCGTGACCGCAATGGAGTGAGGCACTTCTTCACGCGTCATTTGCAAAATTTTCTCCCGAATCAACTCAGCACAAACGAACTGCTCCGGATGGTCTGTAACCTGGTCATCTGGATAGTACTGCGGACCTTCCGGCAAATACTTGCCGAGCTGCTCAAGCAAGGTACTTACGTTGCTGCCGAGCATGGCAGAAACAGGTACGATTTCAGCGAAATCATGCAGCTTGCGATATTCCTCAATCAGCGGAAGCAATGCTTCCGGCTCAATTTTATCAATTTTGTTCATGACAAGAATGACAGGCGTCCGCACATTTTTCAATTGTTCTGCAATATAACGGTCACCACCGCCCATGCCTTCCGAGGCATCGATCAGGAACAGAGCAGCTTCGACTTCTCCGAGCGTATTCAAAGCGGTCTGGTTCATGTAATCGCCCAGCTTGGATTGACGTTTGTGAATCCCTGGCGTATCCAGGAAAACGATTTGTTGGTGTTCCGATGTATAAACACCATGAATCTTATTACGAGTCGTTTGTGGCTTGTCCGACATAATCGCAATTTTCTGTCCAATGACTTGGTTCATCAGTGTGGATTTACCTACATTGGGACGTCCAATAATGGCTACAAAGCCGGATTTGAATGCTTGTTTTTTCATATGTTCCTCCTCAGGCGCCTAGGCCTGGAATATATTGGTTTTTACTTTTTAGCAGAGTTCAGATCAGATGGTCCAAAAGCCCATGGCAATAGTTCGGCAACTGTAGTCTCCTGCAGATCACCTTTCATGTTACCCAGAATAACTTTCATATCCGGTTCACACAGTTCATACATCACTTGACGACATACGCCGCATGGAGCAATCGGGCCGTCTGTATCTCCTACAATGGCAATGGCTTTGAAACTGCGTGGTTGCTTACCTCCTGCAATCGCACTGAACATGGCTGTACGCTCAGCACAGTTGCCTGGCGTATAAGCAGCATTCTCAATATTACAACCATGATGCACATGTCCCTCACTGTCAAGCAAAGCTGCACCTACACCAAAATGAGAATAAGGCGTATACGCTTTCGTACGTGCCTTAATTGCTTCTTGCATCAACAAATCATTATCCATAATTAATCTCTCCCTTAGGGTGTATATAAAGTTGCACTCAATGAGTTAAGTTCAACTTAAAAATATTTGCACTGGCCTCTCCGCTGTCAGAACAACCTTACGATCGCTGTTATCCCCGGATTTTATTGATTCCCTTTTCCAAAGTGAAAATCCGGTGATAAAGGCGAACGCTTCGCTTCTACAGGTTATTTCTGACCTCTCCGTTATTGTGCAAACCAGAAGTTCAACTTAAAAATGAGTCCAACTTTATAAGTTGTGTGTAATATTAAAATCAAAACAAAAACAAAATCACAGCAAACCCAGCCAGCTCATCACCGGCTTAATGAAAACGATACTCCCGATGATGACGGCGAACACCGCAGCCAGCAAAACTGCACCGGCCGCGGTGTCCTTCGCCGCTTTTGCCAGCGGATGTATATGCGGATGCGCCAGATCTACAGCAGCTTCCACAGCTGTATTCATCAGCTCCGTCACAAGAACCAGAAAAACGGCTGTCAGTACAAACATCCAGTCCGTTCTGGAAATCCCGAAAAAAAAGCCGGCTGCACACATCAAAATGGCGACTCCTGTATGAACTCTTACATTCCGCTGAGTCCGCAGCCCGTATACGATTCCTTCCGCAGCATTGCGGAATACCATCCCCCAGGAGCGCCTTTTCATTATCGTGTCAACCCGGCTTGAGCGAGTACCGCTTCCTGTTTGCCCATCATTTCGGCTTCGCTGGCTTCATCTTGATGATCATATCCAAGCAAGTGCAAGAAGCCATGAACAAACAGGAACCCGAGCTCACGTTCAAATGAATGCCCATATTCTTCACTCTGCAGGATGGTCCGTGGAACAGAAATAATAATATCCCCCAGAACATCCGGCATTTCTTCCATTTCTTCATCTTCGTCCAGTTCGTAGATGATATCCAGTTCCTCATCCACAGTCTCATTCATTGCAAAAGACAATACATCTGTTGGACGATCAATGCCGCGATAGTCACGGTTCAGCTCATGAATCTGCTCATCATCTACGAAAGTCAGGGCCACTTCCCCGTCCGCAACACCCTCTGCTTCCCCTGCAAGGTTCAGCAGCTGCTCCAGCATTGCGATCATCGGTTCGGTGATTTCTTTATCCTGTTGTTCATTATTCCATGCTAGGTTAAGACTCATTCTTTCATACTCCTGTCATCTCATATTAGCGAATCAACCCGCTTCAGGCGAGGTTGGCTTCGGTTTCTTCATTTCTTCCGGATATTCAATCCTGGAGTGGAATATACCCATGACGGTTTCCTTAAGGGTCTTGGCGACGATATCCAGCTCCCGCATTGTCAGATCACAGTCGTTAAACTGATGATCGTCCAGTCGACCTTTAATAATCTTTTCGATCATGGACTCCACTTGCTCTACAGTAGGCTTCCGCAAGGAACGGACCGCAGCTTCCACGCTGTCAGCAATACCAACAATCGCCGACTCTTTGGACTGAGCCTTGGGACCCGGATAACGGAAATCATCTTCCGTAAAATCAGGTTCCACTCCTGCTTCCTCAGCCTGACGCAGTGCTTTGTGATAGAAGTAATGCAGGAAGGTTGTTCCATGATGCTGCTCAGCAATGTCCCGAATAGGCCTCGGCAGCTTGTAGTCCTTCTGCATTTCCACACCATCGCGTGCGTGAGCCACGATAATGGACTTGCTCAGCTTTGGATCAATCGAATCATGCGGATTTTCCATATTGTTTTGATTTTCAATGAAATAAATCGGTCGCTTGGTCTTGCCAATATCATGGTAATACGAGCCCACCCGACATAACAACCCATTGGCACCGATCGCCTCTGCGGCGGCTTCTGACAGGTTTCCTACCATCACACTGTGGTGATACGTGCCCGGTGTCTCTGTTAAGAGTTTGCGTAGTAGCGGGTGATTGGGATTAGACAGTTCCACCAGCTTCAGCGCAGACAAGATGCCAAATGAGGTTTCGAAAAATGGCATTAGCCCAATAACCAATATGGCGGTCAGTACGCCTCCGGCAAACGCAAATCCAATGCCATAGAGCGTTGTCGTACGGTTCCAGTCACTTGAGTCAATCAACGCCAGCGTGAAGACTGCCATCGATCCGAACAGACAGACCATAATGGCGCCTTTCAGGATCGTAGACCGCTGACTTGCTCGATGGGTGGCGAAGATCGCAACAAACGATACCAACACCGCGAAGAATCCAAGTTCAAAGTCAAAAATCTGACCCTGATGTGTATTCAAAATAATGCTCGACAGCATGCCGATAATAATCGAGCAGACAAAGGCAAGCGATGTATCCAGCAGCAATGCAATTAACATTGCGCCTACGGCAACAGGAGCAAGAAAGCCTACGTATGAATTCTCACTGGTCTGGAGTATCGCTGTAACATGCATAACCACAATCGTAATAATAAATATGAGAACAAGCATCAGCAGCTGAGCATTATTATATTTGAAATGCGTTCCGCTGAATTGCTGAATATACATGAGAATCGCTGCCGACAACAGACAAGACAGCATAAGCAGTCCAAGCTGAGGCCAATAGTTCACTTCGTTTTTCAGCAAATCGTTCTCGCCCAGAAGGGTGTACATCTCCGGGGTAATCATCTCACCCTTGGCAACAAGCGTATCTCCTTGCTTGATAAAGACCGTTTGAGTGTTCTCACGAGCCTGTACTTTAGCTTCTTTTGTACCCTCTTCATCGTAGAAGCGGTTAGACGTTACCACAAGACGAGCAAGCTCCTGTACAACTTCACGCTGCGTACGCTTGCTTAGAGAGCTCACACTCACCATCTCGGCCACTTTGGCACGAGCTGTTGTAGCCTCACTAATCTGGTCGGTCATTAATCTGGAGACGATATCCCGAGCAACGGCCTTCATCTCCTGGATATCATCCGAAGTCAGACGTGAAATTTTGATATATGTCTCTTCGGGGATGCGGTAGCTTTGCTCCTGTACCACATTTCTGATCTCTTCCAACAGAGTTTCGGAGTATGTACCCGCTTTCCGGTTGTTGTTGATGAAATTGGAAACAAAATCTTTCTGACGCTGCGGTATTTCATCACGATAGATGTCAATCTTGTCCTGACTAGAAATCTGATCATCCTGATTCAGTCGATCAATACGATCAAGCAGAGTCGTCATCAGATTTTCGTTCCGCATCTGCACGATCTGAAACATCGGCTGTACACGTTCAGCGGCTTCTTCTTGTGCTTTCAGTGTAGCCTTGGTATTCGGGATCTGCATGGGCGCAGCAATATTCACTTCACTTCGTGTGCCTTCCTGAATATCATACCGCTCTGGGAGTAGCTTGGAAGCAAGACTCACGTAGAAGAGGATCACCAGAAACAAAAACAGAAGATAGCGTGCCCACACGCTATACTTCCATCCTGTAGCTCTATTTTGAAAAGATTTGCCTTTTGACAGTTCCTTCGAGGTCATCGAGACAATCCCTTTCTATTCTTGATTTTCTGCGGCGTGGTTATAGGCGACGATGATTTTCTGGACGAGGGAGTGCCGTACAACATCTTGCTCGGCAAAATAGACAAATCCAATCTCTTCCACTTGGCCCAGTATTGCATTGGCTTCCACAAGCCCTGACTTTTTGCCGCGCGGTAAATCAATTTGTGTCACGTCACCGGTAATAACCATTTTGGAACCAAAACCGAGACGAGTCAGAAACATTTTCATCTGCTCCGGTGTCGTATTCTGAGCTTCATCCAGGATAATAAACGAATCATCCAGTGTACGTCCCCGCATATAGGCAAGAGGTGCAATTTCGATCAAACCGCGCTCCAGTGCCTTCGCAGTCTGCTCTTGTCCCATAACATCGTACAAAGCATCGTACAGCGGCCGTAAATAAGGATCAACTTTTTCCTGAAGATCACCAGGCAAGAAACCAAGACTCTCTCCCGCTTCAACTGCAGGTCTTGTGAGCACGATCCGCTTGACGCTTCCTTCCTTAATTGCTGCCACAGCCAGGACAACAGCAAGATACGTTTTACCTGTACCGGCTGGACCGATACCAAATACAACATCACGTTTTTTTATTGTAGTTACATAGTGTTTCTGTCCAATCGTTTTAACACGGATCGGCTTACCACGGTACGTCGTTGTAATCTCGCCTTTGAACAGATCCAGAAGCTGGTCTGCACGCAGTTCCTTTGCAAGCTCAATAGCATACTTAACGTCCCTTTCGGTTAACACATATCCGTTACGTACCAATTGCAACAACACATCAAATAATTGTTCAAGCGATTCCACATTCTGGATGTTGCCATGGATCACAATCTCCGCTTCACGGGATGCGATCTGGGCGGGAATCTCGGATTCAATCAGTTTCAGAAAAATATCTTGGGGTCCAAAAAGAGATTGACCCTCTCCCGCACTTTGGAGGGAGATTCGTATGCTGCGTGTTTGCTCTAACAAATAGCCTCATTCTCCTTGACTATGGACTAACGGAAGTTCTTCCGCAATGCTTTCTTCCACTTCAAATAATACTTTCATATAAACTTTACCATTCTCTTTCTTCTCATGCAAAATTTTTTCGCTTAAAATTTTCGTTCCTTTGCCGTTTTTGGCGATAATATCGTTTCTTGCTCCTTCCAATCCTTTCGTTCTAGCCCATTCAATCGTATGCTGCTCCTCTTTTTCCCGAGTTTCCAAATCTTTCTCAGTCAGCCATCCCATGGGAAGTGTGAAGGATCTCCAGGTCAGCGGTTTATGATCACTTTCGGTATCAAATGTGGTAAAAGGCGTATTCCCGTATCCCCAGAGTTGTATCGCCCATTTTCCCAGCACAATGTAAAAACGTTCCTTGCTATCTCCAGTCATCGTGTTATGTTTCTGCACAAGAGGGACTTCGACTTGATATTCACGCCACACCAGTCCGCGCACTTCCCCTTTGGCTACAATGGTCTTTGTATTCTCTTCATCTCCCAAAATACCGGATATCAGTACCTGCCCCTTCTTGACACGCATGTCCTTCTGCACGACAGGGCGCCCCTGCTCAGCGTAAATTTGAGTGATTACAGCGTCTGTTTTACTGACCAGATGTCTCGGGTTCAGCAGCGGTTCACGCTTGGGCTGTGCTGACTCCACAACCTGGATGGTGATGGTTGTCCCTTCTTTGCTCACCCCAATCCAGGTTACATCTGGCAGAGCCAGCGCGAGCTGTCTGGAGAGCTTGTCCTGGCTTTGCAGCCGAAATCCCCACTGGAAGGGGTAGATGCCTTCTTTCTTTGCTGCCGCGAGCACTTCATCCGTGGGAATCGTCACATTGCCTTTCACTTCTACATTCCAAACCATTGATGATAACGCAAACAGAGCTGCTACAAAAAATAGCATGCCGCCTAGAAAGAACTTCCTTCTTAACAAACGGGCTGCAAAAAAAGGAAATCCACTCCGGTGTGTCACCTTTACCCGGCAGCCTGTCCGTTTCAGCAAAGGACGCAGCCTGAAAAAATGCGGTAGCAGAATATTCATTTCTGCCTTGCGTCCATCATGGGCACGCAGGTCCCATACTTCCAGTCCCTGCTCTGCCACCGTATTGATTAATGCTTCAATATCCCCCCCAGTGACCGTGATTCGGACTGCTCCGCGCAGTTTGTACAGACTGGGCTGCTTCATCCGTTCCCCTCCGCTCCATTCATATGAATATCCAGAATTGTTCCTTCAACAGCCACTTCATCCGGCAAAATATTGCGAATCATCAGTTCAGTTCCTTTGATCTCCAGCTGACCCTGTGAGAGAGCCAGAACGATGCGATCCGGTGTAAAATGAATGACACCACGATGATTCTCTATATACAATTGCTTTGTGCCGATCAGGGTTAACCGTGGCATATCGTAAAGCACGTCCTGCGGCAGATCCAGAACTTCACTGGTCCATCTGCGCAGCTTGCGGCTGATCCGGGTCATTCGAAGGTCTTCCCCCTTCCTCTACAGTTCAACTTATGCGCAGATTCCTGAAATTATGAAAACTACGGAACGTGTTAGATGTGAAAATAAAAAGAGACCGAGACAGAAAAAAGCCGTCGTCTGGATTTATGCTCACCAGAGACGGCTTTTCACTTATTAATATAATATAAAGTTATAGTTTTCCTCGTGTTCCAAAGGGTTGTTTAGAGCGCGGAGAACCGAGAACCTCTGCCCACAACACACCAGTACGAATGTCTTCCCGGCGGAGCTGGGACGGTCCGGACTCGCTGGATGAAACTTCATCCCAACTGGAGTCAGACACAACCGGTGTATTTGCAGTAGAGATACGATCGAGTCGCTCTCGAATTTCACGTTGTCGTTGCTCCATCACTTTCATTTGTTCTTCGAGGGAGTTTTCCATTCCACCCAGAGAACTCTGCCCTCCAAAGTCGTCATTCACAGGACGGGCAGATGTCGTTGCTGGCTGCGAATAGGTTTGATCATATCGATCATCGTACTGATCGTCATCATACCGCTCGTCGTATCGTTCGTCATACTGCTCATCATAGCGGGGATCTGAAGGAGCCGATGACTGCTGCGGTGCGGTATTTCCCCGCGAGCGATCATTCCGGTCCGAATCACCACTCCCTCCAAACGTAGGCATCCCGTTATTTGCACGCTTTTTGTTCGGATCAGCCGATTTGGCTGCTTTTCCAAGGAAGGAAAAGAGTGCAAAAGCGATGACTGCTACAATATACAGATTGTTAAAAATCCATTCAAATAGGCCCATATGCACTCACCGCCTATCTTCCGTTTTTGGAATCACCGTGATCGTTGGAGTTTGTATTTTCACCAGGTTTTCCTAATGTGTTGCGCATTTGAGTATCTGCTTCAATGTTTTTCAGGTTCATGTAGTCCATTACACCAATTTTACCGCTACGGAGTGCTTCAGCCATAGCAAGAGGTACTTGGGATTCGGATTCAACTACACGCGCTCTCATTTCCACTACGCGCGCTTTCATCTCTTGTTCTTGGGCTACGGCCATTGCGCGGCGCTCTTCCGCTTTTGCCTGTGCAATACGTTTGTCAGCCTCTGCCTGCTCCGTTTGCAGGAAGGCACCAATGTTTTTACCTACATCCACGTCCGCGATATCAATAGACAGGATTTCAAAAGCGGTACCTGCATCCAGACCTTTGGACAATACGGTACGGGAGATCAGATCCGGATTTTCCAGGACGTCTTTATGGGAATTCGAGGAACCGTTTGTACTTACGATACCTTCACCGACACGGGCAATAATCGTCTCTTCACCCGCACCACCGACGAGGCGGTCAATATTGGCACGAACCGTAACCCGCGCTCTTACTTTAACTTCGATACCATCTTTGGCTACCGCAGAAACAATCGGCGTTTCAATAACACGTGGGTTTACACTCATCTGTACGGCTTGCAATACGTCACGACCCGCAAGGTCGATCGCAGCAGCACGTTCAAATTCGAGTGGAATGTTCGCACGTTGTGCAGCAATCAGGGCGTTGACCACTCGGTCTACGTTACCACCGGCTAGGAAGTGACTCTCCAGTTGATTCATTGTCAATTGAAGTCCAGCTTTGGTTGCTTTAATCAGTGGATTTACGATCCTGCTAGGTGTTACACGTCTTAGTCTCATCGCTACCAGCGTGATAATCCCCACGCGTACGCCCGATGCAAGCGCTGAGATCCAGAGCATAACCGGGAAAAAGCTGAAGAATACGCTCAATACGATAATCGCAACTACCGCAATAAGCAAAACCGTAATCAAGGTTGGTTCCATAGTCAAAATTCCTCCATTTGCAATTTAATTTTTGTAAGAAACATGATAAAAACAGTGTGGAACTTTGCTGCTGTGCATTGATTTACACCACTCGACTAGCAGCCTCCGTAGAATGGTTATGTACATTGCCGAAGCTTTAATCAACTCCGGCAACAGAGCGGGTTACACCGGTAATGCTTGTTGAACCACAATCCGGGTACCTTCCGCTTTGATCACAATAATTGGTGTATCAATCGGAATGAAATCTCCATCCGACACCACATCGACACGCTCTCCGTTAAGTATCGCTGTTCCCGAGGGACGAAGTGGAGTCAAACTGATGCCCTGCAAACCGATCAACTCTTTGCGTTCTGTCGCCGAAGAGTATCCTTGATCAGCAGACAGCCTGTCACTTAATATGAATCGATTCCATATGCCTCGATCCTTAAACAGAATAACAACAATTGCAATGACTACCAGCGCGGCTCCAAAAGCAATACCTAACGATATAAATGCATCACTTGTATCATAGGCGGCTCGCACGACACCAGCGACAAGCGCAATCGATCCCAAAATCCCCAGAATACCGAAGCTCGGGATAAACATCTCGAGGATCATCATGATGAGTCCGACAGTGAATAACACCCATGTCTCCGCTCCGGCAAAACCGGCAATGTAGTTCCCTGAGAAATAAAGCACAAAGCACACGATACCAACAATACCAGGCACTCCGAACCCAGGTACAATCAACTCAATGATCACACCGGCTATTCCGAGGAATAGCAATACCGTCATGACGACAGGATTGGTGAGAAATGTGGATATGTTCTCTGCAGCTGTTCTCTGAACAGTGAACACATCATCCTGACTGTAACCAAGCCAAGCTGCAGCTTCTTCCGGCGTGTTGCTGATATGGTCCGCATAGCCCACTTTCAGCGCTTCTTCGGCCGAGAGAGCAATAATTTCACCTTTTTGCTTAGTTTTATTAATCTCAGGCATCTCCACGACCATGTTAACATCCGTCATTCCGGCTGCAATTTTGCCGTCACGGCCACTTTTCTCGGCCGCTCCCTGCATCTTGCTCTTCCAGAATGCAACCAGCTTCGGATCATCAACATGTTTACCCGTGCTGTCTACCATCGCTGCCGCACCAATCATACTCCCTGGCGACATTACGATCTTATCTGCATTCAAAGCCAGAAAACTTCCGGCCGAGGCAGCATCTCCACGGACAAATGCAACGGTTTCAACTGGGCTTTCCTTAATTAATGTACCCAGTTCTTCTGCCGTGTCGACACGCCCTCCCGGCGTATTGATATCCAGAACGATCAGGCCAGCATTCATCTCTTCTGCTTCTTTGAACCCGCGTTCCATAAACTTGCCAAGTCCCTGCTCGATTGGTTTATCCACCGGAATGATATATACGGCGCCACTTTTCTCAGCTGCATGCGCTGACGGTGATCCAATCCAGACAGGAAGCAGCAGCGTCAGTAGCATCATGAGCATCAATGGCCCCGTAAGCTTCTTCCGGCGCTTTCCCTTCACAAATAGTCCCCCCTTTTCCATTAATGTTATACTGTCCAGCTTATGGTATTTATTACGTACAATGCAACATTTCGTTTCAAAATCTTAAAATTATATTTGAAACCGGAAGCAATTGCAACATTTTAAATCCATAATCATATATATTATCCATTTAAAAGCAATATTTGTGAATTTCCATGAACAAATGAACGATTACTAATTACGTTTCAAATTTCTTCTGGGAAATGAGTACCGTATCAATGATGTAAACTGGAAAAAACACCCCCTGACAAGTCAGGAGGTGTTTATTGATTTGCTTTATTGCAGAAATTGTTGAACTGCTTGATTTACCAGTTTGCCATCCGCTTTGCCTTTGACTTTCGGCATAAGGGCAGACATGACTTTCCCCATCTCGGCTTTCGAAGAAGCACCGGTTTCCTGGATGGTCTGCTGTACAATAACTTTAATTTCTTCTTCGGTAAGCTGTGCGGGAAGGTACTGACTGAGTAATTCAATTTCCGCTTTTGCATTTGCCGCGAGGTCTTCACGGCCCGCTTTGTCAAATTCTTGGAGGGCATCTTTGCGCTGTTTGATTTCACGACTCAGAATATCAAGCACTTCGTTATCATCCAAATCTCTTTTCAAATCTATTTCAAGATTCTTGATCGTCGAACGAATCAACCGAATGTTGGAGAGCTTGAACTTGTCCTTGCTCTTCATCGCTTGCTTCATATCTTCGTTCAATCGTTCGCTAAGATTCATGTAGTTAAAATCCTCCTAAAACTTTCTCTTACGAGCAGCCTCGGACTTTTTCTTGCGCTTTACGCTTGGCTTCTCATAATGCTTACGTTTCTTCACCTCAGCCAATACGCCATCTTTTGCGATGGAACGTTTAAAGCGACGAAGTGCAGCATCAATAGTCTCGTTTTTGCGAACTTTAGTTTCAGACACCAGTTTTCCCTCCCTCCGACCAGACCGTCCAAGAGCAATAACACGGTTCATCACCTTTCATTATAGGCGAAAGGTAATAAAGGTGTCAACCTTAACGTAATGATCATTTATTTTATGTGAACTTCAGCTCCATATTCATGCCTTTTATACATATATGAATCAGTCCTGATTTAAAGTAACTTGGATCGTTTATTTGTGTGAGTCTGACAAACTTGTCAACACGCCAAGTCGGGTCCCACCAAGCAAATGATAGTGCAGATGATGAACGGTTTGTTCTCCATCCTTGCCGCAGTTATTAATCAGTCGGTAACCTGTTTCTTCCACGCCGAGACGCTTGGCCGCTTCCTGCGCAGCCAAATGAATCTCACCGATCAACGGCAAGTCTTCCGCCGTTACTTCATTCATGGAAGCAATATGTTTCTTGGGAATAACGAGTACATGGGTCGGTGCAGCGGGCTGGATGTCATGAAAGACGATGACATGGTCATTCTCCAGTACCTTATTGGAGGGAATGCTGCCCTCTACAATTTTGCAAAATAAGCAATCCATTGTTCATACCCTCCTTCGAATTAAAAATTATGTATACCCTACTATCATACCGGAACTGAAAACTCACGTCCAATTTAACCTGTTTCAATTCAATAATAATAGCAACAAAAGAACCTCTCACATCTCAGTGAAGTGCAAAGAATACACCGAAGATGTGAAAGGTTCAGTTTTCATTGGTAAAAGATAATGCTTTCAAGGCCCTATTAATAATAAGGTAACAAAGATAATGCAGTCAGGCCGACCAACGGAAGGACCAGCCTGTTAAACCGTCTGCGACCGTAACCATAATAAGGGTATGGGTAGCCATAGCCCGGGAAGAATCCCCGTGCATGAGCGGGATAAGTAACTGGCATCATATTGGGTCCCCAGTTTGCGTTTGCATGATTAACCACAGCTTCATGCCCCACGGGAACAGCCAAATAAATCATGTCATCATCCACATTTTCCACAATGCCATCATAATGGGCACCGTCATGCATCTGTATACATACATAGCGATGCATGTGTTCCTTACACAGTTTCTTCGCTTCTACCTTTTCCACGTTCGATCGCCTCCCGAATCTGTTCTGCTCTTCATCACCCTTTCATCGTATTCAGATCTGGGCGAAATGACACTATGAATGACAAGAGTTTCAAGATAAGGGCCTATTAAAAAAAGAAGCACCCCGTTGCAGTTTCCATGCGGAAGTCTGCTGTCGCGGACGTCTAACCAGGATTATTCCTGATCAGACGTCCGCCGGGGTGCTTAACATAAGTTTGTCGGCTTAACTGTAGTATAACAACAGGATGAACCTGTATCTGTGAGCTATCTCACTCAACTGTTACAACGAGTATATAAATGAGATTCAAACCAACAAAACTCAATCAATCAGGAGATTTCCCCCTCAGGAACAACCTTGTACGGCCGGTTCCTGAGGGCATCCCAATTGGGGTCATTCATTCGTATGTGTTCTGTGTTCAAGTTCCTATAATGTTTCCAATACTACGCGAGAGCCAGCTCCGGCCTCGCCCGCTGGAATAACTACAAGTTTGCGTGGCAAGCGTGCTCGCAGCTCCGGAACGTGGCTGATAATACCGACGGCAAGACGGTCATCATGCAATTTTTCTAACGATGTAATGACGGTATCCAGCAGTTCAGGGTCCAATGTGCCAAACCCTTCATCCAGGAAGAAGAATTGCAGCGGATACTGACCGCGCAGCTGAATCTGGGCAGACAGAGCCAGGGCCAGTGACAATGAGGTCAGGAACGTCTCTCCACCAGACAAGGTGGACACCGGACGTTTAACTCCACCGTTTGCATCGTCACAGATGACAAAGCCCCCGCCTGAATCCACCTCAAGTGAATAACGTTGTTTGGTCAGGAAGCGCAGACGCTGTGAAGCAGCCTGACTTACCTGCATCAGTTGTTCTTCTGCAATATACTCGACAAATGCATTACCTCTGAAAGCTGCTTGCAGTTTGCTAAGCATCTCACCTTGTCTGCTCACTTCTACCCGTTTGTTCTCCAACTCGGTCCAGCGAACGTGTCGCTGCTGCACATCTTCCAGATCCCGCTCTGCACGCGCCTTGGCTCTAAGAGCTGCTTCATCCTCTGCACGAGACAGTTTCAGTCGCTCTGAGCATGCCAACCATTGTTCCTCGGATACAACGACTCCGCCCAATTTTTGTTCCAGCTCACGCAATTGAGAAATAAGTTCACGATCACGCTCCCGATGCTGCTGAATTTCCGCGGCAAGACGCTCCGCTTCTTGGGAAGGGAGGGCTGCCTCCACAACATCATTCTCCGAATCAAATGGCGATTGTTCCATCAATTGCTTCCAGCGTTCCTGTGCCTGCTGCAAATGCTCTGCTGCCGAGGCTGCTGCTTGTTGAGCCATGACATCCTTCTTGGCCGATTCCTGTTTCAACACATCCGCTTCCTTGAAACGCTGTGCTGAATCGGCAGCAATTTTCCGTAGTCCATCCAGACGAGTCTGGGCCGCAGCAATCAAATCCTCGACCCGTTGCTCGCCAACCCATTGACGCAGACGTTCTTCCTTCTCGGCAAGCTGTTTGCTGTTGCCTTGCCATTCCGTTTGCCATTGAATCAGCTGTTTGTCCAATTCAACCAGCTTCTGCTGAAGGGACTGTACCAACTGTTCCTTTTCTTCAAGGAACGTCACGCTCTTGTTCAGCCGTTCCTTGATGTCTTCTGCGCGCGCGTCTCGCTCCTGCATCGCCTGGTGAAGGGCCATGGCCTGCTCTTGAACGATGCCGGGCAGTTCCGCGGCCCAGCGGCCGTGCAATGCGGCTGCGGCCGCCTCACTCTCGGCCAACCGGCGCTCTGCCTGGGCGAGTCCGGCTTGGCCGGCCTCCTGCGCAGCAGCCGCTTCCATGCGGCGCTGCTGCGCGCCCACAGCCGCCTGCTGCAACGCGGCGGCTTCCGCTTGCAGCGGCGCTGCGGCTGCGGCCAGCGCCCGCGCGGCTTCGCGCAGTGCGGCGGCACGCTCCGCCCAGTCCGCCGGGGAGCGCCCGTGTACGGGCGAACCGGCGGGCTCTGGCTTCGCAGCCGCAGGCGCGGCCTCGGCTGCGGCCGGGGCTTCGCCGGCCGCAGCGCCAAGCTGCGTCAGCAGGCTGCGACGTTCGTGCAGCTGCTGGCGCAGCCCAAAGCGCAGCTCCTGCAGCTCCGCGTGCAGGCTGCGCAGCAGTTCCAGGTCCGCATCGCCTGCGGGCGGACCTTCTCCCGGCGGCGCAGCCGGGAGCGGGTGGTGTGCGGAGCCGCACACCGGGCATGGCTCGCCGTCGCGCAGCTCGGCGCGCAAGGCGGAGGAGAGCCTGTGCAGCTCCTGCTCACGCATGGTTCCGCGCAGCTGCTCCTCCGCCCTGGCCAGCAGGCTCTGTTCGCGGCCAATGTCCTGCTCACAGGCAAGCAAGGCCTCAAGGCCCACTGCCGCCTGTTCGATCAGATGCTGACGCTGTTCACTCAGACGGGTCTCTTCCTGGGCAGCCAGCTTCAGCCGATCTGCCCCCTGTTCAGCCGACTGCTTATTGGCTTCCATCTCAGCCTTGTTCTGGCGCAATTGCTCCGCCGCAGTATCCAAACGATGCTTCAATTCCAGTGCAGCCTGCAGCTGTCTGCGTTCTTCGGACTTCACTTCATTCGGCTTCAGACTTTCCTGTAATTCTTCCCGCCGTTTGCGGCCGCGCTGCTGTAGTTCTTTTTCCTTCTCCAGCTGCTGTCCGATGACGCTCTGTTCAGCCTGTCCTTTGTCCAAAAACTGCTTAAGACGGGTACTATCCTCTCGTAGCCCATCCCGTTCCCGTTGCAACTCCTTGGCCTGTTCAAGCTGTTCCAATCGAAGCAGCAGCTTGGGTTCTTCCTCAGCCATCTGTACACGGGCCGTTTCGGCCTTCTCGGCTTCCAGTACAGACAGCCGTTCATGTTCCACCGCTTGCTGGTGAGCAATCCCGGCTGCATCCTCACGTAACTTCTGCTGTGCTGCTGCGTCACGCATCGTCTGCAATGAAGGCAGTATCGCGTCTGCCGCCCCGGCCAGTTTCAGCCGTTGTTCCCCAGCTTCGATCTGTGGTGCACGTGCTTTCAGCTTTTCGTGTTCCTCCATACGAGCCTGGCGTTCATGGCTTAACTCACGGACTTTACCGAGTTGCTCGGCTTCCTTCATCGCTTCATCAAGCGTTTTGCGTGACAATTCAGACTGTTTCACAGCAGCTTGAAGAAGAAGCTCCGTTTCTGCCAACGTCTCTTTGCTGGCATTCCCAAGCCCCTGCTGCTCCGCGGCCAATGACTGATGAACCATATCATTGTCCTTCACCCGACGGCTGAGCTTGATGGCAAGCTGATCTCCATACTTCTCCAGATGGAATAAACGTTGCAGCATCTGGCGTCGTTCACTGCCTTTCAGTGACAGAAACTCAGCAAATTTCCCTTGTGGAAGCACAACGGCCCGCGTAAAATCATCCATTTTCAACCCAATGACATCTTCAACGCATCGGTTCACGTCTGCCAGTTTATCAGCCAGCACCTGTTCCTCTCCGTTGACGGTCTCAATGAATTTGCTTATTGTGTTGCTTACCGATACCTCATTGTTTCGTTTGAAGCGTCGTTCCACCCGAAATCTTCTTGTGCCTTCCGCCGATACAAGTTCAAATGTAAAAGCTACGGACAACGAGTCCTCAGCGTGGTTCATGATTCCCTGGGTACCATTAACAGCACGTTCCACTTTTCCGTACATGGCCAGCGTAATCGCGTCGAGCAAAGAAGATTTCCCACTGCCTGTGGGACCAAAAATGCCGAACAGTCCCGTTTCCGTCAATACAGTAAAATCAATCTCCTGAGTCTCCCGATAACTTTGCAGACCTGCGACTTTCAATAAAATCGGCTTCAATTTCCCTCGACCTCCTCACGCACACCCGGCTCGTCCTCATCTACGAGTTCCAGGAACAGTTGAACCAGACTGTCTTCAGGTAATGCCCCACCTGTCTGACGCTGATAAAATTTGCGGAAAAGCTCATGTACCGGAAGCTCGGATCGTTGCTCCAAAAGCCCTGCGGCTGCCATCTCGGGATACACCGGACGGATATGGATGATCCCGTCATGCGACTTACGGAGCTGCTGAATTTCTTTCAGAGACATGGCGTCATCCAGCCATACTTCCATATCAATAAAAGCCTGAGGATCACGCCCTTCATCCAGCCACCGATAAACCTCAGCCAGACCGCCACGTGCCTTCCAGCGTACAAGGGGACGTCCGGAGGTCAACAGCACTTCTTCCACGTTTGCGGCGCCCCCTGGTGCCACATCAACCATGGTGACGGACTTACTCTGCCCCGCTTCGGAGAAACTGTAGGCCAGTGGAGAGCCACTATAACGAATCACACCTTCTCCTTTAACTGCCTGCGCACGATGGAGATGCCCCAGTGCTGTATATTGCGCACCTGTCGACAATGCAGAAGGGTCAACCGTATAGGCGCCCCCTATCTGAATGGGACGTTCCGAATCACTTTCCACTCCGCCCAGGACATAAATATGACTCATTGCCAAATTCACCGTATCCGGACGAAAAGAAGCAGCCAGACGCTGCATTAACATGCCAACCCGGCGACTGTATGCCTGGCGAAGCACATTCTCATCCCCATCCGTTGTCAGCAGTTCATTCAGTCGCGCTTCCGAGGGGTATGGCAATGCAGCAATCTGCGCAGTCTCTCCAGTTCTCTTCGCATGGATAGTGACTGCTTCTGAAGTAGGCATACCTACAAGTGTAATTCCCTGTCTGTTCACAAGTGGGGTTACCGAAGCCACTCGCTCCGGCTGATCATGGTTCCCGGCAATTACCACAAGTGGTCTTCCTTGTTCTGTCAGACGCGCCGCAGCCTCATAAAAAAGCTGTTCCGCAGATGCAGGCGGATTTACAGAATCATACACGTCTCCAGCCATCAATATGGCATCTGCCTGCTGCTCATCCGCGAGTCTAACAAGCTCATCCACAAAATCCTCCTGCTCTCGCAGCCGGCTCCGTCCCTCCAGCGTTTTCCCCAGATGCCAGTCCCCTGTGTGCAAAATACGCATCGTCCGTTCAACCCCTCTCTCAAGCAAAATCCGATGATACAAATTCTATCTGGCCGTTTTAAAATTTCACTTTATAGTTTCACAGCATGTCCGCCATCAAAAAAGTACAGCCACTTCCGGTCGACTTTCCGACCCAGAATATCTTCAATAGCCCGGCCATACAGCTCCAGCTGAAAGCGATAGTTTTCCGTCAGTTTGTCCAGTCCACCGCGATGCTCCAACACCCGGTCTGTCTTGTAATCTAGCAAAACAAGCTCGCCATCCACCTCATACAGGCAGTCAATAATCCCCTGTACTAGCACCGTCTCATTTTCTAGTGATGCCTGCATCTTACCGTCTTCTTCCAAAGTTTGTATCCCTGCATCTGGTGATAGACTATGAAGCCATTCGGCAGGAGAATGATGTGCCGGAAGTCCATAAATAAATGGAATCTCCCGTTTCATCCACTCTGCACGCAACAATTCTGTCCCAGGCTCTGTATTGAAAAATCCAGCCAGTTGATCAGACTCAATAACCTCTGCCTGATGGGGGAGCAAAATCTGGAGCTCAACTAACCGCAAAAGTGTCTGCTCAACGATTTGCGAATCAACGGGTGAACCATCTACAGGAAGATGCTGCATCAACGTATGATACACCGTTCCCCGCTCGGCTCCAGTCAATTGTTTCTCCTCCATGAATTTGGGACGACGTAGATGCAATTTAAAGGACGAGCCTCCATCCTTCACTTCACGGCCCTCATAATCCACAGAAGCCTCAGATTGTTCTTCAACTTCCTCCATCATCTGTAAAGACTGATGGTCTTGCATGGCTAGCAATGTTTTTAGTTCGGTAACCGATGTACTGGCAGCTACTTGCGTTGCTGCTTGATGAGGATACGCCCATGAAAGCCGTTTATCAACTTCACGAAGCAGCTGTACACCCTCTTGCTCACCTATTGTAAATACATCTTCCTCACTGATGTCTCGTAGTGTTGCATCTTGAGTATCCTCGACCATCTCTTCTTCAGTGGAGGAAGGAAACAGCTCCACAGGCTGAACGGCTTTTAGGGCAGCAATTCGATGTTTCCGCACTTCTGTCATGCCCTCTTCTTCACCAAGCGTCTGATCCACAAATATTTCCCGGGATACTTGATCAGCAGAAATGACGGAAATGCCCCAGCGTGATTCATCATCCACAAGACAGGCAGCATATGAATCAGTGCCTCCCGCAAGTTCACGCAGCAAAGCTGCGTCTGGATGTCTCATCAGGGATGGACCGATCCAGTCCAGATAACTCCGTCCGGCTGCAAGCAGATAGTCAGGCAATACCCGTTCCGGACTGTCCTTAATCTGAGACCAGGCCACTGCCTTTTTAACAACATCTTTTACCGTACCGACCAAAATCATTTTCTCTTTTGGACGGGTTAGAGCCACATAGAGCACCCGCATCTCTTCGGCAAGCAGCTCAAACTGGGCACGACGACGAATCGCCAGATTCGCCAAGGTTGGGTAGGCAACCCGATTCTCACGATCTACAAACCTCGGGCCAAACCCCAGCTCCTTATGCATCAGAAACGGCGAGTTCAGATCCTGCTGATTGAACATCTTGGATATACCCCCGACAAAAACAATAGGGAATTCCAAGCCCTTACTCCGGTGAATCGTCATGATGCGTACCGCATTGTCCTGCTCACCAGAACCACTTGCTACGGTGCCAAGATCTCCCCCGTTCTCACGTAGTCTGGATACATAGGTCAGGAAGCGAAACAATCCACGATTGGCCGTTGCCTCCTCATATTGCCGTGCGCGATCATACAGAGCCTTCAAATTACTTTGGCGCTGCATGCCTCCCGGTAGGCCGCCAACCCAGTCCAGGTAACCCGTTTCCCGGTACATGCGCCAAATGAGTTCACTCAAGCTGCCTTGTCTGGCTTCAAGTCGCCAATGTTCCAACTGACGCATAAATCGAATTAACTTTTGTTGCAGCTCTGTGCTGGTACCGTTGTCCCTATCCGCATCGTCGCTTATACGTCCACCCATACTTGCATCTATACCAGCATCCATAATCTCATCTTTATCTGCATGTACAGAGGTTTCATGTATACGTTCGATAACGTCTGCTTCGGCGGATACTGCCGACTCCCGTTGCCCCTGTTCCATTTCTGACCAGACTTCGGGCCATTGCAGCTGGATTGCAGATGAATCCGGATTCGAAGCTTTTTCACCATGCTGCCCGAAAACATTCAACGAACTTGAGAATGCTCCTGTAGCTGATATAACAGCATCATAGAAAGACTGTCGCTTGTCCCCAAGGCGAATCTGAGCCAGTTCCTCTTCATCCAGTCCGACAATCGGCGAACGAAGCACGGAAGCAAGCGGTATATCCTGCCTTGGATTATCCACAATCTGCAGCAAGGACAACATCACTTCCACTTCCGTCGCCTGAAAATACCCTTTGCTTTGCTCCCCTCCGGCAGGAATACCCTGCTGTCTGAATTCCTCAATCATGAGTGGAGCCCACATCAGGGCAGAACGCAGCAAAATAACAATGTCTCCATAACGCACAGGTCGCATGGATTTGAGGGCTTTATCATAAACGTTGAGGGGTGGGTTATCCGTATCTCCGACCATTTCACGAATACGGCGAGCCATGGCCCGAGCCTCCAGCTGAGCGGTTTCAAGCTCGGCACTCTCCAGCTCAGCAGAAGGTAACGCATCCCCATTCTCATCCGTGCTTTCCGTCAGATCAGGTCCTCCGCCTTGACGATCGATCAATATGAGTTCAGGTGTGTATGCCTCATCTCCAAGCGTCTCTGCCGGGAAAGTAGCCCCATAAGCGAGCTGAGCTCGTTCATCATAGGCAATCTCGGCTACCCCTTCATTCATGAGCTGCTTGAATAACATGTTGACCGAATGGACTACTTCTGCACGACTACGGAAGTTACGTGCAAGATCAATACGTCTTCCTGCATGCAGTGATTCTCTCTCTCCGTTCATATCCATATCCGAATTCGCTGCGTATTGACGGTACTTGTTCAGGAACAGACCGGGTTCAGCCAGACGAAAACGGTAAATACTCTGTTTTACATCACCAACCATGAATCGGTTTCCTGGATTTTCTCTGGAAATTAGTCGGACGATATCTTCCTGCACTGTATTGGTATCCTGATATTCATCCAGCAGAACTTCATCGAAACGTGCCCGGTATTCCATTGCTGCATCCGAAGGCATGGACAGCTCAGGGGTTGAATCTTCATGGCGCAAAATATGAAGACAGTAATGCTCCAGGTCACTAAAATCGACCTGACCGCGCTCCTGCTTGGCCTGTCGGTATCGCTCTCCAAATGCACTGACCAGCTTGGATAGCTCCTGCATTAGTGGTGCCGCCTGCTCCAGCTCCTGCCAGAAAGAAAACGCACTTCTTCCAAACAATGACCCTTTCAGGTCCGTCACGGCTTTTTTCGCAGCCTCACGAAGTTCCTTGACCTGTTCTTGTAACCCCGGGTCTGTCTGGTCCTTTTTGCAAGGCTTCAGCTTGCCAAAAGCTGCTGGCTGAAACACTTCAGGCAATCTTTCCCATGGCATGACCTCAACAGCTGACAGAAGCTCTTCGACCATTGCTAAATCTTCTTTCAATGTATCTGCATAAGGTTTCGGACCTTCCGGCTGCATCGATATGCTGATCCCTTGACGCAGCAGACCAGCCGCACCACTCAGGGCAAGAGCGGCATCACGCAAAATACTCTGAACCCATGCAGAATGTCCAAGTGCCTCGACACTTTCCACCTGAAAAGCAGATGCCATCTCTACAAGCCAATGATCCGGCCAAGAATGACTGCGTGAGAAATCATACAAACGCTGCACAAGTCGATGCATGGCATCATCGTTCCGTTCCCCACTGAACCAATCCACCAATTCACGGAATGTACTGCCTTCGTCTTCTTCCCCATACTTTTCCTCAAACAACTGCTCCAACAATTCCTGCCGCATAATTTCAGCTTCATTTTCATTCAGAATCCGGAAAGCCGGGTTTAGCGGTATTTGCTGATAATAACGACGAATGACTTCCATACAGAATGAATGCAGTGTCGTAATCGATGCTCGCCCGAGCAATGACAGTTGTTTGCGCAGATGTTCTTCGGCAGGTTGCTCTTCAAGTGCACGTTCCAGTGCTTCCCGAATCCGCTGCTTCATCTCAGCAGCAGCAGCTTTCGTAAATGTCGCAACCAGCAAACGATCTACGCTGAATCCACGGGAAGGGTCTGCAATCTTGCGAATAATCCGTTCAACCAATACAGCCGTCTTCCCGGAACCCGCTGCAGCAGCAACCAGAATGTCTTCTCCACTCTGTGAGATGGCACTCCATTGGTCATCACTCCAGAAGCTTCCCTCCGGTTTTGGCATATTCGTCATGATGTTTCCCCTCCTTTGCCATGAGACAGCATGTCCCAGATTTGCTGTTTGCCCGGTTTGGACAACAGATTATATTCATTACCTTCGATATTTTCATCAAATTGACAGACTGGCTTGTACGGACAGAAGGTGCATGCAACCTCCTGCTGGATACGGTAAGGTTCAATCGCGACATCCCCGTCCGTAATCCGGGTGCCAATCTCACGTATATTGCTGCGAACTGAAGCAAGCAATGTATCCCATTGCTCCGGCGTAGCTACAGCAGCGCTACTATAAAAGCTGCCATCCGCCTTAAGCGCAACTGGAATAATAGCTGAGTAGCCTTTGTCCAGGGTATTGTCCATTTGAGCGATCGCATCCCGATCCGAGAGCAGCAAGCCTTTCATTTTGAACCGTTTCAGCAGTTCTTGTCCTGCCTGCTCAGAAGTCATGCCGTTCGCGGATTGAAGCAACGGATTATGCACATGGAAATAGAGTGTTCCTCCAGGCATCGCCGATTCTCCAAGCCACTCCTCGGCAGCACTAAGCAGCACCTCCAAGTACGTGAGCATCTGTAATGACAGGCCATAATACACTTCATGCAGTTTGAGGTCGGTCTGGCTCGATTTGTAATCAATAACCCGCAGCAGCAGGCCGTTCTCTCCTTCGGCCACATCCACGCGGTCGATCCGCCCCACAATCTCCATCACACAGCCATTTTCCAATTCAAAACGAAGCGGTGGCAGGGGTTTACCTGGCCCAAAATCAAGCTCCAACCCAATCGGTTCAAAGCTTCCTCGTCTGGACTGTTCACCCAGAATAACCGACGCCCGGCTAACGATATCCTTCAGCTTGCGGAAGATATAACCATACCGTTTCGTGCTAAGCAAAATCTCTCCCTGCAACTGTGGTGCAATCTGCTCCACGGTGTGCTCCGCTTCCTTCCGACATTCATCCGGAGACAGACTGCCCCAACTGCGATTCTGCTCACGCAAACGCATGGCAAGCTGACTCAAGGCAGCATGGAACAATTGTCCTATATCAGGGGCTTGCAAGCGGTACAACTGGCGCTCTTTCAGTCGCAGCCCATGGGATGCAAAATGGGAGAACGCACACGCCACAAAACGCTCCATTCTGGAGACACTGGTCCTTACCTCTGTACCATATAATCTACGGCTGGTAGCCGTACGTAAAGGTAACGCCCGATTGCGATAAAAGACCGATCCAAGCAATTGTTTCAGCTGAGGTCTGCTTGTCTCCCGAGAGACATGCCAGTTATAGATCGCCCACCACATTTCAGGAATATCTTCTCCACGGCCCCATCTGCGCAACTGTCCGATGAGATAAGAGAGGCTCTGACCAGGATGAATAACATAAGACCAGTGCACCTCTTCAGCATTTGTAACCGGCGGCTGGGCAAGTAATGGCTGCTCATGTAGACCGAACATCTTACGTACATGTCGTACAATTTCTGAGGGTAGCAATGTTTTCCCTTCATCATCTGCAACGGGATAACTCAGCCATAACTGATTGCTCGCCGCTGTCAGGGCTGTATATATCAGAAAGCGTTCATCCAACATTTGTCTTGTTGCTCCTGGCCCAAGCCCCAAACCTCTCTCCGTCAACAGCAGCCGTTCCTGCTCAGTTAATACACCATCATCCTGAGGCACAGCAGGCAGTTCACCCTCTACTGCACCCAGAATAAATACATACTTGATACCCTGAAGACGTGTACGATCCATCGATCCAACCAACACTTGATCAAGCGCTGGAGGAACAAGTCCCAGCTTCAGTTCGGTTAACCCAGTCTCCATTAGCCCGGCAAATAAATCGATATCCAGCCGTTCGGCCCCCATCATATCAACCATCTGATCTAATAGATCAAGGACGGCACCCCACATTTGACGATGCTCTCTCGAACGTTCCGGATCACCCTGAGCCTTGGCTTCTGCAGACATCTGATCCAGCTTCCAAGGAATCTCGGCATCTTCCAGTAATCTGTAAAGCGCCGCACATTGGTCTTTAGCTGTCTTTGCCTTGCTCATTCGTTTCTCAAAAGCACCCAGTGGATCAACAATCACCGTACGACATTTTTCCATTAAGGACAGCATTTGTTCCCGGCCCCGGCTGCGGACATCCTGATCGTTGTCTTCCAGGGACAGGCTGGGTACATACTTCCATGGCTTGCCATCTGTCCAGCGGTATCCGTGAATTCCGCAAGCTAATATATAATTTTCGAGCTGGTCCATATCTTCACGTGTAATGGAACCGCCACGTGGGAGCAGCAGATCCGTTTTCACACAGCGAAATACATCCTCATAACGCCAGCGACGGCGAACGATATCGAGTGCTGAACGAATAAATTCCGATAATGGATGATGTAGTTCATTTCTTCTCCGATCCAGAAAGACAGGCACGCCATAATCCCTGAATAGAGGCTCAGCAATGTCGGCATATGTATCCAACTGACGAACGAGCACTGCCATATCTCCATAACGCGCACCTTCATCTTGCGCCAGACGACGCATCTCACGAAGTGCTCCTTCCATCTCAGCCCGGCGGTTCTCAGCGGCGTAAAGTCGGACACCCGCATCACGCCCCTCACTCTTCCAGCGGACTCTACGATCAAAGCCAGCCTCCAAATGCGCCAGTCCAGGACTGCCTTCATATCTTGGCAAAACTTCCAGTTGAAGCACGGTTGTCTCATTAAGAACACCCAGATCCTCAGCCATGCCTTTAAGACGTGCATATGCACTCGCTGTGGGATGGAACAGCTCCAGTTCTCCTGGAAGTGCGCCGTGGTCGTAAGCACGATCCAACGTCAATGCAATTGTGACGGAAGAAGCTTGCAGCATCAATCTTCCAATGACACTCATTTCCTGCGGGGTAAATCCCTGAAATCCATCGATCCAGATCTGTGCATCTTGCAGCAGCGTGCTCTCCGGCAACCGCTCTGTTAGTTCAGTCAACGTGTCTTCATCATCGATATATAGTTCGGTTAATTCCTTTTCATAATCACGGTATATAAGAAGCAAGTCATGCAGCTTGTCTCCCAGAATCGGTGCAGAAGAGGAAGTATTCCATGCGGAAAGTCCTTCTTCCAGTGAAGTGGGGTCAAGTTCATAACGTTTAAACTCACTGTATAGATCATTCAAGTCTCCGATAAATCCCAGCTGACTGCCTGATGCTGCAAACAGCTTCAATTCTTCCTTACGACGCTGGAGCACTTTGTAGAGCAGCATTTTTTTACCTTCAGCTCCAATGGGAATACGTGCAGAACCACCTGCCTCCTGCATTACCCGATAGGCCAATCGGCGAAAACCAAGCACTTCAGCACGCATGGTACCTTTTATAGCACCTGAAGAAACCAGTGACTGTTCGGTTCGAAACGAACTCTGTTCCGGGACCAGCAGAATCAGTGGTTTACCTTGCGGTTCCTTTTGTAGCAGGGATGTGATTTCCCGGGTAATCAGCGTACTCTTGCCGCTGCCTGCCCGGCCAATAACAAAGCTTACGGACATGTTTAATCCTCCAAACCATCACGAACAGATTTTAATTCCCAGTATAACATATCTGACTTGGTTCGGAACATACGTTTGCCACTATCCGGCAATTCCAGAGATCATATGCACGAGCATAGCAAAAAGCCCGCAGCTTATGAAAACTGTGGACTCTTTGCGTAAATGTATGTTCGACTTAAATGGAAATCGCTCGATTAATTCTTTTTGCTGCGCACTTCGAAGATGGCAAATTTCAGGTAATGACCTTCGTCTACGCCCAGAATTTGCGGGTGATCCTTACCGGCTGCTTTCCAGTCGATCAGACGCAGTACTTTGCCTGCATCTTCGGCTGCATCCGCAATGGTTTCCAGGAAGAGATCCGGACGCATGTGATATGAACAGCTTGCCGTTACCAGATACCCGCCCTCATTCACCAGCTTCATTCCTTGCAGATTGATATCCTTATATCCACGGCATGCGCCTTTAACTGCTGATTTCGTTTTGGCAAAGGCTGGCGGATCGAGGATAACCACATCAAATGTTTTACCACTGGCTGCAAGCGCTTTGGACGTATCCACTTTCTGTTCGCCAGCACGCGCACGTACGTTACGCTCATCGAGGCCTTTCACCTGCTCACGCAAGTATTGAAATGCATCCGCAACGACAAATTCGACCCGGTCAGTGAAACCGTTCAGCTCTACGTTAGTACGTGCACTTTCAATCGCATGCTCTGAGATATCAAGACATGTTACTTTTTTGGCTCCATATTTGCAGGCGTTCAATGTGAAGCTGCCTGTGTGTGAGAAACATTCCAGCACAGTAGCCCCATCCCAATAAGGGAACGTCACAACCTTGCCACTTTTATTCACAGGAAGCAACTGCTGCGTACCATCCTGCTCGGTCTGTTGGAGCGTAATGCCACTCTTGTAACCCCAACCCTTCATAAGTGGTTCGATGGCTGCACGATTCTCTCGCTGGTCAAAGAAGTACCCTGTCTTCTGGCCTTCTACGATATCCACTTTAATGAGCAATCCATTCTCCGTTACCGTGACATGACGCGGGCAATCCCCATACAATGGTCCTTTCGTCTGCTCCAAGCCTTCCAGTTCACGAATGGACACATCACTGCGTTCATAGATGCCTTCCGGCTGCATCACTTCAATTAGAGCTTGTACGATCGCTTCGCGGCAACGGTCCATGCCCAGTGTGAGCAATTGAACAACAAGGATGCTGCCAAAACGGTCAACGATCAGTCCTGGCAGGAAATCAGCTTCCCCATAAACGAGACGGTATGCCTCTCCATCCTGGATAAAACGCTCCCGGTGGCGCAAGCAATCGCGGAAACGCGCTGCAAAAAACGCGGTGTCCATCTGTTTAAACTCCAAAGGTTGATAGGCCACGACTCGAACTGTGATTTGAGATGCAGGATTATAGTATCCCGTCGCAAGATAGCGACCTTGGTGATTCAATACGTTGACCAGATCTCCCGGCTCGGGGTTTCCTTCAACAGAGGCAATTTCATTGTTATATATCCATGGATGTGCATGTTCAAGCCGCTTTTTGCGGCTGCGTTCCAGTGTAACTGATGGCAAGATAGATCCACTTCTTTCATAGTTAGTTGAAAAGATAGGCTTGGTGCAAGAGAGACCGCTGCGGTGATGGATTGGACTTCGATCGCTGTTATCCCCAGATTTTTCTGATTCCCTTTCTTGAAAGGGAAAATCCGGAGATAAAGGCGCACGCTTCGCTTCTTCAGTTCCAATTCCATCCCCTCCGCTGCGTTTGCAGAATCTCCGTATCTTTTGAATAGGGGTGCGGTAATTTTGGTATCCTCTTCTGAGATGAATCGGACTTTCAATCACTGTTTATCCCCAGATTTTTCTGATTCCCTTCTCGAAAGGGAAAATCCGGGGATAAAGGCGCACGCTTCGCTTCTACAGTTCCAATTCCATCCCCTTCGCTACGTTTGCAGAGTCTCCGTATCTTTTGAATTGTGGTGGTAATTTGGGTGACCGTTAAGGAAACTTATAGGTCTTTCAAACGCTGTTGAATCCAGAATTCCGTTAGCCTGTCATGGTTGTCCTTATTTACTCATAGGATGAGAATAAGGATATGCACGGAAGGAATGATGTTAACTCATGTTCAGAGATGTTGTGCTGCCCCTATTATATGGGCTTCTTATCTTTTTTGGCGGGATGAAGCTGATGGAAACAGCCTTACAGCGGATGGCCGGGCCCATGCTGGCTGGATGGCTGGGCCGAGCTACCTCTGCTCCCTGGAAAGGCATGGCTTTTAGCGCAGGCGCTACTGCCCTGCTGCAAAGCAGTACCGCCGTCACCGTACTCACTATTGGACTGGCGAACGCCAGATTAATTACCTACGGACGCACACTTGGTATTATTCTCGGTACCAACATCGGGACGTGCCTGACCACCGAGCTGGTCGGACTGCAGATCGGACGGGTTTCCCTGCCTCTGCTTGCCTTGTCTCTGACAGGCTGGGCCGTCTTTGTTGTGCTTGGTGAACGAAATCAGTTCGCTCCTGAACGCACGCGTCGGACGCTGTCTACCGTGCAATACAGCTTTCTCGCGTCCGCTGGATTTGCCCTCGTCATGACAGGCATTCAAGTAATGCAATCCATTGCCGTACCCCTGCGAAGTATGGGCGTATTCCAGTGGTTTCTGGATCGCTCAGCAGACAGCTTGTGGTGGGGCTTTCTGGCAGGTGCCTGCCTGACGGCCCTCATTCATAGCAGCGCAGCTGTCATCAGCATGGCCATTACGCTTGCAGCCACAGGAGTACTGCCTGTGGAGATCGGCATCGCCATTGTGATTGGGTCAAACGTAGGGACCTGTATCACCGCCGTGATTGCAGCCGCTGGAGGAGCATCCGCAGGCAAATTTGTCGCAGCCTCCCATGTCGTATTAAACATTGCGGGGGCGCTGCTATTTATGCCGCTGATCGGCCAGCTGCATGCAGCCTCGGCCTGGCTATCAGCGGAAAACGGGGCACAGATTGCGCATGCCCAGACCCTTTTTAACGTCACCAGTTCACTGCTTGCCTTGCCGTTCTGTTACTTGCCAATTTGGCACAAAAAACCACCGGTCTCCACCCCAGTGGCGAAGTCACCCGTGGCCTGATGCTCAAAACGCTCTCAACAAACAGTAGCGTTACGTCATTCAATAGAAAACAGCTATACGTTAATGCCTAATTTGTTCAGCGCCACTCGTAAAATGTCATCGTTATTATCGTATCCACTATGCTGCTGTCTAGACCAAGCTTCTTCCGGAGCGTACCAATCCACACCTTTGATTTCTTCAATCTGAGGCTGCAGGTCGCCGCTTTCCGCTTCAACGAGATAATAATGAACTTCCTTGTCCACCGGACCAAACTCTGCATGCTGATACGTATAGGAAATGATATCGACGGGTTCTACTATTCGGCCGACCATGCCTGTCTCTTCCAGAATCTCACGCAGTGCGGTCTGTTCCACCGTTTCTCCATCTTCCATTTTGCCCTTGGCGAGAGTCGTTTTGCCGTAGCGATCTACAATCAGTTGAATTTGAAGCTTTCCATCTTCTCCCGTGCGGTAGACGACTCCGCCTGCCGAAATTTCTTTTCTGTTCATGTTGCTCTCCCCCATTACGGAATTGTCTTCATCTTTTTTTTGGAAAAAGAAGGACCTCATCTCCACGGGTACGCTCCCCAAGGAAATGAAATCCTTGTTTCTGACGCCTCGATTACATCGCTGCGGACTTGAGATTTTCTTCCAACACACGAACCAGCGTAGCCTGGCTTTCATTCACACCCGCTTCGGTCACTTTGACACGGCATACCTTGCCGACCATATCCATCGAACCATCAAAGACCAGCTGAATGTAGTTGTCACTGTAACCGTGCAGTTTACCACTGCCTTCACGGCCCTTGGCTTCACCTTCAGGAATGACATCCAGTACTTGTCCCACAAACTGCTTGGCGTATGCCAGTTGCATTTGCTCGGATAGATCAATCAGTTCATGCACGCGTGCATTTTTGACTTCTTCATCCACCTGATCTTCCATACGTGCTGCCGGTGTTCCGGTACGCTTGGAATATGGGAATACGTGCATTTCGGAAAAACCAATTTTTTTCATCAACTCGTAGCCATTACGGAACATCTCATCCGTCTCACCCGGGAACCCAACAATAACGTCAGTTGTGATCGCTACATCCGGCATCGCTTCCCGAATGCGAAGCATTTTATTGTAAAACTCTTCGGTCGTATATTTACGGCGCATACGTTTCAGTACGGTATCATCGCCCGCTTGCAGCGGAATGTGGAAGTGGCGTACGAGTTTGTCTGAACGTTTGATCACATCCAGCATCCGATCATCAATCTGACTGGCTTCGATCGAACTGATCCGAATACGCTCCAGGCCTTCAACTTTGTCCAAGTCCCATAGGAGATCCGTCAGATCGTAATTCTCCATGTCATCCCCGTATCCACCAGTATGAATGCCTGTCAGGACAATTTCCTTGTACCCGGCGTGCACCAGTTGATGAGCCTGTTGGATGATGCTATTTGCTTCCCGGCTACGGGAAAGTCCACGTGACCACGGAATAATGCAGAACGTACAGAAGTTATTGCAGCCATCCTGAATTTTCAGAAATGCACGGGTACGATCGGCAAAATCCGGTACGTCCATCTCTTCAAATACCCGCGTTTTCATGATGTTGCGCACAGCATTGACGGGCTGACGTGATTCCTGAATTTCATTGACATATGGCAAAATTTTGTCCCGATCCTGTGTACCGATAACAAGATCCACACCAGGGATGTCCAAAATCTCTGCCGGAGAAGTTTGCGCATAACAGCCTGTAACGGCTACAATCGCATCCGGGTTGCGCCGAATGGCACGACGGATAATCTGGCGGCTCTTTTTGTCGCCGGTATTGGTTACTGTACAAGTATTAATCAAGTATACATCCGCTGTCTGTTCGTTAAAGTCTACCTGATCGTATCCTTCGTTTTTGAACAATTGCCAAATCGCCTCTGTATCATAAAAATTAACTTTGCAGCCTAAGGTGTAAAACGCCACGGATGGCATAATTACATTCCCCCCATTTCTCCGGATTCATATAAGACGCAAGTTAGCGCCGCCATTCCAGCTGTCTCGGCCCGCAAGATGCGTTTGCCCAGTCCAACGGATACAGCACCCGCCTGATCGGCTTCAATCGTTTCCCTCTCCGAGAATCCACCCTCAGGTCCAACAACGATCAACACTTCAGCACTCGCACCAGGTGCAAGCTGCTCCACAAACGGCTTCAATGCGTCTCTTAATTGCTTGCCGTTTTCCTTTTCATAACAATAACATACCAGACTGTAGCCCTCAAAAGAAGATAGCAGCCCTTTCCAGGAAAGTGGCTGCTCGACGGATGGAATGCGGTTCCGATGGCTTTGTTCAGCGGCTTCCTTGGCGATTTTCCGCCACCGCTCCAACCGTTTGCCTTCTTTCTTGGCATCATATTGCACAATCGTACGCTCAGACAGGAAAGGAACAAAGGAAACTGCTCCGATCTCTGTACATCTTTGGATGACCGTCTCCATCTTATCGCCTTTTGGCAAGCTCTGAGCCACGGTTACACGTATCCGTGCTTCATGGTCCATTTCGAGAGGTTCCACAATATTCGCTGTTACTTGCTGGGCTTCGATGCTTTCAATCTCCACCAAAGCTTCTTTGGAGTTTCCGTCACTGACAATCAGTTTATCTCCAGGTTTACCACGCATCACTTTGCCGATATGGCGCGCATCATCACCCGTGATGACTACGGAATGTTCATTAAACTGTTCTGCAGATACAAAATAACGCTGCATTCGTCTATCCACCCATTCTGTCCTGTTATGACTGGAATTCACCCCGCCTGATGGCAGGCGTGAATCCAATCGCCACAGATGATCATACAACTTTTATGTCTATCTGACCAGTATTTCAGCCCTAGAGGTACGTGTTGCTTATCGATATAATTCAATGATTAGTTTTGCCAGATCCACATACATCGTTTGTGCAAACTCATACAACGGTTGAATCGTCACATTTTGCAGCGGAGGTATAACCAAAATCAGCAGGAAGATAAAAATCGACCATTGCTCCACTCCTTGCAGCTTGCGACTGATAGATGGTGGCAATACGTCTTCAAGAATCCGATAACCATCCAGGGGTGGCAACGGTATAAGGTTAAACAGAAACAAGAAAAAGTTCGTCAGGTTAAAAATAGAGAAAAACATGGATATCGCTGTGAGCAATCGCTCATTTTCTATACTCCCCAGCGCTCCCGAACCAACCAATGAAGCGTAAATAATTGTACCGATAATCGCAAGCAGCAGATTGCTTAGTGGCCCTGCTGCAGAGACGATAACACCCATCAATCTTGGTTTGTCAAAGTTCGCCCGATTAACTGGAACGGGTCGTGCCCAACCGAAGCCAGCAATAACGAGCAATAGCACCCCAAACAAGTCAAAGTGTACGACCGGATTGAGGGTAACCCGGCCTAGCAGCTTGGCTGTTGGATCACCGAATTTGTTGGCAAAATAGGCATGAGAGAATTCATGGACCGTAAAAGCAATCAGGATCGTCAACAGGAAAAACGGAAGTTGATCCAGTGGATAACGAAAAAACGAGTTTAAATCCATCGGTTACCTCTTTCTGGCCACAAACGCGATCCAGTCCTCATCGCGATGAACCGAACTTATTTCGAAGCCGGAAGCAACGAGCGCATCATGGACAAGCTGCTCTTTATTTTTCCAAATGCCTGAAGTAATATAAACACCGCCAGACTCAAGCGCATGATAGACATCATCCACAAATAGCATAATAATTTCGGCCAAAATATTGGCAACAATAACTTTCACCGGAAGCTTCACGCCCAGCGCAGGGTCCTGACTGCCCAGAACAGACAGCAAATCACTCTCTTTCACCGTAATTTGTTGTGCCAGCCCATTCAGTTCTACATTTTCTTTGGCACTTGCTACCGCAACCGGATCGAGGTCAAGCGCAAGCACATGTTTTGCACCGAGATGAACAGCTCCAATGGCCAAGATGCCAGAGCCTGTACCTACGTCGATGACTTCCTCGCCACCCTGAATGACCGATTCCAGTGTACGTAGACAAAGCGAAGTGGTTGGATGTGTTCCCGTACCAAACGCCATGCCTGGATCAAGCTCAATAATTTTCTCATTTGGGCTTTCCGGCGTATACTCTTCCCATGTCGGTTTAATGGTTAGACGTTCCGAGACACGTACTGGCTTGAAATATTGTTTCCAGGCGTTTGCCCAGTCATTTTCATCCACTGTTCGAGTCTCAAAACGAACCTCCCCCGTTTGGATATCGAATTCGGAAAGCTGCGCAATGCGTGGACTCACTTCAGATTGCAATGCGTCCATGTCCGTACCTTCGGAGAAGTATCCTTTAATGACCGCAAAGCCTTCAGGAATATCATTCAAAGGAGACTCGTACAATTCGCCATACGTCGTATCCCGTTTTTTATTTAAAGTACCGGACTCTTCAATCGAGACCCCTCCAGCACCCGCTTCATGTAAAAAATTCGAAATCATCTCCACAGCTTCTTCTGTGGTATGTATTGTTAGTTCATGCCATAACATACTTCGTTTTTCCTCCTCATTTTTCAAGCATCCCAACTATTGTACTACACAAGCGAGCAGGAGTACAAAACCGCGGCAGTAAAGAAACAACAAAAACAGGATACCCGCAGCCTGACTGCTCGAATACCCTGTTTTAATTATGACTAAACTCGATTAACTTGTTAGCAAAAGCGTCCACCGTTCTGCGTAATCATCTCTGCAGCTTGCGGGAGAGAGTCACTGGATACGGATACGGTCAGCAAGATTTCTTGCTTGGACCTGCCTTCAGAGCCAGCATCCGGATCGTCATACACTTGTCCACCCGACAACACCTCGGTCTCATCGCTAATGAGGGAAAGTACATTCAGCTCACCACTGAATCCCCCAATCACAGCCATAGTCGAATTATCTGTGCTCTCAGGCGCTTCCAGATCCACTGAAGACGATGAGTCATTCAGACTCTCGATACTCAACTGGTTTGGGTGCAGCAATTCCAGAGCTCTGCGTGCAGATTCAGCCTCGGACCAGCTCGTAAACACCGCTTCGATAATCACTGCAGAGCGATCTTCAGTCATGAATCTCCCGACCCTGACGACGATCGGCCGCTTCACTGCGGCGCAAAGCCTCTATATCTTCATGATCCGCAGCTTCGGCACTGAATTCCACATCCTCATTTTTGGCGGACTGCATCCGCTTCATCTTTTCCGTTTTCGTTAAAATCTTGCCTGGACGTTCATGTTCTGCCATCGTTATGCTCCTCCTTCAAAATAGGTATCTATATAAAATGAACTAATACTTGTTACACTGTACCACTCCGACTGTAGTACCATCCTCCGATCGCTGTTATCCCCAGATTTCTTCATCTCCCTTCTTAAAGGGAGAAATCCGGTGATAGCGTATGCTTCCGAAGTAGCTTTCTTACGAAAGCTTTCAGGCGAACGCTTCGCTTCTTCAGATTGGTTCTACAATCTCCGTTAAAGTGTAATGCTCTGTCCATCTTATATAGATTTGGTGAAACTAAATCATACCGCCGGCTTGTTCGATAATGGATAGGGCACGGTGATGTACTGCCTCGTCAACGACGACGGTTAGTAGTACATCTCTGCCTGTCGGACCCTCTTGTCCGCCATCGCTCATACCGCTCGCAGAAGGATCTGCTGCAGCCATGATTCCCGCGCTGGCATTTGTGCCTAGAGCACCTGGTACCCAGGAAGAAAAACTGCCGGAAACACCCGGCGTATAGGATGCTCCACTTGGCCCGACACCCGCGTAACGACTGAATCGATTGATAGACAGGTCTTCCACTCGTAATGCCTCCAGTTTTTTGGCTGCCCCTTCCGCTTGCTCCGGGCTATGGAAATAAGCCAAAATATTTTTTTCGGTCATCCGGTTCACCTGCTTCCCTAGTTTCGGCACATCAGTAAACCACTGAATGCTCATGTCTGGTATCTTTCCGCAAGCGTGCCCATATTATGCAAAAAAGGACACCCTGCGGAAAAACCGCTGTGGTGTCCTTTTTTAAATTAATGATTAAGACTCAGTCTCCACGGAAGGCCCGTTTCACCCGGTCAAAGAAGGATTGCTCATGCTCATGAGTTTGTTCTCCATCCAGCGCAGCAATTTGGCGAAGCAGATCTTTCTGCTCGTCATTCAGCTTGCTAGGCGTAACTACAACGACTTTCACATGCTGATCCCCTTGCCCCATACCGCGCAGGCGTGGTACGCCTTTGCCTTTGAGACGGAAATACGTTCCTGTCTGTGTACCGGCAGGTACTTTCAGCTTCACTTTCTCGGACAGCGTCGGAATTTCAATCTCATCTCCCAATGCTGCCTGAGCGAAGGTAAGCGGAATTTCGCAATAGATATCATCGCCTTCACGCTCGAAGAAATCATGTGATTTCACACGGATGACAATATACAGATCTCCTGCTGGTCCTCCGCGCAGACCACCTTCACCTTCACCAGTCATACGCAATTGAGCTCCATCATCTACACCCGCTGGAATGCGAACATGAATTTTGCGTTGTTTACGTACTTTACCGCTGCCGCTGCACGTAGTACATTTTTCCTTGATAATTTGTCCCGAACCATTACAGTTCGAACAAGCACGACGGTTGACCATACGGCCAAACGGTGTATTTTGAACCACTTCCTGTTGACCACTACCTTGGCAGACGGAACAGGTTTCTGGTTTGGTTCCCGGTTTCGCACCTGAGCCATGACAAGTATCACAGCCTTCGGTACGAGGAATGGTAATGTCAGTTTCCTTACCAAATACCGCTTCCTTGAACTCAATCGTCATGGTGTATTGCAGATCGTTTCCCCGTTGCGGAGCATTTGGATCACGTCGTCCACCGCCACCGCCAAAGAACATATCGAAGATGTCGCCAAAGCCGCCGCCGCCAAAATCGCCACCGCCGCCGAATCCGCCCTGATTTGGATCAATATGACCGTATTGATCATACTGCGCCCGCTTCTGGCCGTCACTGACCACATCATAAGCTTCTTTAACTTCCTTAAACTTGGCTTCCGCGTCAGCAGCCTTGTTTACGTCAGGGTGATACTGACGGGCAAGCTTGCGGTATGCCTTTTTGATTTCCTCGTCGCTGGCATTTTTGCCGACGCCGAGTACCTCATAATAATCACGTTTTTCAGCCACTCTTCCACCCCCATATCATTCACCATATCGCACATCGTGACAAAAGGAAAGCCAAAGCACGGGAGCCCCGGCTATGACTTTCCCTTCGATCCGAACGTCACCGATGATTAATTCACTAGAAATCGTGAATTAGTTTTGTTTTTTATCTTCATCCACAACTTCGTAATCAGCGTCTACGACGTTGTCACGTTTTGCAGAACCTTGTTGCTCTTCAGCACCTTGAGCTGCTTGCTCTTGAGCTTGTGCTTGCTCATACAGTTTTACGGACAGTTGTTGAACGATCTCTGTCAATTCTTCTGTAGCGGCTTTGATGTCTTCCAGATTGTCGGAAGCCAGAACGCCTTGCAGTTTTTCTTTTGCAGCATTCGCTTTTTCAACTTCACCAGCGTCCGCTTTTTCGCCAAGATCTTTGATCGTTTTGTCAACAGAGTAGATCAGTTGATCTGCGCTGTTTTTCGCTTCAACGAGTTCTTTGCGTTTTTTGTCTTCTTCAGCATGCAACTCAGCATCTTTCATCATTTGTTCAACTTCAGCATCGCTCAGACCGCTAGAAGAAGTGATGGTGATTTTTTGAGTTTTGTTAGTACCTTTGTCTGTTGCAGATACGTTAACAATACCGTTAGCATCAATATCGAAGCTAACTTCGATTTGTGGAACGCCACGTGGAGCTGGAGGAATATCTCCCAGCATGAAGCGACCGAGGGATTTGTTACCCGCTGCCATCTCACGCTCCCCTTGCAGAACATGAATCTCAACGCTTGGTTGGTTGTCTGCATAAGTGGAGAACACTTGGGATTTGCTTGTAGGGATCGTTGTGTTGCGCTCGATCATTTTAGTGAATACGCCACCCGCAGTTTCAATACCCAGGGACAATGGAGTTACGTCAAGCAATACAACGTCTTTCACGTCACCTGTCAGTACGCCCGCTTGTACAGCAGCACCCAAAGCTACAACTTCATCCGGGTTAACACCTTTGTGAGGGTCTTTACCTGTAAGTTTTTTGATTGCTTCCTGTACTGCAGGAATACGTGTGGAACCACCAACCAAGACGATTTTGTCGATATCGTTAGCTGTCATTCCAGCATCGCTCAGTGCACGACGAGTTGGTTCAAGCGTACGCTCAACCAGACCAGCAGAGATTTCTTCGAATTTAGCGCGGCTAAGGTTCAACTCCAAATGTTGAGGAACGCCATCAGCCACAGTAATGAACGGCAGAGAAATAGTTGTAGTCAATACGCCGGAAAGTTCTTTTTTCGCTTTTTCCGCTGCATCTTTCAAACGTTGAACCGCTGCTTTATCTTTACTCAAGTCAATGCCTTGATCTTTTTTGAACTCACTTACGAGATAATCAATGATCACTTGGTCAAAGTCATCGCCACCCAGTTGGTTATCACCACTAGTTGCTTTAACTTCGAAGAAGCCGTCACCCAGTTCAAGGATGGATACGTCGAATGTACCGCCACCCAAGTCATATACGAGAATCGTTTGGTCTTCGGATTTCTCCATACCGTATGCCAAAGCTGCTGCTGTTGGCTCGTTGACGATACGCAGAACTTCCAGACCTGCGATTTTCCCTGCATCCTTTGTTGCTTGACGCTGGCTGTCATTGAAGTAAGCTGGTACTGTGATAACCGCTTGAGTTACCGTTTGACCCAGATAAGCTTCAGCATCGGATTTCAGTTTTTGCAGGATGATTGCAGAAATCTCTTGTGGTGAGTAGTCTTTGCTATCGATTGTTTCTTTGTGGGATGTACCCATATGACGTTTGATCGAGATGATCGTACGATCCGGATTCGTGATCGCTTGACGTTTAGCCGTTTCACCGACAACGCGTTCTCCATCTTTTTTGAAACCCACTACGGATGGGGTTGTACGTGCGCCTTCCGGATTTGGAATAACGACAGCCTCGCCGCCTTCCATAACCGCTACACATGAGTTTGTTGTTCCTAAGTCAATACCGATTACTTTGCTCATCGGAAAATTTCCTCCCTCGACAATTTAAAATGGATCAGATTGATCCTTATTTGTATTTGTTGTTCCTAATCGTGCTCTATGTGTGTACTAACCTTTATATTAAACTTCGGTGGCATCGTACAATCAAGAGTGAACTCATTTCATTCTTTAATAGAAATTATGAGCTAACTTTAACCATAGCCGGACGAAGTACTTTATCCTTCAGCATATAGCCTTTTTGGACTTCCTCGACAACGGTACCTTCTTCATACTCGTCGCTCTCCACGGACATAATCGCCTGGTGGAATTCGGGATTAAACGGTTGTCCTACCGTATCCATTGACGTCAGACCTTCATTGTTCAGCACAGTTTCCAGCTGACGGAAGATCATTTGGATACCTTTGGAGAAGGACTCGACTTCAGCACCTTCCGGTACAGTAGCCATGGCACGCTCGAAGTTATCAATGACCGGCACCAGTTCGGTGACCAGCTTCATCGAAGCGTATTTCGCCAGTTCTTCTTTTTCTTTTTGTGTACGACGACGGAAGTTATCAAAATCAGCTTGCGCACGGACAAAACGCTGTTGATGTTCCTCAGCTTCCGCCTTCAAACGTGCGATCTCATCTTGCTCCTGATCTGTCATCTCTTCCGCCTGCGCTTCTGCAGCTCCGGCTTCGTTGACAGGCTCCTGCTCCGCTGCTGTAGTTGCTTGCTGTTCCTGTTCTTCTGCTGCGAATGATTGCTCCTCTTTCAAGATGTTCACCTCCTTATAAGAATGAAATGGTTCATTCCCTTATTTGAAGCGATGCGTTAGCATGGCCGTCAAATCACGGGATAATGTATTTAAAATATGAATGACACGTGCGTAATCCATTCGCGTAGGCCCCAAAATTCCGATGGAGCCCAAAGCCTCTCCATCCAATGAATAGGATGCCGTTATCAGGCTGCAATTGGCGAAGGCTTCATGATCATTCTCGGTGCCTATTCGCACCTGAATACCAGATCCACCCTGCACGGGCATCATCAATTTCATGAGTGTTGGTGTCTCATCCAGCAGGTCAAGAATATCTTTTACCTTTTCAATATCTTTAAACTCAGGCTGGGTCAACATATTGGTGGCACCACTAAGGAACAGACGATTATCATGCTCGTTGTCAAAGGCACTGTTCAGCACCTGCATGACTTCCTCATAACGTGTAATATGCCGTTCCATCTCTTGCCCAAGCTCGGTGTAGAGACGAGACTTTAATTTGTAAATCGGCACGCCGACCAGCTTGCTGTTTAATAAACGAACTACATTCTCCATCTCCGCTACCGAAATTTCAGGTGGAATCTGAACTGTCTTGTTCTCTACCTGACCCGTGTTCGTTACGATGATGGCTACAGCCTCGCTTTCATTAAGCGGAAGCAGTTGAAAATGACGAAGTGACGTGTGGAAAACTTCCGGTCCAAGCAGGATCGAAGTATAATTCGTCATATGTGACAAAATGACTGAGGCATGCTGAATAACTTGTTCCATCACGTTCAGCTTTTCTGCGAAAAATGATTTCAGGTCGTCCAGCTCTTGCGGCTCCACCTGATTCCAGGGAACCAAATGATCGACATAATATCGATAGCCTTTGTGCGAAGGTATGCGACCAGCCGATGTATGCGGCTGTTCCAGAAAGCCCATATCTTCAAGGTCCGCCATTTCATTACGGATCGTCGCCGGACTGTATCCAACATCTCCCCTTTTGGAAATGCTCCGGGACCCTACGGGCTCAGCTGAACGGATATAGTCATCCACTATAGCGTTCAGAATCATTCGTTGACGCTCTGTTAACATGGTGAGTATTCCCTCCTTCTGACTGTACTGTCCCATGTCGTTAGCACTCCGGTTAGATGAGTGCTAAGCGGTAATACAAAAATACCAAAATGACGTGAGCATTGTCAAGTCAGTTTGATGAGTACGCTCATCTATTTATAGTATAGACCAATGTCTCCAAGACATAACAACTTTACTGTACATCTCATGAATTAAAAAGAACCGCAGGTGAGATAGAGTATACTCGGCTCAATTCCATACGGTTCATTCATTTATCAGGCTGAAATATTCAACTCTTTCAATACAGCAATCTCATCACAGCAATCCTGCTTGCTGCAATGAACACAGTCGGTCCATACTTTTTCCGGAAAAATTTCCTTGTTCACAACGGCAAAACCGTTTTTGAGAAAAAAGGACACCTCATATGTCAACGCCATGACCTTGGGAATTTGCTGTTTCTCCGCTTCCTCTACCAGCCGGTCCAGCAGCAGTGAGCCAATGCCCATGCCTTTGTGACCTTCGGAGATGCCGAGCGATCTGACTTCCACCAGATCATTTCCCAAACGGCAGAGAGATCCACAGCCTACAACCTGACCATTCACTTCTGCTACAACAAAGTGCTCCAGCTGCCGTTGCAGTACTTCCCGTGAACGCGGAAGCATGATCCCACGCTCTGCATAGCCCTTAATCATTTCAAATAATGGTTCAACATCTTCCGGTACGGCTTTTCTGCATATGGCCGACATCCAGCTCTCCTCCTATAAGAAGCTTTCCAGAGGAAAGCTGACTTCGTAGTTGTATAAATTACACGCTCTGTAAAATCAATATGAATAAATATACAACAGAGCGTATAGAATTTCAAGCTACGAATTCAGCGATATAGACCCGATAAACTCGGCGAAAACGTCATTTCCGAACAGGATGCCCTGTTCACTAAGCCGGAAGCCGTCTGGCGTCTTCTCCAGCAGTCCTGCATTCAGCATTTTGCCCAAAGGCTTCGCAAACACTTCCTCCATAGGCTCCCCGAACTGATCGCTAAACCGTGAGGATGAAGCACCTTCCAGCATTCTCAATCCAACCATCAGATAATCTTCCATTGCCTCGGCGCGGCTGATCTCAAAATGATCGAGACGCGGCAGACCTCCTTTGGAAGCTTCAACATACGGGTTTATACCTTTTATATTCATATGGCGTTCGCGGCCTACATATCCATGTGCACCTGCACCCAGACCGTAATAGTCCTCATTACGCCAGTACGTGATATTGTGACGGCTCTCGAAGCCGGGTTTGGCAAAGTTACTGATCTCGTATTGTCCGTAACCTGCTTCTTTCATACGCTTCATTAATAGAAGATACATTTGCAACTCATCGTCTTCATGAGGAAGCGGTAGCTGGTTCTTCTGATACAACGTATGGAAAAGAGTATTCTCTTCCACCTTCAGGCTGTATATGGAGTAATGCGGCAGATCCAGTTCCAGCGCTTTATCAATACTCTCGTTCAGCATCTCGACGGTTTGGTTTGGCAAACCAAACATGAGATCAATGGACAAGTTATGCAATCCAGCTGCTCGGGCATTCTCCAAACTGCGGTATACATCATCTGTATTATGAATCCGGCCAATACCTGTCAGCAGATCATTTTGAAAAGCCTGTACCCCAAAGCTGACGCGGTTCACTCCGCCTTCTTTCATAACTGCGAGTTTCTCCGCATCGGTGGTGCCCGGGTTAGCTTCCATTGAAAACTCAATATCATCTGCCCAATTGGGGAAATAGGTCTTAACGGACTTTAGGAATACGGCCATTTCGTCCGGTTTCAGTGCAGTCGGCGTACCGCCGCCCACAAATATGGTTTTGATTTCTCCTGGCGGATTCGCTTTAACCGTGTGTTCCATCTCCCGTTCCAGCGCTTCAAGGTACTGCATAACAGGCTGGTCCTTCAATACATAAGAGTTAAAATCGCAGTAGAAACATTTATTTGTGCAAAAGGGAATGTGAAGATACACCGCTTGGGGTGCACCTGTTTTCCGGCTGTGTGCTGCCAATGTCATGGCGAGTCCCCCTCTATTTGAAAAAAGGAAAGCCATCCGGCTTCCCTTTCAGCTTGGTTTATTGGTTATTCTGTGTTGTGCCTAAGTTTGCAAGCAAACGTCTTGCAATTCAATTTTGATACACACACTCAGTGTTGTACCCAAAAATGAATTATTAATCTAATTTGAATACACACATTCTGTGCTGTACCTCAAAAATCCGTTCATCCTTTCATACACAAATTATTGATGTACCGAAAGGGTTCACGTGACGTTTGCAAGCAAACGTCTTTTTAAACGCATTCTCCGATACACAAAATTTGATGTACTCAGAGATTGCGTTCTTAATCATCAATTTTCAGCACCGCCATGAATGCTTCTTGCGGCACCTCTACGTTACCAACCTGCTTCATCCGCTTCTTACCTTCCTTCTGCTTCTCAAGCAGTTTCCGTTTCCGAGAGATGTCACCGCCATAACACTTCGCAAGTACGTTTTTACGCATTGCTTTTACCGTTTCACGAGCTACAACTTTGGTACCTACAGATGCCTGAATTGGCACCTCGAACATTTGCCGTGGAATCAGCTCGCGCAGTTTCTCACAGACAATGCGTCCACGGTTATAGGCACGGTCACGGTGAACGATGAAGGACAGAGCATCCACCTGTTCGCCATTGAGTACAATATCCATTTTCGCCAGATTGGACTGACGGTAACCGGACAGCTCATAATCAAGGGATGCATATCCTTTGGTACCGGATTTCAGCTGGTCGAAGAAGTCATATACAATCTCGGACAACGGAATCTCATAGGTAATGGTAACCCGTGTTGTGTCCAGATATTCCATATTCACATATTCACCACGTTTATTCTGACACAGCTCCATAATGGTACCTACATAATCATTCGGTACGATAATGTCTGCCTTGACATATGGTTCCTCGACGTAATCAATCCGTCCCACCTCAGGATAGTTGGATGGGTTGTCGATTTTCATCACTTCACCATTCGTTAAGGTGACGTGATAGATTACACTTGGTGCCGTTGTGATCAACGGAATATTAAACTCCCGCTCGATCCGCTCCTGGATAACGTCCATGTGAAGCAGTCCAAGGAATCCGCAACGGAATCCAAAACCGAGTGCACTGGATGTTTCCGGTTCAAAGCTCAGAGACGCATCGTTCAACTGCAATTTCTCCAACGCTTCACGCAGATCAACATAGTCCGATGTTTCAATCGGATAGAGACCACAATATACCATTGGGTTAATTTTACGATAACCCGGCAAAGGTTCCGGTGTTGGATTTTTGGCATCCGTTACCGTATCCCCGACTTGTGTATCGCCTACATGCCGAATACCGGCAACAATAAATCCAACATCCCCGACGTTCAGCTCGTCCACGATGGTCATACGAGGTTTGAACGCTCCAACTTCAATGACTTCAAATGATTTACCTGTTGCCATCATTTTGATTTTAGAACCGGATTTGATTTTGCCGTCAACAACACGCACATATACGATTACACCTTTGTACGGGTCGTAGTGCGAGTCAAAAATCAGCGCTTTCAAAGGCTGGTCAGGATCACCAGTTGGTGCCGGAACACTTTTCACCACTTGCTCCAAAATTTCTTTGATTCCGATTCCTGATTTGGCCGAAGCCAAAACCGCATTACTTGTGTCCAAACCAATAACATCTTCCACTTCCTGCTTCACCCGTTCAGGATCAGCGCTCGGAAGGTCAATTTTGTTGATAACCGGTAAAATTTCAAGATTGTTATCCAACGCCAGATACACGTTGGCAAGTGTTTGGGCTTCAATACCCTGAGCCGCATCCACAACCAGCAGAGCACCTTCACATGCAGCAAGACTGCGTGATACTTCATACGTGAAGTCTACGTGTCCTGGTGTATCAATCAGATTCAATAAATACTCTTCACCGTCATCCGCTTTGTAAGTCAAGGCTACTGCTTGTAGCTTGATCGTTATTCCACGTTCGCGTTCAAGGTCCATTTTATCGAGAACCTGTTCCTGCATTTCACGTGACGTGAGCGCACCTGTGTGCTCCAAGATCCGGTCCGCAAGTGTTGATTTGCCGTGATCTATATGTGCAATAATTGAAAAGTTACGAATTTTACGTTGTCTTGCCCGAATGTCAGTCATTCCTTACCCCCAGAAACAGCCTAGTGTCAATCACATCATTATAACAGTTGATGCAGGGTGCATCAATCCCGCGTTGCCCCAACTTTATAATTATCGTCACAATTGCGAACTCCCAAGGGTATATTTTGCCTATATTTCATAACCTTTTATTCAGCGACTCCGCTAAATAAGGATACTACCCACTTCATTCCGTTATGGGACAGATTTTGAAGAAGACCTGCCGTTTTGTCAGCCAGCACGTCGACCGGTGCTTTGCTCTGCTCTGCGCCAAGCACTTGACTCGGTGACAGAACAGGTACGGCTGGGGGTTCTTTGACCTCCTGTTGTACCGCCGCGATCGGAACAGACTCGGCAGCCGGTGCCGCCGGCTCAGTTTTCACCACTGCAGGGTTGCCAGTCGAATCATCGCCCCTATTAAAGTTGCTGCCTGCCAGCTGCATTCCAAACAGCACACCCAGCAACATTAATAAACAGATGGAAAACAATCTTTTGCCGAATCTGGACACATTCCTCGCCTCCTGTTATATCTTCAATTCTTCTATTCTTCCATATCAGGAATACTAGCCACCTTGTGATGTCTTTTCCGCACTAGCTTTGTCCACCTTCTGATCATTCCAGTACACCTCTGCAATCATGTCGGCGAGTACTTTGGATGTCCGCTCCAGTTCAGCAGCTGTATTGTCGATGCCGCCAATCTCAATCAATATGCTGTTGGGAGAAAGCGTCTGGTTGTATTCACCATTGTTGGCCCCGCCGCCGTCCTTGCCCCATACGCCCCGAGATACCCCTGGATATTTCGCTTCCAGCTTCTTATGAATTTTGGCCGCAAAGGCCTCATTCTGCTGCCAGTTTGGATTTTCATGTCCTATAATAAAATATACTTTGGCATAACCCAGATTATTAATGGTCGTTGTTGTTTTGTTATGACGTTGTGAGTCACGGTGGATATCGATGAGATACGTAAGATCGTCATTTTGAGCGAGTGCAGTTTTCACCGTCTGACGAGAGTATTTATAGGAATAATTCCAGTTATAATCCTTCACCTTGGTCGGATAATCTTCCTGTGCATGCTCCACCCCAATCCCCAGCTTCTCCAAACTGTCGGATAAGTAGGTTCCCACTTGAAAAACATTGCCCGTCGATTTACCAGAAGAAGGATTGTCACTCTTTGTGCCCAAGAGAGGATTGTATCCTTCACGTGGATGGGAATGGTAGACAAGAATCGCTTTTTTTCCTGTCGTTGGTTTGCTCGGTTCATCTTTACCGCCACTCTTCGGTGGGGGATCACCCTTTACTTCACCATCACCCGGATTCTGCGGATCAGATGGATCGGGGTTATCCTGACCTGGTGGGATATGCTGCTCTCCACCTGATTTCCCTCCGCCTGCCGATGCCGTATCAATGAGTCCAGGACCCGGCTGATAATCTTCTGGAGCTTCAGCTTTTTCATTTCCCGAGCCCGGTCGCAGCAGTACGGGTTGATTGGAACCCATGCCAGGCATTTCTCTAGCGATCAGGCTTTTGGGGTCTTGCGGATTCACATTCGTCAGCAGTTGGAACACAAATGAAGTCAGATTTTCACCAGAAAATGCAGAGGCTTGTTCCTTCTGAGTTAGATGCGGCATTTCCATGCCGAGCATGTCCACAAAAAAGCTGCTTGATACGGCTCCCGCAAACCCTTTCATAGAAGAAACGGGTGAGCTATTCAAACGCTTCTCTGCCATGCCCCCTAGACCGAGTACAACAAAAAACAAAGCAGATATGATCATAAGCAACAACAACGTACGGCCCATGGCCAGCACGTGCAAACATCTCTTTTTCCATTTACCAATATTCCAGGCCAATATTTTGTTCATTGCTTCTGTCTCCTTCCCTGCTGGACAACGCTTATACTTCAACTCTATGAGCCTGCCAGATTTGATAGAACAGGAAAAAGAAGATTGCACAAAAAAAGAAAGTCCGATAGATTCGGACCTTCTTCACAGGAGTCTCAAGCATTTAAATTTCAAATGTTAATTAATGGGTGTAGGCAGCTACATTCTCAGCATTTACCGCATCATGGAGCGCTGCATTTAGACCTGTTGCAATAATATTGGCAATATCTTCGACAAATTCGTCGATTTCTTTGGGGGTAACGATCAGATCATGGCCTAGTGGCTCCAGTACCTCTTTTACCAAACTGAGACGGTCATTTTCGCCAATATCGTCCAGCATGCCCATAATCTGTTTCGTTTGGTCGGTCTCCTGCCGAAAATGAGTACGCATCATTTCGATGACGTTATTCACGATGGTCGACGCATAACATACGGTAGGTACACCGATGGCAATGCAGGGAACACCCAATATTTCACGTGTCAGTCCACGTCGCTTGTTCCCAATTCCTGAGCCAGGATGAATGCCGATGTCTGCCACTTGAATCGTTGTATTAACACGTTCGAGGGAGCGTGAAGCCAGCGCATCAATCGCAATGATTGCATCTGGTTTCGTTCGATCCACGATCGCTTGTACGATGTCACTGGATTCTATACCCGTTGTCCCCAGCACACCTGGCGCAATAGCACTGACTTCTCGATAACCGGGTGCAACCTGATCCGGAACCAGCTCAAAATACTGACGGGTAACCATCAGATTCTCCACTACCAGCGGACCAAGTGAATCAGGCGTGACGTTCAGGTTGCCCAAACCCACAATCAGCACCTTGGAAGTCTTGTTAATTCCCGCTTTGGCCAAAAAATCTTCCATCTCTCGCGTGAATTCTGCCGCCACCCGCTCCTGAAGATCGGTATCCCCGTTACGAAGCGATGGAACCTCCAAAGTGACATAGTGCCCCTTTACACGCCCAATTGCTGTAGCTGCTGCATCATCAAGCACATCAATACGTGTGATTTTGATACCGTCTTTCTCATCCACATCCTCCCGCAGCCCGGGAATCGTCTGTTTCTGCCCCCCCTGAGCCATCTCCTTAGAGTCAATTGCCAAGTCGGTACGAACTGCATAATTTTGCAAATCCAGTGTCATCTGTCCCTGCCTCCCTTACCGCATTTGAGCATATTGTGTGGGAAAATGGTGTGCTTTATGCAGCACCATCGAACATCATAGGAAAATCTGTTGCAATTTGCATGCCAGCGTGCTAGAATATTTTAAGTTGTGAAACGTTTGTATTCATGCAAATGCCTTACAGGAGGTGAATGTAATGCCAAACATCAAATCCGCTGTTAAACGCGTAAAAACGAGCGACAAGCGCCGCGCACTCAACGCTTCCCAGAAATCTGCACTCCGTACAGCTGTTAAAGCTGCTGATGCTGCTCTGGTAAGTAACGAAGTTGATACTGCAAAAGCTGCGATTCAAGCTGCTTCCAAAAAGCTGGACAAGGCTGTAACTAAAGGTCTGGTTCATAAAAATGCTGCAGCCCGCAAAAAGTCTCGCTTGGCGAAAAAACTGAACGCTCTTTCCGCACAAGCGTAAGAAGCGTTACTTATACGATCTAATGGAAAAATCCTGAACAGCACGAGCTTTCAGGATTTTTTAGTATCTGATTCTATAAGCACTCATTCAAACGGGGCGGCCTCTATTCCGATGATCTCACCATCAACGGAATAGAGGCCGCTTTGTGTTACAGTTATATCTAATTTTAAGCACCGAGCCTTAACAAGAAAAGCTCCAGTCCGAGCACTTTATCCACTGCCCCGGTCTTCATCTGATAATCCAGTTCACTGAGATGACTCAGTATTAGCCTCAAACGTTCTGCCTGAAACTTGCGAGCCTGTTCACCAGCAATTTTGACAGCATACGGATGCAGACCAAGCTGGCTGGCAATCTGCTGTTGGGAGTAACTCTGCTGCCCTAACTCTTTTACCTGGATCATAATTCGGAATTGACGGGCAATCAACGCTGCAATTTTGATCGGTTCTTCACGCTGCTTCAGCAACTCATAAAAAAGACCCAAAGCCTTCTCTAATCTCAAGTTAGCAAGCTCCTCCACCAACGCAAACACATTCTGCTCGGTACTTCGCGCCACCAGTGATTCGATATCCGCGCGTTTAATCGTGCCTCCGTTACCAGCGAACAAACACAACTTGTCCACTTCCGCAGATAACGTCTGCAAGCCTGTTCCTGCATAACTCACAAGCGTGTCAGCCGCTCCAGTCTCAAAAGATACATCCCGTTGCTTCGCCAGCTTTACAATCCAACCCAGCAGCTCTTCACCACTTAGCGGAGCGAACGCAAGGGCAACAGCTTGCTTCTTGGCTGCCTTGACTAGTTTTTTACGCTCATCCAGCTTATCCCCTTGGGCCAGAAACACAATAGTACTATAATCTGCCGGATTGTCCATATATGTAAGCAGCCGATCAATCTGGTGATCAATTTTGGAATCCTTGCCTGCTGTAAACAAATTAGCATCGCGAACGATAATGAGTTTACGTGGAACAAGAAAAGGAACCGTCTCCGCTTCTTCAATGACCACCTCCACAGGTGTCTCAGAGAGATCATATGGAATGATCGCAAATTCTCGGTGCTCTTCTTCAATTACCTGTTGTTTTAACATATCCGTAAATTGCTGTATCTGGTACTTCTCCGTTCCGTACAGCACATATACCGGAGCCGTTTCTCCATTACGTATTGCCTTTGTCGCACTCTTTACATCCATCACGGTGCCCCCTTATCCCTCTTATCCTACCAGAAATCGTGACAGACAACAAAGGGGCCTTACATCCGGTTAACGGATGAAGGCCCCCTGTCCTACATCTATATAAACGCTGACACCAACAATTCTAGAAAAAGCTGGTGCGCGGTCATACGACGTCAGTTATGCCAACTGAGATAGGACGTTGTTGTTACTTTCAATATATTCTTGATACAACAGAAATGTTCGGCAAGTCTTAAGGCCAAACGTATAATTTACAGCCTATTTACCAGAGGTCCCGCTTGAACCAGTGGACACATTAAACGATTTCTTCACTGTTGTCCCATCTTGATCTGTCTCGTAATTGAATACGGTGCTATCCTTGGACCAGCTCGCAGATTTTAGTGTACCCTCCACACTACGTTGCTCGACCAGATTAAGCACATCCGGGTCAGCGGCAGGTTTAGAGTAAATGCTGATCTGATCGCCGAGTAGCATGACCAGATAGGAGCCATCGGGTGACTTCCATTCTTTTGGAGTCTTCGTGGCAAGTGCACCTGAATCCGTGGCAGCCAATCCCTTATTTCCTCCCGCTGCATCCATGCCTGTCTCGGAATCAGGACTCGTCACGCCCTCCGTCGGCTCTTCTACCTTAACATCAGGCATATCCTGAGAAGTAGTGAATGATTGTGCATCCCCATTTTCAGGCTCCGTTGCTCCACTCTCAGTAGAACCTGCCGAAGGTCCGGTAGCAGCTCCTGAATCCTGACTTTTTTGCTGATCTGCACTCTTGGTACTATCAGCAGAATTGGAACTGGAAGGGGCGTTTTTCGTTGCATCACTCTTGTTCAATTCTGACCCAGTATCCGGCTGTTTAGAAGGTTGCTCTTCCTTCAATTCTGGTTCCTGCACCTTCTCTGAACCATTTTCTTCAGGACCAACCTCTTGAGCTTGTTTATCTTCAGCGGATGGCTGACTTTCCGAACTATCGACCCACACACTGTTATCGCTCTGTAGTGAGGAAGAAGAATCTTCATTGTTGATCTCTCTGCTCAGAGGATTTTGATCCTCATTCCCGCCTTCTTGGGTACTGCCCGTGCTCATTATCATTTCTGCATTTTCAATCTTCTCTGGCTGATATCCAAAAATGGCAACGCCCAGTACAACAGCGGCTGCTGCTGCGCCCATGGACATCCGGCCCGCCATAGAATTCAACCATTTTTGCTTCGGTTTCCGCTCACTTGAACGCTGTAAATTCTCAAATGCAGCAGGGACAGGACTCATTTCCTGTATTGTACTGCTTTGTTCCCTTTTCGCTTCGTCGATTGCATCCAGTTGCGGCATAATGGCATCAACCAGACTGAATCTCGGGGTTACCTGCGGCAAATCTTCCAGTTCTCTGGAGAGAGCTCTGAGCAAACTAAAATTTTCGGCGCACTCCGCGCATTGGGCCACATGCTGTAGCATCTGCGCAGTTTCCGCCTCGCCCAGATCATGATCCAGATACCGGTGCATCCATTCCACCACCTCTTCGCATTTCATCCTGTCACACCACCTTTCTGATACTCCTGTAGTAGATTCTGTAATTGCTGTCTGGCTCTAAATAAATAAGATTTAACCGTATTCAACGGAAGATCGAGGCAATCCGCAATTTCGTTATAGGATAAGTCCTGCAAATATCTTAGAACAATAACGGTACGATGATGCTCAGGCAGCTTGTTAATGGCATCCTGAATATCCTTTGCCACATATGTGGACATCACTTCGAATTCCACATCCTGATTGTCCTGAAAAACCATATCATGCTCGTCAATGGAGACGGAGGGCTTGGTTCTTCTGAATTTGTCAATACAGATATTCGTGACGATGCGCTGAACCCATGTCTTAAACTGGGCCTTTTCCTCATATGAATTAATCTTGGTGTAAATTCGGATCAACGCTTCCTGAGCAGCATCCAAAGCGTCTTGTTCATTATTTAGAATGTAATATGCGGTCCGATAAACATGCTGTTCAATGTCCCGCAATAGGGTAATTAGAGCGTCGCGATCGCCCGATTGAGCGGCTCTGATGAGTTCCGGCTCTACCACAAAGGATCCCCCTCTCCCTGCAACCTTACAGACGTGACCATCAATAAAATTGTTGCAAAGTTAAGTATTTTTTTTATTGCCATAACAAAATAACGGCTTATGTATTGGGGCCGCTGAAATCTTCTCTTAGAATAACAGAAATTGCATAACGAGTCATCAAGCCAGCTCAAAAGTCATTCCAGTACTTACACGACTCAATTTTATTACAATGGCATACATTATAGCTAACAACACTTATAGCATTGAAAATAAAAAAGTTCAAATTTTCTACAAATTTAAGCTCGTTTTAATGTAATTTTCATGAAAACAGTGTATTGTAAATTTACATTCATAACACGAGGTGATGAGCATGCCAGCTCTTGCAAAAATTCAAGCGTTAAAAGAACAAATGCCCAAAGAATATCAAAGCATATCCCATTTTGTGGAACATGCTTTGCAGTCTATTGATACCCTGGTTGAGGAACATCGGAAATACACCGCTGCACAGGCATTATACGGCGATAAAATCGTCGGATCGGAAGAACGCTTGTACAGAGAAACCGTGCTTGATGTACGAGCACAGCTCTTGCTGACGCTTGAGAAAACCGTAGAAGATCTGTTGCACAAAGGCGACAAACATTGGAGTAAACACTTCAAAGATGGCGTTGAATAATTCGTTGTTATAAGTCATTCCAAGATTAGCCCGCTTTCCGGCATTCTCCCCGAGGAGTATACCGGAAAGCGGGCTTTTGGTTTCATTCTTCGAGCAAATGATGTACTTCATACAAAAAATTAATAAATGACAACCAGTTGTAGATTGGGACTGTATAGATTTTATCTTTATTGAGCGAACATGATGAACACAGAAGTATTACGTATCTTTCACGAAATTTTACATTAATTTCACATAAACAGCATAATCAATCCCATTTTATAACTTAAAATAGAAAATATAGGCACGTAGAGGAGCGAAATCAGACAACTAACGGAAAACTGGACACTATTTAATAGTAATTCAAGTCGCAAAGACGAACTAGAACTCACAACGGCGCAACAAAATTTCTATGCAGATATGAGGCAGATTAAATGAATTTGAAAATCTTTTTAAAGTACTTCCTGGGATTTTTTCTACTCTGTAGTCTATTATTTATTGTATATAATATGATGATACGCCATAAAACTTGGGATCAAATCGATCACACGATTAACTTATTCAGTGCGACTATAATTAGCTTAATAGTTGGTATTTCAAAAGCAAGAGAGTAATCCATTTTAGCCAACTCCCACAGAAATTCATGAATCATCCATCGTCAACTTGTAGCGCACATCAATCTTCCCATCTTTGATCTTCATCTGAATCTCCCCCATTTGATCTGTTCGATAGATCTCTGTACCCGAATTTACAAGACGTTCAAGCACCCCAGGATTGGGATGTCCATATGTATTGTTGGCCCCAGCAGATATCACGGATGCAGATGCATTCCAGTACTGTAACCAAGCTTCCGTTGACGATGTTTTGCTACCGTGGTGTGCAACTTTTAATACGTCTATGGTAACAGGAACCTCATGATTCTCCCCCAAATGACGTGTAAACATCTCCTGAATAGTAACATCTACTAACGTAGCATCCGCATCGTACTGTCCAAACGAGGCTGAGAGCGATCCATCTTGAATCATATAGAGCAGATCCTGCTCCGCTGCAGCATCCATGTCTCCTGTGAACAATAATGAGGCACCTGCCATTTCCAGCATAAAGACAACCGAATCATGATTCTGATGTTCCGAGAAGGGCAATCTTTCTTCTGTATCCATCGCTTTCTCCAGATCCGGATATATAAAATGTAGTCTGGTCTCCCCATCCGGAGCGTAGGACATCCCTTGGCGAATGGCATATAACGGAATCTGCTTGTCTATAACGGTATCCAGCAATTTCTCGAAATTGGCTGTACCGCTGGTTGTCCCATTGAACATGAATCGTTCCACTGGAATCTGTTCGAGCACGGCCTGTAATCCACCAGCATGATCCTGATCGGCATGGGTTACGATTACGGCGTCCAGCCGATGAATGCCCCGCTTTTTCAATAAAGGAACGACCACCTTGGCCCCTACTTCGTATGGATCACGCCGTGTCTTCCAGGATTGTTCAGACTTCCCGAACTGGACCGTACCTCCACCATCGACCAAAATATGTTTGCCTTCAGGTGTTGTAATAAGTGTACTGTCCCCTTGTCCGATATCCAAAAACTGCACCACTCCTGTCCCCGCAGGCTGCGGTGTCTGGTATGCCCACCATAATCCCACCACAAAGCTGAGAGCCAGCAGCGCACACATCCATTTGTGGAAGACGTTCATCCGTTCACCAGAGTAAAAACCCGCCCCACGCGCAGCAAATGCACTGGTATATTCCGGCCAGGCAATACTTGCACTTAATGTTGTCATCGAACCCGGGCTAGCCTCACGTCCACCTTTGTTTAATCCTTGTGATGATACATTAGACAACCCAGACAATCCTAGAGCCGCTTTAGGCGTTCCCCCAACAAATCGGCGATCCAGCGGAGCCGTATCCTCTTCTGTGCCCTGAACTACAGGCTGGTCACCTCGACCACGATGAAGGACCCGCAGAAGCGCATAGAGAACGGCATAATATGCTGTTATCCACAGTAGCGATGGGGTAGCCCAGATCAGCACAAATCCAGGCAAACTGTTCATCCACTCCACACTTACAAAGGTCAATTTGTTCAACATAATAGCAATCCACGCCAATGGTTTAGCCAGAGGTATCCAAATGAACGATAAAATCAGGGCAACCGTTCCAAGAGGAAGTACAATGGCACTGATCAAAGATACAAGCAGGAAGTTTGCGACAAATGAAAGCAGTGAAAACTGGTTGAAATACAGAATCGTGACCGGAAAAGAAATGAGCTGTGCTGTTACCGTCACAGAAGCTGTTGCTGCAAGGCCCTTGGGCCAACTGCTAAATATCCGATTAATCAGTGGCATGTAAATCATCAGTCCAGCCGTTACAAGAAAAGATAGCTGAAAGCTCACGCTCAGTAAAAAATACGGGTTCCACCACATCATCAACAACGCTGCTGCACTGATCATCTGCAATCCATCCCTCGCAAGCCCGCGCCGCGCCATATACAAACCAATCATCGACATGATACCCGCACGAATGACTGATGGCGAACCGCCAGACAACAGTACATATGCAGGTATTAGCAGCAACACAATGGTGAGCGAGGTTTCTCGGGTTAACCTAAGCCATGATAAAAGGAGAAGCAGCGATGCCACATACACCGCGACATGTGTTCCGGAGATCGCCAATATATGAGTTAAACCAAGCTGTGAAAATTGTCCATATGTATCCGGATCGATATCATTAGCCATCCCAATAATCAGGCCTTTCATATACCCCGCATGAGGTTCGGGAAATATCTGTTCTACCGCTGCGCCAAGTTTATGCCTGACGATGTCATTCCACCGGAGGATATTGAGTTCCCCCAGCCCTTCCGGCGGAACGGTGGTTACCGAGCTGGCACCCTTCACTTTAAACAACCAATGGATATGAAGAGTCCTTAAGTAATTTCGATAGTCAAACCCACCAAAATTTCTAGCTTCGCTGGGAAGCGCAAGCGCACCCGTCAACGTGATCGTATCTCCTCGCTTCCACCCTGCTGCTACTTGCTGTTCTTCTTCCTCAGCCAGGCGAACTTGGACCATTAGACGTTCTCTCACGTTAGGCGCAGTTCGCGCTTCCGACGCTGGCGCCGAGGATGCATCGGATAGTGGAAGCATCGACGTGACCTGCATTTCAAAATCAGCCCGATCCCCATCTATGCGTACATCCGACATAAGGGTTCCTTCGAGTGTAGCTGCATAACCGTCCAAATCCTCGGCTGTCGTATGTGTGATATCGGGCAGACTACTCCGATTCCGCGCATCATTCCATTCCCAGTGCACAGCACCGCCAACGAGTGCTCCAATCAGTAACAAGATGGACCAACCGCGTATATCAATCCATCGTAGTAAAAGAGGCAGACAAACGAATGCTCCGATCATTCCCACGATCAAGGACCAACCCGATAATACACATGCCATCCCACTACCGCATAACCAGCAGACGGTAAATACGAGTAAAGGTCTACCTTTCATTTTCTTCCCCTCCTTTGTGTCACCCGTATGAACGCAGAAAAACCCCCGGCAGCTGATACAGCAACCGGAGGTTCTTCCCCGCAAATTTGAATATTATATTGGTTCTAGTCACTTACTGTCATCATCGTCTCCCGCGGAGGCTGGTAATTTTCCAGCTTACGAAACGTAATACCTTTTTGCTTCATCATATTTGTTACCTTGCCTGTGTCCTTGGGATACGGGCGATGAAACACGATTTCTGTAATACCGCTATTCGCGAGCATATTAGAGCAAGTCCAGCAAGGTTCATCCGTGACATATACAGAAGAGCCTTCACGGTCAATTCGATCGGTGAACAAAAGCAAATTCTGCTCCGCATGAATAGTACGAATACAGCGTTGCTTTTTAACCATTTCCTCCTGACCGTCGGTTACCACCAGCTCATATTCTTCCGAGATCATGCATCCTGCTTCAGAGCAGTCCGGAACCCCCATGGGCGCACCGTTATAGGCTGTTCCAAGCAGTTTCTTCCCCTGAACAAGTACGGCGCCAACATGGCGGCGTGAACAGCGGGAACGGGTAGAGACCATATATGCGATGTCCATGAAATACGTATCCCAGTCTTTGCGTACGTCTGCTGTGCTCATAACCGTTTCCCTCCCACATGATGAAAGTTGAACCCATACATCGTTCTTATGTCATTTCCAATTCAACTTATATCCTAATATTTAATATTGCGTGATTACCTGATCTGTACATAAGGAGCCATTTTCTCCAGCATCTTCATTCCGATTCCTTTCACCTTGGTCAGATCGCTGACTTTGGTAAAAGGACCATGGGAATTACGATAATCAATAATGGCTTGCGCCTTTTTCTCCCCAATTCCAGGAAGGTCCATAAGCTTCGCTGCCGGAGCTGTATTGACATCAATTTTGCCATTGTCGACAGCTTCATTGCTTACCAAAGCTTGGTTATTGTCTGGTGAAACAACCGCTGCCTCGGATTTCGTTTGTGTCCCATCAGTAGGAGTATCCGTTTGCTTAACTGCAACTGTCTGATCAGACACTTTCCCTGCTGCGGCATCAACCAGATTAGTCTCTACTGGGGCCTCTGTTGTTGACGATCTCTGTTCTGCATCGGAAGCCTTCGTTTGTTCCTGAACCAAAGTAGCCGACTGTACAGCAGGGGTTTCCTGCTCTATCGTCGGCTTCTCGGTGGCGAGCTGCATAGGTTCCCAGCCCGAAGGCGGCTGTTCACTTTTGCCCGACCATAATATCAGAATACATCCGACCACCGCCGCAGCAATGGTCATCCCCTTGTTCCATCTCATTTTCTTCCACACCTCTCCCTGGATTCAAAAAAATCTATTCTGAACACGGGCGGTGCTTCCGAACCGTTGGATTTGCCTGGTAAACCAAGCTGTACAATTTTCATGTCATGTGAAGCAGGTCCTGACGCATACACTAGAGGGAAAGAACTGCGCCATTACCGTAAAGCATGAAAGGAGGCCTGAACAATGAAGGTTGGATTTATCGGAACCGGCAGCATGGGCAGCCTGCTGATCTATGCCTTGATTCAATCCGGTGCACTTGAGCCACGGCAGATCGCCGCCAGCAATAGAACCCCTTCCAAAGTACGGCAGCTATCCCTACGTTACCCCGGTCTGCATGAATCACAGAGCAACCGGGAAACCGTCATCCGCAGCAATATCATCTTTTTGTGCGTGAAGCCACTTGAATTCAAACATGTCATTGACGACATCCTGCCTGTCGTGAATCCCAATCATATAATCGTCTCGATCACCAGTCCCGTGCAGCTGCGCCATCTGGAATCTTCACTTCCTTGCAAAGTCTCCAAAGTTATCCCCAGCGTTACGCACCAGGTCGGCAGCGGAGCGTCCCTGTGTATTCACGGTGAGCGAATGACTACCGAAGACCGCGCTGTGCTGGAAGGGCTGCTCAGTCATATCGGCAGACCCTATCAAGTGGATGAAGCCTGCACCCGGATCACATCCGACTTCTCCAGCTGCGGACCTGCATTCATATCGTTCTTTCTGGAGCAATGGATTGAGAGTGCCGTCAAGCTTACAGGCATCAAACGAGCCGACGCCTGCGCTCTTGCCGGCGAGATGCTCCTGGGAACAGGCAAGCTGCTCACCGAAGGAGGATACACCCCGCAAGAACTTCAGGCTCGCGTGGCTGTCCCTGGCGGCATCACCGCACAGGCACTTGCCCTGCTAAAGGTCAGTCTGAATGGGGTTTTTGACAGTCTGATCCAGACGACTCACGACAAATATGATGAAGATTTGTTGAAGCTGGATGAACTATTCAAAGCCGGTGAGATTAACCGGCAACAATATTAACGAGTTTGCCTGGAACGGCAATGACCTTGCGAATGGTCTTGCCTTCCAGTGCCTGTTTCACAGGTGCCAGTTCCATTGTAAAGTCCTGCATGCCCTGTGCGTCCAGATCCTTCGCGATCGTAGCACGGGTTACAATTTTGCCATTCACTTGAACAACAATCTCCACTTCGGCGTCCACCGTCATGGACTCATCATACTCAGGCCAAGCTACGTAAGAGATTCCACCTTCATGACCGAGACGGCTCCACAGCTCCTCTGCCATATGCGGTGCCAGCGGTGACAACAGCTGTACAAAGTTCTCCATTGCTTCACGCGGCAGCGTATCTGCTTTGTACGCATCGTTGATGAAGATCATCAACTGGCTGATCGCTGTGTTGAAACGCAGATGTTCCATATCCTCTGTAACCTTTTTGATTGTCTTGTGTGCAGTCCGCTTGAACTCATCGGTTCCACCATCTGCTGTGATCTTGTCATTAATTGCACCTGTATCTTCATTGATGAACAGACGCCATACACGTGACAGGAAGCGGTGCATGCCCTCAACCCCGTTAGCGTTCCATGGTTTTGTCGCCTCCAGAGGCCCCATGAACATTTCATACAGACGCAATGTATCTGCACCAAATTCATTGACGATCTCATCCGGGTTAATAACATTACCACGGGATTTACTCATCTTCTCATTGTTGGTTCCCAGGATCATCCCTTGGTTGACCAGTTTGTGGAACGGCTCTTTGGTATGCACCACACCCAGATCATACAGCACTTTATGCCAGAAACGAGCGTACAGCAAGTGAAGCACCGCGTGCTCTGCTCCCCCGATATACAGATCAACTGGCAGCCATTGCTGCTGTTTCTCCTGAGAGATCAGTTCCTTGTCATTGTGTGGATCAATAAAGCGCAGGTAATACCAGCAGCTACCTGCCCATTGTGGCATTGTGTTCGTCTCGCGACGTGCTTTCATTCCCGTTTCCGGATCTACGGTGTTAACCCATTCCGTAACATTCGCCAGTGGTGACTCTCCAGTGCCCGAGGGTTTGATCTGGTCAATATCCGGCAGCAGCAAAGGCAGTTGATCTTCCGGCACCGTCTTCATCGTTCCGTCTTCCAGATGCAGAATCGGGATTGGTTCACCCCAGTAACGCTGACGGCTGAACAGCCAATCGCGCAGACGATAGGTTACCTTGCCTTGTCCCTTACCGTTCTCTTCCAACCAGGCAATCATCTTCGCAATCGCTTCTTCGTTGTTCAATCCGTTCAGGAAATCGGAGTTCACATGCGGTCCGTCTCCGGAATACGCTTCTTGTCTCACGTCGCCACCCTGTACAACCTCGATGATGTCCAGACCAAACTGTTTTGCAAACTCCCAGTCACGAGCGTCATGTCCCGGAACAGCCATGATCGCCCCTGTGCCGTATCCAGCCAGAACATAATCGGCGATCCAGATTGGCACCTTCGCTCCGTTTACCGGATTGATTGCATAAGTTCCTGTGAACACACCCGTTTTGTCTTTAGCCAAATCAGTACGTTCCAGATCACTCTTGCGAGCAGCCTGTTCCTGATATGCCTTGATTGCTTCACGCTGTTCAGCTGTTGTAATGACTTCCACTAGCTCATGCTCAGGTGCCAATACAGCATAACTTGCACCAAACAAAGTATCTGCACGTGTCGTAAACACTTTAATAACTTCTTCATGACCCTCAATGGCAAAAGTAACTTCCGCCCCGGTCGATTTGCCGATCCAGTTGCGCTGCATATCCTTAATACTTTCCGACCAGTCCAGCTCTTCCAGGTCTTCCAGCAAACGCTCTGCATATTCTGTAATTCTCAATACCCACTGGCGCATCGGTTTACGAACGACCGGATGTCCACCGCGCTCACTCTTACCGTCGATAACTTCTTCGTTCGCTAGTACCGTTCCCAAAGCTTCGCACCAGTTCACAGGCACTTCATCTACATAAGCCAGGCCTTTATTGTACAACTGGATGAAGATCCATTGCGTCCATTTGTAATAGTCAGGGTCTGTTGTGCTGATCTCCCGATCCCAGTCATATGAGAAACCCAGTGATTTGATCTGGCGACGGAAATTGTCAATATTGCGGAATGTAATATCCCGTGGATGCTCACCAGTATCCAATGCATGCTGCTCAGCAGGCAGGCCGAAAGCGTCCCAACCCATTGGATGCAATACATTGAAACCGCGCATACGTTTGAAACGGGATACGATATCCGTTGCCGTATATCCTTCCGGGTGACCTACGTGCAGGCCTGAGCCGGATGGATACGGAAACATATCTAAGGCATAAAACTTCGGTTTAGCGGGGTCTTCACCCGTTTTAAACGTTTTATTGTCATCCCAGTATTGCTGCCAACTTTTCTCCATGTCTTGTGGCTTATAGCCGTGTTTCGGCTGTTGATTCTCACTCATCTATTGTTCCTCCTCTGGTTATTCGCTTTTATTGCAACAAAAAAACCTCAGCATCCCGTAGCGTTTGCAGCGCTAGGGACGAGAGGTTGAATTCCCGTGGTACCACCCTAGTTAGCGGACGATCGTGCTTCGTCATCCACTCCCTTTGGACCTGTAACGGCGGTTAACCGATGCGGATTTCCATTCCTGAACCCGAGTGTTAATCAGTCGGTTGCAAGATGGTGTAATCACCGCATTTCTCCAAGGCGAGTTCGTGAAATACTGTCAACCGACTTGCACCAAGCGCCGGCTCTCTGTCATGTACAGGATTCACTACTGATCCTTATCATCGAAATATGTATACGATATGATCGGAAACATTATATAAAAAAGCAGCATTAAAGTCAATATTACACTGTCTGTTGAGTATAAGCAATGCTACGCATCAGTATACACCTTAAGACGACTGGAATCGCTTGATTCCTTCTTCTAGATTATCAATCGACCACTGAATGTGTTCCTTGTTATCGTATTGACGATATGGACACTCGATTCTCAGCGCCAGATCAAAATACAGATCATATAAACTTCTTCTTTTTCGTTCACTGTCTGTTGTAACTGCTCTACCATATCCTTTGAGGAATCCCGGTGTATTATTAAAATGACTGAAATAGTGCTCCATTAAAGGATCTGCCCAAAGGGAACGTTCGAAATCGATAATGGCGGTGATTTTCCCCGCCTCTACAAATACATTCCCATCCCACAAATCCCAATGTACAAGCACAGGCTCTTTGACATCATCCAGCACATCCGATTTCTCTTGAATCAAACGCTCCAGTTCCTCATAACGAATCGAAAATTCCACACCCGCTGCTTTGCTATCTGCAAGCATATCATCCATTAGGCTCATGAAAGCTTCTTTCCACGTTGTATAATGCGATTTCTTTGAAGAAAAGTAACCAAACTTCTCTCCTTTAATTTCATTGATCCGACGATTGTATGCACCCAGCTGCTGCTCTATGGATTCCTGCTCTTCTGCACTGTACTGATCTTTGACTTTGTTATACGGCGTTCCTGGCATGTACTCCATAATAAAATATTCTGCCGGAACCAGGGTGAGCGATGGATCATAGGCCAATACCCGAGGAACGGGTACATCCTGAAGTTCTGCCGCGAGTCGTAGTGCTTCAACCTCAGCAACCATGACATGCTGTTCGCAGCGCATCAGCTTAATGCCATTAGAAGGAGCTATTTTGAGTACAACCTTCTGTCCGTCTTTCTTGGTAATAAAGTAAGCGTGGTTTGCCCACCCGTCAATCATCTCTTTGTATTCTTGGACACCTGTGTTAAAGTGCTGCTGCACAATTCTGTCTAATTGTTCGGAAGTAAGCCTTGTTTTGTATGTACTTTCCATTCTGCATCCCACCCAGAATTTAATTTTTCAGGATTCTACTAATTAGAAAACGTTTTCCATCCAACTATTATGGCTTCCTTTAACCCCACTGGCAATAACTTTTATTACATATAAAAAAACATTCTTATAAACAAAGAACTGCCCTTATACATCATAAGGACAGTTCTTTATCTTAATCCTATTTCACGGCTACATAGAATAGACGCTGTGCGCCTTCTCCCGCCTCTTTCCACTCAAAATCAGCATATACACGTACATCTCTGAAGCCAGCCTTCGTGAGCTCCAGCTTCATCCAGTCCGGATCATACGCACGCTGAACATGAACCTCTTCAAACCGTTGGTACATATCCTTGCCGCTCTCAGCCACACGCGAAAAGATACTTAGATGATGCTCAATCTCACACCGTTCATGATCCATATCACAGGTCCAAATATACGATACGGAGCGTTCGTCCAACACAAATGGTTGCTCCTCTTCGTATCGAATAAGGGTATTCGGATGATGTACATCGAACAGGAATGTGCCCTCCGGCTTTAGCATCTCGTAAGTACGCTGAAAGGTACGAACGATATCCTCTTTTTCAAGCAGATAATTCACGCAATCACAGAACGATATCACCGAGTCCACAGGCTCCGGCACTCTCCAGTCCCGCATATCCTGCTGCACCCAGCGGACACTGCCTTCCCGATATAAGCGGTGGCCTTGAGGCGTGGCCTCCATTTTACTGCGTGCAACAGACAGCATGTCCGCTGACAGGTCAATACCTGTAACTTCAAAGCCGGAGTTCACCAGTGGGATCGTAATTGAGCCGGTTCCACAGCCCAGTTCAGCCACACTTTTCGGCATGCCATGCCGTTCCCAAGCCGTTCTCGCAAACCTTATCCAGTCCGGATAAGGCATATCCTCCATTAATTCATCGTACACATAGGCAAATTTCCGGTAAGACATGTCAGGCACCGCACTTTCAATTTCATTTTCGAATCTCTTTTGAACAAAAGAAAAAGCAGGGGCGTCCGGAGTTCACCCAGCCTTGCCCTGCCTTTACTTGTGGATTCAAGCGTATGCTTGATCCATTCTACCCGTTTGTCTACTTGTCCTCGTTCTGATCCTGAAGTACAGACTCTGTCAGATAAGTCCAGTTTTCCTTTTGAGTTACCAGACCATCCTTCATCAGTTTGCCCAAGGCCCGCTTGAAAGCGGATTTACTGATACCAAAACGCTGCTTGATGATGTCCGGCGGGGTTGCATCCGAATACGGCATGCCGCCCGTAGGGCGCTCTTTCATGAAAGCAAGCAGTTTGTCTGCATCTTCGTTGCGACCAACCTCTTTGAGAGGAGACATTGCCAGATTGACACGTCCATCTTCACGGACCATAGTTACCCGGCAGTTTACCTTTTCACCCAGACGCAGCATCCGGTTACGCTCCGAGGAATGGATCATGCCAATGGCTCCAAATCCCAGCACTCCACCTTCAACAAGTACAAACGTACCCATCTGAAGTGTCTTGTACACCGTAGCTTCAACCCATTGATTAACCCATGAGGTTGGCGCATGGAAAGACAATGGTGCAAGCTCACGTTCTCCGGCCAATTTCGCACGCAAACGTCCCTGCTTGTCATGTTCCATAATAACAAAGACTTCATCGCCCACCTGGGGACGCAGCTCTTCCAATTCAGACAGCTCACGAATCGGGAGTAGCAATTGCCGCCCAAGCCCCATCTCGAGGAAACAGCCGAGGCGTGGGTGAATATCAGCCACAACCAGACGTGCCATTTCGCCAAGAGTGAGATATGGTTTTTTCATGGTTGCCGCCAGGCGATCTTCCGTATCAAAGAACAGAAAGACCTCCAGCGTTTCTCCAATTTTCACGTCCCGTGTGAGCTCCGTATAGTGAAGCAGTACATCTTCCGATCCTGTCGTCAAAAAGTAGCCAAATGGAGACACTTCACGTGAAACCGGCAAGTTGACGACTGTTCCTGCGATCAAACTCATACCGTTTCCACCACTTTGGCATCAGACCACAGTCGTTCAATGTTGTAATACTCACGCTCGTCACGGTGGAAGATATGAACAACCACATCACCCATATCCATCAATACCCAACGTGCCGAATCCATACCTTCGATGCCTTTGATGTTCACGCCGGCAGCATGCGCCTGTTTACGAATCTCTGTTGCAATCGCCTGTACCTGAGTATCGGAATTCCCGTGACAGATAACAAAATAGTCCGCTACCAGCGAGATGTTAATCAGATCCAGTGCTACAATGTTAGATGCCTTTTTATCGTCAGCGGCAGCAACCGCCATATTCATAAGTTCTTTCGATGATACTGTCATGAACCAACCTCCATAATCTAATCTATAAATGTGCAATCAAGTCATTCCGCGACAACATGGTCAAAGGGTAAATGACACGGCGCTGCGAGATCAACAAGCTGATCGTTGAGTCAAAACCGGCAATTAGACCTTCTTCCAGACTGAGCTCAGCCTGTTCGCGAATATGATTTACTCCCGGGAAGTCCCTTCCGGGTTCAATATAATCCGCAAGACATACCACTTTATCCAGCAGGCTCATGCCCACTCGACCCGAGGTATGCCAACGAATAGCATTAATAATTTCGGCATCATCGATGCCGTAGTCACGTTCAGCAACAAAAGCACCCACTTCGGAATGCCAGAGCTGCTTGTCATGCTGTAAAAGTTCTTGGTTCAATCCATTGTCACGGATGACCGCTTCCATCTCGGATACGGGCCAATACTTGGCCACATCATGCAATATGGCTGCCAAATCCGCTTTTACAGGATCAGCACCATATTTTTTAGCCAATAACACTGCCGACTCCATGACACCCAGCGTGTGTTTCCAACGCTTCTCTGGCATTTGACCGGAAACTGCGCGGATCAGTTCGTCACGGCTTAGTTCCATATAAACCGCTCCTTACAATGTATTGGTGCACCTCATCAGGAATCATGAAACGTACCGAATGACCTTTGGCAAGACGTCTGCGTACGGCTGTGGATGATATGTCCACCAGGGGCATCTCAGCCAACAATACCCGATCCTGTAACGCGTCTGGCAGGTCATCCAGATGTAACTGGAATCCCGGTCGCCCCACACCGATGAAGGTTAAACGTTCGGCGAGTTCTTCGATCTGTTCCCATTTGGGAAGATAGTTCACCATATCCGCTCCAACAATGAAATAAAATTCATGCTGCGGATAGCGGCGCCAAAGCTCCTTCATGGTATCAATGGTATAGGACACACCGCCAAGTTCCATCTCGATGCCAAGCACCTCATAATGCTGTACTTCTTTCACAGCCGCTTCCGTCATTTCGAGACGTTGCTGTCCCGACGCTCCGGCTCCGCGTTTATGAGGAGGGACATGGGAAGGCATGAACCAGATCTCATCCAGTGCATGCGAATCCCTGGCCACTTCTGCTGCCAGCAGATGCCCCATGTGGATCGGATCAAACGTACCACCCATGATGCCGATCTTCACCCCGTCACTCTCCCTTACCTAGGTAGTTCGATTTGTTTGTTATCGCGCGATTCTTTGTACAGGATGATTGTGTTACCGATGACTTGTACAAGCTCACTACCCGTTTCACGGGCAACTTCTTCGGCCATCTCTTTTCTGTCCTCGTCATTGTTGTTGAGCACTTGCACTTTCATCAATTCGCGCTTCTCAATCGCATCTTCGATGTGACGGAACAGGTGCTCATTCGTTCCCCCTTTGCCGATTTGAAATACAGGGGTCAGATGATGTGCCTGTGAACGCAAAAAGCGCTTTTGTTTACCGTTTAACATGAATACTCCATACTCCTTATGGTGAGCAAGCCTTAGCAACAGCACAATGTCTGCCCTAGGCCTGACCGTTCAATTATATTTTTACATTCATAAAACGAACTAACAAAGTTTACACAGTGTGACTACGATTGCAGTACCATCTTACGATCGCTGTTATCCCCAGATTTCTTCATTTCATTTATAAAGGGGGAAATCCGGTGAAAGCTTATGCTTCCGAAGCAGCTTTCCTACAGAAAGCTTTGAGGCGAGCACTTCGTTTCTTCAGATTGGTTCTGCACTCTTAGTCATCGTGTAATCTTGTTTTCATTTTACAATATCAAAAACTGTCTAACACAGCTCGCCGCATCGTCTCCACGGGAGCCGGGATGCCGAGCCAGTGCTCGAATGCTACCGCACCTTGGTATATAAACATACCAAGACCACCATGCACAGTACATCCACGCTGCCTTGACTCGCGAAGCAGGCGTGTTTCCAGCGGATTGTAGATAAGGTCGCTTACTGCTGCACCTGCTCGAATGAGTGCAGGGTCAACAGGTACGTCATCTACATGCGGATGCATGCCTGCTGCTGTCGTGTTAATCACGATATCAGCCGAAGCCAGTACCGCAGCAGCCTCTTCCATTCCACTACCCGTGATGTCGCCCAGTCCATGAGCCCGCAGATCGGAAGCAAGGGCTACGGCTCTGTCGGCAGTACGGTTAAGAATACTAATCTGTTCAGGCTTTTCCAAAGCAAGGGCGTATATCACACCTCTCGCTGCTCCGCCAGCCCCCAGTACAGCGATACGTTTGCCTGCGAGTTCAGGAACAGCTTCTTCCTTCAAGGAACGCACATAACCGATGCCATCCGTATTATACCCTGTCAGCTTGCCTTCTTCATTGACAATGGTGTTCACCGCGCCAATCATGCGTGCACTTTCATCAATGACATCAAGATACTGCATGACCTGTTCTTTGTGCGGAATGGTTACATTCACACCACGATACCCCAGCGCCACAATGCCTCGAATGGCTGATTCCAGCTGCTCGGGACGAACATGCAGTGGCATATACATTCCATTCACTCCTGCAGCCTGCAGAGCCGCATTATGCATAGCAGGCGATTTGGAATGTGCAATGGGATCACCCATAACGCCAAGCAGGACAGGGAGTGAAGGATTTGTTTTTTTCTGTTCCGACATACTTCCGCCTCCGATCTGGTGAAAATGCTGCTGTAATTACATTAGATCAAGGATGGGCGGATCAGTACACGAATACCTTTTGGAGCATGAACAGCTACAAGCGCCCCATTCTCACCGTTAACCTTAATCCAGCCCAGTCCGGAAATGAATACATCCGACTGACTACCACGTTTGATTCGGAACTCATGTCTGGTCCATTCAGGCATATCTGCTGCATCTTCACGTGTTGGTGGAGACAGCAACTCACCCAGATGGTCACGATACAAGTCGTCTGCACGTTCCAGCTTCGTCCGGTGAATATCAAGCGCAGTGCTGATAAAACAAGTGAAGGACTGACGATCTCCCTCTACAAAGTCAAAACGAGCCATGCCGCCGAAGAACAGCGTCTGACCAGAATTCAATTGATAAACGGCCGGTTTAAGCGGTTTTTCTGGCATAATGGCAGCCAGATCTTTACGGGATACAATCTCACTGAAACGCCAAGGGTATACAATTCCCGGTGTATCAATAATAGCTTTTCCATCGTCGAGTGGAATATTAACCATATCCAGCGTCGTCCCCGGATAACGGGATGTCGTGAGTTCCTGCTCGAGATCACTGTAATCACGAATCAGACGGTTAATCAGTGTGGATTTGCCCACATTGGTACCACCAACCACATATACGTCACGATCTCCGCGATACGTCCCGACAAGCTCAAGCAGTCGGTCGAAGCCCTGATTTTGCTTCGCACTGCACAGAACGACATCCACGGTGCGCAAACCTTGTTCTTTGGCCTGTTTTTGCACCCAGTTGCGAACCTTGTTCCAGTTGGTTACTTTAGGAAGTAAGTCCGTTTTGTTCACGGCTAGCAATACCGGATTGTTGCCTACAAAACGCTGCAAACCAGAGATGATACTGCCATCAAAGTCAAACAGATCAACGATATGGATGACAAGTGCATCCTTATCCCCGATTTTGCTGAGCAGGGCCAAGAACTCGTCCTGATCCACTGTAACGGATGATGACTCATTGTAATTTTTAATACGGAAACAACGCTGGCAAATGACGGGTTCACGATCCAACGCTTTTTCGGGGATGAATCCTGGTAATTCCGGGTTTTCCGTTTGCAGATGCACTCCGCATCCGCTGCACCTTACGGCAATATTGCCGTTATGCGGTTCTGTCATTTCTTCTTTTCCTCCTCAAGCCATAAGCCTTTCTTGCGCAAACTCGTTAGAGCAATCCGTTCCACGCGCCGATTGAAGCGGGTCATGAAGCCTTCATCTCCAATGGAGATCGGCAATACCAGAACCGTATAGAGTCCCAGTCGATTCCCTCCATAGACATCTGTAAGCATCTGATCGCCTACCACAATCGTTTTTTCAGGAGTTAACTCCATCATCTTCATTGCTCTACGAAACGGAACATTCGATGGTTTGCGTGCACTATGCACAAACTGGATATCCAGTGGCGTCGCAAACAGGGATACACGATTCAAATTGTTATTGGACACAATCATGAGCTGGAAACCAGCCTCTTTGACACGTGCGAACCACTCAATCAGTTCGGGCGTGGCATCAGGAGCTTTCGCCCCAACGAGTGTATTGTCCAGATCAGTTATAATTCCACGGTAGCCTTGAGCGTATAGCTCTTCCAGATTAATGTCAAAAACCGTGTCTACACGCAGCTTGGGCATTAACATTTCAAACAAAGAAGTCACCTCAGTTTCATACGACACACTATATCACAAATCCGTCTTTCCTGAAAATGCATACAGCGCCTCACGGTATAGGAAAAAAGGAAAAACGGGACGGGCGACATTACGCCCGTTCCGCTTTAAGTTCCTTACGCAGCTTCGAAGCAGTCTGATAGACGGCCTTCCAATCGTCTGCAGTTACAGACGCTGGACTATAGCGAGTCTGTTCAAACTTCGCTAAGAGTTCATGCAATGTCGCTGCTGCAGCTGGTTTCAGCTGGCTCCAGCGGGTTACCGATTCACGAAGTGTCTCATCCCCGCTTCGGGTCAATCCTTTGCGCTTCGCATAACGTATCCAGCGTTCGGTCTCTGCCACTACCTTTTGTTCAGGGGTTAACGGTCCACCTGTCCGCAGACGAAGCACGAAGAATCGAAGCGAGAGGCGATTTCGCCAGAACATATAAGCCACCCACAATACGATGATGGCTCCCGCAACCCAGATTACAAAAGTCGGGATGCTGGATGAAGCCTGCTCAGGCGCAGGAGTCTGCTCTTCCTCTTTTACCGGTTCCTCTTCAGGTTGTTCTTCAGGCTCATCTACCGGCTGTACATCCGGTTGTTCCGTGAGCAACGGCATGTCAAAGCCCGGCGTCGCTTCAACCGGAATCCATCCATACTCGCCAAAATAAACTTCAGCCCAAGAATGCGCGTCTGCATTCGTTACAGTGTAAGTTGTCTCGATCTCAGCCCCAGGTTGGCGGGGAGCCTGCATGTCTGAATTCAGCGAAAGCTGTCCAGGTGCGTACCCTTTCACCCAACGAGCGGGGATCCCTTCGGAGCGCGCCATCATAACCAGTGCAGTCGAGAAATAATCACAATACCCTTCACGAATGTCAAACAAAAATCCTTCAACAAAGTCACTGCTTACTTTTCGGGATAAATCCGGATTGTTTGTGTAATCAAAATTTTGTTGTAAATAGTTTTGCAGTAATGCCACTTTTTCATACGGCGTATTTGCCGATGCTGTAATTTCAGTGGCCAGGTCCGTCACCCGATCTGGGAATCTGGATGGCAGCTGCAGGTACATATCATCTGCCGGATTGCTCGTATACAGATCATCAAAAGATTTGGTACGAAGTTCATCTTCCACAATAACTGGCGCTTCCGATACAATCGTATACGTCTTTGGATATTGCGGTTGCTGACGGTCTGTTACGACATGAAGTTCTGCCTGCTCTGGATTCCATAACATCCGGTCTGAATTTGCCTCACCATTGACAGATGTGACTTTCGAGATGGAATAGGCTCCAAAGAGGATCGGATACACGTTATCATTCAACATCGTCACTTTCTGAGTGACTTGCTTGGTGGTTACATTTCCGGGTTCATCATTCTCCAGTGCTTGTCCCGCCTCAACATCCTCTGTCGCACCTCGTCCGCGATCATCCCAGCCTGTTCCCGTATACTCTGCCCGCGTCTCACCACGCCAGTAACTGCGCTCATTGGTAGTGACAGACATGACAGGTGTATAGTCGAAGTTAAACCCTCCGCCAAGCTGGTTGTCTTCCCTGCTGTACCCTGACTCGGTAGCTGTCGGAATGTCCAGTGTGCCGTTGCCTGTCTGACTCCCCGAACTTCCGGTGTAGTTACGCCACGCGGTATAAGGATCCGTCAAGGTAGGAGGAACTTCCGGCATATTCACACTGGCTACGATAATCAAAGAGAATATGATGGCAATGTTGGCCAGAATTTTGTAGGGATGTCGGATAATTCGCTTCCACCCTTGTGGATATTGCAGTTGGAAATTACGGAAGTGCTGACATACCAGCCATCCCATTCCTGCAAACATAACCCAGGCGATTTCAATCCAGAGTGGAAACTGGGTAAAGGAGTCGAGAATTCCCATCGAGATAATGTTAACGCCCAGAAAAACGAGAATTCGGCGCGTTGTAGTCACCAGGCGCAGGGCAGCTTCAAGCATCACCCACGCGCACAGGGAGAACCAGATGTAAGGTGCCAGGTGCAGCACAAATTGCTCTGTACGCTCCATTAACGTGCCGTAAGGAATATAAACGGTGTAATCGATTAATGTCTTATGCAAAATATATACAAGGACAACCGCCTTGATTATGGTTCGTATCATTATTTTGAAAGGCAGAATCACTTCCAGAATACTGACCGCTGCGAGCGTCCACAGCACCAATGAAGTGGTCTCGGTATACCAGGATTCCTGTGTGAATGATATCCACTGCATGCCAATCAGGAAAATCCAGAGTAACGAAGCCGCATGATACCAGGATCTTCTCCCCACTGTCAGCTCTTTGCCTTTAGTACTCATACACTACCTCCCCCCATAACCGTTGGAAGCTCCTGCAAATGGGAAACGGTAAAGGATCTTGTACCTCTTCCACGCAGCATCGCATTCCACTCGGAACTCCGGCGGGAATCAGTGGGTTCAATCAGAATATGACAAGGGGTCATCCCTCGTGTGTCGGCCCATCGGAGCAGTTCGAGAACTTTTTCATCCTTCTGGGGAGAAATCACTACAAAATACGCGCCTTGAGGAAACTGACGTGACATCTTCTCAACACCGGGCAGCAGCCGATTCTCTTGGCCGTTATATTGGATATCTACCAGATGATGAATCATCTTCTGCCGCTCCATCGGACTTTCACTGGGAGCAAAAAATGATGTCTTCTCCGACAGTGTCAGCAGCCCCATACCCATTCGTTCTCTAGTTCCATACTCCAGCAGCGAGGCAGCCGTGGACACAGCCAGTTCAAAGGCCTCACCATGTTCATAGCTGCCTGACAGCGCATCCAGCACCAGAATCGTTTTCGGAACCGACTCATGTTCAAATTCCTTGGACTTCCACGTTCCCGTCTTTGCCGTTGCATTCCAGTGAATGCGGGAAAGTCGGTCGCCATAAACGTAGTCACGCACGCCGTTAATCTGGGTCGTTTCCCTGCGCGAGCGGGTCAAGGCCGTCTGTGGACCGGATAACCGTGATTTGCGATCATATAGCTGCCAGTACGGGATAAATACCGTGCGCGGCAACACCCGGAATTCCCCTTTGGCTTTGAACGTTCCCCGATGCTCGATCAGACCAAAGATGTCCTCGCTGGCACATTCCGTTTCGGAAAAGACATACTTTCCCCGCTCCAGCGGCGGGGTTTGAAAAGACAATTCACCATACCCTCGCATGCTCGGAATGAGGCTTTCTTTGAAAGACCAGGATTCGCCGTTATGCCGATGCAGCATTTCGCGCACAACCACATAAGGAAGTGGCAGAAATCCCGGGATGTTCAGACTTAACTGCACCTGTACCTGGTCACCGGCATGCAGCAGCTCTTCATGATCCTGACCAGAAGAGAGCTTGCGCACGCCATGAGTACGACGTACACCGCTAAAACCAGCAATCGCAAGGTAAATACAAATCAGAGTCACCATCGACAGCAGCATCAGGGAGGTCTTCCCGCCCTGGAACAAAACATAAGCCAAACAGCACATCCACACCGCCGCGATGCTCCATACGCGGGGGTGGCGTATTCCCCTTCTGACTGTACTCAAAAGCGGCTTCATCAATTATTGCCCCATGGAGACGGGCACTCGAACCTGTTGAAGTACGGATTTTAATACAGCCTCGGAGCTCATGCTGTCCAGTCTCGATTCGGGACGCAGCACGATCCGATGGGAGATGACATAAGGTGCCATCGTTTTCACGTCATCCGGAAGCACGTAGTCACGTTCCTGCAAAAAGGCAAAAGCCTTCACGGCCATCATAAATGAAATGGCTGCCCGCGGGCTGGCGCCCAGCAGTACGGATGGGTGGGAGCGAGTTTTGCGAACCACATCAAGCAGATAATCCATGACCGGATCACCGATGAATACTTCCTTGATTTCCTGTTGAATGGCTGATATCTGATCCATATGGGTTACGGATTCAAGCCGATCAACAGGCTGACCCGACTGATGCTGCTTCAGCAACGTTTTCTCGATATCCTTGTCGGGATAACCCAGACTTATTTTCAACATAAACCGGTCCAATTGCGCTTCCGGCAATGTGTACGTTCCTTCAAAATCGATTGGATTCTGGGTTGCACAGAGCATAAATGGATGAGGCAGATCATACGTATCGCCATCTACCGTCACACTGCGCTCTTCCATGACTTCCAGCAAAGCGGACTGCGTTTTCGTAGTTGCCCGGTTAATCTCGTCTGCCAGCAAAATGTTGGTCATGACCGGACCCGGACGGAAGTAAAAGCGCTCGTCACGTGGATGGAACACGGATACCCCCGTGATGTCACTTGGTAAAATATCAGGATTACATTGAATGCGGCGGTACTCTCCGCGCATGGATTTCGATAACGCTTTAACCAACTGCGTCTTGCCTGTTCCTGGTACGTCTTCAATCAGAACGTGTCCGCCTGCAAGCAAAGCTGTGAGCAAAAGTTGAATTTCAAAGGATTTCCCCATTATGCATGATTCCAGATTAGAACGAACTGCTGATATGATTTGGATCGACTCTTTGCGCACAGGCATATGGTCTAACCTCCTAAAAAAGCATACAGATTTCCTTTTATTGTACATGATCCAAGGGCGCGAGTACACTCGAAGGAACTCATAATTTGTTTCCAGCCGTCAGATTCACCGCAGTTATCGCATGATTACGACAAAAAGAGGCTCGGATAGAAGTTATCCGAAGCCTCTGCTGATTCCATATATAATGGCTAGCTCTGCCATGCTCTGTTACCCTTTCGGCCGAACCACCAATGCCGCGAGAAAAGAAAAGATAATCGCTGAGGAAATACCCGCCGCGGTCAAATCGAATATCCCCGTAATGACACCGATCCATCCCTCTTTCTCCAGTTCCGTCAATGCCCCGTGCACGAGGGAGTTACCAAAACTGGTAATGGGGATGGAAGCTCCTGCCCCTGCAAATTTGACGAGTGGATCATACAGCCCAAACGCATCCGCAACCGCACCAGCCACAACAAGTGTACTCATCGTATGTGCAGGAGTCAGTTTGACACCATCCATCAGAAGTTGTCCCACGACACATATCAACCCGCCAACAATAAATGCCCATAAAAACTGCATCCTTTATCCCTCCTTTTCTATGGCTACGGCATGCGCAATACAAGGAATGCTCTCGCCCTGCTGATATGAAAGTGGAGACAACAATGCACCGGTAGCGACCACTAATACCTTATTGAGTTCACCCTTTTGCATCCGGTTCAAAATGTGACCGTAAGTCACCGTTGCAGAACATCCACAGCCACTGCCTCCAGCGACAACGTAAGGCTGCTTCTCCCGATCATAAATCATCAATCCGCAGTCATTGAAAACCGTCTGTTCCATGGGAATACCCTCTTTTTGCAGCAATTCTTTGGTAATGGGAAGTCCCACGGATGCCAGATCGCCTGTCACAATGAGATCATAATAACCGGGTTCCAACCCTGTATCCCGAAAATGGGAAACGATAGTATCCGCTGCCGCAGGCGCCATCGCGGATCCCATGTTAAACGGATCTTTGATGCCCATATCCATAATTCGGCCAATAGTCGCTTTGGTAACTACAGGACCTTCGCCAGTACGAGAAACCACACCACAGCCAGAACCGGTGACCGTATACTGCGCATATGGAGGCTTCTGGGAACCATATTCCGTTGGATAACGAAATTGCTTTTCCACCGTACAGTTGTGACTCACCGTACCCGCGAGTACATAATCCCCTGCACCCGAGTCCACAATGAGTGAGGCGAGAGCCAACGTTTCCATCGACGTTGAACAGGCACCAAATACCCCCAGATAGGGTACACCCAACTTGCGGGCAGAAAAGGAACTACTTATAATCTGATTCATCAGATCTCCACCAACAAAGAACTGAAGCTCTTCTTTTGTGATATTCGCATTGATTAATGCCATTTGGGAAGCCTGTTCAAGAAGCTTGCGCTCTGCCTTTTCCCAGGTTTTCTCCCCAATCTCCAAATTGTCATATACATAATCAAAATCTGATGTTAGAGGCCCTTTGCCTTCATCCGGTCCTACGACTGCCGATCTGCCGATAATCCGTGGACGGTTCTCAAATTGCCAGGTTTGTTGGCCCAGGCGTTTCATAGATGTCCACCTCCGAAGCCGAGGATGGCATATACAATCCCCACGATGAAGGCAGCAACGACACCAAACACGATAACTGAGCCTGCCAGCTTGAACATGTTGGCACCAACCCCAAGCACCAGTCCCTCGGCGCGATGCTCCAGTGCTGCCGAACACATGGAGTTGGCAAACCCGGTGACAGGGACAGCCGTTCCAGCACCCGCCCATTGTGCCATTTTATCGTAGACACCGAGGCAAGTCAGGATGACTGAAATGAGGATCATGACCGCAACGGTTGGACTGGCAGCTTCTTTCGATGTCATGTCAAACCCGGCCATAAACGCTTCCTGGATAGCCTGTCCAATGACGCAGATGAATCCGCCGACGAAGAATGCCTTAATACAGTTCGTCCAGATTGGACGGGCAGGCTCATGTTTTTTGGCGACTTTTTTATATTCCTGTTCACTGATGGACAGGGATGATGATGATTTTTTACTACTACCCTTAGTTTGAGCTGGCAAGATACAGAACCTCCCTTGAAATGAAAATAAGTCAACAGATGTGACTGCATGTACTGTGTGTAATCCTGTATTCATTGTTTGTTAAGGTTGGGAAAGTTATGTATCCGGCGAAAGACAGCATATGTTTCCAGCACGATTAAGCTGCCGAATGAGATGAGTCGCTCAGCGCCGGATCAGAGGTCTGTGAAATTTATAAATAAAGCAGAATGATCACGAGCAAAATAAAAAGGACGATACAAAGGATGGTTTCATTGCCTTCATCGGGTGGCGTCATCTATTGTCCCAGCTCCTTCCTGTTGTGAGGCAAGTGAAATTAGTGGGTCATTAAATACCTTATGGAATACTGGTTAAGCAAAACGGTTCCTTACTATATGCATATTCAATGCAGCTGCTTGGCGACTGTGCTTGGTGCGGATTTTATGGCCCGATGAAACATTAAACGAGCAACCATTCATGCCTGAGATACGTGACATAACCATGGACAATTACTTGCGCAAGGTTCATACTGTAGTGTGACCAGTGGTTAAATAAAACGTTCTTCTCTTCCGAAGGACAACAGTCCGGCAGCCGTTCTGCTGAGACCTGATCTACATACAAGCAGAGGAGTTGTCGACACATGAATCAAAAAACGTTGGAAATGTTTCGCACGTTAACGGAATTCCCTTCCGTTTCCGGGTTTGAACGCGAGCTTCGCGGATGGATGAAAGAACAAATGTCTCCTTATACGGATGAATTTGTCCAGGATCGCTTGGGCAGCCTCTTTGGCGTATTGCGGGGAGAGGAGTCCGGACCCAAAGTCATGGTTGCAGGTCACTTCGACGAAGTTGGTTTCATGACCACAGGCATTACGGAAACAGGCATGATCAAATTCCGCCCACTCGGTGGATGGTGGAGTCAGGCTGTGCTGTCTCAACGTCTGGAACTCATCACTCCGGATCGCCGGATTACAGGGGTTGTTGGTTCAACACCTACTCATCTACTCGATGAATCCCAGCGTAATAAACCGGTTGATCTTAACCATATGTACTTGGATATTGGTGCGGATAACCGTGCAGAAGCAGAGTCTTGGGGCATTCACCCGGGCATGCAGATCGTGCCGATCTGTGAGTTCACTCCGATGGCTAATCCGAAGAAAATTATGGCAAAAGCATGGGATAACCGTTACGGCGTAGGACTTGCACTTGAGCTAGTTGAAGCATTGCATAAAGAAAAATTGCCAAACACCCTTTATTGCGGTGCAACAGTCCAAGAAGAATTGGGACTTCGTGGTGCACGCACGGCTGCCAATCTGATTGAACCGGATATTTTCTTTGCACTGGACTGCAGTGCCGCGAATGATATGACAGGAGACAAACAATCATTCGGACATATTGGACAAGGCGCTTTACTACGTATCTTCGACCCGGGCATGTTCACCCATCGCGGTATTGTTGAATATGTTCAGGACACAGCATCAACAAATCAGATCAAAATGCAATATTTCATCTCTCCTGGCGGTACGGATGCCGGAGCGGTTCATTTGAGCGGTATCGGTGTGCCTTCAACGGTAATTGGCATCTGCGCCCGTTACATTCATACTTCTTCTTCCATCATTCATACGGATGACTATGATGCGGCAAAAGAGTTGCTCGTGAAACTGGTGAAGGGTCTGGATCAGACAACACTGAACACGATTATCGGAAACGCGTAACTTTTTCTATAAAAGATGCCCTGATTTTCAGGGCATCTTTTTTGATGTTTAGAACACGAAATCCGTCCTAAAGATGAAGGGGAAATTAAGATGTAGTGATGAATTGCAAAATGCCAGCCTCTGCATAAGCAGAAGCTGGCATGATTTGGTTTACAGAAATAAAGGGGAGAATGCAATCCAGGCCAAAATAAGAGCCAGCACAATGCACACATTTTCCACAACGGCACCATGTTTCGTGCCCGTACTCATGAGATTGATTCTTATACGCCACTTGAGTGGTGGCAATGGACGAATGCCGCGATTCGTCAACGAATCTGCCAATAGATGCATGACATAGGCTGTGCCTCCAGTTACCCAGATCTCAGGCCCCTGCAAATGAGTTGTACTGTAGAGCAACCCAGTCCATACGGCGGTTCCATATAATGTGTGTGTCAATCCCCTGTGGGTTAAGGTGGTACACAGCATTAACAGACTGCCAGCAATTAGATTCCATGGTGCGAATGCATGCCCATAGAATACAAGTCCCAATCCGATTGCAAACATCAACACTTTGCGCAGGGAACGGGATGGCAGGAAAGATACCATCGCAATCAGAATCGCGAGCAGCAGATTCCATGGTTTTGCCTGAACATAGAAGTACACAAATACGGCGACAGGCAGCAGAATTGTCTGTAACAGCCGAATGAGGCTGTTCGGCAACGCCTTGGATACCAATAGTGAATTGGGCTCATCAATGTCTGGTAGGAGCGAACCGATCAGGGCCACGGTAACCGCCGGTGCAGTCACGGACATGCCGGCCAATTGCAGAACAGAGAGGGATACAGTGGTCCCGATAATCAGGTGGGATCTTCCCATCATGGTGCAAAAACTTCCTTTCGAAGAAATAGGGAACATAAACTGCCCACTCCAGATTTTACAACGAAAACAATATAAGAACAATAGTTCGCATTTCTTAATTTACTTACTCCACACCGTGTAATTACGATGGGATCTATGGGCAGACTAATATGTGAACTGATTTTACCTTTACCTCATACGGCGTTAATCCTGTGTTAACATCACTGGTGTATAGTCGGTTCATACCCAACCAACAAAGGATGATTACTTATATGGGAATTCATACGTACTTTAGATCACTCAACGATCTCGAACGCATTATTCGTACGCCGGGGAAATTCAAGTTCGAGGAACACAGCGTATCCGCCCACTCCTGGAAAGTCGTGCAGTATGCCAAAACACTGGCCGATATTGAGGAACAGCATGGGGTCGCCATCGATTGGAAGAAGCTTTACGAAATCACCAGCAGTCATGATTATGGTGAAATCTTCATCGGTGATATCAAAACGCCGGTTAAACATTATTCACTGGAGCTTCGTTCGATGCTACAGCAGGTAGAAGAAGGCATGGTTGAGCATTTTATTAACGAAAATATTCCTGAAGAGTTCCAGCCGATTTTCCGTAGACAGCTGCGTGAAGGCAAAGACAATTCTGTCGAAGGACTTATTCTGGAAGTGGCAGACAAAATGGATCAGGTATACGAAGCGTTTGCTGAACTGCAGCGTGGCAATACAGAAAAGGAATTTATCGTGATGTACCGATATGCCCTGATCAAAATCAAAAATATTGACCTCCACTGTGTACACTATTTCCTCGAACATATTCTCCCCGACATCATTGAGGAAGGTAACCGCTCCCCATTTGATATCCGCCAAATCACAGAAGATGCTTTGTTACAATAATCAGCTCCAGTCATCGTGGTTCTTCAAGAGCCATGGACAGGGCTTTTTTTCGTTATTGTAACCTTTGGCGATACTCGCTGGGATACAGTCCTGTCTTGTTTTTAAAGATACGGCTAAAATAATGGGAATCACTATATCCCACCGCTTTACCTACTGTCTTGATATCCATATCTTCAAAGGCCGCGAGCATGCGTTTTGCTTCGTTGATTCGAAGCCCTGTCATGTATTTGAGCGGGGTTTCACCCGTCACCTTTTTGAAACACTTCCCCAGGTAATCTACACTAAAATGCATCTGTCCTGCCATGTCCTGCAACGTAATTTCATGCATATAGTTCTGTTTCAGATACAACTTGACTGCCTCTGCGATATCCTCCGGCTTCACCTGTTCATCCAAAATTGCACTGACATGTGCCAGCGAATCCTCTGCCTTGCCAAGCTTTAATTCCATCGCATCCAGCAGCGATCGAAGCTGTTCTTCTGCGAGGGGTTTAAGCAGATAATCCTCCACTTTGTAACTGATCGCCTGACGTGCAAACTCAAACTCATGATGGCCGCTCAGGATCACGATCTTGACATGCGGATAGGCAAAATAAAGATGTTTCGCCAGTTCCAGCCCATTCATGACGGGCATCTGAATATCGGTAACGACCAGATCAGGCACCGTATGTTCAATCAGTTCCAATGCTTCCTGTCCATTCCTAGCCTCACCTATAACCTCAAACCGTGTGCCCAGCTCGCTGAATTTCCGGGATACGTTACGGCGAATTAACGCCTCATCCTCCACAATAATAGTTCTATATGTCATCACCATGAGTTTTAACTGTGCTCCTTTCGAATGGAACCTCCAATCGTAATGCTGACGCCGCCAGAAGGTTTATTCGTAATATGCATATGTGCCGCGGAGCCATACCATAATTTGAGTCTGATCCAGATGTTTTTCAATCCCATCCCGTTGATCTCAAGTTCAGGCATACGCTCCCATTCCTGTGATTGTTGTATGTACTGCTGGATGAGCGTAAGCGCCTCGGGTTCCATGCCAGGTCCGTTGTCTTCCACTGTCATTAGCCAGGTTTCCTGCAAGGTGTCCAGCTTTCCAATAATATGCAGCTTCCAGGGTGGAGTATCACGTAGTCCATGTTTCATGACATTTTCCAGCAAAGGCTGAATCAGCAGCATGGGGACCTGAAGATTTTTCATCAAGTCCGGAACATGGAATTCATAAAGCAGATCATCTTCGAACCGAATTTTCATACACTCCAAATACCGCTCACAGTAGTCGATTTCTTTTTCCAATGCAACACCGCTTTTGTTCGGAGCCGAGATGTAACGCAGCATGGATGCAATGTGACCACAGAACGCAACGATCTGTTCATTCATGCCCTCTTCCGCCATGATGCTGATGTTCGTAATGTTGTTATACAGAAAATGAGGGTTCATCTGGGACTGCAACGCCAGCAACCTGGCATCCGTTTCCTGAGATTTGATCGCCAGCATGTCCTGAAAAGACTGCACAAGCTGTTGATTCAATTGGATAAAGGTATCATTCAACTCATCCATCTCACGGATGGAACCTGGAACTTCCAACTTGAACAACTGACCAGAGTCCTGACCCGTGGTCAGATCGTGGACGCCAGTTTTCTGAATAATGCGCTGCAAACGATGGAGCGGTAAGGTAACACGTTTGGAGATCAGGTATGAGAGGAGCAGAATAAGCATCAAGGTAGCTAAAGTTGCCCCCATGAACAGAAGAGCCATGCGATTCAAATTCGCAAACAGGGATTGTTTCGACTGCATCACAATAACCGTCCATCCGGTCTCCTGCGAGGTCGTGTAGGTCATCATTTGCTTCGAATTTCCATTGGGATCTACGACTCCTTGCATCGTTCCTGGTGAATATTGATCGTTTCGAATCAAGTTAACCACGTCGGAATGGGTTGCTGTTAACGGATGTTCATTGGACAAAAAAGGATATAAAAGCTCATTACGTTCATTCAATACATAGACGCTCAGATTTTCGTTCCCCGCTTGCACATCGTTTAAATGCTGGAACACGGTTCCTGCATCCTGCAAAATTTCCACTACTCCTTGCGAGACATAATTTCCATCCTTATACACCCGGGTAAGGGAAAGATATGGTTTACCTGACTCCCCCTGCCCTGTTGGCATCGGTAATGCCCCACCATCCAGTAAACTTATGACACGCCAGCCATTGCGCGCCCACGTTTCCTCGTACCACGGTCTTTGGGTCAGATCTACGGACAGCTGGCCATTGAACGCACCGGCACCCAGCATTTTACCGTTCACATCATAAATATTGGCTTGTTTGGCTGTGTTAGAGCTGCTAATGATCGCCAGAATGACATCAATCAGCGTTGTTGTATCCTTGTAAAACGCCGGGTCACTTGTCAGCGTCTGTTCATTGTCCTCCGCTGGAGATAAATAGTGACTGAAGTGCTCCTTGACCAGATTGGAATATACGATGTTCATGGAGAAATTATTCATTTTGACGATTTCCTGATCCAGATTGCCTACCATCGAATTCCCCAACTGTTTCTGCTGTTCGGCACTTCGACTACGAATGTCATTGGCAAGAAAAACATACAAGAGACTGGCCACAATCAATGAAAATACAATAAAGACTGCAGAGTAGTAGGCAAACAGACTTTGCTGAAGCGTTCTGAATCGGTACTTAACCATCTCACACCTCGTTATCGGATGATGTCTTGCAACTTACTCGAAAATGTCCACCCAACAGAACGCTTTTGTCTATTGAGCGCATTCTTCGTTCCGCGTAAAGTTATTCACATAAGAATACGCTTACATGAAGCGTTTCGGCAAGAGCTATTATTCTTTATTCCATGGGAGGTTCATTGATGAGAAAACGATTTCTATTATCCCTCGTAGGTGCGCTGTTGCTGTCCAGCCTGCTTCTTGCCGGGTGCAACTCCGGTGAAAGTTCCGAAGGTTCAGGGAAGGTAACACTAACGTTCGGAACAAGTCAGAGCGGCATTCCACGTACGGGTATCATGCAAACGATGGCTAAAGAATATGAGCAGGAAACGGGTGTGAAAATTGACTTTCAGGTGGTCCCTGATGCCCAGTGGCGTGACCTGATTAAGGTGAAGCTCGCCTCCGGCGAAGCTCCTGATATTTTTAATGTCGATGTGGATCCACTTAGCATGCCTGCCAACGTAAGACCTGAGGAAAATGCAATTGATCTGACCAATGAGGAATTTACAGGACGCATGTCCGAAGAGATTTTACCAACGGTTAGCTATAAAGAGAAGGTGTACGGGGTTTCTTTTGCACCATCAAAAATATGGTATGTGTACTATAACAAACGCATCTTTGAAGAGCTCGGCATCCAGCCGCCAACGTCCTACGCCGAGTTCAAGGCGATCAGCCAGAAAATCAAGGATAAGGACATCATTCCGTTCTATCAGGCTCCTGCCAGCGGATGGTATCAGGTGCTGCCTCTGTTCGAAACCGGTCCAAACTATGAGCAAGCTGCGCCGGGAACGTACGAGAAGCTGAACAACAATGAGATGAAGGTCGCGGATTTGACGCAGCTCAAGACGGTCATTGAACAGTTAAAGGAATTTGCGGATCTGGGTTACTTCGGCAAGGATTTTCTGTCCAACACGGTCGAGGCTGGCATTGAAGCCTTTGGTCAGGAGAAGGCAGCGATGCTACTTCGAGTTCCGGGCACCGAAAAGGAAGTGTCTGAGGCGTATCCAGACATGAAGGACAATATGGGATTTTTCGTGATGCCATGGGGCGATAATCAGACGATTGGTGTGAATCCGGGCGGTTCGGCTGCGATGTTTGGCAACAAAAACAGCAAGCACCCGGAAGAGGTACTGAAGTTTTTCCGGTGGATTACGGAGCATGATCATCTGCAGCGTGTATTCGATGGTGGTGAAGGCAATCTGACCATCTGCTGGCCTGAAATTGAACCGAAGCTGACACAGGACTATATCGATTATGAGAAAAATCATGAGAAAGGTACGGTCATGCAGGCCGCTGTGAAGTACATTGATCCGCAATGGATGGATATCGGCAAGGATCTCTCCGGCATGTTCGCCGGAGCCATGACCCCTGATCAGATTCTGCAAAATATTGATAAACGCCGGGCTGAGCAAGCCAAAGTGCTGAAGGATGAGGCGTGGCAATAACAGCGCGTATTCTGGGTAAACACATGAGGCATGTGGCTAACCACCATTATAATGCAGCGAGGTGAGGCACCATGCACTCATGCATTTTGGCAGGAAGGACAGGTGTAACAGTTTATGAATGTAAATAAGATATATCCTTGGTATTTCTCATCTGGAGCGATTGTGCTGTATCTGCTGTTCATCGTCGCTCCCGCCCTGCTGGGCATCTATTATTCCTTCACCGATTGGAACAGTTACAGTTCGGAGAAAAACTTTATTGGTCTGGAGCATTTCCGAACCATTCTGGCGGGTGATCCAACGTATTTACTTTTTATTAAGAATACAGTCCTTTTCACTCTGATTACTTCGATCGCCAAGACGGTTCTGGGCCTATTCCTAGCTCTATTGCTGGTCAGCGGTGTGAAGGCCGCCAATCTGCACCGGATGATCATATTTTCACCCCAAGTACTTTCGTTCCTGATTGTCGGCCTGGTCTTCAAAAGCCTGCTCGATCCCAACAACGGCTTCGTTAACGTGACACTGCGTTCGCTGGGGCTGGACGTTCTGGCCCAGAACTGGCTGGGCTCCCTTACTTGGGCAATGCCATCTATTATGGCGGTGGATACGTGGAAAGGCATGGGGTACATTATGGTGCTGTTCATTGCTGGACTGCTTGCCATTCCTCGCGATTATTATGAAGCGGCATCGATTGACGGTGCCGGCTTCTGGCAGAAACTGTTTCGAATCACGATCCCAATGCTGATGCCGACAATTACCATCGCCACGGTACTCAATATTACGTATGGGCTGCGGGTATTTGATGCGGTATATGTACTGACCAATGGTGGACCAGGCAACGCTACAGATGTGATTAACACAGCGGTGTATTCCTCTTTTGCTAAAGGCTATTGGGGGCTCGGCAGTGCATTATCCACGATTCTGTTTGTCATTATGGCGATCATCTCCTTCTTTATCATCCGCTTGATGAACCGAAAGGTGGAATACTAGATGCGAGTGAAAAAACGGCTGGTTTCCATCGGATTAAATGTACTCGCTTGGCTTCTTAGCCTGGTGGTCCTGATTCCTTTTGTCGTCATTGTGCTGAATTCATTCAAGTCCGATGCCGAAGCCAAAGTGCTCAAACTGACCCTGCCCGAGAAGTTCATCTTTGAAAATTATAAAATCGTCTATGAGCAGGGACACTTGGGTGGTTCCTTTTTCAACAGTTTGCTGCATTCAACGGCTTCTTCCCTTCTGCTGGTGTTTGTTGTGGCGTTCTCAGCCTTCACTTTATCGCGTAATTATTCGAAGTTAAGCAAGTTCCTATATTTCTTTCTTATTCTGGGCATTACGCTGCCATTGAACTACATTCCACTAATGGAGGTCATGAAGTCGCTGGGCATGATTAATTCGCATGTGGGCATGATTCTGCTCTATACCGCGATGGGCATTCCGATCTCGCTATTCATCACATATGCGTTTGTATCCAATATTCCAAAAGAACTGGATGAAGCAGCGATCATGGACGGATGCAACGGGATCAAGCTATTTCTCAGAATTATTGTGCCTTTGCTCACGTCCGTGCTGGTGACGGTATTTGTTCTTAATTTCCTGAGTGTCTGGAATGAGTTTACCGCCCCGCTCTACATGCTCAATACCGTCGAGATGTGGCCAATGACGCTCGCTGTCTATAACTTCTTCGGACAATTCAGTGCTCAGTGGAATCTGGTCAGTGCGGATATCGTGCTTACGTCCCTACCTGTATTGATTGTGTTCCTGATTGGGCAAAAATATATTGTGGGTGGTCTGACTTCCGGGGCGGTTAAGGGTTGAGATGTATCCGAAATGAGAATTCAATACACCGGGCTACTTTGAAATTCATCATTGACATCGTGTTTATTTGTAACTATTATAGTTACAACGGTGGTGATCATGCATGAAACAAATCAGTAGTCGCTTTTCCATTGCGGTTCATACGTTGTCCCTGGTCGCTGTTGTGCCCAATGAGTGCACGGGAGATTTTATCGCCAAAAGCGTGAATACCAATCCCGTCATTATTCGGCGGATTATGTCCAAGCTGAAACAGGCCGGCCTGATCGAGGTCAGACCCGGTGTCGGCGGTGCTTCTTTGTTAAAGGACCCCGCGGACATTACGCTTTTGGATATATATCGTGCACTTGAGGTTGTGGAGGATGGCGAGTTGTTTAACTTCCACAAGCATCCAAACCCAAATTGTCCGGTTGGCAGCATGATCGAACAAACCTTGCGCGCCGAACTTATTGAGGCTCAGTTAGCTATGGAGCAGCGTTTGAAACGTGTAACGATACAACAGATGATGGATCAGGTTCACGTCTCTGAATAAAAAAAGCTCATTACGAGCTTTTTTTAAACCTTTCGTTGTAATCACACCTGTTATAACAAATACGATTACATCCATTCATGTAGATTGACATTTCACATTTGTGTCGACACAAAACATACCTTATAGGAGGAAAATACAATGAAAATTTTAGTTACTGGAGCAACAGGTCACTTGGGTTCACTGGTCGTAGAGGCTCTGTTAAAAACGGTATCTGCTGGGGATTTGGCTGTAAGTGTACGCAACCCGGAGAAAGCGGAAGCATTGCGCGCTCAAGGTGTTGACGTTCGTCACGGTGATTTCGATCAACCGGAAACGCTGGAAAAAGCATTTGCAGGCTTGGATCGGCTGCTGCTGATCTCCACAGACGGTGACAATGAAACGCGTATTCGCCAACATCAAGCTGCCGTGCACGCTGCCAAGAAAGCAGGCGTTGGATTCATCGCTTATACCAGCGTTGTGAATGCGGAGAAAAACACCCTTTCACTTGCTGAAGTACATCGTGCCACAGAACAGGCTATCCGCGAATCCGGCATTGCTTATTCCTTCCTGCGCAACAACTGGTACCTGGAAAATGAAGCAGGTAGCGTTCAAGCAGCTACCCAGGGCGCACCTTGGGTGCATGCAACTAATGCCAGCCAAGTGGGCTGGGCTACTCGCAATGATTATGCGCATGCTGCCGCTGCAGTACTGACAGGTGAGGGACATGAAAATTCAGTATATGAGTTGTCTGGTAAACTTCGTACTCAAGCTGAGCTTGCAGCCATCGTTGGGGAAGTGCTTGGACAGGATATCAACGTGCAAAACGTGGATGATGCTGCTTACGCTGACATTATGAAAGGTGCAGGTCTGCCTGACTTTGTAGTCTCCATGCTCGTTGATATGCAGAGTGCCATCCGTGAAGGCGCACTGGCTGTAGAGAGCGATACATTGGAAAAATTGCTTGGCCGTTCAGCTCAACCATTGAGTGAGGGTGTAAAAACAATTGTAGGCAAGTAAGTCTAAATAGAAGAGAATAGAATGGATATCAAAAAGGGACACACCAACGAATGTTGGATGTGTCCCTTTTGGTGTTATAAAACAATCTTTAAAACGATATAGCAGTTAATCGGATAACTGTACATTGAACCGGTCCGATTGCGACTTGAATTCTCGATTTAGATATCGGTAGTCTCCATAACCGTTACATCGATCATTGCTCGATATATCGTGCCGGAATGTGATCGGCCAGCCAAATATTTTCGTTTCCATGATAGAAGAAAATACCTTCTTTGGCCGCTTGAGCCGCGTTAATTTTCAGTATTATTGGCTGGTCATCACGTCTTCGTCCCACCTGATTGGCGGTATCCATATCTGCAGATAGATGAACATACTGCCTCTGACGAGGCTGCAAACCTTGCTCCATAATGGAAGCAACCGACCGCAGTGGCGTGCCATGATAGAGTATCTCCGGTGGGTCGGCAGGTGTTTTGGATATCTTTTGCGGAGTCGAATGACCATATAATGCCCGGATGCGGCCAGAATGAATCTCATGTCTCTTTTTCTCAGAAGCTTGAATCATCTGCTCCAGATCCGCTTCCGTGACGTCTTTCCACTGTGGACTTTCATGTAAAGCCACCAGCAATTGCGGAATCTCCACCCAGCCCTCTTCGTCCAGCTCCAGCTCATACTCCCATGGGGCGTGACGCAAGGCGTATGAGAGCTCTTTACTTAACTTCATCAGATCCATTGCGATCATCTCCCAATTAAGTTAACAATTCATTAGACAAATACTGTCTGTACCACTACATGAAAGGGTGAACGCTCTGCTTCTTCAGGTTCTCTCCGGTTGTACTGCCGCCAAAATCTCCTGAATGTTGCGGGCGAGTCCCTCATCATCTTCCTGATTAAACTGGCGGTGTCCATCGATACCACGATGAATAATCGTGTTCATCACCGGATGAACTTCCCGATCGGAAGCCACCCGGATCAGATCATCGGCAAAATCTACAGCCTGCTGCTCACTATAGTTAAAAGGTTTAATCAGCATACGGATGCTCAGTGCATGAGCCTGTGGCTCCGCCAGCTGATCCCGATGAGTGATGCCATATACCGCACCAAATCCAAAAGCAGCAATCACCTGACGCTCCAGCTCTGTTGTCTGTTCCAAAGGCGTACCGATCAGTTCACATATTTTGTCCACCATCTGCTCCAACTCTGAAGCCGCCGCAGCCAAAATCACATCGTTAATATCGTCAGCGTTGATAAAATCAGTCATATTGTAATTCTCCATTTCTGAGCCGTATTGAATCCATTCTCTCAGACTCTATGAGAACATTGTATCGGAGATAGGGTGTTCCTTTCAAATCACCCATATGTCGTCGACACTTCTCTTACTCTCCTATTACCCTTAAATAAGTAGAGTCGCTTGGGATTTAAAACGATTTTTTGCGAGCCTGAGCGCCTTATCCTTTTCACCATGATTCATATAGTACTGGAACAATATCTCTTCATAACGTTCGGCAAGATATTGGGAACCAAGTTCACGATAATAAGGAAGAATTCGCTCTTCTATCATTTCATAATACGCTTGCTCCTGCCCTTGTAAAATGACAGACTGGAGTTCCAATTCCATATAACTTGCGTCTGCAACAAGTTTAGAGTTGTGCAAGGCTTTTAGAGACATGTCCAATAGCTTGTTTGCAGGAATGAGATTACCCAGTCTATTCGATTCTATGTAATTATTGAGTACCATCAGGTATAACGGTTGTTTCTCCGGTATAATATCAAGCGCTAGTCTATACCAGTAGACAGCATCCTCATATTGGTTTCGCCGATTATATTCATAACCCAGATTGTTCAGCAGCTTGGCTTTTCGGTCGGTAAGCCCACAATCATCACAAATCCGAATGAGATTCTCATATCTGCGTTTTGTCTCAGGAAAATCATGATACTCACGAGAATTTAGCTGAACTAGCATAATGGTTTCGGTATCAATAATCCGCACCATATTAAGAGTTTTCCGAAAATGCTGGATAGCTTTCTCAGCGTAATAGTAAGACGTAATATTTGAATATATCGAGTGATATGCCAGAGACAAATGATAAAAGTACTCATGATTCGTATATTTGGACTGATTGATTGAAGTTAATGTCTGGATTGATTTGGTATAGTGCCCTGTAAGGAAATAGTAAATCCCCATCACATGGTGATAAAAATAATGCTCATACGAATGCTCCGATTCATCCGGAATCTCCATCTCGGCTATAAGTCTTTCTGCTTCATCGATATCATTCATAAACAGGTAAAATCGGATCTGCAGCAAGTCATAAGATAAACGCAAGTCAGGTATACCTTTTAACGGTTCTTCTTCCAACTTGTCTTTGAGACGAATAGCTTCAGCTGTTCTCTGCATAATAATGGCCTCTTGCCATGAATCCAGGACATTGTTCATCTGATGATATCTTGTTACTTCCCTTGCCATATCAATGTACAATCGCTCACAGAGCATATCCATGATTTCCTGTGAATACTCTGTCATTCCCCGCTCAATTTTGCTCAGATGTGTGACTGAACAGATTCCTTTCACCAGTTCTCCTTGAGTTCGTCTATGTTTCTCCCGGTAAAATTTAATAATCTTCCCTTCAATCATCACTACACCTCTTTTTATCCATCGTTTTATTCCTAATTATAGGGATCGAATGTGGACTCTACCAGCATATATTGGAGACTTGCGTGCTCATGAAGAGAATTTCAGGATAGAAAGACAAGATGCAAACATGACAAAATAAGAGGCTCCCCCAATGCTGGAGGAACCCCTTATACTTGTACATCTTATTTGAGCAACGACAGTAAATTGTGAACCGTTTGAGCCGTTTCGGCACGTGTCGCATTGTTCTTTGGTTTAAATTCGCCACCCGTAGAACCTTTCATTACACCGAGCTCGGAAGCTTTAACGACAGCTTCCTTTGCCCAAGATGCAATGTTTGCTTCATCTGTATAACCAGTAGCCGACTTGGTATGGTTTGATTGGGTTTGGTATTCGTATGCTCTCATCATGAGCACTGCCATCTCTTCACGAGAAATAGTTTGGGTCGGAGCAAACGTATCATTAGCTATTCCCTGAACCAAACCTGCTTGATATGCAGCAGCCACGCTATCTGCGTACCAGGCATCCTTACTCACATCACCGAATGGCAATTTGTTACCTTTTGCCTCTAAGCCAAGGGATCTTACGATTAAAGCGGCGAATTCGGCACGAGTCGTTTGACCTTGTGGATCAAACGCAGTCTCTGTTTTGCCCGTCAGCACATGTTTCGCCGTAAGTGATTTGATTGCTTCACTTGCCCAATGCGTTGAAGCCACGTCCACGAACGATTTATCGTAAACCCATGGTGCATACGTGCCCATATGAGACACGTTGGAAGTGACGGTACCTTGCTGGGTATTTACAACCCCACCGGCATAGTCCCAATTATTATTAGTTGAATTTTCATTGTACATTCCAATGAGATTACCATTAAGATTCCTATTATAATTGAGTGTCAGCGTAACATCTTCCGGAAGTTTGGACAAAGATAACTTCTCACTCGAAACCTGAAGGTACAATTCGATCTCGTAAGCCGTACCTGCAATTGTCCATGTAAGGCCTTGTTTCGTTTCTGGTGCTTTCACATCTTGTTTCTTTATATCCAAAATGATCTTGCCTGCAGTAGCACCAGAACCTCCTTTTGATTGCAGTTCTTTTAATATGCTAGATGGAATGGTGAGTGAAATTACACCTTGCTCAGACAATTCAAGTGAATTCCTACCCAACAAGTCTCCAGCATTGACAGGCAACTCAATCTTTTTGCCGATCTTAATATCCACATTGGCTGTACCGTTTGTCGCAGCTTTCAAATCTTTTTCTGTAATGACCTGATTTGGGCTTGGATCTGGTTCTGTGGTTGGTGCAGGTGTTGGGACAGGTGCGGGTGTCGTAGAAGATCCGCCGCCACCATTATTACCGGAACCGCCGCCGTTATTACCAGAACCACCATTGTTCATTTCCTGAATTTTATTAAGGAAGTACCCTAAGTCTTTGTCACCAATTTGCAAGACGGGCTCCTTGGTAGAATGGTTAGTGGTCTTCCCAAAATTATTCATAATATAGGTAACTTCGGTGTCCCCTACATAACCATCCTGGTCAATGTCGGCTATTCCATCCGACGAATGATAATATTTCGTTACAAGTTCCATATCATAAATATCGATGGCTCCGTCCCCGTTGATGTCCCCTGCATAGGTGAAGTCAGCAGAGTTAAGTTTATTTACGCCATAATATTCTCCATTGATCGTCTTGCTCAGTACAACTCCTAATTCGGAAGGCAGATGCCCAGGAACCAGTGTATAAATGGTAGTCATTTCTCCCGTTGCCGGAATACCATCAATGAGAAACTCGCCAGACTTCTGCACGGTCCCCTCATATTTCTCTCCGGAAGCCGTTTCCGCATAAATTTCAATGCCCATCTTGGAGTAGTCATTCGCAAAATCCAAATACTCTCCATCGACCATAAAAGCTTCAGGACGTACAAAACCATACGTTCTTGAAGATTTGGAGATCACTTCATAGCTGTCCGTATTAAACGCGGTTAATGTTAATTTCTCTTCGTTTTCTTTCATGCCAACAGTAGTGTATTTCACTTCAAGCAATGGTACGTCGTTTTTCTTAAAATAAAATTCATCATTTGGTACGTCAAAGACAACATGGAACAAATCAAGATCACCTGTGATTCCTTCAAAGGACCCACCTGAAATGGATGCTTCAAAGCTGAGTTCTCTTTGGCCCACTACGGGATCACTAAATTTCACACTTGCACCTGTTGTATTAAGCAATGCCTGCAGTTCAGGGGTTGGCTCAATTCGGTTAAATTGTTCATAGTCATACAGCGTTTCCAGAGTAACCGAAATACAGTTTAGTTTCTCCACATTATTTAGTTGAATGGTCTGAGTAATGGTATCTCCTTTACGTACCTCGTCCTTGTCATATTTACTGGTCACATAAGGCTTCCCTTCGGCAATAAAACCATAGCGATGGTCCTTAACGGTATCTGCCGCTGTAGCCGCATCCATTCCGAACAGACGAAGTTCGTACCCTTCCTCATATTCTTCTTTGGTAATACCAAAAGATATGTTCCCTTCTTGGGAAACAAGCAATTCTCCGGAATAGAATGGACTGCCATTTTCATAGAAAATGACACGATTTGAAGATTGATCATAGGCAGTTATCCCATTATCAACAAATGTTTGGATCGTGGGATCGATGACTGTGCCATCATACCAAACGCCTTTTAGGCCTTCTCTTTCAGACAGCATACTATCATTGAGTTCATATACGCCCGGTTCAATACCCAAATCAATCTCTGGGGGTGTATTGTCTACAACAACCAATGTTTCATATTGATACTGCTTCTGGTCTGAATCGGTTGCAATGAATTCAAGTGTATAGTTCCCCTCAGGGACAAACCGTTCGATGTTGGAGACTTCTCCATTTTCAACAGGAAATACATAACCTTTGAAAATGTTCAACATCAGATATTCTATTCCCGGAAGCATTGACTCTGAATTCAATGTACCTATTAACCCTAATTCCTCGCCAGTTTCGCGATCCTTCAGCAATACATCTACCGAATCAATAGGGCTTCCCAACTGAATAGCACTCAGTGTAATACGATTCAGGAACTGATGGAAAGGAGTATCGTTTGTGATGGATGGTGGAATCAATTCCACTGAATTAATGCCCTTTTCGCTAATACGGATGGAGAATGGGATCTGAATATGATCCGCCGCATTTTCCGTATCCAGATATACATATCCTTCATATCGACCACTTGGCGTGTCCTGTGGTATATCCACTGTGACGGTCATGTCTTCCGTACTTCCGCCACTTACAGTAATTGAATCTGGAAGGTGAACATTTAAATTCATATCGTTTAACAGCTTCATGGAAGTGGTATACGTTCTAGCACTGTCTCCTTTATTCTCGATCTTAACTACTCGGCTGTCAGATAAGATCTCCTGGCCGTTTTCTTCCAGATATGCACTGTCAAATACAATTGAACCTGTAATTTCATCAATCAGAATGGATTCCTCATTTGAGAAGTGAATGGTTTTATCCTGTACTTTGGCAAATACGGATGTGTGGACTGCTCGATAAGGGTCTACACGACCTGCACCTACTTCATATACGGAATAATCACCATTCAGATCGACGGCTGTATTCATAAGAGCGGTCTTCACATCAAAAGGCGAATAATCTCCGTGTGCCTGCAGCATAAGTGCGCCAATACCCGCCATATGAGGCGTTGCCATGGATGTACCTGAAATTCGTGCATAGGCAATATCATCATTCGCACCTGTGTGATCGTTCACAAATACAGGGTAGGTCGAAAATACAGCTACGCCGGGGGCTACGATATCCGGTTTAATATCATTATTTACTGCAGCCGGGCCACGGGAACTGAAATCAGCCAGTTTATTGCCTTCCGTAACGGTTTCGCCCGTTGTGCCAAAAGTAATCTTCACGCCGTTCGTACCCTTAAGTTTTTCTCCTAGCTCTTTCATCATTTGGAATGTAGGAATATATCCATTCATATCACCCAAATAATTAGGGATTGTTCCTTCAACATTATTATAAATAATTGCGGCTGATGCCCCTGCTTTTCTTGCATTGACAATTTTGGAATCGAGTGCAATTTCCCCCCGAGCGATAAGGGCCACTTTACCTTGCACATCAATACCTTCAAAATCAGAAACATCACCAAGACCTGCAAATACTACATCATATGTTTTTCCTTCGAGAGTAGTTAGATCGTCTGTGAAGTCCTTACCAAACAAAGATAACTCCTCAGTATAAATTTCAGAAGGTGTTTCTTCTTCAGTTGCTGGTGTTTCCTCTTCTACTTCAGGTGCTTCTGCTGAGGGCGTTTCTTCTTCCTCTGCGGATGTTTCTTCTTCTGCTGTTGGAACTTCTTCAACTGCAGGTGTTTCTCCTACTGCCGTTTGCGCATCCGCTGCTGCTTCTGCTGCAGGCGTTTCTTCCTCCCCTGCGAATGCTTCTTCATCCACTATAGATGTTCCATCTTCTTCTACGGGAGCTTCCTCTTCCACTACAGATGATTCCTCATCCTCTGCAGGTGCTTCTTCATCTATCTCTCCCGCACTTAAATGGTTGTATACATCCAGAGTCACTGTAGCCGTAGGAAGGGTTATTGGAACGTCGGATGCACCGATCGTAATCGCCAACGCGCTGGCTCCCGGTGAACCTAATGTTCCTTCATTTGGACCATCGTTACCTGCCGCAACCATACTCACAACACCTTGCAGCATAGCATTGTTCAGTGCAATTGAAGAAGGATCTAGCGGATCATTCGTAGCAGCCCCTAAAGATAGATTGATAACATCAATTTCATCTTTAATCGCTTTTTCAATCGCGGCAATAATGCCACTCGTCTCACCACTTCCACCAGGACCCAGTACACGGTATACATACAAATCTGCGTCTGGAGCAACCCCTTTTACAGCATACCCTACGTCATTTTTGGCCTGTCCAGCTATTGTTCCCGATACATGTGTTCCGTGGGAAGTATAATATTCTTCTGCCGATACACCTTGTTCTTTATAGCCTGAATTTTCCCAATCTTCATAAGTCGTCTCCATGGGGTCAGCATCATTATCGATAAAATCCCAACCTTTAACGGTAGCCGGATCCACTTGTTTTGGATCCTCACCCGCATGGGCACGATACCCTTTATATGCACCTGTTAAATCCGGATGATTATAATCAATCCCTGTATCCAGTACACCGACCTTGATTCCCTTCCCTGTAATACCCTCTTCATGAAGTTTGTCGATGCCAAGATAAGGCACACTATCAGCCATTCGAGGTTGCATTCCACCTCCCGTGGCAAATTCACTTGGCGTGTCTGTCTCGGGTAGATCAAGAGCCACTTCCTGATCAGCCCACACTTTTTTTACTACACCCGATTTCATCAAATCCTCTACGGCTATGCCAGGGATGGTTAGAGCAACACCATTTAGTGCGGTTTCATACTCCTGAGTGATTTGGATCGAAGCAGCATCATAAGATAGATCTCTCTTTTGTTGAAAGGACTTCATGTATTGCTTGAATTGCTGATGATTTTGTTTCACTTTACTTGTCGCCGTAAGCTCGGACATCTTCTCATTGTTCAAAGCAGCCCGTTTCAAGGCGACCGCAGCGGGTTCACTTTTGAATTGGACAATCACGTTTACCAAATCTGAACTTTTAGTATTCACCTTGGCGTCAATAACTTCTCCATCCATCACTTGAAGCTGGTTTAGAGCTTGTCTTTCCTCCTTCGTTAGAGATTGCAGAATGGACTTAGCGCTTTCACTCGGCTGGAGAGCGCCATAGGCAGGCGCTGCATAAGCAGGCATGGAAAACATAGAAGACAACAAGACTCCTGTTGCTATAAAACCGGATAACAATCGGGCTGATTTTCGTTTCATTTCATACCTCCTGCGGTTTCCTATTAAGTTAGGATTATCGTATTCCGCAGCGTATGGAATGTAAATTGGGGTAATTGAGTGTGCTAATAGATTGAATCAATCTGATAATCTTCGAGAAAATTTACATATAAATAGACCGAATTATCTAATTTACATACTTTATTTTACAAATCCAGGATTCCGCTCTTTTATTTTAAGAAAACTTTGCGAAACAAGTATCTTTAGACCTAAAATCACTTTCGAAAATGGATAGTTTTTTCAGAAGGAAATTACTTTTTATGCTAATTTCTTATTACATTCAATACAAAACTTCTGAAAAAAAGCGCAAAAAAGCTCACATTATTCTTCTAAACAGAACGAGATATGTGAGCTTTTATGACCTTCCGAAAATTATTCTTATAATATCCCTTTCCCCTAAGTTACTCAGTTCTTCTTTCGTAATACGTTTAAGGGTGAGGTTAACTAATTCTTTACTTGTTATACTGTCATAACTAGATAGTATATTACCTTTGCATCTTACCTTAATGACATTATTCAACCGCATTAATGATCAGTAAGAAAGCGAAGAAAACAAAAAACAGGTCAATCATGGTGGTATCTGACCATAATTAACCTGTTTGATGTAACGGAATAGTGATATTTAGGTTATAAAATTAAAGTGTTGTATTGTACGATCTTGTATTAGTATTGTAAGTTGTTTAATAATCCGAACAAACCCATAAATTAATCAACATGTCCATTGTCAAGTGCATCCAAGGCTTCATCACTTATATCAAGTGGTTCCCTTTTAACTCGATTTGCAAGCGAAAGAAAATCAGTAGCACAAGCAACATTCAAATAACCTGCCCTTATAAAGAAATGGCCACCTCTTTCATATAGTTTTATTGCTGGCTCAAACAGATCTTTATTATCAATAGCAATTTGATTTCCTTCATCAATGAGTGCGTTTAACTCTAAATAACTGGTAACAATTTCTCTAACATAACTACTGTCAATCTCCTTTAGTATCTGTAATTCATCAACACTTACTTGTGACTTAGTTATCGAATTTGAAATGATAATAAAAGGATACCTACAAGGGCCAGGATAATTTTGAAAAAATATTGATGCTCTTCTTAAGTATTCTTTACTCAAATGAACATGTGATCTTGCTTCCTTGTTTCCAATACAACTCCAATCTATTGCAGAAATACGCTTAATTGCCTGATTAAAATTTTCCATCAATTATTTCGCTCCATCTTCTGTATTTTTATTGCCCAAGAACATTTTTCGAATAATATTCATATGCTCCAGGGAGTTCTCCACACTCTCGAAAAATTCCAGCGACTTCTGCAGGTCACGATGGACTTTTTCACGCGCCCACTTCTCACGGAAGTAACTCGGAATCTGCTCATAAGCAAGACTAATCTCCTTGTTCTGTTGTTCCAACTTCTTAAAGAAATCGGTCACCGAAGTCGATGTAGTCAGCTCTTTGGCGGCCGTCAGCATTTTACCAAGCATCGTCCATTTTGCTTCGTTCTCCTGCTGTTGGAGCTCGGTAAATCCGTTCGTAAATCGGTCCAGCAAATTGAATGCCGGTGGCTTGAAGGAGCCCACAACTCCCATCTGATTTAGACCTTAATTAAGCGTAGTGATCATTAATTTGGCATAGATAAAAAAGGCTCCCCCTACTCATGGTTCAAGTTGGAAAGAGCTTTTGAAAGTTTTAACAAGTGTATTGGTCAAGTTTTTAGGTGTTTGGTTTGTTGGATGTTTTGTACGATCTTGTTGTTGGAGTAGTAAATACCTGTGTAACAATAACAAGCTTAAGTATATTGTTTATTCAGTTAACATTGCCAAAAAATCTTTAAAACTATCCGCAACAACATAACTCACTGGATCAAATTCACCAGAATTTGCATGATCCCAGACACAAACATTAGGGGACTTCCTAGATTTACGAAAATCTAAACATAGAAAGTCACTAGAAAATAGAACAGCAACTGGTAACAACGCTACTCCTATCAAGTCCTCATCATCTATCAATCTCTCCTCAAATTGAGATTTTGTGGAATCTATATCAAATATTCCAAATTCATGTTTGGTCGGATCTTCAAGAATACACAAAAATCTAGTAATTAAGTAATTATGACCATCACAACTAAAAGAACGTCTTTCTGGAATGCCTCCATTATTTATTTTAATAAATTCTTTATAGTCTGAAGGCAACTCTACCCTCCAGAAACCTTCTTCTTTTGACAATAGCTGATCAGATGGTAATGGATAAATAATAGATTCTGCTCTCGTTTCCACAATTTTCCCCTCCCTTATCTTGGTGCATCTGCACACATTCCAGTTGATCTACCACCATTATGAGTAGTAATATTGTGAATACCAAAGGGAACTAATTGCATTTTCCCCGGTACTTCAGTGTGATGCCATGTATACGATCCGTTGTCAACCAATTTCATTATGTCTTTTGGTAGATTTTTATTCAACCAGTTAAACTGATCTGTGTCACCTTTCTTCCACAAATCTTTTGGAAGGTAATCTCTATGCACTACTACACCAGCCCCCTCAAAATCAGCAAAGCCGTAACGCATACCTTCTACTTTCTTCACTTCAATTTTAATAGACGTAGATGGGCTTGTGTTCATTTTGGACGGTATGATTCCACTTGTTATTTCCATTCCGTTCTTCCTATTGGAGCAGATTATTCTACAGTTGCGAGTAAATTATAAAAACACTGTAAGAAAGAGAACATAATAATAAAACAGGTCAATCATGGCGGTATCTGACCTGACCATAATTAACCTGTTTGATGTATCGGAATAGCGTTATCTAGGTTATAAAATTAAAGCATTTGATGTGCGTACAACCGAAATGAAGAAATCTTTATATAGGTATAACATGGGTTAACTGTGTTATTGGTTGAATGATGAGTTCATTCGGCACTGGGTAGCCCCCACCATTATTGATATTCTATTTTCTCATTCTACTTACTTCTTCAAACCACTCGTCGAAAACCTCGCTTGCACTCTTTGATAAATTGGTGAATTTTAAATCATAAGAATAAGTAGCCTCTAATTTATTCTTAATCACATCATAGGTTAATTTCATTTCTGTCGGCATTTCACGATTATATTTTTCAAACAAATTAATTATTTTTAGTAGGTCTTCGTTTCCTATTCTTAGCACCGCGTACTGCCTTTCCTCAGAAACGTCAATTTCACTATATATTTCATTGACTTTGTGCTTTTCAACAAAAACATCATTAATTTTATAAAATACATCCATTCCATATTCGCCTAACTCGTGGTAGCAACAAATATAAATAACATCTGCCCGTTTATCAACGTACTCTAAACAGATTGACACGATATCAGATTGTAACTCTGAAAAATAATCCTCAAATACTTTCCCCATTAATTAACCTCCCTAGTTTTTAATATTGGTGGTTTTTATTTTCCCATCAATAGAATACTTCACTTCAAAAATTGATGGGCGTAAAGCATCCCCATCATATTTAATGTTTACTTCGACCTTTACTTTTTTCCCTGCTTTAATTGCTTTAGCCCATTCATTTTCGAGAACTTTATACTTACTTAAATTCACATTACTTAATTGTGAAACAAGGTTATCAATTTCTGGTGAACCACCAAATCTATCCCCTGCCAAATGACCTGCATGGTCGCCTGGCTCTTTGCCTGGTGTATTTGCATCATGTGGTAATCTGCTATCCCTTTCAGTTAATTTTAAATCGTCAGCTGTAAATTTTTCAAGCCTTCCCTCACTATCAGTTTTATATAAATATTCATATTCACCTGTTTTATATGTTGCATTTGGCTTTAGCTTTCCATCTTTCATATGACTTCCATCACGTATAACATCATCAACTTGACTACCAACATTACCCGTCCCCTCAGTGCCTTCCAGTTTATCCTTCGGTTTATTTGTATTCTCCTCTGGTTTCTCCGGTTCGGATGATTTAGGCGGTTTAGTATCGGCTTGCGGTTTAACGTCGTCCTTGTTCTTAGATGGAGATGGCTTCCACGTATTCACTTCATTTGGCGTTTCATTTTTTTCTGGTTTCGTCTTTGGTTTCGTCTTTGGTGTCGTGCTTGGTTTCGACGTTGTCGTTGAATTTCCTTCATTCTTTTTCGAAGAAGATGAACTACCCGAACTTGTTTTCGACTTCGGCGGGTTCTCTACAGGCTTAGAGGTTGATCCTCCCCCACTGTTTGCTGTCTTTCCATTCCCCGAAGCCGTCTCACCTGTTTTGTTCGTCTTATTATTGCTCCAATGACTTCCTCCACCCGACACGATTCGCATCTTCTGACTTTCTTCCCAATACTTTTTCACAAAGCTCTTCACTTTGGGCACGATGGGCGAAGACGGGCTCGTGCTCACTTTGGGCGGCGTTATTCCACTTGCCTGCGGGATAGACCGGACCGGGCCTACAAGACCACCTGCCGAACCTCTCTTGTTCTTAAGATTAACTTGATTATCCTGACCTTGTAGCGTCGCATAATATTGATCGTATTCACCCCATAGTTCAGCAAAGGCTTGTTCGCTCATGGGAGCCTTGAGCCTCCAGGACAGATACTGCATTTCATCTAGGCTTAGCCCTTGAGCCTTCCAATAGTCATAACTTCCCAGTTCCTCTACCGTGATATGAGGCCTGCCAATATCGAAGGTGATATTCGCAAAATGGGGACCTACAAAAAGAATATTGTATTCCTCCGGGTTTTTCATCACTTTGTTGAAATAATCCAGCGAACTTTTCAGGTCCTGATCCGCCTGTTGTTTCGTCCACTTCTCCCGAATATAACCTGGAATTTCATAATATGTGGCACTAATTTCCTGATGCTGCTGATGCAACTTCTTGATCAGATCGAGAGGCGAAGTCGCTGTAGTTAACACTTTAGCGGCCGTCAGCATTTTACCAAGCATCGCCCATTTCGCTTCGTTCTCCTGCTGTTGCATTTCAGCAAAACCATTCATGAGTCGTTCCAGCAAATTCAGCCCTGAAGGCTTGAAGGAGCCTATCTTCGGTACACTCGCGATGAGACCCGTGGCCACGGCGGCGATACCAGCACCGACGGCGGTTTGAGCAGCAATACCTCCTAGCGCTCCCATGATCGGAATCATAGCAGTGATGGCCAATGCAGCTCCAGCCAACGATCCATCTTTCGGGTTCGTCGTTGATGCCTGCGTCACTCCAGCAGCTTCTGCGGCTGCTGCGGCCTGAGCTGCTTCGTACTCCTCAATCGGCATCAGCGGTGGCTCCGGCTCCGGAGGCAGATCCGCCACATGAACAGGCGCTTTGTTGCTGCCCTCCTGTTGCAATAGACCTGCTCGTAAGTTGGCCTCCCCGTCCAAAATGAAGCTACCACCCCCGCCAAGCAGCCATTGGTTATTTTCGACACGCAAAAAGCTCTCTCCAACTAATAATTCAAGCGGGAAAGAGCTTTAAAAGTTTATTAAGTGTTTGGACAGTTTAGTATTTAAAATTAATTACCTAAAAGTTGGGTTCATAAGCATTGCGTAGAGACTGCTCATCAATCACGTGCTAGCATGCACTAAAATAGCCTTACTCATTTAGCATCTCAAAAAATTCTGATACATTATGAGCTACACTTTGTGTCACAGGAGAAAACTCCTCTGACTCTTCATGAAACCAAATAACTACAGTAGGCTCTTCTGTTTCTCTGAAATCCAAACAAATAAAATCTCCTGAAAAAAGCGCTGCAATAGGAACTACATTCATTCCCACTAAATCTTCATTATCAGTTAATCTATCACCTATTTGTGTAATAATAACTTCAATGTCATACCATCCATTAATAGGATCAGACTCACTGTCATTCAATATACAAAGAAATTTCTCAATTATATATTCACGCTGATTATAACTAAACTTATTCGTGATTGGTACAGCTCCATTATTTCCCTTTATAAAATTCCTATAAGTTTCAGGAAATGAAACTCTCAAACTTCGCTCAACTACTTCTAGTAATTCATTGTCTGGCAATGGAAAAACAATTGTATTAACATCCACTTTCATTTCTTTCACTCCCACTAAAAAGTAATGTTTTCGCCTGTTTTCTCTCTCATTCTTAGATTTACAACCTCGAAATCTCAGGGTAATGGAAGGGTATTGGTTTAGAACCATATTTTTCTGAAAAGGCCAGTGACGGGAACAGGGCTTGGACTCGATTTTCCAAACTGTGGATGATACGTATGATCGCACAGTGGATCTCCACATCTTCCCTTGGGGTTTACCCTCCCATGTCACGCGGGGTCATTGCCCTTACATTCCTTCGTTCTACCTGCCAAGGAGTGGAGGCCGATTCTTGCTCCTAAACGGGGTCGTTGCCCTTATGGAATGGTGTTCTTCGGCTTCTCCGGTGCTTCAATTGTCTCGTTATACATCTGTGAACGAGTCGAGATTTCAGGCTATTGATTCTTTGAACTAAGCTGCAATCTGTTGTAACTGCGCTTGTCGTACAGGACCAAGAACTTCGTTTGCATTGTACTCTATTTCCTTCGTCCCCAGCGTGTGCAGGACGCGTATCAGTTTGCCGCAGAGCGCGATTAGCGACTGTTTTTTCTTCAGCGGATTTTGACTTCGTGTTGTGAAATACTTGTGAAGGGCCTTGAACTCCTCATTCTTAGCTACCATTGGCATGACGCAACGGAACAATAGGGCTCTTAGTCGAGATCGTCCACTCTTGGTAATGCCGCTTTTCTTTTAGATTCAAGCCCGCCAACCGGATGATTTGTTGTCCGTGGTCGTAATGACTCAGATCGCCAACCTCAGCCAGAAATCCTGCAACGGTAACCGCGCCAACGCCTGGGATATTCAACATCTGCGTCGTTCCCGGTATCTCACTCAAGATGTCCATGACCTGTTTCATGGTCGTTTCCACCTGTTTAGAGAAAAGCTCATACTGATCGAGCAAGCTCAGAAGCTCCAGTCTCGCAGCTCGTAACCCTTCGGTAAGCCCGATGAATATCCCGGCTGTCGCAAAGAGCTTTTCCGCTCTCTTGATACCGACTCCACGCTTCACTTCCGTTTTCCAGTGTGCGAGAACGCCTCTAGCGCCTGTAGAGACGATCTCTTCCGGTGTCGGAAACTGGCGCATTGTCATCAAGGAAGTTTTACCTTCCCAATCTTTAAACACGCTCAAATACTCTGGAAAATAGCGGTCGAACCAGTTATGCACACGGGCCTTGACTTGGTTTAAACTCACCATAACCTTCTACGGAAACTCATGAGGATGCGTAATTCGGCATATTCCATCGCCGGCAATTTGGGCTCCGAGTACTCCCGTTTCGAATTAGATCTGCAATGACTTTGGCATCCTTATAGTCACTCTTCGTCGGCGAGTTATCCTCAAGTTCCTTGCTCTTATTTACGTGATGCGGTTTCACAATGACGATCTTGATATCTCGAGCTTCCAGAAAAGCGGCTAGCGGAAACTAGTAGTGCCCGGTAGGCTCGATTGCGAAAACAATGTCCGTTTTCAGATGAACCTCCTGAAGTTCTTTCATCCATGTTACTAGCTTCGTTAACCCTTCCTGATTATTGTGGAACACGCAGTCTTTTCCTAATTCAATCCCGCGGAAATCTACCGCTCTAGCTACGTGAATCTTTTTGGCAATGTCTGCTCCTATGACTAGCGTACCTTCCGTAATTCGCGTAATACGTTGATTCTGTTTCTGTTTCATCTTATACTTCATTAGTGCGCCTCTTTTCGTATGTGGGTATTGTTCTTGTCCGGAACAACGATTCCCCAGTATACTAGAGGCGCATTTTTCATTCAAAGCTCAAATTACTTCATTACAGGAATGGCTCCTTATTGTTATCTTTTAGCATGCGCCCAACCACCTGGAGCTCTCCCACCCTTATGATTTATGGAATTATGTATACCAAAAGGTACTAACTCCATTCTACCGTCAATTTCAGAGTGATGCCATGTTGTTCCAGATGGACGTTTTCCACCTGGAAGTTGTGAATCAAGCCATTTGAACTGATCAGGGTCGGACTTCTTCCAATGATCTTTAGGCAACTGTAAAATAACAGGTTTCCCATCAATTTTTATGATTAAGTCAGCTTTCTCAAAATCAGGATGTCTTGTACCAGGTTTCATTGGTACATCAGGTATTTTTTCTAGTACTTTTGCTCGTTCTCTGATCAACTTAATTTGCTTTTGTGTTAGAGTATCTCCACCTGGTATATTTCTCCACTTCCAAGGAACATTTGAATTAACTTTCTCTGCATACACTGAAGCATAGTCATCCAATACTTCATCAAATTTTTTATTCCCTGATAAGAAATCATCAATGTTTTTTAAATATGGTGGTTTGCTACCACTTCCAGTATTCCCCGTCCCCTCAGTGCCTTCCGGATTATCCTTCGGTTTGTTTATATTCGGCTTCTCCTGCGATTTCTCCGGTTCGGATGATTTAGGTGTTTTCGTATCGGCTTGCGGTTTACCTTCGTCCTTTTTCTTCGTTGGCGGCTTCCAGGTATTCACTTCATTCGGTGTTTCTTTTTTTTCTGGATTCGTCTTTGGTGTCGTGCTGTTTTTCGACGTTGTCGTTGAATTTCCTTCATTCGTTTTCGAAGAAGATGAACTACCCGAACTTGTTTTCGACTTCGGCGGGTTCTCTACAGGCTTAGAGGTTGATCCTCCCCCACTGTTTGCTGTCTTTCCATTCCCCGAAGCCGTCTCACCTGTTTTGTTCGTCTTATTATTGCTCCAATGACTTCCTCCACCCGACACGATTCGCATCTTCTGACTTTCTTCCCAATACTTTTTCACAAAGCTCTTCACTTTGGGCACGATGGGCGAAGACGGGCTCGTGCTCACTTTGGGCGGCGTTATTCCACTTGCCTGCGGGATAGACCGGACCGGGCCTACAAGACCACCTGCCGAACCTCTCTTGTTCTTAAAATTAACTTGATTATCCTGACCTTGTAGCGTCGCATAATATTGATCGTATTCACCCCATAGTTCAGCAAAGGCTTGTTCGCTCATGGGAGCCTTGAGCCTCCAGGACAGATACTGCATTTCATCTAGGCTTAGCCCTTGAGCCTTCCAATAGTCATAACTTCCCAGTTCCTCTACCGTGATATGAGGCCTGCCAATATCGAAGGTGATATTCGCAAAATGGGGACCTACAAAAAGAATATTGTATTCCTCCGGGTTTTTCATCACTTTGTTGAAATAATCCAGCGAACTTTTCAGGTCCTGATCCGCCTGTTGTTTCGTCCACTTCTCCCGAATATAACCTGGAATTTCATAATATGTGGCACTAATTTCCTGATGCTGCTGATGCAACTTCTTGATCAGATCGAGAGGCGAAGTCGCTGTAGTTAACACTTTAGCGGCCGTCAGCATTTTACCAAGCATCGCCCATTTCGCTTCGTTCTCCTGCTGTTGCATTTCAGCAAAACCATTCATGAGTCGTTCCAGCAAATTCAGCCCTGAAGGCTTGAAGGAGCCTATCTTCGGTACACTCGCGATGAGACCCGTGGCCACGGCGGCGATACCAGCACCGACGGCGGTTTGAGCAGCAATACCTCCTAGCGCTCCCATGATCGGAATCATAGCAGTGATGGCCAATGCAGCTCCAACCAAGGATCCATCCTTCGGGTTCGTCGTCGAGGCCTGGGTTAATGCGGCTGCCTCTGCAGCAGCAGCCTGAGCCGCTTCGTACTCCTCAATCGGCATCAGCGGTGGCTCTGGCTCTGGTGGCAGATCCGCCACATGAACAGGCGCTTTGTTGCTGCCCTCCTGTTGCAGCAGGCCAGCTCGCACATTGGCCTCCCCGTCCAGAATGAAGCTGCCACCTCCACCAAGCAGCCATATCGCTTCCGATGCAGTGGCCTCGATCTTTCCGGCTGCAAGCAGGATGTTGCTACCCTGAATCGACAGATGTCCCGGACTATCCAATAGTACCCCCTGCTCATTCAAGGTAATCGTTATCCCGGATCCGGCTTGCAGCGTAACCTCCTCAGGCGACATGCCGATAGAGCTTCCGGCAGGATGGCCCCAGACTTTATGATCCGTCCCCTCGTTAGCAGAACGTTTGCCCTCCGAGATGGAATGACGAATGTATGCGCCGGACTCCAGGCTACTTGGAAAATATAATTCCACATGATCCCCGATCTCCGGCATCATGTATAATCCGCTATGTCCTTCCGCAGCATATGCTGGTGTGACCGGATAGGGAGATGCAGCCCCTTGCGCCATCGGGCCCTCGTCCATGGGTAGTTTGATCTGAACATGGTCATGAATCACGCGGACCACCTCACCATACAACGACAAGCCAATCAGGTCCGATAGGTCGCATCTAGGTACGCGAATGTGATCCTCGGGTACCATACGATAGATCGTCATGAGCAGCCCGGATTCCAGGCGTGAATTGGCATACACCACGGTTAGCTCCGTGCCATCCGGCAGTTCAACTTTGTCTCCAAGTGCATAGGTGTGTGCACTTTCCATCGTATACTGCAATACGCCTTGCGTGACCTTGGGACCCTGAATGATATATCGATCTTCCGTTCCGGAGCCACGCCAGTCAATTCCACCCAATTCTTTACGAACCTGATAGGGCTTGTCTTGTGGCCACTTCCACATCTTTCCTGCGGGCAAACCGATAAACAGCTTGGGTGATGCCGCCGTGATTTCGGGGACCAACACCGTACCGAATCGCGAGGCAAGCCGGCGCAGGAACATCCAATCAGTCTCTTTATATTGTAAAACAAGTCCACTCAATAGGGTATTTCCTGTAACCTGATCCATGACATCCGAATAGCGGTATGAATTCATAATGAACTGAATCAGTTCCTTGAACGTCCAGCCTCTGTTTTGAAAGGCTCGTTCCTCAATTCGGATATCCATTTGATACGAGTTGGACAAGGCTTCAAGCTCGAATCGATAGACCCCTCCCGACAAATGAACCGAGAGCGAGGTCATGACGCCATGGAACAGTCTTCTCACCGATCTGCCAGTTTCATCGACTTGCCTGAGCACGATTGATTCACCATCAGCCTGAACCTGAAGAATTCCAGGTCCATCCTCTTCCGGAAGAATGCCGCTGACATAGAGTTTCGCATGCTCGTTCACCTGGCGGGTAATTTGTACGCCCTCCAGCCACTGTGCACGATAAGGCCAATATAGACGAAGCTGTTCATATCCGATATGGTCCGGTTTCTTCTGCGTGATTTCACTCATCGTCAAAAGTCCAACTGCTGACCGTCATCCTCGATGACGATATCTCCACCATACATACACTTGTGCGTACAGTGACTAAGCAGCGCAGCCTTCCCTTCCACTTTGGTATCTCCCTTTCCGTGAAGCCAGGGCATGGTCAGCACGGGAACGCAATGCGCTTTCTTAACCCCATAGATATCAACCATCGTACTTGCCGCTACTGCTGGATTTAGTGGATTGGAACAGTTACCGAACGACCCAATATGGATGCCCGGAACATAATCCTCAACGGTCATCTTCGCTTTCCCCTTGATATATACGCCATGACTGAACGGGATTTTCAATCGTGTACGCTGTGTCCCGCAATTACATTTCAGAATTGCTCCTGCAACGACATAGCCTTTGGAGGCTTCTTCAGCCGTATGAATTTGGGCAGCTTGTTCTTGACTTTGTGCCATCGTAACCTCTCCTTTCTAATTGGTTTGCTCCAACTCCAACGGAATGAATTGCACTCCCGTGACATCTCGCCGAAGCATGCTCTCAGCCAATGCTAGATTGACAATGATTACGGTTTCGCGCATCTCCATCAATTGGAACAGAGGTACCTCAGGGAATTCTTGCTTTAGCACAATCCGCTCCAGACTTCCATCTATTCGCCTACAAGTATGGGGAGACAATACGTTTGCCAGCGCAGGGGGGTGAATGGCCCAATATGTCTCCTGGGTCATTCGCTCCTTGTCCGTTAATACGGTGGCCCTTCGCTTGAGATGGGGACAATACAATATAAGTGTTTCAAGCAATTGATCTGAAACCAATGGGACAGGCTGTTCCAAATAATCCGTATAATCCACATGGAATCCACTTCGCACATAAAGGTTAATCGCGGTATGCTCACTGCCCGAATCATGAAAAGCCTGATTCCAGACCCTGCGTTGCAGTTCTCCGACAGGCTCTGTCTCTACGCGGTGTATCCATCTGGGGTCAGCCATTAGACGAAAGTATCGGATAACCCTCGCCTCCTCTCGGCATCGTCAAAAATTGCCCCCTCCACATCAGCACCCTCCCATAACGTATCAGTCAGATTGGCTCCACGGAATATGGCTCCACGGAGGTGTGCCCCTCGGAAGTCAGCACCTGAAAGGTTTGCATTTTCGAAGTTAAGCGCATCGTACTCTGGCCCCTGAGGGAGTCCTTCCGGATGTCCCGTCTCCCCGATTACCTCCTTGAAAACAGCTCTTTCCAGAGAACAACCGCTGAAATCTGCCCCATATAGAATGCTTCCGGTGAAATCGGTGTTCTCCAGACTACAATTGCGCCAACGTGTCCCTATCAAGACACAGCGTTGAAAATCGGTAGAATGCATATCGATACGATCAAAACGGCTGTAACGAAAATCCAGATCGCTGCATTCCATTTTGCTCATATCCAGTCCCTGAAAGTGCGCATACATGACCTCCAGACCATCACTTTCTTCCAATGCTTCACCAATCTCCTCAATGCTCCTATTCCTTCGATCAAGACGAAACACGCACTCGCTGGCATCCAAGTATTCTCCCGCACGTACTTCGAATATCTGTTCCAGTTCCATAAGAGAGTTCCACTCAAAGTCCTCCAGCGCGCGACAGCTACGGCGTATGAAATGCACAATATAACGATTCACCAATGCCGCTTCCTGTAGCATGATTCGGTCCAGTTCTACCGCTGTAACGGTTCCTTGATAGCGAGGAAGTTCTTCTCTTAGTCTATTGAGCATCCGTTCAAGACACTCATAGGCCCAATGGAACGAATAGAACGAACGGATGGGTGCACGATCCAGCAACCATGAAGCATCGCATGCTTCGACCAGAACATTCATAGCTCCTCCAAGAAGTTCAGTTCGCAGCATAGAATATTGAATATAAGCGATCCGTCCTTTCGCTCCACGCTTTTGCACATCGCTGACTTCCTGAATCATAAACCTGAAATGACTCAAGAACTCGGCTGTCAATTCCGCATGCCTTGTATGCAGCGTATGCTGCAAATCATCCATAAGCTTGTCCCGCGCAGGTTTCACCTGATGGGTATAAAAATGTATTACAGATTCCTTGCGAACCATCGGAACTTCCCCCTCCTGCCCTTTCTGTCATACCATGCTAGTTGGCTTTCACTTCCGATCCACTCATTTTTGCCTGTCCATCCAATTTGAACGTTCCTCCTCCACCTTCGAGCAACAATTGCGAATCAGCAGATAATGTTATTTTCTTCCCGGCTTTGAGCGAGATATTACCCCCAGCAGACATCCGAACCTGCTGGCTTCCGATGATCTGGATGCCCTCGTCCCCGCTGAGCCGAATGAACACCTCGCCCTCTTTACTGCTAATGGAAATGGAATCTGGTGTCAGTCTGATTTCCTTTCCATAGGGCGTTCGGAAAATTTTATGGTCCGGTTTGTTCAATTGATTCGTTCCGGTTATCTGGTTATCCAGACGAGGTGCTCCTGTCGCGTAGGCCTCTTCTTCATTTTGCGTTGGAAAATAGACAGCGACTGGATCCCCCACTTCAGGCATGACATACCAACCTGTCTGCCCCTCTGCAATGTAAGGCGACTGATACAGCAGCCACAACGCTTCCTCTTCCTCCTGTTGTTCATCACAGTCCAGTTGCACTCTGACATGACCGCCATGTACTGAAAGGATACGACCAAGCAATGAGCTTCCAGCAATTAATGGATTGTAATATGTCTTTTGTCGCAGTCCTCTATGAAGGCTAAGTACATATTGGTGTTTTACGATCCCTCCCACAAGCTCGGTATATGCCTCAGTCACATATAGGCTCCTGCCCCGGAAAGTAATATGGTGTCCAAGCTCCATGACCTGGTCTGTCTCGATTTCGTATATAATGAAGTCCGATTCATTGACCTTTAACGTATCGTTTTCTGTAAAGTACATGAATGGCGTCATATTTTTGCGGATTGTATAGCGTGTATTGTCTAGGTCAATTGAATTTCCGTGCTCAAAGACGCCAAAATAAAATTTTGGGCTATCAAATTGGGCGGCAGGCATCAAGCTAGTGTGAAAGCGAGAAGCAAGTCTCCTGAGAAATGCCCAATCCGTTTCTTGATATTGCACAGCAACCTTAGCGATCTTGGCCCCGCCTGTTCCCTCATCAATTACATCAAGTCCCGGATAATGCTGATCCAGTTCCTTTAGTAAATCGGGCAACGTCATTTTGACATTTTGAAACGTTCGCGTCCTTTTTGTAATATCCATCCGGTATGTATGCGAGATAGCCTCCACTTGGAGCGTATATACACCTCTCACAACCTGCACTTCAACAGATAACGGAATGCCTTTGAACAACGGACTTTTGTTTCCATCCTCATCTTTTTGCCATACTTCAATGGAAGTATCACGGTCCGTTACATCGACATAGCGATCTTTCCATTCTTCGGACACCATACCCTTAAACACGAGCCGAGTGTGCTCATTCATCTTTTTGCGGATCGTAAGTTCTTGCAAATGCAGCAGTTCATATGGTTCAATAAGCAGATTCTCATAAGTCAGACTCATGTTCCCCATCTCCTTTCAGTCTCAAAGGATCGCAAGTGAGTTCAGAATCATCTCGCCAGGCTCCTGCCAATCCCTTTTTTCTTCATCTGTGCAATTAAATCCGTATACAAGAACGGACTGGTCCAAAATCGTAAAACCGATATGGTTGTAAATCTGATTATTCAACCCCTGTACGGAAAACTGGCAATAGCCCATGACATGTCCCATTTCTGTAGTACGAACGCCGTGTTTGTCCCATTGTCTGACAGGCTGCGTTCCGCGAACGACATTCGCCATCGTTTCGGTAAAGGAAGTCAGTTCCGCTTCCGAAATTCGATGCTCCAACCTGTTGAACGTAAAATTGACCGTGCCCGAGTCGTTCGTGTAGATCCATTCCGGCCGATGAGACGAAGGATACTTTATGCTCGCTTCCTTCTCTGAAATTAAACGCAACGAACGGGGAAGGGATATGCTTACCCTACTGTCGTACAACTCAGTGCGTTTTAGAAACACATTCTCCTTTCCAATACGGAGCCTCGCTGGTAGCTCTGCTGAATCAACAGCCTGGGATTTATATACCAATCTAACCGCCTCTTCTACTTCACCATTCTGATCATCCACTTCATTTCCACGTTGGCTATATAATATTGGAATCACTTTGCGATCAAGATATTCCATATGAAGAACACACTTCCTTTCCTTTTGATGAATCAATCCACAATCATACGATGCGGTCCGCCCACCGGCATACCCGAACGTCCCGTTCCCCGACCTGCATTCGCCAGTATACGATCCAGATATCGATGAATTTGCGCATTATCGTATTCTCTGTACTCCAGCCCCAATCGACTGGCAATGTGATGCAAAATGACGCTGCGCGCAACGGTTCCTTCATTGAGACACATCATGGCGAAGACCAGATCCTGGGGATCAGAGGTACCCGTTCGAAGCAATCTGTCGGCATAATCCTTCATGACAACAGGGGATAAGGTGCTTGCTTCCTCGGCTGCATAAGGGACATGAATGACATGCAGTGTGTTGAACTCCGTTGCCAAATCAGCAAAGGTCTGGTAGTCCCGCCGCAGCCGGGCCCCTTCCTTCAACTTGAATCGAGCCAGCTCCAACTCTCCAGATGTGCATGTTGTCTCTTCATCCAAAAGCAGTTCCGAATGGCTTATCGTCATGTCACTCACGGTTTCCTCCGCAGTAAACTGAAGCTTCACCACATTGACCCGGCCCGTAGCCTGGTATGCCAGTTCCATAGGCTCTGTCAGCATATAAAGCCTCCCTTTATGCAGCACCATTCCAGGGGAGACGACCAACTTGTCCGGGAACACTTCTACCTCTGCACCTGCAAGGATGCCGTCTGCATAACCACGATAATACAGTTCGATGTAGTCTCTGGGGAAATCGCGTAGCCCCTCCAACATGGATGTTTTCAGAATTCTTCCCTTGTTAAAATGCGGATACGAATATGTGAACATGAGCGGTGTCCCTCCTTTCTGCTCTTGGTCCTCACTTCATTCCGTCAAAGAAGTCGAGTTCAGACAAGTCTGTTTCAAATGGAAGCAGCTTCTGCGGCCCCAGATACAATCGTTCATTCCTGCGGGCAACCGGCAATACATGAAACCCCCAATGACGGTCATCTGGAAAAACAAAAAACTTCGTTTCTCCATTCACAATAGAATCCGTATCATCCTGCGGGATTTTATCTCCGTATTGATCCCGGATGTCTTCGTAGAGCACCTCTTTATAGGCATCCGGACGGTTGGCATAGACGAATTTCTGTCTCAGCTGACCATCGCTTCCGCTCAGGTACAACTCCACTTCTGCCGTCTCGAATGGACGGGAAATGCTGCCCGGAATGCCGTCACTCCGATCCAGACTGCTGATCAGCATTTTTTCACGTCCATTATGCGTGTAGGCACTTACGGTATAAGGAATTACAGCGGCATCATGCGTGATGTCGGCTTGAACGCTTCCTGTTTTGCGGGCACTCAGATAACGAATCGCCCCTCGAAGGCAGGCAAGTTTAAGATCAGGCACACGCCCTTCCGCAGGTTTTTGCCGAAACTCAATGCTTCTGCCTGGAACGAACTCTTTCAGTGCTTCCCGAAATACATCAATGCGGCAGGACTGACCTGTCAACTTGATAATCGAATATTGGCTCATCCGCCCTTGCCGATAGAAATCATCCAAAAACTTGCGAACCACCTCATAAATATCAGCCTTAATCAGCTGGGTAATTTCCTTGATATTAAACACCACATCGGGGAACTCATATTCATCCTTCAGTTCACCACTACGTTCCACGGACAGAAACCAACGTTCCATGGTCGTGATCTGCAGGTCACTATCCCCATCGTCCTCCATCTCCGAGTGGAATCGGTTACGTAAGATGCCTGTTTTGCGAAAAAATTGCTGCTTCATCTCTTCTGCGATTTCCCACAGAAAGTAGAAGTTGCCTCTCACCCGCAAATACTCATCTCGTGAACGATTCTCTCGACGCGCAAACGCGGTAGGGATGATATGTTCTGCCTCCTCATAGCGTTGTTCCAGCTTCTGATAAACGGACTTCACACCCTCTTCGTCCACCTGACGGAACACATCCGCACCCGGTGCCTCGATCAGGCTATCGATATCCGTCACCTGACGTCGTCCGCTATAGTAGTCGGCGAATATGATCTTCATGAACTGCATAATACGATAGGTAATGTTGTGACCTCCGAAGTTCGTGTCCCCATTTTCGTATGTAGTATGGATATCCAGCTTGTAAGCCATATGTCCGTCCTCGATCGTAAATGCACAAGATGACAAGTCAGTTGTTCCACCGCCACAATCAATCACGAGCGCATGATACGTCTGCCCTTCCATGAAAGCACCGCGTTCCATCCCGTCGGCAAGGGTGTTATAGAGCACAGCCATTCCCTCATCCAGCGCATATGTCTGCTCAATCCGATAATCCGGAAGCATCTCTCCGAACATCTGCAAAAATTGTGCTTTCATCTTCACGGGACTGGTAAAATGCACATGGCGAAACTTACACTTGAACTGATGCTCTGCCGTTCGGATGATGTAATTCATGTACGCACGCAGCAGATCCATACGAGAAACCATGGCCGCATTGCCATGAACATCGACGATCTCTTCCATTTTGTTGTAATTGTTCACCCAGCGCTTCATGCTGCGGAAGACACTCGCCCGGCTGCTGTACCCTCCCCGACGCATGCTTCGCAACGCTTCATAGCCGAACTCGTAACGAATGTTCGCTGGATCTGAGCACTCCGCGACACCGATGGCCGTAGGCAGAACCTCGATCCAGTCCGTGTCTTTGTATGTAGGATCGGGAAAAGCCACATAGTTAATGGCATCCATACGAACCCGCCCATTCAGTAAATCCTGGCTGCTTGGTGCCTGAATATAACCATTATGCAAATAGGCGCCTGCCGTCGTGTTGGAGGTGCCAAAGTCAATTGCAAGTACAGCGTCTGTCGGTTCGAGTTCCCGGATGTCCAGATCGGCCAGTGGAATTTGAGTATATTGAATATGAACCGGAGGAAGAGGCCTGCTAGAGTAATAGGTCTGATATAGATATTCCGAATCGCGTTTACGGAAAAAGAGAAGACTGTACTGTCTGTTTCCCGATCGTTTCCAGGTCGATCCACTTCCTGCAGTCAAATAAAAGGTTCCGGATATGGACTCGTCCTTAACCAGATTAAAGATGCCACACAGCTCCATACTCTCATTGACCAAAAGTACGTTGGATTCGGTTAAACCACCCGGTGCCGTGACTACGTACTGATCCAGCTTGTCCACTTTCAATCCTTCGTACAGAATCAGCCGCGCGGGCACACTAATACCTCCATCACTGCTCATAGGAGCCGTCATATGACGAGAAATGGCCTTTTGTATGCGCTCGAATCCGCCTTCCAAAGACTGATCGATCCACAATACATCGTCCGCTCCCAAAAATTTCAGAATAATCCGAATCAGTTCTTCACGCTCCGTGCGGGGCCCCAATCCCTCAACCAGTCGCTCCTTGTAACAAATATTCCGTAATTGAAATGTGGTCATGTCCATCAACTCTTCGCGCGTATAACGCATGGTTCCTCTGGCCCGTTCCCTGCCCGTGGCATCGGGATACAATCGGTATGAATAGCCGTTCATCTATACTTCCTCCTTACAACTGCTGATGCTGCTTAATATAGGGCAATACCGTCCTGTATCATCGTATAGTCCACATCCAGAATGCCAAAATGATGCCCCCAGTATATTTCCGTGTCAAAACGAACCGGCAGGAAGAGTTCAAGAATCAATTCCAGCTTCTCCTTCGCTTCCGTCCGTTCTACCTGACCAATATATAAGAGCAATTCATCCTTCTCCTCACAATTGGCATAAAGGGTTGAACGCGGGAACATCCGGACAAGAGTATCCCTCAGCAGATGAACGGCCTCTCCCGTATCGTACAGACGGAGCATATTGCAGGCGATCACTTCCTGTTCCTCCCGTCCGAACAACTCCAGTCGCCGCCGTATCCGTTTCCCGTATACACCCGAATGCATATCATTCAAAATGAAGCGAATGTAATACTCCCTTTTATTCATCCCCTGCATCAAATCCATATCCGCCAGAAAATGAATGACCAAATCAAAGAGCGTCTCCCGCAATTCCACCTGCTCTTCGTTATTGATATCGAACAAATCCCTGAAAATATCAAAAAAACGATAATACGGATTGACTTCAATCGTACGTTCCACGTCTGAAGCATTCAGGTTCGTATGACTTAATTCCATGTATGGCGAATATACACGTGCAGGAACAAAAGTTACGTCTCTCAGATCAGTTCCATTACGCTTGGCGCGAATAATCAGATCCCATATATAATTCATGTTGAGCTCACATCCATTCCCCTTCGCAGCGATATTCAGGGAAAGCCAACTGGATCTCGGATACCAGAAAGCTCAGCAAATCATCCAGAAAAATAGCCTGCTCTGGCTGAATTCCGTGTTTGCTGAACCTTAAAATCATTCGATGTTTATCTGCCTCAACACGGACATGATCGCTAACAAATCCATTAAGCGGGTACGTGATGCCCAGGGTAGGCCCAGGTGCCACCACTTTCACATCTTCCAGTTCCAATCCCTCCGCTGCCTGGAAAGCATGAACCATGCGGGCAATCTCCCCTTTGGATCGTACAGAGCGTCCTTCCTGACGCGCATATTTACCGGCAAACCCTTCCCGTTTGTTGTTGGAAAACAGCGGAAAGTCCATCCTCCCAATGCGGGTTGCGACGGGACCGGCTATTTTCAACACCGTCCATGAATCGGATTTCTCCAGCGGAGATACGATGGTGATATCTTCTTCCGATCTTTTGATATATCGAATATGCGATTCGTCTCCATCCACTAAATATCCGTGCTCAGTCCCTGTTTTGCGGAGCGGTAACACATGTTCATAATTGATGCGGTCCGAAGCCGGGACAGGGAATCCACCTGTTTTCATATCAAGCTGCTGAATATTCCAAAGGGGGATCATGTTCGTTCTTTTATATGACTCAAACTCCTCCAAATGGATTGAAAGTTCTTTGACCACATGCTGTTTGTCCCATGCATCTCCATCGTCCGAACCCACTAGAACACAATCAACGAATTTGAACACATAGGGTGCATTAATCGATTTCCATGGTAGGCTGTTTTTACGAAAGACCCGGTACAGTTCTTCAATTTTGGAGATATACGCTGTACTTGATTTCAACCGAACCGTTATGGCATGTCTGCCTTCACTCGTTACAATCTCCCCGCGGAATGTCCGATTACTTTTCAGCAGGGATTGGAGCTCCTGTTGCCCACATTCCATGTAGAACGTGAATAAATTCATCTCTTCCTTACGTGCCAGCGCATCTGAAGCCTCGCTCAAATAAACAGTCTGCGGTGCAACATCCTCCGGAAGAATCGGATACAGAAATTCATGAATGGGGTCCAAATCTTCCCGCGGACATAATGTGACATATACATCGTGGCGTTCCTCCAGCGGTACCACCTCGTCAAACACACGTTGCTCGATCTGTTTGTTTAGCGTCTCCTGATACTCCACCAGATTAAGAAAAACACCTGTCATGAGGTCTTTGAGTATGCGACGTTGTTCCAGATCCTCCATCTTGTTTAGACGGTCACGAATAATATCTTTCATCACGAATCTCCTTCTTCCGTTGCTTCCTGTTCATTCGCTTCTGCCTCGGTGGTGTCGGTGCTTCCTTTAGCCTTTGAAGCGGAATTAATGCTAGCATTGCTTGTCGTTTTCCCTGAAGAAGACCCGGAGCCAGAAGCATCCGCAGTCCCACTTCCGGCCGAAGAGGCATTACCCGCAGAAGAAGTACTTCCCACTGAATTGCCTGCGCTCATTCCTCCCGCATTCCCGGTCCAATCCGAGTTCAAACCAGACGTCTCTGTTGTTCCTAACCCTGCCGCATCCTGAGTAAGATCAACCGCCGGTACAGGTGGATTCAGTTTCTCATCCAGCTTATTTATTTTCCGCTCCATAGCCAGCACCCGTTCCAACATATCGATCTCCTGATAAATTTCCTGTGCCGAAGCATAGGCATCCATGGCGCCACTATAATCTCCGGCTTCATTGAAGCGGTCACCCTTCTGTTCCAGCGTATCAGCTTGAAGCTGTCTGGATTGGCGCTTGATATCCGCCCGTTTAGTTTCGGCCGTCTCCAGTTTGGTGGCAACTTCCTTCAGCGCTTCCTTATAAGCTGTTTCCGTAGCCGCTGTTCTGGCCCTTTTATACAAAATGATCGCTCCACTGTAGTCTCCGTTCTGGAGTTTTAGATCGCCCTCGGTGATCCAGTCTTGTACTTGCTGAAAGGTGGTCATCTGTTCCAAACGTTCCTGAATGACTTCACGGTTGAACATATTGTAGGACTCAGACAATTCCAGTGCTTTGGTGTAACTGGCGGTTGCCTTGGGAATATCCCCTTCTTTCAGATGAGCCTCGCCGTCAACCAATGTCTGAGCAGCAGCCATCTTCGAAGTCAGCAACTTTTTGTGCACAGGGTCCTTTACTTTGATCGAATTGTTGCGAGCAAGACTGTAATCTGAGACGGCCTTGGCGTACTCCTGTTCCTTCACGTACTGGTCAGCGTTCTGTTCGTATTGCAGCATATCTACGACCAGCTCGGCTTTTTTGGCTGCGCTTTTCACCGCGTAGAATATGCCGGCTCCGCCAAAAATCAGGAGCATAATCAACATGATGGCAATCCGTTTAATCCATTTCTTACGGTTCTTGGGTTCTTCATGAAAAATCTTGTTCACATAGATGGCTGCCGCACTATAATTCTCGATTCGTGAACGTTGCTTGCTGAGCATCACTTCTTCCAACGTGTCGGCCAGCGCCTGCGGGTCATTGGCACCTTCCACCGCATCAATCATCTCGGCATCCTGCACGCCTTCCCATAATCCAGGGGTGCATAGAACAAGCACATCACCATCGGCAAGCTTGACCTTATCGGATACATACGGTTTGATCATGCCAGGTTTGCCCGCGTATTCATTCAGATTGCCGCGTTCATCATGCTGATCCACACGATCCTCTGCAATCTGGCCTTCCGCTGCCAGTTGGGCAGCTACACTATGATCCTTGCTTTTTAGTGCAAGCCTATTTCCCCGGAAATGATACAAGCGGCTATGTCCGGCCGATGCCCACACCATGCGTGTATAATCCGTTACAACAATAACGAATCCCGCTTTGAGTCTGACCCGGCGGCTTTCATACTGCAACCATTCATGTGCGATCTTGATATATTCCGTGAGTCTGCGTTTGGACATGGTTGGCTTTTCCAAAAAGGATTCCAGAATGGTCTGTACTGTGATCTGTGCACTATTCACTTCCGTATCGGTATCCAGACCATCTGCAATGACATAACAAGCCCAGTCTTCCAGTTCAACGCAGCCGTAGAAATCCCGATTTTTCAGGAAAGACCCCGCCTCTGAGACAAAAGCCGTCTTGAATTCACTGTTCTCCTTCCTCATCCGTCTCCCCATTTCCCGTCCCTGTGCGTTGCCCGATCCGTTACCATCCTTGCTCCAAAATGATAATCGTGGCGTTATCCTGATGCACGAGCTGTTTTTCTTCAATTAAATCAATGATGGCCTGGGCTGCATCAAATGGCGGAATATCTTGCGCCAGAATGGTCTCCAGTTCCATCTCCGTGAGGGAGTTGTATACCCCATCACTGCATAACACAATCTTGTCCGCCGGCTGCAGTGCAAACGGCTCGTCCGCGATTTCCATTTGTTTAAAATGGTCGTACCCCAAATAGTTGACCAGCCTTTTGCGCTGCGGATTGTCAAGTGCCTCCTGCTCCGAGATCTCTCCAGACATATACTGTTCTTCAAGTTGACTTTCCAGTGTATGCTTATGATTGATGGCAAGCAGCTCTCCATTGCGAAACACGGCCAAGATGCTGTCTCCTACCGCACCCCAATACAGATCCTTTCCCTTGATCATGGCAGACACCAAAGTTGTCCCTCCGGGAACGCCCAGCAAATTCCGAAGGATGGCCTGATTTGCCGCATGGGAACAAGCATCCCAGAACTCTTCCGGATCAGGAAACCGCTCCAACTCTTCAAACTCCCGGATAAATGTTTCCACGGCAGTCGTACTCGCCACTTTTCCACCGGACAATCCACTGATCCCATCGGCAAGTACAGCAAGTACACCATGTGGCTGCACGGCACAGGCAAAATAATCGTCCTGTTCATTGCGAGCACCAATGGTCTGTCCATTGCCAATCTGAACTCCAACCGGTCTATCGTCACGCTGCCTTACCGGAATCCGGCTTCGTGCGAATAACAGCAACCAAATCAACAAACAGCCACCCGCAAGAACCCAGTAGGGTGTTAGCTCCTTGTCGTTCCACAAAATCATGAAGGTGTTCACTGTTGCTCCCATTCAAAGTGCACACCGCACAATGGAATGAAAATGAATTTGCTGCGTCCCAATTGAATAACATCGTAGGCAGCCAGTTCCACCGGAGAATAGACTGCTTCATTATTGTGATATGCGAGGCCAGAAGCATCGCCGGGCAGCAAATAGAAATTCCGCTTTTTGGGATCGTACACAATCACCGCGTGATTACGCCGAGAAATCGTGTTATCCCCGAGGATGCGAACATGCATCTCTTCCGAACGTCCAATAAAGTTCTTTTCAGCCATTATTCGATAATCCTGGCCCATCTGCGGACCCTCGATGCACACCATCCATCCCGTTACCGGTTCGATTCCTGTCGTTTCGCCCAGGTATGGCATCGTTCTGTCATCCTCTGCCGTACGAGGTGCGCGTGGGATTGCACCCGCTGCCTCAACATTACTGGTAGCTGGCGATTCAACGGCCAGATTGCAATATGGACACGTATTGCCGTGTCGTCTCGTGCTGAACATATGTCCGTTTCCACATCTAGTCAGACTCATTTCGTTTCATTCCCCCGTAAGCTTGTATGATGTACGCCAACGTTATTTCACCAAAATGCGGGTATTGGCAATATAAATTAAGTCTCCTGCCTCAATCAGGCTGGGTTCTTCGATTTCCAATTTGGATGCTCTGCTTTGATTTCCTTTACGTACACCTACCCCACTGGCCGAGTCGATATCCTCGATAAACCATTGACCCGAGGCTTTGTTCAATACGGCGTGTTGCGAGCTAATGAGAGACGCATAGGGTGTATCGGACAGATCAATGTCAGCCTCGCTGTTCTTCGAACTTTTCCCGATCAAAACACTCGTTTCGCCCTGAATATACCATTCCTTCACACTTGTGCCGTCGTCGTCCAGGAGGACTAGCTTCACGACACGCGAAGACAATTTCTTCTTTTCCACCTTGGTGGCTGGCATGTATTTAAAAAACAGGTATGCTCCTCCAGAGAGGACCACGATAATTCCAGTTACCCATTGGGCACTCATATCCCGGTTGATGATAAATATGTAATACAGCACGGCTAACGAAATCATGGCGACGCAAGCGTCAAGCCCCATCGTCAATACCGACCTTCCTCGTTTCACTTCCATAACCTCCGCCTGAACCGGCTTGATCCATAACGAGCTACCGGTCTACTTTTTTCGAATTCCGAAATATCGGTCAAACATGGCGGACATATCCATTCCTTTATTGGGACCGGCTTTGCCACCGTTTGGACTTTCCTTGCCTTTGGGGTGATAGCCAAAAAATTGTTCGAACTGTTCCTGCATCCGCGATGGATCCGACCACACCTTCTCGGCATTTGCACTCCCGGACTTCGCATTGCCTTTACTGGATCTGGCTGTATCGGATGCTGAACCCTTCGCTTGACCTGTATTACGTCCAGTGTGAAGCTGCTGATCATATGCTGCTCTAAGCTCGGAATTTCCGAGTGTACTGTATGCCTCATGTACTTGCTTGAAACGCGCTTCTGCCTGTGCATCTCCCCCATTGACATCCGGGTGAAATTTCTTCGCCAATTGACGATAAGCCTTCTTGATCTGCTCCGGAGAAGCTTCACGTTCTACACCAAGCACGGCATAATAATCTTTCATGGTATTCTTTCCTGCCTCCCTGCCGTATTCGGGCGTAAATAAAGATTAAGGGGCACCAGGGCCCCTTAACTTGACAGCGTTGTTCTGGACCAAAACGAACTGGCCCAAGACAACAGTTGTTCCCTTTTATACAGGGAAGCCGCCCTCAATTTTAGTGAATTCAGTTTTATCTTTTTTCTGTTTGATGAACAGGCTGAATTCACCTACGCCTTCGGTATCACCGAAGCGCTCTGTGTAATCCACAACAAATGCGTTAGGCAAGTAAATTTTGCGTACCACTTGATCTGCTGCAACCACTTCCAGGGTTACTTTGCGGTAGCAATCCGCTTTTTCAGCAGGCACGAGGGACCACAAAGCAAGTTTCATCGTGTCATCTGCATTGTCACCGTCGGTTGCAGTGATAATTTTGCCGCTGATGCGAAGTGTTGCGCCTACATCTGTGGATCTAGCGTTGGAATCATCTGGTGTATCCGTGTCATACACAACTGTACGGATATTATCCATTCCCAATTCGATTGTTTCTGCGCCTTCTACTTTCAATACAAAACCCATTAATAAAAACCTCCTTAAGATTAGGAAAAAATGTGCCCGGTATGCTCCCCATCTCGGGAGAGGTACCGGAATATATGTATAAAGGCAAGACGATGAAGTCTGCCTCTAACACCAAAATAAATGTCTATAATACGTTGTTTGATGAATCATATTTAATAATCAGACTTGTTCCAATGGTTTTCTTACACTTTCATCGCGCTGGTGCCTTTGGTAATCATGACCTCCAGGTTCTTCACGTTGCCGTTAAATACCAGGTCAATATGGCACATGTTGCTCTTTTCATCGATGATAAAGCTCATATCGTCGCCTTCCTGAATGATCGAATTGATCGACCCTCGAGTTCCCAGCCACCGGCTCTTCTGACTGCTCGGATTGTTGCTGAAGAATTTGACGATATTTTCATGCTTGAAATCACCGGTTTGGAAACGGAGCAAGCGCTCAATGTAAGTACTCACAAGTGTTTTGTACAAGGAATCAAAACCATCTTCGGACATCGCCATGCTTCTCGCTTTATAGACCGTAATCCGTTTGATGTCGCTATCCTGGATTTGGGCATTTTCCGATGAGAAAATAAATCCAAAGTTTTTTCGGTTAATCAAATCCTTGATGGTATTTGTAAATCCGGAAATTTCTTTGGTCATCGTTGTTACAACACGCAAGCTGTTGTCCCCTGCCTCAATGTCAAAACGCACACCTGGATAATCACGGTTGACGTTCTTGAAAGCCCCTTTCAGGTATTCCGGACACTGATACGCAGCAACAATCCCTGCAGATACATAGGACGCTCCAACATACACGCCTTCAATCCACAGTTTCAGAATGTCTTCCTTCTCCTTGGAAAGTTCCACACCATTCTCCGTCTGAAGCATGCGGCTGTCGATAACGACACCCGATTTCTCCTTGGGAATAATCGTGAAGTTTGGAGCACTCGGAATGGCAAATTCGCTATATTCCTTACGGGTCAACACTGAACATTTATCGATATACTTATCAATACCTGCGGTAGCCATGCTGCTGAAGGTGGTTTCTTCCCCGGATTCAAAGCTGAAGAACACCTGCACCTTGTAATCCTTAACAACTTGCAGGAGCATTGCCAGAGATTCCATGCTGTTTCCGTCTTGTTTAACCACTTTCTCGTTACCACGGAAACGGGCACGGCTGACTTTGACTTGGCCTGTATTTTCCAGTTCTACGGAAGGAACGATACCGAACCAGATCGTATCGGTAAAATCATTCTTCGCGTTGACAGTGTTGAGATATGTCTCAAGCCGCGGAATATTACTGCTCTTGACGAGCATATCCAGTTTGGCATTGGAGATCAGCATGGAAGGAAGCATGCCTTTGTTCTTAATCGCATATTGGTCAAAGAACATTTTGACACCCAATATTTTCTCGACCAACGGTTTTACCGTTTTCACAAAATCATCCTTGGCGTTTTTGTAAAACTCCAGGTATGTATTGTAATTCTGCACTTCAACAGCAGTATCCACTTCAGACTGTACCGCAGGAAGCGGGCAGAATGTGCGGACCACCAGATCCTGTACATACGGCGAAGGTGTCTCGGAAAGTGAATCGTAATCTTCGGCAAATACTTGCGTCAAATCAGTGCTTGTCGCTTCATCAAGAAGCATCAGCTCGTTGTTATCACTCTTCGGAGCTTCGATAATTTTCAATTCTCCGCTCTCACCAATCGTAAGTTGTCCTACCTGAATCGCTTCGGAAGAAGTTTCTTCTTGTGCACGGCCCAGCAACAAACGGGTCTTAATATCTTCAATGGCGAGTGGAAGCATGGCCATGACATTGTTATAGTTCCGGCTTGCATCTTCAAACATGACATTCAGCTTATCCCCGATATCCAGCTTCTTCGGATCGCCGTCATCCAGCTTCTCATGCTGGCCATACATGTAATGGATTTCCTTACGTACCTGACGAATGTCATCCATAACTTTTTTCGGTGAGATCATATCAAGCAGATTTTCAAACTTGAAATCAACGTTCGTAATACCTTGACTGCGTTTGGTATCAATCAGGGTGAACAGCATTCTCAGAAAGTCGTTACTATGGTCGATCTTGATCTCTGAGATAGCTTCGTCCGGGATACCTTCCGGCTTTTTAAGCGTATACATGACTTTCTGGTTTACCGCATTAAAAAAGGAGTACACGCTAGGTGAGAACTTGTCCAGGAACTCATCGAAGCTGCGAACAAGCAAATGTTCGTTAATCTCCTTGATCTTATCGTCACTCAGACTGTCGATGCCCTTCACATCACCAACAATGGTGATCAAGTCCAACTTCTCGGGATTGATTTCTTCAAAAAGCATCGTTCGGTTCGTTTGATTAATAATGTCCATTCAGGCAACATCCGCCAAGATGATGATCCATTCGGGCGAATGCTTCCCCCCCTCCATCAATTTTTGACACTCCGCACGTCTCTATCAGTCTTCGGTCATGATCCAGGAGAATCACTATTCCCAGCAAACACAAGACCAATAGAACGAGCTGTCAACATACGACTGGAACTTATGTACCAGATTATGCCGTTTGCTTTGGAGATTTATGGAATTCATCTTAATCATCAGCGATATGTTTTGTCAATATTACCCACTATAGGTCTAAAAGCTCATTTTACAACCTTCGATATACCTATAGAACTAATTTTTGGAATTCGCTTCACTTCCTTACGGATCATGCCGATGATATAGAATATCCTATAATTTGGATTAAGTTGAATGATTTAAGACTAGTGGGGTTTTCCCCCTAATCAAGAGTAAAAAGACTGAAAGTATGCGCTGTTGCATTATTCTCAATCAATGAAAACTACGCATAACGGCGTTATATCGTGATTAAGCAAAAGTTTTTGAAAAAAATTTAATATTCCCCAAAAAGTGTACCGAAGTTTTCAAACCAGAAAGGAGATTCGAAGCCTCACATGATATTAATTAAATGCAAAAAAATACTGCTTTCCCTATTGGTGATTAGCATTTTGATTCCTGGAGGGAACATTGGCAGCATGTACGCGGAATCATCTGTCAAGACCCACGCGTATGAAGGGCTCGATGCCATGTTTGTCCTGGATGTTAGCTACTCTATGAATGAGACCGACAAAGATCGCATCGCCGAAGAAGTTATACATATGTTTATGGATATGAGTAGTGGACCTAAGACCCGATTGGGATTCGTAGCTTATAATGATCAAATCACTTCATCCGTACCTCTAATGGATATATCATCCTCTGGGGCACGAAATAACCTTCGTAGTCGTGTTGATGGCTTAAAACGCTCAGGGTATACAGATCTTGGACTTGGCTTGCGCCGAGGTGCGAGCTTGCTTGAACAGTCCCAGACGGACAAACGAAAGCCATTTATGATTTTGCTCTCTGATGGGGAAACGGATTTGCGTGGCTCGTCGAGCAGAACACCAGCTGATTCATCCAAAGATGTAGACAAGGTGATTGAGATGGCTCAAAAAGCTAATTATCCAATCTATACCGTCGGACTAAACCGGGATGGTACGGTTAACCCCGCTGAACTGGAGCGAATTGCTCAGGAAACGGGTGGATCTTCCTTTATCACGGGAAGTGCAGACGACTTGCCTGAAATTTTCAACCGGATTTTTGCAGATCAGATTCAATCTGTTCTTGTATCTGTGGCAGCAGTAACAGCAACAGGGGCAATGCAGGAGGTAACTGTGGACATCCCCAATTCAAGCATGGCGGATGCCAACATTATCATGCTCTCTGATCATGCTGTCTCTGAAGCTCAGCTGTATTATCAGTCCAGCAATGTCAGCTTCATCCGATCTGATAAATATGCTCTAATGAAGATCATTCGTCCGGTCAAAGGACAATTCAAGCTGAAATTCAAGGGGCGCAGCGGAGATTTGGTGAAGATCAACCTACTTGGAAACTACAACGTGTCTGCGGTTGCACATATGGCAACGGAACCGCCAGTAAAGGGGAAAAACATCACATTTGAAGCCTCTCTCTACGATCAGGCTGTGGACCCTAAACCCATTCAGGATTTGAATGTTTACAAGGGACTTGAAGCAGAACTCATTGTCACCCCGTCTGATGGAAAAACAGAGCGCATCCCTTTGACTAATACAGGCAGCGGATTTACGGGAAAATACACTTTTCCAAAATCGGATCTATACACATGGGGTCTTCGGATTGATGGTCCTGACTTTTATCGGGAGATCACTCCGGTTGAAGTAGATATTACGAATCAGGCCCCCGTAGCAACCGGGGAGTCCATGGTGTTATCCAAAGACGATAGCAATACAGAAGTTGACCTAAGCAACTATTTTAAGGATGCCAATAATGATCCATTAACGTATGCCCTCGCAGAAGGTGGGAGTGAGCGCAAACTCGGAGACGCTGTCATTGAAGGTAATATACTGCGTTGGTCTTCGCTCCACACCGGTAGTTCATCCATTACGGTGACCGCCACGGATTCTGAAGGCGCGAGTGTAACCGCAGACATCCAGTTGAAAATTCATTCTTTACGTGAAAAGATACTTCTATATACGGGACTCGGTCTCCTCGCAGCCGGGGGTATCTTCGCCCTGTATTGGTTTGTGCTGAAACCAAAACCTGTATTCCGCGGAAGGCTGGAAGGATATTTCTTGGCCACTGCAAACGGAGAAGATATTCCCGTGACGAATTGGCCACTGACTTCATTGGAGCGACGAAAAGTAAGTCTCAGTGAACTATTTGATCGTATGGATATTGGGGTTAAGGTACCGGAGTCAGGACGAATCTGGCTGGAGGCTGGTAAAAAGGAAACGTTATTGGTACGGCATGATACGAACTGCACAGTCGTCCGGGGACGTACACCAGTGAAGCCCAGACATACAGAAGCTCTGGAGTATAATGAAAAGTTGTATATTACATTTGAGGATGGAGTCACAGAGATTGAAATTCGATACAAAGCCATCAAACCAAGTACTAATATCTATGTAGGACAAAAGAAAGACCCACAGCAGACCATGGGATAATCATCGCAGTGTTGATGAGAACGATCATCTGCAATGACACTATTGTAAAAACAGATGCACAAAGAGAATTAATCGACTTATAGAAAATGATTCCTGTTCAGAACAGGAATCATTGTTTTATCCCTTTGGTATCTCTAGTGCTTATGTGTTCTGAAGATAGCAACGTTCTCTTAAAAGTCTGTCTAACACTCCCCTGCCAGCTCCACTTCTGTCCAATGAAGCTGAACACCCTGCCGAATCAGCTGTGTCTGATAGGCATGAAGATGCTTCGCCGAAGCCCTCACCTCTGAGGGCTCTACTTGCTGTGCAATCGCATAAGCGGCAAGGGTTCCGGCAGCCTCGCCAATATTCCATTCGGTGGGATGCAGACGGTAACAACCGTTCGCAATCTGGGTCATGGAGATATTTTTGCAAGCTGGAAGCAAGTTCTTGACTCGCACCGGGATGAGTGCACCCAGCGGAATCTCATAGGGATGATTCGGTATATAAAAAGTCCGCTGACTCACGGTTGTTGGATGGAGATCCAGATGATAACTGCCGACACCTACACTATCCTCGTAACGTTTGGCTCCCTCTGCTCCGCGCAATGCCTTGCTCACATCCTGCTCGGTAATGGTATATACGCCTCGGATTCGCCGTGATTCCCGAATATACGGAGCTTTCGCGAGACCGTCTCCCGTACCGAGCACATCTCCACGCAGCCTTACGCCCGGATAACCCTTTCCGCCGTCCAGGCGGGGAGCTGCTGTCTGAAGCCAGTATACTAAGGAAAGAGTTAGTTGCCTCGCCCCTTCCAGATGCCGCTCTCGTTTCTCCGGCGATACGCCAATGATTGGCCCGGCGTAATAATCGTTCAGTGCCCAGTTGAGCAGCGTGACTTCACCATCATTCAGTGACTCTGTCCATATAGCCGGGTCAACGATCCGCCGATAATCCCACAGGGAGGTTATGCCCTGATCATTCGGGAACATCGTGAACTCTTTCAGCTTGGAGGTATCATTGGCATCCGAAGCGTACCAGCTCAGGATCGGATACAGTGAGAACGAGGGAACATACTGACGCCAGTAATCATAATCCCTCGGACGAGGGATCGTGAAGTCTCCTCCCGGCACATAATCCACTGCCGCCACATGGGTAATCGACTGCATGTCTAGCGGATTCGCTTCATCCAGGGCATGTGGCTCACCCGTATCCCGCCGAGATTCCGCTCCACTTACATACTCTACTCCCGCAAGGGGAAGCAGATCACCGCATTCTGTAGCATCGAGATAATAGGCACCCTGGAGCTTAATTAATCCCCCATTTCGCTCTTCACGCACAGTCACGCCAGTCACCCGGTCACCTGCTGTATCTACCTGAACTGGCACAGTATGATAGAGCACCTCGATTCGACCGGTGTTCACGTAAGGCGCAAGCATCTCGTGCAAAACGGCAAGCGCGACCTTCGGTTCATGCGCCAAGCGGCTCACCCAGCCATTGCCGGGGTTAAGAACAGGATCGCTCTTGGCGACATCCGTAAGCGGGTAGTTCCGTCTGTAGTAATCTCTGACTCGGCTGCGGAACTCACGATACGATGCTGTACTGCCAGATTGTTCAATCCAGCGGTGTTCATCTGGCGGTACTGCCTGTGAGGTCAATTGACCGCCAAGCCAGTCCGTCTCTTCCGTCAAAAGTACCCGTTGCCCTGCCTTGGCTGCAGCCAGCGCAGCTGCAGTCCCGCCAAGACCACCGCCAATAATGACGATATCACTGTGTTTCTCCTGTTCAATCCCCATGCTTTGTCTCCTCCCTGTCACTGCCTTCAGACCAGCCAACGCCGTCCTTACGTAGACGTTCCAAGGCCAGCTGCGCCGCCCCGATACAGCCTGCCCAGTTACCGAGTTCAGCCACTGCAACCCTGTCTGCCAACCCGACACTGGACAACTTAGCGGTAAGCATCGGCCACCATATAGCCTGATCATGGGTCACACCGCCACCAAGAATAATCAATTCCGGATCTATCGAGGCAGATATATTCGCAATAACCAAGGCCAAATCAGATATGTAACGCTCTAGAATGCACAACGCTATTGCTTCTCCCTGGCTTGCAGCGGTCATAATCTCTCGGCCGTGAGTACACGTGTTGCCCTTCTGTTCCTGCGCCAACCGCATCAGTGCACTACCGGAAATGTATTGCTCCACGCAGCCGCGTTTGCCACAATTACAAGGCCGACCGTCAGGCACCAGCACACTGTGCCCCCAGTCCCCACCGCGCCAGTCTACTCCCCGTAACATCCTGCCAAATGCCATATTGACCCCACCGACCCCAGTTCCGAGTGTCAGCATAACCAGGTTCTGCTTACCGCGGCCGGTACCAAGCCACGCCTCGCCGAGCAGTGCAGCATTGGCATCGTTATCAGCAGTTGAAGGTAGGCCAAATTCCGCTGTTGCCCACTGTGTCAGTGGCATTCCCTGCCAGCCAGGTAAATTATTCGTTGCGTGGATCACTGCACCCGTTTCCACATTCACCCTTCCTGCCGAGGCAATACCCAGTGCCTTCACTTCTTCACAGCTAGACAACAGTTCACTTATTAACCCGCGCAGCTGGCCAAGTATGGCCTTCCGGCCCAACCGGGCCTCGGTTGCACATGTAGCCTCCACCAGAACGACTCCGGCTTCATTGACTACAAGCCCTTTAATGCCTGTGCCACCTACATCCACGCCAATGACCTGTGGCATATGCTTTCCTCCTATTCACACAAACCCTTCAATAAATACGGTCGATAACTGCCCTGGCCGTTAATTCTTTCATCTTTTTGGTCTCTTCGCCATGCTCGCGCTCCAGCCCCTGGCAGAGCAAGTCGATAATAAACAGCTGAGAGATTTTAGCTCCTACAGAACCGCCTTCAAGGGGAGACTCCTTCCCCGCGGTCAAGAGCAAGATATCCGCAATAGAAGCAATGGGGGATTTGGCATAGTTCGTCATGGCAATCACCTTAGCCCCGTTTTGTTTGGCCTTCATCAGCATATCGTTGGTATCCAGCGTACTGCCGGACACGCTGATGCCAAAAGCCACGTCACCTTCTCCCATCGTTACCGCCATCATGGACTGAATATGGCTGTCGGAATTCGCTTCCGCACGTCGGCCGATGCGCAGAAAACGGTTCTTGGCATCCATAGCGGTAATGCCTGACGAGCCCACGCCGAAGAATTGCACATGTCGTGCGCTGTCCAGAAACTTTACTGCCTGCTCCAACTGGCTGCGATCCAGCATACCCAAGCTGGATTGCAGCACACCCACCATCGCGGTATATAAATGGTCGGCGTAATCGTCCTCTCCCTGCTCGCCGTCTGGCTGGTTCTGCCGTTTCGGCAGCCCTTGGGCCAGCATCAGCTTGAAATCCTGATAGCCTTTAAACCCGATTTTACGGCAGAATCTCATCACCGTGGTCTCTCCGGTACCAGCAAAATCAGCCAGCTCAGTCACAGACAAATAGATTATATTATCCGGATTGTCCCGTACGCACCTGGCCACCTTCTGCTCCGACTTGGTCATGGAAGGATAATACGTATTAATTCGGTCATTCATCTCCATTACTCTTCATCCTCGCTTTTTGGGTCACTGCTGCGAACTGTCGGGTAATTAGCTGTGGCCGAGTTATTGCGGAGCCCACCACAACAGCGTATGCCCCCAGATCAAGCGCCTCTTCTACCTGAGAGGGTTTACTAATCCGCCCTTCGGCAATGACCGGAATCTTCAACCGCTGTGCGCACATCCCCAGCAGCTCCAAATTAGGCCCTTCCTGCTGCCGGGAATACGGTGTATAACCCGATAGTGTAGTCGAAACACAGCTGACTCCAAGTGACTCAGCGTATACAGCTTCCTCCAGAATGGAGATGTCTGCCATGGAAACCACCCCATTTGCGTTCAGATAGGCGGTGATTTGCTCCAATGTATAATTTTCCGGCCTGCTCTGGCGGGTCGCATCAAATGCAATGATATCCGCTCCGGCCTCCAGCAGCTCGTCAATTTCTCTGAGGGTTGGGGTGATATATACAGCAGAATCCGGGTAATTGCGTTTCACGATGCCAATAATCGGCAATGAGACGGTCTGCTTGATCGCACGTACATCTGCTGCCCCATTCGCCCGAATACCCCCGGCCCCTCCTTCCTCCGCAGCAGCTGCCATACGAGCCATCATCGCCGCGCCATGCAGCGGTTCGTCAGCCAGCGCCTGGCAGGAAACAATTAGCCCCAAATGCAGTTTCTCCAGCACTACCTTTGTCAGGGTTTCCACCCTCTCTCTTATATTCTGCTTTCCTTACCTGGGTTGGATGGTACGAATCGTACAGACAGGCCCACTTCGAACATCCGGTTCCATGGCATATAACAATCGGTAATCTGGATACTCCCTGCTGCAGTATCGATCCGCACAGTAAGCTCTTGTCGCAACCTTTCCTCTACTCGGGCAGCAACAAGGCCACGAGACCCATCCAGCAAGTACTTGCCATATCCCATCTCCTGCACCGGGCCATTGCTAAGTTCTCCCCGAACGACTGAACAATAGCAGACATCCTCAGCATAGCGGAGGGCGAGGAAATCAAGATGCGACGGTGTACGACCATAGAGCAGATAGATCATGGCCTGCGAAATGACGGTTCCTAGCGAGTTGGAGCTGGTATTCCAGGCGGCATATCCAGCCAGATCAAATAACATGTCTTTTTGCCGCAGCATCTTGACCAGCTTCTGATCCCCACCATTGGCATATCCCACATCCGCTACAGCCACCGGCTTGTTCTTGCTCCTGAGCAGAAAGTGTCCATATTCCACCAGTTCCATCAGGTTTCGGTATACATCATAGCTGTAAAAAGAATGCTGCTGCGACACCGCTTCCGCCATCGTCTCTCCGGGTGTGCTAATCAACAGCACCAGATCTGCTTCAGTCGCACTGGATGCAATCAACCCACCTGCAGCCAAAATCTGATATTTGAGCGTCTCATAGAAAAATCGATCCTCGAATAGCGGGGTAACAAACGCCCCCTGAACAGATGATAATCGTGGGTACACCAGCGGCATCCGGCCGCGAGCCTTATTCATCATTCTGGAGAGCAGTACGCAACCAACTTCGTCCGCACCAGGATACATGTAGACTTTAAGTTCCAGATCGAGGGCGGTAATCCGGGCTCGCACTTTCTCCTGATCCTTGGCTGTATGTCCATAAGGCGCCGAATCATCCTGCGGCACAATCATGAAGTCGATAATTCCTTCCTGGACCAGAGCCAGCACTTGCTTGTTAGCTTCAATATTTACGGCCCTGCGTCCCAGGTAATCTTCCAGCACTTCCATTGGTAGACGGTTATCGATATCGGCCAGCTCGCGGATCTCTTCATCCGTCGCAATCCCCAGCTCCATCCGATGGCTGATGAAACCTTTGCGAAAAATCTCTCTTCCCCAGTCGGCGTAATAATCCGGCTCCTCATCGGACAGGGAATATTGCGGGCAGCGCATAATCAGTTGGAATGCATACAGGGTTAGCTGCGGGTACTGCTGCTTGATCCCCCGAAGGCGCTCCAGACGGGCCGTCAGTTCATCCGGCTTCAACTGATGCAGCCGGGAAGGAATAATCCCGCCGTAGAGAAACGTATCCAAGGCAACGATTGCTCCATCTGCCCTTGCACAGCTCTCCTCAAACCAGGTCCATAACTGTTCCACATCGCCCGGACGTTTTTTTAGGCCCATGATTTCAAGTGGGGGACGCTCCACTGTGAATTCCGTTCCCTGTGCCAACAAATAAGGAAACTCATAATTGCAAGGCCGTTCATCTAACGGAACAAAGGTTAACTTATACTGCTTCGGCATGATTGCGTTCACCCTTTCTGTATTTTTTTATCCTTTAATCGCTCCGGCGATGCCTTCCATATAGTATTTTTGGGTGAAAAGGAACACGATGATAATCGGCAGCACCGAGATCATGGTGCCGGCGGCAATCCAGCCGAAGTTATAGGAGAACTGACCGTTCAGATACGTCAGGGCCGCAGCCAATGGATATTTCTGCGGATCATCCAACACCACAATCGGCCACAGGAAATTGTTCCAGAATGCCATGACTTCAAGCAAGCCAATGACGGCAACCCCTGGTTTCACCAATGGCATGACAAGCTGCACGAAGATACGGAACTCGGAGGCTCCATCCATTTTGCCAGAATCCCGAATATCCGTCGGTATGCCCAGAAACGTTTGTCGCATCAGAAAAATGTTAAATACCGACACCGCGGCCGGAAGCACAACCCCAAGAAACGTATTGCCCAAGTGAAAGGCCTGAATCGTTAAATAATGCACAATCATCGCCGTTGCCGAAGGGATAATCATGGTCGAGATTAGCAGCGTGAACACCAGATTACGTCCCCTGAACCGAAAGGTCGCGAGTGGATACGCCGTTAGGCAGGACAAGAAGATGTTAAACACTACCCCAAGGAGCGTAATCACCACCGTATTTATGATGTAGCGTGGAAAATCCATGAACTCCCACACCTGCACGTAGTTATCGAAAGCGATGAAGGTAGGGAGAATTGCTGGTGGATTCGCGAACACATTACGACCAGGCATCAGCGATACGCTGAGCAGCCACAGAAAAGGACCCATCATAAACACGGCAAGCAAAATCAACAGTACATAAATGATCAAATGACGAAGGGCTTTTTTCATTTTTTTAGACGAAAACGTACGCCGAATCAATAGGTATTCACCCCGCCTCTCCGGTTCAGCCGGAACACCAACACACTGAGCGCTGCTACCATCACACTGACGATCAGGCCAAGCGCCGAGGCATACCCGAAATTGAATTGCTCCAGCCCTTTTTGAAAAATATATACGCTCGAGGTCAGCGTGGACGTTCCCGGCCCGCCCTTGGTGAGAATATAGACCTCATCGAATACACGTACGGCCCCCATCACCGAAATTACGGTGCAAAAAAGAATATGCGGCCGCAGCAGCGGAAGCGTCACATGAATAATCAGTCTCAGCGGTCCAGCTCCATCCACTCTGGCGGCTTCATACAGATCTGCCGGAATACTTTGAAGCCCAGCCAGATAGAGCATCATGTAATAGCCGAGACCCTTCCACATGGTGATGAACATCAGCACATACAGCGCAGTACTGCTCGTGGAAAGCCAGGAGACCTGCTCACTGAGAATGCCAACCTTCAGCAGCAGGTAATTGACCACGCCGTTATTGCCCAACAGCCAGCTCCAGATCAGCGCCACTGCGACCATGGAAGTTACAACCGGTATGTAGTAGGCTGCCCTGAACATTTTGACACCTGGAATTCGGCTGTTAACCAGAATGGCCATGAGGATCGAAATGATTTGAATCACCGGTACAACCAGCACATACACCAACGAATTCCACAGCGAAATCAGGAAATTATGATCTTGAAAGGCCCGGGTAAAGTTATCCAAACCAACGAAATGTGTCTCTGTAATGACAGAATAATCGGTTAATGAGAGGGGTATCCCGTAAATAATCGGCCAAAAGGTGAAAACCGCCAGAAACAACAATCCCGGTGCCATAAACGCCCATGCAGCAAAAGATTCGGATCGAATCGCCTTGTACACGGCTACGCCTCCCTCTCTTCTAGGATTGAGGGGGAGTACTCCCCCCTCATCAGACTGTACCGCTTAAGTTCAGGAATCTTGGTTAAGGATTTGGTTAACTTCCTTCTCCACTGCGTTCAAGGTTTCTTTAATATCTGCTCCGTTCATCAAAATTTCCTGCAAGCCCCGTGCCAATGCGGAGTTGATATCTCCTGCATTCGGTACGCCGACCATGTAATCAGTGGCTTTATCTAGACTTTGAGAGGAGGCTACCTTGGCTTCGGCTTCCAGCGATCCGTCGGATTGCGTAAAGAACGGATCTTCAATGGAGGCTTTGCTCGACGGCAGCGTGTTGGCTACCTTGGAGAAGGCAGTCTGGTTCTCTGCATTGGTAATAAAGGCGGCAAATTCCACCGCTTGCTCAGGGTTTTTGGATTTCTGTGGCACGACGAGATCCATGGAATTGGAGAGCCGCAGGTTCGCTTTGCCCGTTGGGAGCGTTACCGCAATCGTATTCTTGTAAACATCCGGTGCAGATTTCTTGATAAAGTTAATAAAGGTTGGACCCGACAATTGAAAAGCGACCTGCTCCCCGGAAAAATACTGGATCTGCTTGCTGAATTCCGCATCCTCCTTCAGCACCACGCCTTCGGCCATCAGATCACGCATTTGAGCGATCATCGCCTCTGCTTCCGGCGTATTGAAAGCGGCGGCCGTTTTGTCCTCATTTAAAATCGGAATGCCGTCGATTGGAAACAGCTTGGAAATAAGCTGTTGCGCATAACCGGCCACTCCGGTCTTTTCATGGACCTGACGGGCCCACTCCACAAGTTCCTCTCGGGTCTGCGGCGGATTTGCCGGATCAAGGCCTGCCTCCTTCACCAGCTTGGTATTCATGAACAGCACTTCGGTACCTGTGTACCAAGGAAGCGCGTAAGCTTTGCCATCCAAAACAGTAGAATTATAAATGCCTTCAAAGTAACTCTTCGCTTCCTCATCTGTCAGGTATTCGCTCAGATTCAGCAGCGCTCCCTTACTTCCCAATTGACTGGCGAATTCGGTATTGAGATTCACAACATCAGGACTTTTGCCACTGGCCGTGCTGGTCAATAAACGTTGCGAAATGGCATCATATGGATAGTCCTTCCACTCGACCTTCACGCCAGGATGACTGCTCTCATACTTGGCAATCAATTCATTGAAGTAATCGTTGAACGTTGGCTGTAAAGCAATCGTCCAAAACTCCAGCGTAACCGGCTTTCCAGCTTCCGTACCCGTCTCCCCAGTGCTTCCCGGACTCGGCGTACCAGCCGTATTGTCATTTCCTCCGCAGGCGGCAAGCAGCATAGACATCATAACGACTAGCAGCAAAGATACTGTGAAGCCCTTTCTGTTGGTGGTCACACAACATTCCCCCTCAGTTTGGTATAAGACGGGAGCCGGCGCTTACGTCAGATTTCCTGGCTAATTACTCCATCTTTCCAATGGAGTATATGCAGACCCTGGAGTTAGAATGAAGTATTCTTCCAGAAATAAATAAAAAAAAGAAATAATTTTTCTTTTAGGTTAAAAAAACACAAAAAAAGCCAGTTCGATCCGTGTAAGGACCAAACTAGCTTATTTGTTACGACTATATGTATAAGACAAGGCTACAATCAAGCCGTCTCATGCTGTTTCTTCGACTCTGCTGCATAGACTTGCGTATGTTCATTCTCAGCTAAAACCCATTCTACCGTGCCAGGTTTGCGTATTTTCCACATCCAGGCCTGTACTTGAAGTGATCTCTTAACCCATGCGAGGGACGCACAACGTTGCTCGGAACGAACTGTTAATCCCCAGTGAATCACGCGTGCGAGCCACCGGTTCACATACTCATTATGAGAACGCACAGATGGCAATTCATCGCGGAACAGTCGCTGTTTAACATCCATAGGGGGCTGCCCACATGTCCAATAATGAAGCAACGCTGCCAGGCTATATATGTCTGACATCGGTCCCTGACTGGATTTCTCGGAGTAGAACTCAAGCGGCGAATACCCGGCCGATGTAAAGATCGCCTGTTTTTCCCCGGATTGTACAGGCCAGCGAGCCGCCGAACCGAAGTCCAGTAGTTTGGGCGTGCCGTCTTCCATCACCATAATATTGGATGGCTTCACATCACGATGAAGAATTCCCTGCTTATGAATATAGTCCAGTGTATCTACCAGCGGAAGCAATGTCTCCGTAATAAATACCGCGTCCAGCGCATGATTTCGCTCAATCAGATATTCGGTTAAGGTTATCCCTGTGCAATATTCCATAACAAGATACCCTGTGTCATTTTCTTCGAAATGATCCACATACGACACAATATGAGGATGATTTAGCGTGGATAACAGCTCTCCTTCTACCAAAAATGCAGCAAGAAGTTCCTGATACTGACCACTGAACCCCCGTGAAGAACAGAACACTCCCCGTTTGTCAGCCTGACGTGCTGCCAGCCTCTGGGGGAAAAACTCCTTGATTGCTACTTTTGCACCTGTATTCCGATCTCTTCCTGCATATACAATAGCCAGCTCACTGCTAGCCATGAGATGTCTTACCTGATATGTATCATTTAAAATTACATTGCGTTGCAATGCCATTTTACAATTATCCTTTTTCATAACAGACCCTCTTTTCAACCTTGTCGATCGGAAGACTTGCCGCATGTTGCATCATTCGGTCCAACCAGACAGGCGTTTCATCGCCAACCATGTATATAAACCAAATGATGCAATTTGAATCACAACCATGCGGAAATATTGAAAAATTTCTAAATTTAATAATTCTTCTGTAAAAATTGCTGAATTTCTTGGTTCATCTGGATCAACACGTCTTGAGACGGGAAATGACCTGTGTCGTATTTGATTGCTTTGACATTCGGAATAATCTTCTGAGCTCTTTCAATGACCTTATCTGCTGGGAAAAAGACATCCTTCTCTCCCACCAATAGAAGTGTTGGCGATGCATAATTCACCAATTCCTCCTGCTCCGTAAGCTTGGGCATATCCTGCTCCAGACTGACGTATTTGAAGATTTTCCCAATTATATTTTTATCTATTTCTTTCATACAACTGCATGACATGATATCCGCGATCTTTTGCAAAGAAGTTGGAGAAGAAGTCATTTTGTACGTTACAAGTGGCAACACGATATCCTGAGCCATCTTAATTTTGGATCCCACGGCCAGTCCAGCGGGTGCTACCAGAACAGAACATGCAATTCGGTCCGGAATGTAAGTTGCCAATCTTAGGATAATTCCGCCTCCAAAGGAAGGACCGATAAACGCACTTTTTTCGATCTTGTAGTGATCCAGCAAATCAGAAATCCACAAAGCCAAACTATCAAACCTTGCCGAAATTCGTGTTTCTTCACTGTAGCCTGGATGACCGATCGTATCCGGCGCGATAATCCGGTAATCTTTGAAAAGAGAAGAGAACCATGACAACGTCATCGGATTCACACAATTTCCGCCCTGGAGAATAAATAGCGGCTTACCGTCTTCTGGACCTGTTAATAAAACATGCGTTTGTCCAAAACGTGTCTCGACGTACTCTCGTGTAAAACCTTCGCCCAATTGCTCAACATACGCTTCGTATTCCTCAAGTATGCTGCTCTTGCCTTCTTCACTTCTATAAATGGAACTCATGTCTGCCTCCTGCAAAGTATACTCTTTCAAGATTTTATGGATTTTAAGGTCCATAAATATAAAAGAGCCCGCTGATGACAGGCTCCTTCATATGTGTAACTTATCATAATGAACTGATTATAGAATGGAAACTGGAAATTGTAAACATCGTTTCTCATAGAAAATTAATAATACAGAAATTGTAGAGAATTAGGGCTATTTTCGGCCGTAATCTGCCTTGATTTCGCCCCACTGCTTGGTCTGCCATTTTAGCACTTTATTGCTATACGTATTCGTTCGGAGCCACTGCTCAGCACGGTCAATCATCAGCCAGATCTCTTCGGTGGAAGCATCCCTTGCAAGGGTGGTGGACACCGCTTTTTGCTTCAACCATTTCATCGCATTGACGGAGTCCGTATAAACCGTCTTACTACTGCCCTCTTTTTTGAGATACGCCAAGGCATGTACGATGGCCAGAAATTCCCCAAGGTTGTTTGTACCTTTGGAAATTGGCCCAACGGAGAAAATAATCTCACCCGTGCGGGTATCTACGCCTTTATATTCCACCGGCCCTGGATTCCCACGCGTACCAACATCAACCGAGATGCTGTCATAGTCAATTTCTGCGGAGGTCTCCATGCCCGCACTTCTTCTGCTACTGCCAGACTTCGTCTTCGAAGAAGCGCCTGAACCACTGGCACCCGTACCCCAGTTTCCTTTCCATCCTGCACGATATGCCTCTTCGGCGGCAGCTTTCGATTCATACGATTTATATTTTGCTCCGGTAAAATGATCCGTTTGTGCTTTGCATTCCGCCCATGTGCTGTATACGCCAGGCTGCTTTCCTGCCCAGACGACATAGTATTTCTGCTTTGCCAATATGACCCGCTCCTTCGTTTGCTGCATTCAATTCCTTATTGTAAACGATAGGGAGGTGAGATTGAAAGAAGCGTGTTTATCTTATTCCTGCACTTGATACCTCCATTTCTTCAACATGTCTAATGCTACTTCCAGAAGCTTGCTTTGGTTATGTGAGATTTGCATTTCAATAATTGTTTGACACCTAAGGTTTTGTAAATCCGATAACTTATCCATCATTTGCTCCAGCAACATGAATGACTGCGCGCTCACTTCCAGACTGGAATCACCGATAAATGGAATAATGTTCTCAATATGTACTATGTAATTCAGGTTTTCAAGAGCGTATAGCAATGTGCCTCTGCTTCCTGATGTCTTGGAGTCTGTGATGACTTCAATTAACGGTTCGACTGCTCGATCATCTCCAATGTCAGATAAAGCGATAGCAATTGTGTTGCGTAGTATGGCGTTGTCCGTAGATTTCAGGAGTTCAATCAAGAAAGCGAATTGAGTTATATCCTTTTTTTCACCAATATATGATATTTGTTTAACAACGCCTTCCATATCTCCTTGGGAAAGATGCTTTTGTATCATGTTTGTATACATTGTACGTTGTATCACTCCTCATTTAGTTAGAAGAAAGCTCTCCATAATAATATCGGTCATTTCCTTATTTTAGGATGTAGTATAATGGTCCTTATCATGCCGGGACTATTTTCCTTATCCACATCTCTTGTCCTAAACAATTGTATATTTCAACCAGATCAGGAACAGGCTAAGAAATACGACACATGATTTGGTACAGAAAGGAATACAACCAATGGACTGGATATGGAAATCCATCTTGCTTGTACTGATTGGCATGATTCTGCTGCGGATTGCTGGACGTAAATCCATCTCGCAGATGAGTGTAGCCACAACGGTCATTATTATCTCGATTGGTACAACGATCGTGCAGCCCATTGCGAACCATGAGTTAGGCAAAGCGATCGGGTCAGCGACGGTATTTATCCTAATGCTTCTGATCGTTGAACAATTACAATTGAAGTATAATTGGTTTGAAAAACTGATGAGCGGAAAATCGAAGGTTGTTGTGGAAGATGGGAAGTTGAATCTGCCGAATTTGAAACGCATGCGCTTCTCCGTGGATCAATTGGAGATGCAGTTGCGGGAAAAAGGGATTACAAGTATTGCCGATCTGGAAACGGCCACGATGGAACCAAACGGTCAACTCGGTTACGTGCTCAAACGGCACGCACGTCCAGTAACCATAGGCGATTTGGAAGCACTCCTGAAGCAAGGTACGTGGCCCATGGAATCCAAGGAACTGTTCCAGGAGGTCATCCAGGATGGACACTCGCGTCCAATTGACTCCAAGATACAGTAAATGAAATAGTTGAACAGATATAGAGATGGCTGGCCGCAGGTGGCCCCTTTCTACAGCATGTAAAAAAGACACCCGAATGCCTTCAGGTGTCTTTTTTTGCCTTAATCTGCAATCCGTTATGAAATTAGGATTTGGAGGTAACTTCCGTTTTGACCATGTGGTCCGGAATGTTGTTATTGGCAATGATTTCTCCAAATGGTCCAATAAAGGAATGATCGCCACTTTCTCCATGTTGCGAGTACTGAAGCTTTGGAAATAACAGCTCCGCGGTACGATAACATTCTTCCAGATGCGGATAACCGGATAAAATGAAGGTCTCGATCCCCAGTTCTTCATACTCTCTGATTCTGGCTGCGACCTGATCGGGATCACCGACAAGTGCGGTTCCGGCACCACCTCTAACCAAGCCGATGCCCGCCCACAGATTGGGGCTAATCTCTAGGTTGGAACGATCACCATTATGCAGCTTGGCCATTCTCTGCTGTCCTACGGAATCCATGCGAGCATAGATCTTCTGGGCAGCGGCTATCGTCTCCTCATCCAGGTGGGAGATCAGTTCATTTGCGGCCTTCCATGCTTCATCTGCGGTCGGACGCACAATAACATGCATGCGTATGCCAAAACGAATGCTTCTTCCTTTTTTCGCAGCCAGCTCCCGCATTTGATGAATTTTGGCTTGTACCTGACCCGGAGGCTCACCCCACGTTAAATACACATCGACATGGTCTGCTGCCACTTCCATTGCAGCTTCCGAGGAACCTCCAAAATAGAGTGGTGGATGTGGCTTTTGGATGGTCGGATACAGGACGGAACCACCCTTAACCTTCAGATATTTGCCTTCATAGTCAACCGCCTCTCCCTCCAATTCCTTGCGCCAGATGGTCAGAAATTCATCGGCTAACGCATAGCGCTCATCGTGATCCAGGAACAGCCCTTCTCCTTCAAGCTCAATTGGATCTCCACCAGCCACCACATTGATCAGCAGTCTTCCTCTGGAGAAACGATCCAGGGTTGCAGCCATACGTGCAGCTGTGGTTGGCATCATCAGACCTGGACGCGCAGCGACAAGAAACTTGAGCCTGTCCGTGGAAGAAATCAGCGATGAAGCAACAATCCAGGCATCTTCACACGACTTTCCCGTAGGTAACAAAACACCGGCATATCCAAGTTCATCCGCGGCTTGTGCCACCTGCTTGCAATAATGATAACTGACCGCCCGAGCCCCTTCTTTTGTTCCAAGATACCTGCCATCCCCGTGTGTGGGAATAAACCAAAACAGTTCCATAGGTATGACCTCATTCCTATTTTTTATATTTTATTTTTCCGATTGATTTGGTGTGTTTTATTTATTATGATAGCTATTATCCTTTTGATATCAACAATCAATTAGGCAGAATTTGACGGTTAAGCAACGCAATTGACCGATGTGTTGCGAAATGTCTTGATATTCTACATTCCCAAGCCATTTGAAGGCTCAACAAAGTTGATCAATCCGTTTTTTTTGAGGTGATGAGAAGTGAATGAATCCCGTGGAGTGGATCGAAGAATTTTACGGACCCGTGTGATGATTTCCAAAGCTCTCCTGAAAATTTTGCCACAGAAAGCCTTTACCGAAATTAGTGTCGTAGACATCGCGGAACAAGCGAATATCAATCGCTCTACCTTTTACGCCCACTTTCTGGACAAGGATGATTTATTGGATAGCATGGTGAATGAGAAATTTCAACTGCTTGAGCAGTTACTAGCGGAACGGAATTCCCACCTTGGGAGTCTACCTTCATTTAACGAGCCAGATCCCATTTTTGCAGTATTGTTCGAGCATATATTGGAGCATGATGAATTCTATCGGGTGATGGTACTCATTAATCCTGCCGGGAATTTCAACAGCCGGTTGAATGAAGTGATTAGAGAGAGGTTTTTGGATCGGATATCCCAATTAGGTATGGAACAAAAAGAAGTGCCTCTGGATATTTTACTGGATCACATCAGCTTCTCCACCATTGGAATTATTCACAAATGGCTTGCTGACAGTAAGGTAAACTCACCTCATCATATGGCTCTTCAATTAACCCGCATTGCCCTGTTAGGAACATATAAAGCGATGGGAGCATCGGTTTAGAGTGAGTGGCCCATCCTCTCCAAAAAAAGTGATACATGGCATCTGAATAAACGTGACATTTGATACTTGAGGCTAGAACAAAAAGAACTGTCATTTAAGCATATATTCCGCTTAAAGACAGTTCTTCTTTTACTACTTATTCCATAATTGCCTGTGCAACCGGAGTTATAGTGGAAGAGATAATGAGAGAACATGTGTGAGTTTCAGCTAAGACAGTCCTTGTCTCACCGTGTACTCAAATAGGCAATACCCAAGCCACCGGTAACCGGATTTTCATAGATTTCACATTCCACGTCGAATACTTCACCAATCATTTCACGGGTCAAGATATCGGCGGGTTTGCCATGAACCACAATCTGTCCCTGCTTCACAACATAGAGGTAATCGCAATACTCTGCGGCGAGTTCGAGATCATGAAGGGCAGCCAATATGCCGATATCCAGACTGCGCACAATGTTGAGGATCTGAAGCTGATATTTGATATCCAGATGATTGGTAGGCTCGTCCAATATCAGAAATTCGGGCTGCTGCGCCAGCACTCGTGCGAGGACCACACGTTGCTTCTCCCCGCCGGACAGGGACACGTAATTGCGGTCCGCATGTCCGGTTAGATGTACCTTTTCCAACGCCTGTTCCACGATTTCATAATCCCGTTCATTATCCGTCTCCAGCAGCTTCTTGTGAGGAGTGCGACCCATCATAACCATTTCACGCACAGTAAAATCAAAGCTTAATTCGTTAAACTGACCCACAACGCCCATGTGCCTTGAAACGACCTTGGGACTGGATTTCAAAATGTCCGTATCATCGAGAAATACTTTGCCTTGCTGTGGTTTGATCACTTTATAGATGCTCTTGAGCAGCGTTGATTTGCCACAACCATTCGGGCCAATCAGGCCGACGAATTGCTTGCCTTTTACCTGTAAAGAAATGTCCCGGATAATATCCGTGTTCAGCACCGATATGGATACATTTTCTACATTCAGTTTCATGTTTATTTTCCTCCAAAACCGTAGCCTTTTTTGACTAACATATACATAAACATCGGGGCACCAATCATCGCTGTAATGATCCCGATCGGCAATTCAACGCTGGAAATCAGTGATCGTGCAATAACATCCGTCCAGATCAGGAAGATGGCACCGAATAGTACGGATACAGGCATGACTTTACGATGGTCCGATCCAACCAGCCCTCTCACAATATGCGGAATAATCAATCCAACAAAACCGATCATGCCGCAGCTTGCCACCATTACGCCGGTGACGAGAGCCGTTAACAGCATATACAACCTGCGATATACACTGAGATTAATCCCTAGCGTAACCGCGGCTTCGTCACCCAGCAGCATCGTATTAAGGACCCGAGATTGCAATAGGAAGAACAGAATGGCTACGAGCACAACGATGCTAATCAGCGGAAGCTTGTTCCATCCGGATGAGGCAAGACTGCCCATGGTCCAGAATGTTACGGTCTTGATGCCTTCGGCATTGTTAGCAAAATATATGATAAAGTTCGAAAAGGCACTGCACAGCGCATTAATGACCATTCCGGCAAGCACCAGCTTGACCGATGTCATTTTCCCCCGAATACCTGCCAGAGCCAGGACCAGCAAGGACGCCCCCATGGCACCGGCAAATGCCCAGAAAGCCACCCCGGTCTGACCAAGCCAACCAATTGCGCCGAATCCAATCAGAATGGCAAACGTGGCCCCGAGTGAAGCTCCTGAGGAGATCCCCAGTATATACGGGTCTGCAAGTGGATTCTGCACGGCAGCCTGCATAACTGCACCACATAAAGCTAGCCCGGCACCGATAAACATGGCCATCAGTACACGCGGAAAGCGAATCTGCCAGATAATATCCGTAAAAGACCCCGCCTCAATCGGCGTAGAGCCGAATTGAAATCCGGTTAATTTGTACAACAGAATGCGATAAGACTCAGCGAGTGGAATGCTCACCTGTCCAATGGATACTGCAATTCCAACCGAAATAACCATTACGATGATTAAAGCGGCAATCAATACTGCAAAACCGGATTTGCTGTAAATCAGGGACTCCCTTTTTCCCATACGCTGCTTCTGAATTTGAGCCGTCTGTGCCATCTCTTCCCCCATCAATTCCACTTGAATTTGAATAATAAAAATTTAGCTGTTTACAAAGCATTTTCTCGGATTATAATTGAGAATGATTATCTTTGTCAATTATAAATATACAAAAAAAGGGACATTCGAATACAACCAAAAGAGCAGGTGATTATTCTAGCTGCTCTTTTTTTATCTCCTTTACACACCAATATTGAAATCCGAGGTTGACATTAGTTTGATAACAAACTATATTACAAATATGAAAACGACAGACGCTATATCACTCATATCCAAAATTAAAGAGAAGGTCAACCGCTTCATTTTATCCGAGATGGCTGAGCAGGGAATTCAGGATCTGGCCACGTCCCATGGGGATATCATTTACGCCCTGTACAACAACTCCCGAATGACCATGGCTGAAATCGCCAAAAAAATCGGCAAGGATAAGTCCACGGTCACAGCGCTTGTCGACAAATTGGTGCGCAACGGTTATGTCGCCAAAGAACGTGATGTAACAGATTCACGGATTGTCCATGTGACATTGACTGCAAAAGGAGAACAACTTAAACCAGCCTTTGAAGATATCTCGCAGCGCTTGCTAGACGCGTTTTATGCGGATGTTACTGAAGCGGAGAAAAAGGAACTGCTTCGAATTTTGATGAAAATTCACGGCAACTTCTAATTTTTTGGAGTGATAGTTTGATATAAAACTAATTTTGGAGGATTGTCCTAATGATCGATTTTACTCAATTGCTACCTAAACATGAAGTCAAAACGATAGGAAAACATGATTTGTACCTTGAAATATATGAAGGTGATACGGCTCCCCACTCTGTAAATTCAGTAACAAAGCCACCTCTCTTGTTTGTTCATGGCGCATATACAGGCAGCTGGATGTGGAGCAAATATATCCCCCACTTCGTTGAACAAGGCTGGAACTGCTACGTTATGAACCTCAGAAGTCATTACAAAAGCCGGGTAATGGACATGACGAAAATTACGTTTGAGGATTATTTGGAGGATATCCGCGAAGTTCTGGCAGAGTGCACAGCACCTCCTGTTCTCATCGGCTTCAGCATGGGCGGAATACTCAGTCAGAAGATTGCCGAGACGATTGCGTTAGCTGGATTGGTCGTGATTGATTCCAGTCTAAGCCAGGAAGTTCATCAATTGATTCCCTATCCTGAGAATGATCGAATTACACCTGACATTGTCCTCCCTCCCCCGGCCCGTGAAGAACATAGCAGTATCGATGAAACTGCGGAGGACATTGCATTTCAGCGTAAATATCTGCAGATGGAGTCATCGAAGGCATTTCTCACGTTCTCGGCGGCATTTGGGTCAAGCGGCGGTGTATCCATCAACGGCAATTTAATTACATGTCCGAGTCTGGTCATCAAAGCCGTAGAATCCGATGATGAGGAGCGAAGAGGTCAATTGACTGCAGAACAGATTGGCGCTGAATATGCAGGGCTGTGGGATACAACCCATACCGGGTTGCTCGTCGGCCAGCGATATTTGGAAGTTGTGGAGATCATCCTGAAATGGTTAAATCGGATGAATTAAAATCAATGCGACTGAATATAACGCGCAAATCCCTGCCACGTCTCCAGTGGTACGCAGTACTCGAACTCGTTGATTTGCGCAGCAACTAAAACAAAAAAAGCAACTCATCCGCAGACAAGTCGCTTCCTCTAAACGCTATTGTTATCAGTACTACCTTGTAGCTTATTATCTCACTGCTTTGCCTTATAAAACTCGTGATACAGCTTCATTAGCGCCCTCTTCTCAATCCGTGATACATAGGAGCGTGAGATGCCAAGTTCCTTGGCAATCTCGCGTTGGGTGCGTTCTTCCCCGCCTGCCTCCAGGCCGAATCGTCCAATAACAACTTCCTTCTCCCGATCATCCAAGATGTCGAGATTGCGGTAAATCTTGCTTTTTTCAATCTTGAGTTGCACCTTATCTACAACGTCGTCGGCTTCTGTTCCGAGGATATCTATAAGGGTGATCTCATTGCCCTCTTTGTCCGTTCCGATTGGATCATGAAGGGAAACGTCTTTGCGTGTTTTCTTCAAGGAACGCAAATGCATAAGTATTTCGTTTTCGATACAACGGGCAGCAAACGTAGCGAGTTTGGTCCCTTTGCCTTGTTGAAAACTTTCGATCGCCTTAATCAAACCAATCGTTCCAATCGAAATCAGGTCTTCCTGGTCTTCGCCAGTATTGTCAAATTTCTTGACGATATGCGCGACGAGGCGCAGATTGTGTTCGATAAGCAAATTACGCGAATGTGCGTTGCCTTCAGCCATAAGGCGTAAATGTTTGGCTTCATCATCCTCAGCCAGTGGCTGGGGAAATGCATTATTTTTGACATACGAGACGAGCAACGTTAACTCTTTGATGAACAGGGCAATTGCGGTAAACAATCCGGGCACAGATGACACCTCCTGCAGTTTTACAACGATCTGGCCTGAGCACATGTGGGAACAGGGTCGATTTATTGTATGTAGGCGTGTGCCCAGAAGTGCACGTACACTTGAAAAAGGAAATGTTTCCGCGAAGATTTCATACACTCACTGAAACGATGGAGCCCACCTTTTGAAGGATGAGGAATTCTTTCTCGACACTATCAATAAAATACTTCTTCTCACCAAATATTACGACATCATTCTCGGCTAATTGAACATCGCTTTTGAAATAAATAAAATTGTCCGTTTCTCTGAACGCACCTTTGTAGTAGTACAAGTTGTCACCTTCTCCTTGGAAAAATGAATGATATCAACTGCTGTAATTACTATTCTTTTCGTTTAAAACACACCTTGTAAAGCATAAGCCCCATACCAGATGAACAAATAAGATATCCAAAGAACAAGAACAGTAAATAAATACCATGAAGATCTTCAGAAATCTGATTTACACCTTCAAACCACGCAGAACGAATAGGATACAATAGCGCTACCCAAATGATCAGCAAGATCAGAATATAATTAATTATTTTTCTCACAGTAACGATCCTTTCAGGTTCGAGTGGAAACTGGAAATAATAAATAGCAGCTCTTACAACGAAAGTAAAAAAGCCGCTAGATTAGCGACTTTCTATGGTACAATGTTTCCGCCCCGACACTTGGAGAGTACAAAATCAGCATCTTTTTCTAGTAATGTGAGATTGTTATGCCATGAATGATTCCCTCGGTTGAATTGGAGGCGAAATGGACCCGGGTATCCCCAAAACGATAGGAGAGTAAATATTCTTCTTGAATATCAGGGTTCACACCCTTTTGACCTTTTCCCAATATCTTCTCAATGTCACTGAAGGTTTTCATAGGGAGAGTTTTCCAACTCAAATAAATATGGTCAAGACGGTCTGTGTCTCCCTCCCCAAAATTAAAGGAAGCATACTCTACCCCTTCAAATATCCAGAAAAGTCCTCCCATTTCCGGTTCATAATAGGGTTCACGATCTGAACTTTTCAGCGCTTTCGATACTTCTGCTTTCGTTTGTCCAAAACTTATATTTTCAAACCCCGGTATTCTCCCACTCTTCAACTCTTGAATGGAGTTTTTATTTAAATCAAAAAATGGTCTGCTCAGTTCAGACTGAATTTTGGAGAAAGGAACTTTTACCTCTATAAATCCGGCCGCATAAGGCCCAACTTCGTATGGATTAAATACCAAGACAATTCCTGTGTTTTGGTAGTAAAAGCTAGATGTATTCGACAAGGGAAAGTTATAAAAACTTTCCGGGAAAACATTCTCATTACTCTTTAGGTCTGATTCAATACCCTCAGCTAGATTAACAGCTTGTTTATTGGTTTGAACCACCTGGTTCAAGTAGAGGCGTTTTCCTGTTGTTAGATCATAATTATAAGTCGTTACTTCTTCATACCCGTGCGCGCCGCCTCTGAAATTATAATCTGTATATACAATAGATAGTAGGTTGTTTTGATTGTATTTAGTCTGTGCAGTGGTATTCCAGTAAAAGTAATCTTGCTGTTTTTTTAGATATGTATTCTGTATAGCGGCATTTACGGCATGGATTTTGAGTGTTTTATTTATTTTATCAATTACCTTTTGTTCGCCGCCAATAATTTGAACATACTTTTGCCCTTTATACGAGTAAATTTTTGTCGTTACTGTGCTCGACCCGGCTGCATTCGCATCACTTATTGGGATTATAAATAGAAACACTAATAAGAAGCTTATTAACATAGCAAATGTTTTGTTCAAATTGAAATCCTTCCTTCTAATTATTATGATATACCAATAATACTGTAACTTGGCTGGTTTGTCTTTTTCTAGTTGGAACTGTAATTCTTCCATAGAAAAGCCTCCATCCCACACGTTAATGCGGAGTGAAGGCTGCATCTACCTGTCTATATTTAATTCACTGGTGCCGGCTCTACAGCATCGGCGATTTCCGGTAACCTCGTTTTGCGTTCCATTGTCACGCTAACGAATAATCCCACAAGTCCAAGTGCTGCAATAACTGCTGCATATAACGGTACCGAGATGAGCCCCGTATGCGTAATTGCAAACCCGCCCAAATAGGCACCACCTGCGTTGCCCAGATTAAAGGCTGAGTGACTCGACGTTGTCGCCAGCAGCGGTGCTTCGCGAGTCATATTCATAATTCGAATTTGCAACCCTGGCATAATACCAAAAGCCGCAACGCCCCAGCAGAAGATGGTGATTACCGCGTGATACGGATTATCCAGCGTCAACGTTAAGGCCGCCAACAGAACTGCCAATATACCGAAGTTAACCATCAAGGAAGGCATCAGCTTCCAGTCTGCCAGACGACCACCAAGTATATTACCCAAAGTAACGCCGACACCGAACAGTACCAGAATCCAGGTCACGCTCTGCTCAGCAAAACCACTAATATCGACAAGCATTGGTGTTATATAGGTGAACACAGCGAACAGACTTCCACAGCCCAGCGCACCAATCAGCAATATTAATAACACTTGGGGGCGAACCAGATTCCGGAATTGCTGGCCAAGGTTTGCTGGCGGTCCCTGCTGAATCACCGGAATGAAACGAATGATACCAATCAATGAGATGATGCCCAGAATGGTAATAGCTCCAAACGATGACCGCCATCCTAGCTGCTGCCCAATGAAGGTACCAAACGGCACACCGATAATGTTGGCAATCGTTAATCCAGCCAGGACTACGGATACTGCCCCTGCCCTTCTCTCCGGTGCAACCAATCGTGTTGCCATCAGCGAGCCTACACCCAGAAACGTACCGTGGGCAAATGCCGTTAGAATACGTGCCGAGATGAGCAACCCGTAAGTTGGTGCAATAACAGACAATGCATTACCGATGATAAAAATACACATCAGCAGTACGAGCAGTTTTTTCTGGGGAATCTTGTGCGTGAACACGGTTAGTATAGGCGCACCCACCGCCACACCAAGCGCGTAGCCCGTAATTAACTGCCCTGCTTGGGGGATACTCACATTCAAATCCGTCGCTACATTGGGCAGAAGGCCCATAATAATAAACTCTGTCATGCCAATGGCAAAAGCCCCTACCGTCAGACATAAAAGGGATAAAGGAAACGCCCCTCGTTTAGCAGATTTCGTAACTTGCGATTCCGTTTGAGATGAATCTGTCTTACGCATATGATGTTCTCTTCTCCTGTCTCTTCTATCTAGCTTCCGCCTTTGACCACAATGCCTCTGACAATTCGCCCAGCGTATCCTGCATGGCCAGCTTCTCTCGCCAGTGTGCCGGAATGCCGCTTAATCCATAATACGCTCCGGCGATTTGCCCATATACCGCTCCCGTGGTGTCCGCATCATCACCCAGATTCACTGCGAGCAGCGCACCCTCTTCGAAGGTCGATGATCGATGGAATGCCCATAACGCTGCTTCAAGTGAACGAACAACATAGCCGCTTCCCTGAATATCAGGCGGTACTTTATCCCGGTATGATCCTTGGACAATTTCTTCAATCGCTGGCGAAAAAGATTTCTCTTCCCTCCACTGACGGCAGGTATCAGGCCGTAACATGACATCCTTGTCCGCTCCGCGCAGTCCTGCAACCAATATTGCCGCCAGTACTTCACATGCTTCCACACTTTCAAGGGCGGCATGTGTCGTTCTGGAACTCAACCCAGCATACCTCACTGCTTGATCCGGCTGGTTGGCATATGCCATGGCTACAGGTGCGAGCCGCATAATTGATCCATTCCCAGCAGTCATCGGGTTGGTTGAACCACTATACGCTTCACCGGTTGCTGCAAACCTTTCAAGGGCACTGCGAGTAGCCCCGCCAATATCAAAGCAGGTTCCCGTACTGCTCATATAACCCACCTGATACCAATTCGTATATCTGCGCATCTGGTCCCCGGGATCAAAGTTCTCTTTTCTCACCAAGCTTTCTGCCAGACACAGGGCCATCGACGTATCATCCGTCCACTGTCCAGGCGCCAGATCGAATACCCCGCCGCCCACAATATCGGTAACAGGCTCAAATGTGCCGGGACTGCTGAATTCCACTGTGGTTCCCAGTGCATCTCCCGCGGCAAGCCCAATGAAACAACCTTGGAAACGATCCTTATGCAGCATCGTCGATCCCTCCTCCGCGATTTAACTCTCAAATAACTTCTTCCATTCTCCCACATGGCTTGATATGGCGTAAAGAATTTTAATAGGTTCACACTGAAATACAGGTTTTTCAGTACACCGCTTACACGCAAAGGGTATAACGCTTTTCCACTTTTATCATTTTCTGAAAACATCTCATCCATGTGCAAATTTTCCATGTAAACAATCATAACGCGCTTGACCCTTCCGTTTGTCCTATGTTACGGTTTTATTAGCTTATACACCTGTTTTTTCCCAAATTAATATTTATAACTTTGCTTTCACGTCAACTAATGTACCGCAAGTTAAAAGATTACGGTGTGTATTTGCAGAGAAATTCATTTAGCTTTATCCCAAAACTAATTCTGAAACAGGAGGAACAAATTTATGATTAAGGCACTGATTTTTGATTTCGATGGAACGATTATTGATACGGAGACAGCATGGTATGTTGCTTTTCGTGATGCCTACAAGGAACACGGCGTAAACTTAACCCTGGAGATGTACTCGCAATGCATCGGTACCAGTCTGAAAACATTTAATCCTTATGAGTACCTCATCACAGATTTGAATCTTCCGATCGATCGGGAAGCGTTCAGGGAGTCTGTTCAGCTGCATCATGCAGCATTAATGAACAAAGAACAGGTAAGACCCGGTATCCAGAACTACCTTGATGCTGCACGCAAAGCTGGATTGAAACTTGCTGTCGCTTCAAGCTCCAAACGAGAGTGGGTTGAACAGCATCTGGAGCAGCTCAAGCTGAAGGATTACTTTGAAGTCATTCGCACCGCAGATGATGTTGCCCATGTGAAGCCTGATCCTGCATTGTACAATCAAGCACTTGAAGCCCTTGGAGTAACTGCAGACGAAGCCGTAGCGATTGAGGATTCACCTAACGGCGCGCGTGCAGCTGCTGCGGCTGGTATTCACTGCGTTGTCATCTCGAATACCATTACCGGGACACTTGATTTCGATATGCCTCACCAACGGCTGTCATGCCTGACCGACCTCGAATTTAACGATTTGATTTCGAAACCACTCGTCACTACGGTCTAAAGACTGAACGAATTTCGCATTTCAAACTTTAAAGGGGGAGTTCACACATGAAAGCTGTACATTTTGGTGCGGGCAATATTGGCCGCGGATTTATCGGTCATATGTTGTCCGCTTCCGATTATGAAGTCTGCTTTGTCGCACGTAACCCGAAGAAAATCGCCATGCTTCAAAAGAGGCAGGAATATCCCATTACCCTCGCAAATGCGGATCAGGATACAACGATTGTGAATAACGTAACCGCCATTAGTGTCGGCGAACAGGATCGCGTTGCTGAAGTGATTGCTTCAGCAGATCTGATCACAACAGCCGTCGGTGTATCGGCGCTGGAAGATATCGCTGAACCGATCGCCAAAGGCATCTATCTGCGTATGAAAAATAATAATTCTGCACCACTTCACATTATCGCTTGCGAAAATGCCATCGGAGGCAGCACTCGGCTGAAAAAACGGGTATATCCGTTTCTGGATGTAGAAACCCGTGAAAAAGCAGAACGTTATGTCTCATTCCCCAATGCAGCGGTTGACCGCATCGTCCCCGCTCAGGATCATAAAGACCCGCTGCAAGTTACCGTTGAGCCTTTCTATGAATGGGTGGTTCATCGCCCTGCACTGCTGGAAGGATTTAAGGAAATTGAAGGTGTGCACTACGTGGACTCTCTTGAACCTTATATTGAGCGCAAAATGTTTACGGTAAATACCGGTCACTGCGTTGCCGCATACTTCGGATATCTTGAAGGATTTAAGACGATCCGGCAAGCTATGAGTCATGCACCTCTTCGTGCCAAGGTACGCAAAGTGATGGAAGAAACCGGAGCCATGCTCATCGCCAAGCACGGTTTTAATCCACAGAAACACAGCAAATATATCGATACGATTCTCGAACGTTTTGCCAATCCGAACCTGACGGATCAGGTAACACGGGTCGGACGTTCGCCCCTTCGCAAGTTATCGCCTTACGACCGGCTTGTTCGCCCAGCGATGCAGGCCAGCGAATTCGGAATTGAAATTCCTCATTTAACTTCCGCTATGGCAGCCGCGATGCTGTTCAATCATGAACATGACGAGGAAGCCATAAAGCTCCAACACCTGATTCGCGAAGATGGCGTCTCTGCCTTCATTCGTGAGCGCATGGGAATTCCCGACGAACATCCCGTTCATCAGCATGCCGTTGCCCGTTATGAAGAGCTCAAAGGGCGACAGGAATCAACCATCTTAACCTGATTAACAATAGGTCAATGGGTTTGATCCCGCAAACTGAATAGACATACGAACAAAAAGCCGGGAGGAACCTATGCTTATCGCATCGTTCCTTCCGGCTTTTTCAAATTCACGACATACCTATTTAATATCGAAGCACGCTTACTCGTTCATGATGGAATTGATGGAGGCATAAACCATAGGCAGGAAGCCCTCTGAAGGTTCGCCAACCGGTGCATGGATATGGAAAGCGAAGCCATTGCCATCCAGCTCTTTTACGATGAAATACTCTGTTTTCTTATTGTTTTGAGACATCATGAACAATTTTGCCTCTTTCATCGGGCCGTTGCTAAGCTTTTCCTCACTTAATTGCTTGACCGCTCCGGTTTCTGACAGCTCTTTCTTCGCATCCACTTTCAGTTCCTTCAGGTTATAATCCGAAGGCAGCTTGTCAATCTCTACCTCGTAATCCGGATCAATCTTCATGGTCAATTCATGATCATCCGCATCGTAAACCATTGGTTCAAACACATATAATGAATACCCTTTGCCTTGAGCCAGTGTAACCGGGCGCTTTTCGGTCATGCCTTCCACGGTCACTTCCAGCTCGGATGTTTTGGCACGATTAGATGTAACATTACCACCTGCATTCGTACCGTTACCATCATTGGACTCGACCTTGGCGATTTCCGTAAGCACCAGCTGTTTAATCGTTGTATCGCCTTGAATGGCTTTCTCTACATATTTGAATTGAACGGAATCTTCATCGTCAATGTCATCCAAAGATTTCTGCAGATCTTCACCCACCTGGAAAGACATCGGTTCCTCTTTCACACGAATTTCAACCGTGTGCGGATCTGCCCATCCGGTCAAAATGCCTTCCGCTTCAATCACAGCACTTTCCTCAGGCTGCTTCCCTGGTGCCGGTGTCTGTTCTTCTGTATTATTCGCGGGTGGCTGAGCAGTAGGGCTACTGTTGCCGCAGGCCACAAGCGAGAATCCCATAACCAAAACAAGTAATGATGCACTAATATTCATAGTATTTCGCATATGAACACCTCCGTTAGCTTATACGCAATGATGTTTGTCCATGTTGCCTGACTTGTTAACTTGACAGCTTAGTATTACTTACACGGCTGACCCGTCGCTCAATCATCGAAAGTGTTCAATGCTTCTTTGACACCATGAATACTCAGCCGGCTTGCTCCATTTGCACAAGCTTCGCGTTGGCTCCGTTAAAAGCTTTTGTCTGCTTGTTGAACTGCTGTCTTAACTCGGCAACTTTGGCATATTGGCTGTTCCGTTCCCGAATCGCACGTTTGATTTTGACCAGATTGGGCTCCACACTGCCTCTCATCAATCCATATAACTGCTCGTCCGCATCAAGGCTCTGCCTGTAGGAGGCAACAAACGCTTCAAATGACGCAGCTCTTTGCTCATACTGATCCAATACCGTGTGGGCTTGAGCCAGGTTCTCTTCCTTCTCAAAAGATAACTGATTCAACGAAGTTCGCAGCTCTTCCATCTGTTCTTTAGTCCGGCTCATCACCGCTTCAGCTTGTTCCAGCAGTGTTCTTCGCTCGGCAATATGTCCGTCTGCCTGATCGAGCAAGGCCTCCAGATTACTGTTTTTGTTCTTTCCTTTACTCAGTATCGATCCGTATAATTCCATGTCTTCCCGTTCATGATGAACAAGTTCCTTCAGGCTCTGGTTCATCTCCTGATCGGTAAGAATCAGTTGATTAACTTGATTTGCCGCAGGTTCCTGCGGCTTTCCGCAAGCACTGACAAGCAGAGCCAGCAATATGCTGACCCCGGCCAGAGCTATCTTTTTTCTTCTAAGCACCTCGGGGTGCCTCCTCTCTTGCAACTGCTATGTTGTTATTCTTACAGGCGGGTGTCTGCGCTAAAATTGGATACCCAATGAGCATTCGGATCGTAGACCTCAAACTCATAACCCCGATCTTCAAGCAGCTTCAAAATGCGTGGCAGTGCCTGTACCGTTTGCTCGCGCTCATGCATCAGAATCACTTCCTTATCCCGATGCACACTGCTGCTAACCCGCTCCACGATTTTGTCCGGCTGACCTGGAAGATTCCAGTCGAGGGAGTCGGTGGTCCAATCCCACAGTTTGAATCCGGCCGCAGCAATGTCGCCCCTGAAGTCTTCTCCGATCTGTGGGCTACTGCCATACGGAGCACGAATCAGATGCGGCGTAAAACCGATCAGATCCTGGACCATCTTCTGCTCCTTTTTGAACTCCTTCACAAAGTTAGAGGAGCTTCCGCTCTTATACAATTTGTTATAGTTATGTGTCATGCTGTGAAGCCCAGGATAACTGCCCTCTTTGACAAGCCGCTCCACTGCTTCCTTGTGTTGATTCAACTGACGTCCAATCATGAAAAAGGTTGCCTTTGCCTCATGCTGTTTCAAAATATCCAGCAGTTGATCGGTATATACACTTGGTCCATCATCAAACGTTATGTATGCCAGCTTGCGCACCTGACCCTGGAACCGCGCAGGCTCCTCTTTGGACTCCGGTGTCATTTCAATCATGCCAAGCTTGGTTGGCTGTTCAATCGCAGCTACTGGCGGAGGTGCTACATAATCCTTGATCCAGTGCGTCATGCCAATGAATGCATATGTTAAACCGATAATGAGCAGTGCCAGAAGCGCCAGCGCAGCACTCAGTCTCCCATACCGGATTTTTCTTCTTCCATGCGTCTTGGTTCGGCTTGTTCTATGCGGAATGCCGCCACTCTCTCCCGCTCTCTGTTGTTGAACTCTCACTTCCAGGCCACTTCCTTACTTTCATTTTTTCCCGATTATTGGTACATTATATCGTTTCATGTCTCTATATAGAAGATTAATAGAAAAATGGCCCTGGAGAATGACAGAATAGTTACAAGCCCGGTTACAATCTACTTATCTATTTCTTCTCTTATACTTTTCCTGCAGATGCATTCTCCTGTATAATAAATTGATTTACGCCATTTGACTTCAAGAAGGAGCTACATCCATGACTAGCTTGAACCGTGCCGGCAGATCGATCTTTCTGCTATTCTTTGTCGGCATTATTGCCATTTCGTTTTCTTCCATCTTTGTACGCTGGTCCACAGCCGACGTCGCCGTCATTGCAATGTACCGACTGTTCCTCACCAATCTGCTAATGCTGCCTTTTGTGTGGAAATACCGGCGCGAGATGATGCGTTTAAACTTCAGACAGTGGGCTTTACTGCTCGCATCCGGCGTGATGCTTGCACTGCACTTTCTGCTCTGGATGGGATCGCTTCGGCTTACGAGTGTAGCCAGTTCAACGGTCATTCTCGCTTTGGAGCCTATATTGATTCTTGCGGGTTCCGTCTGGCTGTTCAAAGCCAAAATCAACCGCATGATGATCATCGGTATGGGCGTTGCCCTGCTTGGATCGATCGCTATTGGAGCTGGAGATTTCCAGTTGGCAGGCACAGCGCTGCGAGGGGATATTCTTTCTTTATTCGGAACGATCGCTGTGGCGGTACACATGCTGCTTGGACAGTTTTTACGTGCCGGACTGAGTGCATTCTCCTATAACTTCTGGGTATTTTTCGTAGCTGCCTGTACGCTTGCGGTATATAATCTGGTTAATGGTCACCCGTTTGGTGGTTATGCGGCTTCCGAGTGGGGAATTTTCCTGTTGCTCGCAATCGTGCCAACGATCTTTGGACATTATCTCTTCAACTGGCTGCTTCAATATATGAATGCTACGACGGTATCGATGGGGGTACTGGGGGAACCTGTATTTTCCTCTCTACTGGCCTGGATGCTACTCGGTGAATCCCTCAACGGGCTTCAGTTGTCTGCCGGGGTTGTCATTATTTTCGGGGTATGGATCTTCATTCGATATGGCAAAACCAAACCACAACCCATCCCCTCAGATGCTCCTGTATCTGGAAAAGGACCAATCGAACCTACAGCGGTGTAACTTGCATTTGTATTCAGATATTTTTAAATAAACAACTGGGACCTGCATCACGCAGATTCCGGTTGAATCCATCCCACTACATATAAGGCGGTGTGTTTTCATGAAAAATATTGTATCCATGCGCTGGCTGCTCGCCAGAATGTATGAACCAGATGTCGTCATTGCTGATTGCCGATTCCTGCTCGGTCAACCGGATGCCGGAAGACAAGCTTACGAGGCTGGACATATTCCAGGTGCCGTTTATCTCGATTTGGAAAAGGATCTGTCCGCTCCTGTATCTACGCACGGAGGGCGTCACCCGCTTCCAGATCCGACTGAACTGGCAAGTCGTCTCTCCAAAGCTGGCATCGGCTCGAATGCACGCATTATTGCCTACGATGACCAAGGCGGCATGAACGCATCGCGGCTGTGGTGGTTACTTCGTTATCTGGGACATGAGCAGGTGTATATCATGGACGAAGGCTTCTCTGCCTGGCAGAATGCCAAGTTTCCAGTGACTACGGATGTGCCGGTTCAGATCCCGGCTTCGTTTAAGGTGAATGTGCAGCCAGGACTGTTGGCAAGTGTAGATGATGTACAACAAGCCTCTGCTGATGGCTCAGCTGTACTAATCGACTCCCGTGATGCTCGCCGCTATGCGGGTCTAGAGGAACCCATTGATGCCAAGGCCGGACATATTCCGGGTGCGGTGAATTATTTCTGGAAAGATGTGTTGGATTGGGATGGACGTTGGACAGATACTGGGGTGTTAGAGGAGCGTTTCAGCAAGCTGGACAAGGATGATGCAATTATCGTGTATTGCGGTTCCGGTGTCTCCGCATGCCCGAATGTGATTGCGCTCGAAGAAGCGGGATATTCGAATGTGAAGTTGTATTCCGGAAGCTGGAGCGACTGGATCAGTTATGAGGAGAATCGGGTAGCTACGGGGGAAAAATAAAGATTAAGAGCCCACGTCAAACGCGGGCTTCTTTGTGCTTTCATCCATGTAGAATTTTAGATGCTTACATTTCCGACTTCTGTAACGTTCAGATTCAGTTTATGTTTTCGGCATACCTCGTAAAAATCTTTTGAAATAATGGGTTTGAAGATATTTATATAATTCAGCATAAAAAATTCATGCTCGCCAATTCGCTCTTCATGAAGGCAGATTCGAGCTACAACTTTGACGATCTTACGTGGAGGCTGTTGTACAGATGCAGCAATGACCGTTTTGCGTCCATATTCCGAACGTTCATAATCGAAAACATCCAAACGCTCAAGCTGATGTGCAGTCCAATAGGTTTTTTCAACCGAACGACCGTCGTGGTAACACACCGTTGTCGGAATAAACTGTGTATTTGTTTTAGTTTCCTCCAACAGCGTTTTAAAACGATCTGATACGTGTCTCGTTCCTGTGATCGTCTCAAAATAATCTACATTCAGGTTGCGCACCGTAGACAGTAACTCAACATCTGCCGTTGTCCCCTCTGGCAGCGGATTCTCTATCGCCAAATAGTTCATATCTAATTCGGGAGTGAAGGTCGTTCCGCCACTAAAAAACCCTCGACGTGGATATTGAGATTCCAGAAAATAATAGTTCATAGAATGATATCTCCTTTCCGAATGAAGTGCTTTTCAATCAACTACAAAGAGGTTAAATGGCAGGGTTTACGAACATGGAGTTGTATTCCGAGAGCTGGAGCGAACGGATTAGTTATGAGGGGGATCCTGTGGCGACGGAGGAGGAATAGCAGAATTAAGCAAATATATAGTATGTAATATAGAGTACATCTGTCATGTGGCGATGTACTCTTTTATTTTTCGTATAGTCCTAAAATCGGGAGAGTCGACAAGGGTCTAATTCACTTCTTGATTCCCGATCGATGATTTCACTTGCAGCCAGACGTGCAATCAACGGTGCCAACGTAATTGCAGAATGCATCACGGTTAGATAAAGTCCCTTTACGTGATCCTGGAAACCCACAATCGGATAGCCGTCTTCAGGCATAGGTCTCAACCCGACCTTTATGCTTTCCAGTTCCAGTTGATTCCCATCTTTCAGACTACGACGCAACGTGTCGAACGCTCGCTTACCAACCGCCTCTGGTCCGTTTTCCTCCGACTCGTCGATATAATCTTCCGCAGCCAGCAGCGTATATTCTGTCAGTTGACGCGCTTCAAATTGAGCATTTGAGATTAATGTATGTATCAATTTATTCGTCGATTTCATCCGAATCAGAATGGAAGGCGACGACGTAACCGGCACAGGACAACCTAACGGGTTGCAAAGTTCGGGAACGCCTGCACCTGCGGCCAATACTACGACATCCGACTCCAGAAAACCGTTGGACGTATGCACGCCGACCAAGCGGGAACCTTCTTGCTGAAGCTGTGTAACGTTGGTATCGAACTGAACCTTTGCTCCGTACTCCCTCGCTTTGTTCAACAACAGCTCGGTTACCCCTATGGGGTCTACCGCACCTTCTTCGCTGACATACATCGCTTCGTCCGGATAGTCCAGCAGATTCGGCTCCAATGCCTCAAGCTGCTCCCGGTTTAATTTTTGAAAGTGGGGTTGCTCCCTTAGGGGTGGAGTGTCCCAAGTTAGCGCTCCATGCCAATGAATTTTCAGTTCGGGTAACTCTTGCTGAAGCGTATGATATTCTTCCAAAGATGCATCGTACAAATGCCAGTAATCGGGAGCCACCCTATGAGTAGTATGTATCCAGGCAAACGATTTTTCCGTGACTTCACGCGCCGCTGCAGGATGTTGTTCAATAACGGTTACATCTTGATTTCGTTTGGCCAGATGATAGGCCATGGATGCCCCGACAATCCCTGCGCCAATAATCACGATTTTTTGTTTATTCAATAATGACTCCTCCTTTTTCACCCTATTGTAACATAGGCGTTAATGAGTTCAGGCTCTATTCACCTTATCCAACAGAAAGATGATTCTCCAATTAATCCACGGTTTTAAGCAAGCTATCCACAATAAAGTCAAGCTGTTTGTCTAGCGAATATATATCATTGTAGAAAAATAAACCAAAGCTCATATCAATCAGACGTCCTTTTTTGACTGCTGGGAGGTTGTTCCAAATGGTATTGTTCGAAAGATCTATCATTCCTTCAAAGCTAGAACGGAATATATAATCACCTACATATTCATGTAATACTTCATAAGAGACGTCCTTGCTAGTCGCATCGTTCCTTGCGTTTTCAATTTCGCGTTGCAAAACTTCAGGTGCTTTCATCCCTAAATATTGATAAATAATCTGCGAACCCCGTCCATAACCCAAGCCTGTCATTACAGCCATAGAACCTTTGTTGCTTTCCATAATAGTCGCGGTTTTATCCAAAATACCTGCTTGTTTAAGTTTTTCCTTACTTTGCTCAACCTTTTTGCGAAAGTTATCCAGCATTTCCTGAGCTTGTCCCTCTTTACCTAGAATTTCACCAAGCAATTTCATACGTTCTTCTACTGGCAGATCATAAGGAATGTATACTGTAGGGGCAATTTTTTTGAGCCCCTCATATATTTCTTCATTGGTAACGATAATGAGATCGGGATTAAGCGCAGTTACTGCTTCCGGGTCTGGTTTGAATGCACCCAAGGAGGTAACACCATCCAGTTCGCTCGCAAAAGCTGCTCCTTCTTCTACAGAAGAGATCCCAACAGGATTTACACCTAATGCAAGTAAATCACCCATTAAATACAGGACAACTATTCGTTGTGGATTAATCGGCACTTCAATATCCCCTTTTATGGTGGTTACGGTCTTCGTTTGAGATGTTGTAGCTGTAGGATTGGAGCTGTTGGCCTCTACCTGGTTCGTTGACTTTCCGGTGCCTTCATTTGCTGAAGGACTCCCTGCCCCACCAGTTGAACACGCGCTGAGCAATAGGGTTAAACAAAGTAATAATGTGATAGCTAAGGGTGTCTTTCTACTTCTGTACATCAATAATTCCTCCTCAAACATATGATGATTATGATAATCATTATCAATATATAAGGAAGTCTCATCCTCTACAATACCTAATCGTGCCACTGTGGATGGTACATTAGGACTTGCATGCTGCTTTCGATAACGAATGGGTGCAATACCCATATATTTTTTGAACATTTTAGCTAGATAATATCCATCCGGATAACCAACAGCCTTGGCAATTTCTTGTAAAGTAGCATTTGTAGCAAGCAGCAGTTCCTTCGCTTTGTTCATACGGATTTGAATGACAAAATCAATTGGACTATGACCTGTCTGGCGTTTGAATAGTCTTGATAAATGTCTTGGACTGGTGTCCATGAGCTCTGCTAACAAGTCCATTGTAATGGGTTCAGCATAATGTTCCTGCATATAGTATTTCATTTGTGCAATCAGGTCTGGCTTTATTGTAGGTACGCGCCGATTGTGGATTTGCCATAGCAACTCGTATACAAATTGATAAAATAATGACTTCACATGGAACTGTTCCAATGGTCCTTGCTCTTCCCATGCTGTCATCATGTATTGTACTTTGTCGGACAAGGAAACAGGATGAGCTGGTGCAAAGCCATATTGAAGACGGAAGGGATTACGGTGTTCCATCATGTCCAGAATGTCTTGACGTTCAGGAAGTGGGATGCTGGCTTTGTAATAAATCATATAATAATCAAGGACTTCTTCAACAGGCAAAATATTCAGGCAACAGCCCTTTCCACCATGCAAAATATGGAATCGTGTGACTTGATGATCATTTCCATCCAACTGCATAACTGCATTGCCACGCACCGTGTATAAGAAGCAGCTAGCAGGGAACCGGTAGGCGTGAAGGTCCTCCTTCATTTGCATCGTGATATGGCGAATATCCATTATTTTAATAGATGCCTTGTTCCATAGTAAAAGATGTTTATTTAAATGTAAGATGGCTTTTCAGCTCCTCAAATGCAGTAAGTATATTATTATTATTATTATTATTATTATTATAACTATAACTCTCAACGATCGTAGTATGAGGTCGAAAAATAAACCTTGATGTAGTTGGGTAGGTACACCTCTCCCCAGGACATTATAATCATTCCACGAATATGTAAAGTACAGCGAAAATTTACAAATAGCTAAAATGAATCGTTTTGGTTTAATCTGAGTATTTATTTGGAAGGGGAGTTGAGTATGGAATTTATTTACGAAGATGAACGACTTGCAGTGAGCGTTGTCCAAGCGATTCACACTGGGGATATTCCATCGCTAAGGAGACTACTCGCAGAAAATTCAGGGTTGGCCATGACAAGAATTATTGAAAGAGATTCTAGCAACGAAGGTGAGAGTTCTAGCATATCTCGAACGCTGTTGCATGTGGTGACAGACTGGCCAGGTCACTTCCCACATGGATCGGATACCGTAAAGTTATTAGTTGAGTTCGGTGCAGAAGTGAACAGTCGCTTCATGGGTTCGAACAACGAGACACCACTTCATTGGGCTGCGAGCTCAGATGACATTAACGTGCTTGACGCGCTTCTTGATGTTGGCGCCGATATCGAAGCGTCCGGTGCAGTGATCGCCGGTGGCACGCCACTGGACGACGCAGTAGCATTCGCTCAGTGGCGTGCAGCACGTCGATTGGTTGAACGGAGAGCGATTATTGCACTTTGGCATGCGGCTGCGCTTGGACAGATCGACGCAATAAAGGCCCATTTTAAAGGGGACAAGCTTCCTGAGCGCTATCCTTGGGGAGCAAGCAGCTCTTTTCCTCCCGACAAGGTTACCATCGCCTTCTGGTGCGCTTGCCACGGAGGACAACGACAATCAGCACAATATCTCCTTGAACAAGGTGCCGAACTGAACTGGATATCCACCTGGGATGGGTTAACACCACTGGACACAGCAAAACGTAGTTTTTCTCATGAACTAATTCAGTGGCTTGACCGTCAAGGCGCTAAATCTGCAAGCGAACTGGATTGATATTTGGGGTTACAGCAGTTAAGGTCTACCTTGCTCATAGACATATCGTATATAATCTTGTGCACTTTGGTTAATTTCTTCATCGGTTGCTTGGAATGAGGCACCGAAGACTGCAAAATACGGTAAAGCTACGGCGCCAACATGATTTATGCTGGCTTTGAAAGGCGTAACCACCTCATCTACGGTAAAGGATACAGAACCATCCCTCGTGTAACTTTCCTTCTTGTCGCCAATGGATATGGCCAAGCCCATCTTTTTCCCATGCAGTTTGTTACCTGTTGATCCATACGCCCATCCATAAGTAAAAACATCATCTAGCCACTTTTTTAGCAAAGGCGGATAGCTGTACCAATATAACGGAAACTGCAAAATAATATGATCATATGCTTCGAGTAACTTCTGTTCTCTGGACACATCGATGTTCCAATCAGGATATGCTTTATAAATCTAATGGATTGTAATCTCGCTCGAGTGTTGCAGCAGCTCCTCTTTCCAGCGTTGATTTACTCTTGAAACCTCTATATTGGGATGCGCCAGAATGACGAGTGTTCTCATATTTACATTCCTTTCTCGGTTCAGTTTCAGACTTCTTTTTCGAATATGACCATTATCATATAAGCCTGAAAAAAAGAAAATACACACCCGAAAGTAAGTTGGTTACTTCAAAGTGTGTATGGACTTCATCAGCCATATTGTGAGAAAATAATTAGTTATAGCACATCAACAAGATGTAACATGAACGAGGTGATATGTCATGAAGCAATATAACCTGGGAATCGAAGCGACACTCGAAATTATTGGCGGCAAATGGAAAGCGCTAATCATATGTTTATTAATGTCTGGCGTGAAAAGGACAGGCGAATTACAGCGCAGTATAGACGGTATCTCGCAAAAGGTCCTGATCCAGCAATTACGTGAGCTTGAGAAGGACGGCCTTGTCAGAAGACATGTTTACCAACAGATGCCGCCCAAAGTCGAATACAGCCTTACAGAGTATGGAGTTACCGCCAACAAGATTGTGGATGTGATGTGCACATGGGGGCGGGAAAATATAGCATTAAGGCAACAACAAGGAGAAGAAATTATACTATTGGAAAATAAAGAGCCTGCTCTTTGAACTGGTACCCATAGAACGACACTTTGAAAAGAAGGAGACTAGAATTGAAAAACTATCTTGTATTTGGTGCTAGCAAAGGATTAGGAGATGCATTTGTCAGGGGTGTGCCCGAGCAAGGCGATAAAGTCTGGGTCGTGTCTCGCACGAAACCTGACAACTTGAAGCTGGACGATGGCGTAGAACGCATATGGATACAGGCAGATCTGTCTGATCTCCATGCATCCAAACAGATCTGCGATGCGCTTCAGAACGAGACTTTGGATGTTCTCATTTACAATGTGGGCATTTGGGAAAAAGAGGGGTTCGAGGACCACTATACGTTCGATAAGGACACCCCCGCCGACATCAGTAATCTGATTCATGTGAATGTAACATCCACTATTGTGTGCATTCAGGCCTTATTACCCCACCTCAGGAAATCAACAGCAGGCAAAATCATTCTTATTGGCTCGACTGCGGGTCTGAGCAATGCGAACAGTACTCAGGTATCTTTTGTGGCCTCCAAATTTGCCATTCGTGGGGTTACAGAAGCCTTGAGAGAACATACAAGAAAAGACCGAATCGCGGTTACGTGTATCAACCCGGGGGAACTCGCAGCCGAAGTTCCATATAAAGATGGCATTGACCGCGCTCTTTCCGAATATAATGGTACACGCATCCCTCTTCAGGATATGGTTTCTATCGTAAAATGCATCGTCAGCCTGTCCAATGCAGCCTGTGTAAAAGAAATTAACATTCCGGCAATTACGGATTTGAACGCTTAATTAAAATTTCAACGGGATTAAAAAGAATTTCCATGACAACCAGAGAAGAATAAACATAAAGAGCGCGTTGGAAACGTGCTCTTTGTGCTGCCGCAAAGGAAGCTAACATTTTATTAAATGGACTAACAGATGGCTTAAATCATTTCAATTTTAAAAAACCTCACTATACTTTAGTCCTGCCCTTACTGGGCTAGGGTCTTGGACAAAGACTGGGCTTGAGTTTGTTCTGATTAGGATATATCCACTGCTATACTGCAAAGCGATATACATATTTTGATAAAAGGAGCTATCACAATGAGAACAGATTTTAGCACCATGCCCAGCACGAGTTCAGAAGAGGAAAAGGTCCAAAAAGCCAGGCGAGGACTGCTCGTTTTCTTTGCCATGCTCATTCCTCTCTCCATCCTTAGTTATGTACTGATCATGAAAGCACCGATTTTCGGTCTGCTCCTCATGTGGACACCCGGCTTATCCTCCATCTTCGCCCGTATAGTCCTGCATGAAGGCATCTCGGATATTTCCCTGCGGATCGGCGGGAAGCAGACACTGAAATCGTTGCCTTTCATCTTGCTGTTTCCAGTTGTTATTGGTTTATTTGCTTATGTAATCGCATGGATTACGGGGCTGGTTCAGTATGTTACACCGGACTCATTCATTGAAGGCCCATCTGGTGTTATCCTTGCAGGAACGATACTCTTTCAAATGTTTGCGGGTACAGCAATCGGTATAATCAGCAGTTCAGGAGAGGAGCTCGGCTGGAGGGGCTATATGCTCACTCGACTTATTAACGCCCGTGTACCTAGACCCGTGCTGACGAGCGGAATTATTTGGGGGGTATGGCACCTTCCCGTAATGCTTTTTGCAAATTATTATTCCGGTCCATATCCTGCCTTATCGGTTATCCTGTTTATGATTTCAGTGACCTCTTTCAGTTATCTAATCAGCCGCTTGCGCTTAACAACGGGCAGCATATGGCCTGCGATTCTCCTCCATGCATGTTGGAATGCCGTGATTCAGGATGCCTTTGATATATCTTCCAGTGGCAAGAACGTTCTGCTATGGACTGGAGAATCCGGAATATTAGTGGCTCTCGCCTTGCTGATTGCAGCATGGTTGATGTCGAGAAAGCCTCTTGTCATAAGGCAGCTATAAACTATTGCTATAGGTGAGGATATATAAAACTTTTTGAGAAGACGACGTTGTTGTAGTCTAGTTAGCCAACGGGTTATGGCCCATTATCCTAATAACGTCTTTGCACAAGAAGCGAGTTACGGAATTCGAAGCTAAGTGAACGTGTTGTCTAGGGAAGAACATCAAAGTCTTAAAATTGACAAAAGCCCGCAAAGTAGCGGGCTTTTCGATTTTCCGTCATTGGATCCTGGCTTTCAGACTAGGTCGCTTGTAAGAATAAAGGCTGGCAAATACATGCAAGCTTTTGTGCTTTTGTGCTTTTAACAGTTTGAGTTTTTGTGCTTTTGGATATGTTTCATTACCCTATTGAACAGCTCATCATTGAAAAGTCACTTTGATGCTGTCATGCACTCCACCAGTGCCCGCAGGGAGTAATCGGAGGTGGAACACAGCAGAATGCATGCGGCTGTCTGTGGCAGTGCGGTGTCATCATAGGGATTGCGCAGCACCAGATTTAGCAGTGGCTTAACCGCAGCCAAAGCCTCAGCCAGATCCAGCTGGCCTGTGAATAGATGGGCATTAAGGGTGCCCTGGATAACGACATCCGCATTAGAAGCTTGCAGTACCAGGGACTTTATCTGCTCGGCATCCGGCTTCATTGCGCAGTAGCGCGTTTGCACAGCCAAGCCTTCATCCCTCAATAGGGAGGCTAACCTGATCTCCGCAGAACCACTATTATCGGCCTGGGTAAGCTGCTCCTGCAGCGGCAATATAAGCAAATATTTCAGCGAATCCTTTAGTGGCACCAGGCCCTGTGGGTCCCGGCTAACTTTCACGGTCATACGAGCCAGCTTCAGTGCCGCCTCTTCCCACTGCTCTCTAGGAATCGGCTGTGCAGCCGCCTGGTACTGCCGGAATTGGTCATACAGCTGCCGAATACGAAGAACCGACTCGTCGATTTGCTCCTCATTGATTCTCCCATCCCGTACAGCTGACAGAATACCCGCGATGACCTGGCTCTGAAACTCCGGCGTATGGCACATCAGAATCATATCGTTCCCCGCCTGAACGGCCAGAACCCCTACCTCTTCCGGGCTGAATTTTTTGCGAATTGCCCCCATTTCTATATCATCCGTGCAGATCACCCCCGTAAAGCCCAACTGCTTCCGCAGCAGTTCCGTGGCAAAAAAAGGACTGAGTGAGGCCGGAAGTTCGCCCGATTCCGGAATGTTAGGAAACACCAGATGACCCATCATGATTGAATCCACACCGGCTTGAATTGCTTCAACAAAGGGAAGCAACGGACCCTCCATCAACTGTTCAATCGTCAGCTCACACTCGGGCAGGACAATATGCGAGTCTCCGCTCACTTGCCCGTGGCCGGGAAAATGCTTTGCCGTCACGGCTACACCTGCTTCATGCATCCCCTGAATATAGGCGCGGCCGAATTGGGCCACCAGCTGCGGGTCCTCTCCGAAGGAGCGAACACCCACAACCGGATTATCTATATTCGTGTTCACATCTAGCACTGGTGCCCAGTTCATGGGAATACCAAGGGAGTGCAGCTCACTGCCGATGATTTTACCGAGCAAACGGGCGGCTTCCGGATCTTCACTTAACCCGGCTGCCCTGTTGCCAGGGACGTAGGGAAAAAAGGACTTAAACTTGGATAGGGTTCCACCCTCTTCATCTACTGAAACGTAATAAGGCAGAGGACTACCACTCTCTCTAGCTATGTTCTTTACTTCTGCAAGTAGCGCATGAGTCTGCTGCTCGCTCTCAATATTATGGGGAAAGATGCCGATTCCCCCGAATCGGTGCTGTGCCATTCTGCCGCGAAACTCCGGCTCGGCCCCAGTCGATGGTGTGCCTACTACGCACATCAGGGCTATTTTGTCTTCCAGACTCATTGTCGTCAGATCAGTTTGTGGATGGATTGCGTTCAGACCCAGTTCTTGATAGAGCGTGCGCTCCAGATAATCATGCAGATAGAACCTTGATTTCACAAAGTGCTCCGCCATATCATAAGGCTGGTAACGCTCCAGCGCAGCCTTCATCCGAGGGACGACCCCCTCACGTCCACGGCGGTTTCTCGTATAATTGTTATGGAGTGAGCGCCACTCCGCATCGTCTCCGGGATACAGCTCCCAGCGGTAAGCATACTTATGGATTGCCCGTGAACGATCTGTCGCCACCTCAAAATCATGCATGATCGCAATCAGTTCCGCTTCTTCCTTGTGCTCGCGCACTTCGTCCATCAGCTTCCAGATCACATCATAATAATCCTCCACCCTGTAATTGCCGAGAAGGTTGTGTCCGGTAACAGGATCAATGCCATGAAACTGTTCCAGAAACCGGTCGATGTAGGTGGCGGTATTCGCTTTGCGGTTCCAGGCCAAATCCGCGTGCAGTAGCATGGGATACCAGGTAGTTTCAAAAATACCATATGGAACACCGAGGCTGAAAGGCCCCGTCCAGTTGGTAGCAACTACACAGTCAAGATTCAGTTTGTCGGCCGTCTCTGCCCACTGAAGCAAGTTATCTGTCCGGTTCAGCAGTACCGGATAATTCTGATGTTCAGCCCAATCAAAGCTGCGGACTGCTGGCGCTCCCATAACTTCAATGCCGAGCGCCCTGAATTTATTGGCATGCGAAGTAACTTCCGCTTCGATATTGCGCCCGTTGTAGATCCAGATCATGGCGACACTTCGCTGATCCAGCTTAGACAGTTCCTCTGGCGGGCATTTATCCAGCATGTCATGCCAGAAAATCGGCTGTTTTCCCCGTTCTGCCGTAAATGCAATCAGACGGTTCAAAAAGGCGATAAAAGCTCGTTCCCGCACGCCTCCAAACTCGGTTTTGCAGCGTTCGCACTCGCATAGGCTGTAGACCTCGTCACACCCGAGGTGAATATAACGCGAATCCGGGTGGGCGTCGATCATCTCTTCGAGTAGAGTGGTTATCAACCCAAAGGTTTCCGGATGCGATGGGCAGATCTCCCCGGTGGACTGCTCTGTCTCGCGAAGATGCCGCCAACCTTCGTGGCGTAATACATATTCCAGATGTCCAAAGCTCTGCTGGAGCGGAATAATCTCTATAAAGTGATCGTGGGCGCTCCGCTTCAATTCTTCCAGCTGTGAACGACTTAACGCATGTTTTGGATGTGCGAACTCGGGATGCGACTGAAATGGGAACTTATCCTCATATTCAATCAAAATCGCGTTCGTCTTATAACGGGCGAATTCAGCCAAATACTTCGTCAACAGTTCCGGCTTGGAGAACGTCTGACGCAGGTCAAAGTTCATTGCCCGCATAGGTGTATCCGGCCAGTCGGTTATGGACACCGCCGGGATAACCCCATCGGGTCCATTCAGTTGTACCAATGTCTGCAATCCATAAAATAGACCCGCCGCATCCAGTGCGTAGACTTCAGCCCTTCCGGCCGACACCTCCAGCTTATACCCTTGTGGACGTCCGTCCAACCCAGTCAGATCCGTTCTGTCTTGTTGAGTAAACGAACTGAAACTAGGGATGGTCGGGCTCTTCTGTTGTGTTCCCAGGACTTCATGAATGGCAGGGGCTCCATGTTCCTCATCAACTACCTGCTGCGTTTCCTGCCCTGAGAGACTTTCGATTATTAACAAATAACCCTTTTCTATTCTGGAGCATGTATATTCCATCCCCGGAAATGCCCGGCGACAATGAATTTCCAATCTGGGATCATCCTGTTCCATGAAAAGACTCCATCTTTCCTCGCCATTCAGCCGCGAGGCTTCTCCTTCGCTCGCTGCAATCTGCTTCGGTTGTGGTATCAAGCTCTGCATCGCTCTCCTCCTATTCTCAGCTCTGTGGACTGATCCGGCCATTCTTCCAGCACTGCAAGATACTTAACTTTCCACCATCCATGTTGAAGCTAACGATATCGGCGGGTCCTCCAACCTCAAGGCCAGCAGCCTGTTCAAGCCCAAGCAGCCGGGCCGGATGCACCGATGCACAGTCCCAGGCATCGGGAAGCCCGGACAACCCCGCTTCCACAAGATACCCCACCTGATCCGGAAGCATCATCGCCGAGCCAGCCAACAGCTCCGGCTGGCCGGCGAGGTGCAGCCGACCTTCCGCCGTCAATACCACATCACCACCAATATGCAGGTGGTAGGAACCTGGTGGCATACCGCTCAGCGAGACGGCATCACTGACCAGTATGGCGCGGTTCCGTTTCATCCGGAGAATTACTGCTAGCACGGACAGCGGAAGATGATGACCATCCGCTATCATGCACCCATACAGCTCATCGGCCGCCAGCTGTTCCCACAGGTAATTCGGATGACGCGGAAGCATCAGGTGTGCACCATTACCAAGATGTGTAGACATCACCGCTCCTGCGGAGACCGCTTCCCTGATCTGCTCTGGCGTTGCTGCCGTATGTCCAATCGAGACAAGAATGCCGGATTCGCAGCACCGGGCAATAAATGAAGCTGAACCAGGCCACTCGGGTGAAAGGGTAATAATGCGAATTAATCCATCGGCGGCATCCTGCCAACGGCTGAGCGCCTCCCAATCAGGGGGAACAATATGCTGCTTTGGGTGGGCGCCGCGTGGGCCATCCTCCGGCGAGAGGAATGGACCTTCCAGATGAATGCCCACAATTCCCTCGGCCGCATCCCGGTTCAGCCGAACGGCTTTTGCAATGATGGAAGCCGCCTCAGCCAACCTTACGGAACTGTTCGTAATCAACGTCGGGCAAAAGCTTGTAACACCTTGACTTTTCAGCTTCCGGGTCAGCTGCACTACCGTATCTGGACATAGCGGGGCTGTGTTCAGATCCAGCCCCCATCCGCCGTTCACCTGTAAATCCACCAGTCCAGGCGCAAGCCAGGGCAGGCAATCTCCGGGAGGCGACATTTCAAGTTCAGTAACAGCAGTGATACGTCCCTCTCTGATCCCGACCTCAATGGGCAACCCTGTTCTGTAGTGCTTCCCGATCATTGACACGCTCACAGGCCGTAGGCTTCCCGGTCTGTGAACATCGTGATTCCGGGATGGGTACGCAGGATGGTGGCAGGACACGCCGTGCTGATCGGATCATGTAAAGCTGCCGCAAGTGCACGCCGTTTGGATCCCCCAGGCACAATTGCGAACAGATCCCTTCCAGCCATCAACGTTGGCACAGTCAGGGTCAACGCCTCCGCAGGCACATCATCCAGATGGGCAAAGCAGCCATCGTTCACCTGCTGACGGCGACAAGCTTCGTCCAGTTTTACCGCTTTGACGATCCTCGAGTCTTTAAAATCGGCAACAGGCGGATCATTGAAGGCGATATGCCCATTTTCTCCGATCCCGAGGCAGACGATATCAATAGGAGCTGCACGCAGCAGTTCCCCATATCTCTGACACTCCTGCTCCACATCGTGTAGCCCATCCAACAGCTCCACCCGCCCAGGCTGCACCCGATTGAACAGCCGATCCGTTAAATATTGGCCAAACCGCTGGGAAGCCGTATCCGCCAGCCCCATATATTCATCCATATGAAAGGCACAGACCCTTGACCAATCAATACCTTGCTCCCGTACCAGACCTTCATACAATTCGTTTTGCGAAGGAGCAGCAGCGAACACCATGCGTACCTGACGCTCCGAATCCTGAAGCAGCTGTCTTAATCTGGCCCCAACCGCAGCTGCAGCCGCTGCCCCCATCTGATTCCGATCAGCATAAACCTGCACAGACATATGCTCAACGATATGAGTCTTGAGCGGTTCCACCAAGTCATTCACATTCATGTGCTTCCTCCTCCTTCAAGCCATTTCTCGTCTACTTGTTCAATTGATGGCATTCAACATCAGCAGCGTTGTATGCGGCGAATCATGACCTACTGCGTAGTAATAGCCGTTGTAACGGATTCTGCGAGGTTCAAAACCAACCTGTCTGCCCGGTCCCACCGCTTCCGAGATAAGCGTCACGCTCCCATCCACTCCGGTTGTCCCGCTGGTGTAACGCCCCGCCGAATAAGTAAATCTCCCCTCGACTTTCGCCCCCGCAAGTACCGCGCCTGTATCATAATCTCTGACCTTCAGAGTGACAGATACCCCTGATCCGCCATAAACCAGATTCATGTCCGTTACAATCAGTGGCTTCAATGGGGTGCTACCAGTGGTCGCCGACACTTCATCGGTGAGAGGCCCGATATTACCACGCAAATCACGCGCCGCAATACGATAGTAGTATGTCGTATCCGGCAGCAGTCCCTTGTCCTGGTAATTCAGGGCGCGGGCGAGTCCAACGATATCCGCAGCGACAGGCGTGAACCCCTGCACGGTACTTCGGTATATCACATAGCGTTCCACTTCCATGTTATCCGAAGCCATTCCATAATTCAGATGTACAGTCTGATAATCAGTCGCCTTAATGGAAGGAACCCCTGAAAGGGCGGAAGGAGCTTCCTGATCATCCGGCGCTGTCCAAACTACACCGCCCGGCCCCCAATAAGAAGGAAGTGCCCGGTAGGAATCATAGTGATGGACGGCAATACCGCCAAAGGCGCTGCTCTGCCCGTAAGCTGCATATACCTTATCTAGCTCGGCTTCCATGTGGATACGCCCCTCCTCCCAGAAGGTAATGGTCTCCGGGTCTCCGCTATTGGCGATATCCAGCGTTTCAACACCAATCACCACGGAATTCGGCTTGCCGATCTGATCCGCGTAAGCCAGCTCTCCAGCAGCCCCGGCAATAATGCCAGCGGAGCCATCCGCCGTATCCCGGTAATCCATAATGGAGATATAGTCGGAGATATCTTGAACATGCTCAGACAGCCATTTGCTGGATCCATTCCATGAAATATTCACTGCTTGATCCGATGTGTCATACCACTTGGGCACAGCAGGGCCGAACGGAAGCCGAATACCTGCGGTATCCCGGCGATCAATCATCTTTTGCAGGCCATCCAGGTATTCCTTCTGCAGGAAATGACTTGGGTCTTTAAAGTCGGGAGAGATATAAGGCTCAATATCCACATTGATGCCGTCAAACTTCTCCGTATCCCCCGCTGCAAGGTTGTAATTGATCACCTGCTCCATTTCCTGCACAACATGATGGTGATATTTCTCGTAAGCGCCCATATAGGCCGGTGTAGTGCCGCCTGCAATTAACGCATGCACCTGCAAATTTTTGCTGTGCGCCCAACTCACGAAAGAGCGCAACTCCACTTCCTGGGCTTCCAGTGCATCGTATCCGACATAACCGCCTACTGCAAGATAAAGCGTCTGGACCGGTGTTTGGCCAAATGTCTGCGTATCGGTGATGAATGACTCCAGCACTTGGCGCGATCCAGGGTTCAGCAGCAGCTTATAACTCTCCGGTTCCCAGATCCACATGGCCCGCTCCTGTACAGGAAGAAGAACGGCAGACTCATGCGTCCCGGTTCCAACCTGAGCATACACCGTCGGGCTATAACCATAACGCTCCGGTGCGCTGGCCGCTCTGGCCTCCAGACTGACCGTACGATCGCCAAGACCCGCCGTGTCCCAGGTGTATACATATGCAGGGCCTTGCTGAACAGCTTCCTCCCATGGCCCGCGGTTCACCCGAACCTCTACCAGCATGATCGGAAGTGGAGAGCTGGTCTCGACAGAGATCTCCACCTGGCCGCTAAGAGAAACGCCCTCAGATGGTCCCGTGATGGTTACTACAGGAACAGCACCTGCCGGGTTATTAACGGTAAGGATGGCAGGCGCTCCCCATACCCCGTAACGGGTGGACGTATCCAGTCCACGAACCACCAGTTCCACAGTCCCGTTATAGGCTGAGGTATCCAGCATATAAGACCATGTGCCGCTGTCATCCCCATCCGGATCATTTAATACCACTTCGAATTGAGCCGTTCCGTCCACAAACAGTCGAATGTCATACAGGTCGGTATAACTGCCCCCAATTTCCACCAGCCCTCCATCCGATACATATCCGCCCGCAGGCGCGTCCAGTGAAATTGAACCCGCCGCTTCTGCCTTGCCAGGGACAGCTATTCCAATCGTCACCATACAGATCAACAGAAACAATCCCAGTTTGAATCCGGAGTACACACGCAGATGCTGCTTTTTCATAAGCGAAGCCTCCTTTTGCCATTCTGTAATGGTCTAGGATTCCTGTGCCGTACATTCGCTCATTTCGCGCTCAGCTGAACATTCTGAACACGGTCATACGCTTCCTTATAGGTGTTCAGCAGCTTATCTACCCCAAGATTGTTGATTTCCTCTACATACTTCTCCCAATCCGCCAGACTCCGGGAACCCGTAACAAATTTGGCAAAACTCTCGTCACGGTGCTTCTTGATCGCTTGACCGGTAATGGATATGACCTCATTTTCCACTTCTGTAAAAGCAGGTCTTGGCTGCATTGCGGGAGGATCATATTTGACCGCTTCTTCATAGGCATGCTTCAGATCGTCCGAGAACAGCGACAAGTGCGCGTTGAAATCAATCCAGGTATAGGTCCCGCTGGTCTGAAGCCCTGTCTGCTTGCGCATTTCAATGACATCGTTATACTCCGGCTTGAACTTGATCGTATCGCCTTCCTTTATAAAGGTCTCTCCCTCTACACCCCAGCTGCTCAGCGTACGTCCTTCCTCAGAATAGAAAAAGTCCATGTACTTCATCACATCATCAATGTTCTTGGAGGTCGAGGCCACCGTCAATCCGCCTTCCATATAATGAAAATATGGATTCAGCTGTGTGCCCCCTGAAATGCCTGCTGGAGGGGCCAGAAACTGCATGTTGAACTCCGGATTCTCCTGCTGCATGGCATTGTTAAAGAAATCAATCCGGCTGATATAATCAATGGTCACAAATGATTTTCCAGTCGAGACCATATCCTGCCACTGTTTGGTTTGCAATGATAAGAAATCGGGCGGGACCAACCCTTCATCATAAAAGCTTTTCCACATCCCTACCATAGCCTTGTAGTTGTCTTCAGTCGGTCCATAACGCCATTGCTTCTGGTCAAAATCATAATAAGCACCCTCACCCGTTCCGTAGTTCACCGTCATATTGGCATTCATCTCATCCGGGATCTGACCGTAGCGGATCGAGAGCGGATAACTGTCCGGGTATTTCTCCTTCAACGTCTTCAGCGCTGCATGCAACTCTTCATAAGTTGTTGGAGCCTGAATGCCTTCCTTGTCAAAAACATCCTTGCGGTACATCCAGATCATACGATTCGTCTCGCCGAAACCCTGATTGGGGAACATATACATTTTACCGTCGGCGGACAGGGCAGCCTTCGCTTCCTCGGGATATTGCTTCATCCATGCCTTCAGATTCGGCATACTGTCCATATACTGCATCAGATCCACTAGTGCGCCCTGTTGACCAAACTTATTCGAATCCTTGCGATTGGGCATATACATCAGATCAGGCAGCGTTTTGGAGGCAATCGCCAGGTTCAGGCTCTCATCCAGCTTGCCGGAAGGTGTCTGCACTTCCAGCGTGACGCCCGTCTTTTCCTTCAACCAGCTCCAAATGGGCCAGCTCTTGGAATAAGGAAAAGTGGCATTGTTGTCCAGCAGGGCCGTGAAGGTCTTTCCCGCCCCGGTGGAGTTATCGGTTATTCCGGTACCGTTTCCTTTGGTATCTGTTTGCGGGTCGGCACCCTTGCCGCCACTGCACCCTGCCACCATCGTTACTGCAATCAGCAGGGGAAGTATTACCGATTTCCATTTACCCATAAGCTTCTCTCCCTTAATCTGAATTCGCGGTGCACTTCTTGCCTCACTTAACCTTTAACAGCACCAACCATGGCTCCTTTGACGAAATACTTCTGTACAAACGGATAGATGACCAGAATCGGCAGGGTTGAGACCATAATGGTCGCATACTTGAGCGATTCCTCCACCACCAGATTATCTCCCCCAATGGATGTTACGTCGCCTGAGCTTGCGCTGCCGGCCAGTACGAGATTACGCAGCAGCACTTGGAGCGGAAACAAATCGGGAGACCGTAGGTAGAGCAGCGGAAAGATAAAGTTGTTCCACATACCCACGGCATAGAACAGGGCAATCGTGGCAAAGGATGCCTTGGACAACGGTACAATAATACGTATGAAGATTCCAATATCGTTTAGGCCATCCATTCGACCCGATTCCTCCAGCTCTTTGGGGATGCCTGAGAAGAACGTGCGCATCAGAATGAGGTTCCAGGTGCTGACTGCCCCCGGGAGAACCATGCCCCATACGGTGTCCACCAGATTCAGGGAACGGACCACCAGAAAGGTCGGAATCATCCCGCCGCTGAAGAACATCGTAATGACAATCAAGACCGTGAAGCTATTACGCAGTGCCATGTCTTTTCTGGACAAAGCGTAGGCTCCGGTGGAGGTGACCACCAGTGAGATCAGTGTGCCAAGCACGGTGTAAATGATCGTATTTCGGTAAGCCGTCCAGATTTGCGGATCGCCCAGCACCAATTTGTACATGCTCAGATTAAAGCCCTTGGGCCAGAAGGAAATATTGTTTTGGATGACGTTTACGTTGCTGCTGAGGGAAACCGCCAGCATATGAAGGAACGGATAGAGTGTAACCACCACAACGAACAGCAGGATCAGCGATGCCACAACGTTAAACCAGGAAAATCGGAGTGAGTTCACGCCACACCTCTTTCTACCATAGACTGGTCTCACTTAATCGGCGGCTAAGCCAGTTGGCCGTATAGATGAATATCAGACTGATGACACCCATGAACAAATCAATGGACGCACCATAGCTAAAATTCCCCTGTACCATACCCACCCTGTAAACATACGTGCTGATAATATCCGCTGTATCGTAGATCGCCGGATTCTGCATCAGGAAGACTTTCTCGAATCCGATTTCCAGCACTTTGCCGATATTTAGAATCAGTGTAATGACGATCGCGGGAGATATACCGGGTAGTGTGACATGCCAGATTTTGCGCAATCGGCTTGCCCCGTCCATATCTGCGGCTTCATACAACTGCGGATCGATGGCCGTTAGCGCGGCCAGATAAATAATGGTCTCCCAGCCGATATGTTGCCAGATTTCCGACAGGACGTAGATGCCCCTGAACAGCCCGGGCTCATTCATGAAATTGATCGGTCCAATGCCGATACCTGCCAGCAAATTGTTAATGAGCCCTCCGGTTGGGGACAGGAACATAATCACCATACTCGCCACGATTACATTCGAGATGAAATGCGGCAGATAGCTGACCGTCTGTACAAAACGCTTGAATGCTGCCCTTCGCACCTCATTCAGCAGAATGGCCAGCAAGATTGGGGCTGGAAAGCCGAACACCAGCTTATACAGTCCCAGCAGAAACGTATTCTTCATCAGCGGCCAAAAATCAGGATTCTCCAGAAACATCCGGTAATATTTGAATCCCACCCAATCACTGGCCCAAATTCCTTTAAACAGATTGTAATCCTTGAACGTGATGACCAGACCAAACATCGGCGCATAGCGGAAGATCAAATAATACAGGAGGCATGGCAGGAATAGCAGCCATAGCGCCTTGTTCCTGTTCCAGGTTCTGATCAAACGCGACTTCCGCCGAGGCGGCCGGTGCGCTTCCTTTTGCAGTGTGCGTTGCGTTACGCTAGCATCAGCCATCGGCATGCCCCCTCTTGCTTAGATGAGTTAATTCGACTTGTATGTCAGATAACTTAACCTGGAATTCCTGGGTTCGTATTCGAATTATAGCTATAAACCTTTAGAAAGCGCTATCTACATGTTATATAACTTTTCGCCTTTACTCCTTTTTTCCAGATATCCGCGTATAATTCAGTAAAAGTGTATATTGTTTGTGTCAGATTTATGCCGCTATGATAGGATTAACTACTCGATCCGGGGCTGTACTCAAGGGGGAATGTCATAATGAAGGGACTGCTTACAAGCAAATTTGCGCTGAATGGACTGTTTGTCAAGCTAATGCTGAGCTTCCTCAGTGTCATCCTGATTTTGGCTTCATTTAATCTGTTCTCCCATCTGTACTTAAGCAACAAGGTCTATCAGGAGATGGTCAGACAAAATGAACTAGGCCTTGCGCAGACCGTTGAAGGGTATGAGAATCATTTCCGACTGACCCAGAACATGATTCTGGCCCTCACCCAATCGGATACCTGGACAGCCAATCTGGGCATTTTGAGCCACATTAAGGAGAACCGCCGTTACGATATTCCCGCAGAGGTGAAGTCGGACCTCTCCACGCTGTACGCTAATCCTTTTCTGCATATCGACAATTTCATTCTCTATTTCAAGCAAGAAGACTATGTACTGGAGAAGGAAGGTCTTAGCAGTGCCAGCGATATGTTCGGTAAATATTATTATAGTAAAGAATATCCTCCGGACTATTGGAAAACTCAAACGATGAACAAACAGTTCCTGAAAGTAATGCCTGCGGCAGCTTTTACGGAAAATACCGTTCACTCATCCCGTTCTCTCGGTCAACTGATGCCCGTCATGATGAAAGCCATTCCTTACGAAGATGTGTACGGCATTGTTATGCTGGATCCACAACGTATGCAGGACACATATGGCGATGCCGCTAATAATCCGTTCTACATTCTGGACAACGAGGGACGCCTGCTTTTTACTACGAAGGAGGGGGAACTGCAGAATCCGCAGCTACCTGCAGACGGAAGCAAACATGAACGTATTGGGGATCAGTATTACTTTTATGAAAAAGGTAAACAAACCGGGTTTACTTATGTCCGGGTCACTCAGGCCGCGGTAATCGCCGCGGAAATGCGCGGCATGCAGCTGCTGCTGGCTTTCCTGCTTGGCGCTGCTGTACTAATTAGCGTGCTCTCCTCCCTGTTTTTCAGTATAAGATTAAACCAGCCACTCCAACGTCTTATTGCCGCTCTGGACCGAAATCCGGACAGCGGACCAGACAAATGGAGCAGTGTAAAAGAATTCGCCATGATCGGCGACCGCCTGAGCTCTATTCTGGAGAATAACCGTTATATTCAAAGCGACCTTGCGCAGAAGAACTCTCTCGTACGCCAGTACGCTTATATCCATAAAGTAAAAAATATACCGCTCAGCTCCTATCTGGCGGAGCTTGAGGATGCCCAGCAATCCGAGCAGCCTTATGTCTCCATTCTGTTCAAGGTAGGCTTCAAATTCCAGCCGGATGAATTCGGGCAACATACCCTGTTATTATGGAAGCTGATTCAGAGCCTGTTTACCAGTAGCAAAACCAATAGCGTGGCCATTCAGCCCGAGCAGGACCAACTGCTCTTGCTGCTGTTCGATCCAGGTCCACAGAGTGGTATTCTTCAAGCGCTCGATACACTGAAGGAGTTGCTGGCTGTCGAGGAAACCCTTTATCTGACCATTGCGGTAAGTCCGGTGTATTCCGGAGAAATTCCGTTTACCGATGCGTACAGCAATCTGTCCATGCTGTTAAAAGAGCGCAGGCTGAATGGGGAGACACAAGTTATTGTGGAGCCGCGTGCTTCTTCGTCAAATGCCTTCCATGTGAAGGTCACTTATGGGGAGGAACTGCACAACCTGCTGCAATCCGGCAATGAAGAGGCCGTATTCGCTTGGCTGGATCGCCAGCTGGAGCAACTGCAGCACAAGGATGCGGCCGCAGAAGACTTCCGCACCTTTGCCATCGGTGCAGTCGAACAGATCAGCAAGACGGTGATGAAGCTGAATTTGACGAACATCGAATCCGAGCTTCGCTCTTCTCCTCCGGGAGAGGCATTTGCTGGTTTCCATTCCATGCAGCAATACAGAGAATGGCTTCAGGCGTTGGCTCAACCGGTACTTGCGGCAGTACGCAGCCAGCTGGAAACGCGTGATCCGGTTATCACCTTTGTGCTGGACTACCTGGATCATCATTATGGGGAAGACATTAATTTGAATATCGTCGCCGACAAGTTGAATTTAACATCGGGGTACCTCTCCAGTATTTTCAAGGAAAAGACTAACATCAACTTCAGCGAATATCTGAACAATCTGCGGGTTGAGCGGGCCAAAGAACTGCTTGTGAATGTAGATCTGCGAATTCAGGACATTGCGACACAGGTCGGCTATCAAAATGTGAATTCGTTCATCCGCATGTTCAAGCGTCGATACGGGCTGACCCCCGGAGAATACCGCAGGCGTCATGCGGGTGATGAGCCATTCATCTCCTCCAGCCATGGCTAACCAGATGTGAGCGGGCAAGAACCGAAGATTGTAAATACACCAGCGTCCGCTCGGAAGCAGGCGCTGGTGTACTGTCAGTTTACATTAGAATTTTGGACAGGTGCATAAGAGCCATCGAAGGAATTCGTTGTTCTTCAGGAATTTGTTCATAGAGCAGATGCCCTTTTCCCGCTTCAATCATTTGTTTGCGCATAGTAGCAATACGACCTTTACTATGATCAATAAAACGAAAATCCACCTGTTTCAAATTTTGCATTTCGGTCATACACTCAAAAGTTTCTGCCTTTATCCCCTTATGTATCTCTTTCAGTTCCAGCACCTCCAATTGATCCGCAGTCCACAGGTTCTCAATCTCTTGCAGAGACTTCATGAAATCCAGTTCAAGCTGCCGCAGATTTTTCATGTGCGAGAAGTCGCACAACCGCTCAATCTTGGGTAGCGAAAGGTGCAGAAAGACCAGATGATGTAATGCTCCTACTGCATCGATCTCGGTCAGATTCTTTACGGACGATAACCTCAGCATACGGATATTCGATTCAGCCAGTACTTCGAGTGAACCAGCCAATGTACAGTGATCGAGAGCCAAATACTCGATAAATGGTAAGTCTACAACAAAATCAAGCTGATCAATGTCACAGTTCAGGACGAGGGTGCTCAACCGAATGCAGTCCTCAATCGGCGAGATATCGGGAAATTTCCCGCTAAGTGCGAGGTAATTCAAGTATTTGTAATTCCGGATGAAGTTTAGGTTTTGCTTTTTGGGTGAGCGAATGTTCAGAAACTCCATCTTTTGCAGCGCACTCAATATACTCAAATCTTGTGTTTGCTTGAGATCCAGCTGCAAAGCGGTGACATGTTTTAAACCAGCAAGTGCCTCCAGAAACTCTTCTGAATACCGCCCCTTCACATCTGTATTGGACACATTTAAAATCAAATCGGGTCGTTTGGCAAACACATATTCATCCAGTGTTCGCAGATCATGCATCTCGTCCAGCCCGACAACAAAGCTAATCGTAGCCCTGTTCCGCAGTTGTACGATAGCCTTGTCCATTTTATCCTCGTTCCAGGGAACTCCACTCATCGAAGCGGCCCACGGTTCGTTCATTACTGGTCACCCTCCAATTCTCTGATACTTATCCATGTCCAGCTTTCCTTTAATTGTAAATCAAGAAGAGTACATTGAGAAGTCGAATACACATTTCGTGGTTACTTATCACCTGAAAACTCTGCTATTTATCCATGTCCAGCTTTCCTTTAATTGTAAATCAAGAAGAGTACATTGAGAAGTCGAATACACATTTCGTGGTTACTTATCACCTGAAAACTCTGCTATAATACCTCCAAGTGTTATTCCCCAAGGGGAGATCAGGATGGAGGATAATCATCATGAAGTTTGCTAAACGTATGGAACATTTCAGTGAGGGGATATTCACACGTTTGCTGGAAATCAAGAGGCAACGACTGAAGAATGGAGAACCTGTCATCGATTTAAGTGTAGGCACACCCAATATTCCCCCGGCCCAACATATCATGACGGCTTTATGCGAGGCAGCAGCAGATGCTTCAAACTATACATATGCTGTAAATGATCAGAGCGAATTGCTGCAAGCAGTCAGTGAATGGTACAAGCGCCGTTACCATGTTGAACTGAACCCGAAAACCCAAATTTGCTCCTTGCTTGGATCACAGGAAGGACTCGCCCATATTTCTTTGGCGATCGTTGATGAAGGAGATTTAGTCCTTGTACCCGATCCTTGTTATCCAGTCTTTGCTGATGGACCTCTACTTGCAGGAGCCGAACTGTATTATATGCCCCAAAAAGAAGAACATGGATATGTTATTCAACTTCAGGACATTCCTGAAGCTGTTGCGCGCAAAGCAAAATTCATGCTTGTATCCTATCCCAACAATCCGACGACAGCAATGGCACCCGATCAGTTCTATCTGGATCTAATTGATTTTGCCAAGAAATACGACATTATCGTTCTTCATGACAATGCATACAGCGAGCTAGTGTTCGATGGGAAAACGTGCGGTAGTTTCCTTGCTTATCCCGGGGCGATGGATGTCGGCATTGAATTCAACTCGTTATCCAAAACCTATGGATTGGCTGGGGCACGAATCGGCTTTTGTGTGGGGAACCCGGATGTGGTATCTGTGCTTAAAAAGTTGAAATCCAACATGGATTACGGCATGTTTCTTCCGATTCAGAAGGCAGCCATTGCTGCAATCACAGGGGATCAGAGTGAAGTTGAGCGGGTCAGAGATATCTACGAGGAGCGCAGAGATATTCTTTGCGAAGGATTCAGCAACCTCGGTTGGCATATTGCCAAACCCGAAGCCAGCATGTTCATCTGGAGTCGGATTCCAGACCACTACGATACCTCAGAGCAGTTTGCCATGGATCTGGTTACACAAGCGGGTGTAATCGTAACGCCTGGGAGTGCATTCGGACCTTCGGGTGAAGGATATGTGAGATTCGCTTTGGTTCAGGATAAAGAGACGTTGCAGCAAGCGATCCTATCGGTAGATAACAGTGGAATGCTAAGAGAAAAAACAACGAAGTTATAACACAAATGAAAAAAAGCTATCATAATAAAATATCCCCTCTAGGTAAGCAGTGAGAAAAGAGAACATGTCTACATGAACTCACCACTGAAAACCAGAGGGGATTTTTTATTTAAGGATCGAATGTTTAAGCTGATTTGCGCCAGTTGGAACGATACATTAAATAAAGGAAATACGGCGTTCCAATGATTGCAATTAACAATCCGGATGGAATCTCGGTTGGTGCCATAATGGTCCTTCCGATTGTATCCGCCAGCACCAGCATCACTGCACCGACCAAAGCCGACAGAAACATCGACCGTCTTAACTTGTTTCCCGTCAACAGACGGACCATATGTGGGGCAATTAGCCCGATAAATCCAACCGTTCCCACACAGGCGACTGCACCTGCGGCAAGCAAAACACCAACGGTCATAGCCAGCAGACGCGTCCGACGAACACTCAAGCCAAGACCGGAAGCACTATTATCGTCGAATACCAACAGTTCGAATCTTCGCGCCAGCCACCACGCAAGCGGGATCAAAATCAACAGGAACACCCCAATGATCTTCACTTGATCCCACGTACGTGCATAAGTACTGCCTGTTAGCCAGATAAAACCGCTACTGCCATATACAGCGCCGCGAACAATCAGAACCTGAATGCCTGCGCCTGCAATTGCAGACATGGCGATACCCAGCAATACAACTGCGGAAGGATTGAGACCCTTCTTCCAGGACAAAGAGAATACGACTGCTGCAGCGAGCCCTGCCCCAACAATCGCCGCGATAGGCAGCAAGAACACCGGAAGACCAGGCCATAGGATGATGACCATCATCGCACCCAAGCCTGCGCCTGACGATACGCCCACGATGGACGCGTCAGCAAGCGGGTTGCGAACGGCCATCTGAATAAGCACACCGCTGATCGCCAGCGCAGCACCTGCACCTGCGGCGACAAGAGTTCGCGGAATGCGAAGCTGCACAATGGCCGAGTATAGCCCATCCGATTGAAACAGGCTTGGCAGAAGATCAGCCATTGGAATGCGCATCCCGCCAAACATCGTACTAAGGAGAACCAATGCTAACGTTAGTACCGTAAAGATAATAGCAATAGGGCCGAATGCCCAGCGACGCGAACGTGCTCCTGTGCTCATTGAGGTAGACATGCCTGATCCATTTGCTGCCTTCATGCGTGTAAGTACAAGCCAGATTAGCCATGGTGCACCAATGATTGCCATCACGGCCCCTGTCGGCAACTCCAGACTGGAGTTATGAACCATCTTGGCAAGTACGTCTGCACCGACTAGCAGTGCTGCGCCCCACAAGAAAACACCAGGCAATAACAATCGATTTGAACGAATTCCACTCAATCGAACCAGATGAGGTGCCACCAAACCCACAAAGCCAATTGGCCCAATTACACTGACAATGACCGCAGCCAGCAACACAGCAATAATTAACCCCGTGGCACGGGCCATGCCTACTTTTTGCCCGAGTGAGGAAGCAGTTGATTCATCCAGTTCCAACATATCCCACTGCCGGGATAAAACCAGGGCAACGATCGTAATTCCAATGACCCAAGGCCATGCGTAAATTACACCGCTCCAGTCATTCTGAACAAGCGTTCCTGATCCCCATAGAAATAATGCCTGAGTCTCCTGAGAGAAGAAAATATGCAGCGCGCTTGTAAAAGAACCAAGTACCATCGATACAATCATGCCGGACAGCGCAAGTCGCACCAGACTTGACGTTCTCCCCCCGCCCATGAAGTAGGCTGCGGCAGCTGCCAGTAATCCACCGAGTACGGCGAAAAGGAAAGGCGATTGCTGCATCAAGCCTGGGAAAAAAATCGTTCCCAACACCACGACAAAATAGGCCCCCGCATTGATGCCGAGTGTGTCCGATGCCGCGAGCGGATTGCGTGTAATGGTCTGTAACAACGAACCAGCAACAGCAAGCGCCCCTCCAGCGAGTATACCGATTACTGTTCGCGGCATGCGCAGATCCCAGATCATATTATGTTCCAGTGTGTCCTGCCTGCCCATAAGTGAATCTACAACCGTATGGAGTGGAATTGAAGCTTCTCCATAACACAGGCTTACAAAAAAAAGCACGATGAGAGCGGTTAGACCGCCCCCATAAATGCTTAATGTACGCCAGTTAAACACTGGTCGGGAATGTTGGACCGAACTCATTGGGTAATCGCTCCAACAACCCCGTCAACCAGAGCTTTGGACGAGATAGGTCCACCAAACGTCCATGTTGTGCTATCCAGTTGATAAGTGCGTTTATCTTTGACAAAATTCAGACCTTTCCATACTGAATTGTCTTTCATTGCTGTGCCAAAAACGTCATCATCCGGTTGTGTGATGTAGATGAAGTTGCTGTCCTGAACAGCAGGCAAGGATTCAATACCTACCGTTGAGAAGCCATATCCTTCAATCTTGTCCGGCTGCCAGTCGTTAACCAGTCCAACCTTCGCCAACGTGCCAATTACGACAGCGTTATCGGTAAACATGCGAAGACTTGCTGCATTTTGATACGTAAATGCTTGTGTCAGTACATAATGGAATTCCGATTTGTCGGCAGCAGCAAGTTTATCTTTGGCTTCTGTATAGTGCTGATCGAGTTCATCGAGTACCTTCTTCGCTTGGTCTTCTTTTCCAAGAGCAACCGCGATATTGTTGAACGTTTCCGTCATTTTGTCATAATTATAGCCATCACCCGTATACAGGTCATATTCAAGCGTTGGTGCAATGGCATTGAGCTGATCATAGATATTCGAATTGGAATTGGCGATAATCAAATCCGGCTTCAAAGCTGCAATCGCCTCCAGATTTGGCTCGTCACGTGTTCCAACATCCGTCACCGTGTCATCCAAAGCTGCTTCGGGAGTCACATAGACTTTATAGTTGGCGTTATCTGCACTACCTACTGGCTGAACACCCAGTGCTACTACATCTTCCGTATATGTCCATTCCAGTGTAACAACTCTCTTAGCTGGTTTGTCCAGTTTGAGCTCTCCACCACTATGTTTAACTGTAACAGGACCTGCTGTCTCTTCAGTCGGCGTGCTGCCGGAAGAGGCATTTTCATTTGTATCTGTTGTGCTGCTGGCTTTACCGCAACCTGTCAGAGCAAGCGCCAAAACCGTCAGCAATAAAAATCCGTTTAAGCTTTTTTTCATATCCTACTTCTCCCCTATTTATATGTATTTATATGATAACAATTATCATTATCACTAATGGATTATCCCGTAGGATTGCGATTTTGTCAATTCAAAAGAGTTATTATTTTCATTTTGCAAAATCTTCACTGTCACAGCATAAACAGAAAAAAATGAAAGAACCCGCATTCAAGGCGGGCCTGGATCACATCGAGTCTTTTGAAATGATGTTAGAATGCACCGTACGACGATTTAACTCAACTGCATCGTTGTGATGCACGTATTATCTTCTTCATATGTAGATAACTGTGTCTCTGCAACCTTTCCATCATGCACCACACGAATGAGGTATGACTTATCTCTGGCTAACCAAAAATCCATAAAACCGTTGGAGCCGGCCTTCATCTCAGCATCCTTCATAAGCGTATTTCCTTCAGAGTCATGAATCGTCACAATGAACTTCTTATTCTTCATTTCGCCCTGACATCCGGTCAGGCTATGAATTGCACAAGGATGAGTCTGATCCACATAGGGTGCAATGGAAAGGAAAAACTCCTTTTCAGGCAAGTCGTAGGTTGTCGTTTGGTTACCTTTATCCGTGACGATTAACTGGGTGGCATTAATGGAAGCCGATTCCGGTGTCTCCTTGCCTGTACTGATATCTTCTACTAATTTCTTAATATTGGGTGCTTCCGCGTTACCTGCCTCTTCTGTCCCCACATTGTTTGCAATAAGGAAGGCCCCCAACACAATTACAACCACTAAGCTGGCAATGATCCACATTTGTTTTTTCATCTGGAGTTCATCTCCTCGTCCGTTTTGGTTTATTATAAGGGAAAATACACCAACATTTAAGTGAATAAACGCATACAGCTGGAATGTAAAGGTTTTGATATAAAAAATCCTGGAATACGACGGTCGACTCATGTTCTGCACGATACTAATGTAGTAACCTATCATGGCTTGTCCCTGTGCAATCCTATATAATAACCATAAATTATGGAAATCATTTCGAACATTTGAATCCATTATACGTGTCTAACTTATTCTAGCTTGAGGATCAGGAGGAATTTCCAATGAAGAGGTACCGTGTACATAAAGAAAAACCGAATACACCCCATTCTATCGACTGGAACGGATTAATCCCAAGGCATATCGCAATCATGATGGATGGAAATGGAAGATGGGCTACGCGAAAAGGATTACCTCGAAGTGCTGGGCACTATGCAGGAATGCAGACAATGCGGGAAACGATAAGCATGTGCCACAAAAACGGGATTGCTTCGCTCACTCTTTACGCCTTCTCTACGGAAAACTGGAAAAGGCCCAAGGAAGAGGTCGATTACATCATTAGTTTGGTGGTCGAATTTGTACAGGATACAACCGTTCAGGAACTGAATCAGAATAATATCAAAGTTAATTTTATCGGTGATATCTCAAAATTCCCAGAAGAAACACAGGAAGCGATGCGCAAAGTGGTGGAACTAACCCAAACGAACAGCGGGATGGCTGTGTATTTTGCGATGAATTATGGGGGTAAAAACGATATTGTACAAGCGATCAAAACGTACATCGTAGAAAATAATGAAGAAAACAAAGAAACCTCGGAAATCTCCGAGGCGGATTTTGAAAAGTTTTTGTATACCGGACTCAATCCTGCCCCCGATCTGCTGATCCGAACCAGTGGGGAGAAACGGTTAAGCAATTTTCTATTATGGCAAGCCGCTTATTCCGAGCTCTGGTTCACGGATGTGATGTGGCCGGATTTCAATGAGCAATTGTTATACGAATCCATTCTGGATTATCAGCAGCGCAAACAAAGAGCTTTAGACGATATCACACAGTAATATCAACTTGTTTTTGCCGATCCTGAGCTTAAATGACTTTTTAACCAGGGATGGATAATAGGGAGAACGGTGCTGGGCTGCATGGCTTTGGTGTGATCCATATCCGCTCCCTTGATGATTTCGACGGTCCAGCCGAGGTTTTCAAGAACGGATTTATGCTTTTGCAATCGTCCAGCGATATCCACCGTCACATTCCCAAATTTCTCACCGTACACAATCGTATCTTTCTCTCCTGCAAAAGCCAATCTGGGGATATTCAACTGAGTTTGAATACGTTGGTCATCGAAATCAATTAAACCTTGATACAAGGTCGCAAATTGTTTCGTTTGAGCCGGATCGATCTTTAACTCCAAGTTGTCCCAATCCAATTGATCCGGACTCAATTCTTCAGCTTTCATTAGGGTTTCTGCTGAGTGTATTTCTCCCGTTTCTTCATACTGCTTCAATGCTCCCTCATATGTCTTGATGGTCACTACTCTCATTTCCTCATACGGCCCCTCGTATGGCGGGAATCCTCCCATAATGAGACTTTCCATTCGGTCAGTCCGCAGGGCTAACTGCAGCCCGGCGAGAGCCAGCCAGGAGTATCCATAATAACTAAATCGATTCACATTCATCTGATCCGCAATTCGTAACAAATCCTGAGCGATATATTCGGGCGTAAAATGTTCCGGATGGGGATGTGCCATATAGTGGCCTTCATAATCAAAATGCAGGATCTGAAATTCATCGGAAAGTCCGTCGATAAACTTTGCACCCAATTCAGGATCAACCCCCCATAACTTTAGGGTTTCAGCTTCTTGTCCAGTTACGGACTTTTTGGATATGGGCAGCATGATGACACTACGATCTTGCGCTCCCGTCAGACCCACTTCAAGCTGCGAGCCATTTAACAATGTAATCATTTTCTGCAATTGAACCAGTCCTTTACTGTTGATATCCTCAGTGTATAACATAGATGCAATCTTTCGGTTTTCATTATAAAGTGTTGATAAAATATGGACTTTGGCGCGTTGTATGTTAGTGTAGCACTTGAAGGTTTTACTTGAAGCATGAGGAGAAGAAACATGAACCGAACATATACACCTGGGCAGATTGCCACAAGGCTGGATGTAAGTACAACTACACTGCGACGGTATGAAAAGGAGAACCTGATTCCTGACGTTCCACGGACCGCCAGCAATCACAGGTACTATACCCCTGTTCATCTTCAGGCGTTTGTCGCCATTCGTTTATTATTGAAAGGGTATGAGATTCCCGTTGCATATGAGGTTATGAGAAAAGTAAAACAGGGTGATACAATCGATGCCCTCTGGCTTATAAACCAACAGCTGTACAACAGCCAACTGGAGAAGCAACGAATGGAAGACATATGGAAGATGGTGCAACAGGTGGATTTTGCTAACGATCGAAAGGTTGGAACGACGGAGGCGGTGACGATTGGAAAAGCTGCCGAAGCAGCCGGGGTCAACACTTCTGCTATCAGGCATTGGGAAACAGAAGGCTTGATTTGCTCCGAAAGAGACCCTAACAACGGTTATCGAATGTATACCCGAGCCGAGTTAAGAAAGATATTGGTCATTAGCAGTTTAAGAAAATCCGTCTACTACATTGAACATATGAAAGAGCTTCTGAACACTGTCGGCACGCAGGATTATACACAGATTAATAATGCCTTCCAACTGGCTCTGCAAAAGCTTAACAGCCAACTGTCCCTGCAATTTGCAGGCGTGAAGGAACTTATGACATATATTGAATTATTTCAGGAACCACAGGGGTAACTTATTGGTTAGTTGAGATTGGATGTTTTAATAAAAAAAGCCCGACACATGTTCGAGAAATTATTCTCAATACCGGTCGGGCTTCTTACTGTTACTTCACGTTCTAACATGCTGATTTACAGGGTAGAAATGGCTTTGTTTTTCTCAAAGAACCTTGCATTATGGGACGATACTCCTGCCATATCGGAAGCGGTCGGCTCCAGATAGAGCTTGGCACTATTCACTGCGAGTACGGCATCATTAAATGCACCAGCAATCAGACGGACTTTGCTTCCATAGGTAATGAAATCACCTGCTCCGAAGATTCCCGGCTGACTTGTGCACATTCGCGGATCAACCGAGATACCGTAATCTTCACGTTCCAGTCCCCAATGGACCAGGTTACCGAAATCACGATCGTATCCATGACTTACAACCACTTCATCCACTTCAATTGGCATGATCTCCCCATTGTCTACATGGGCAAGTTCGACGCGGCCTATTTTGTCTCCTGTACCATATAAGCGCGAGATGCTGTAAGGAGTCAAGACTTGGGCAAAAGCTTTCATCTGGGCAACAGGCAGCTCATGTGCCGTAAACTCCTGGCGTCTGTGCACCACAATGACCTCCCGCGCCAATCCCTCCATTTCATTCGCCCAATCTATTGCGGAATCCCCGCCTCCCGAGATCAGCACACGTTTATCCTTGAATCTGGACAGATCCGTAATGGTATAGTGTAGATTCGTCAGCTCATACCGATTTGCGCCTTCAATATCCAGCTTCTGAACCTGCGTCATGCCTCTGCCTGCACATAACAAAATCGTACGCGTGTAATGACGCTCTCCTGTCTTTGAGGTGAGTACAAATACTTGATCATCGCGTCGTTCCATCTGAGCAATTTCCTGGCCGAATACAATGGTTGGATCGAAGGTTCTTGCCTGTCTTTCCAGGGAATCAATCAATTTCTCACAACGAATCGGATCAACTCCACCTACATCCCAGACCAGTTTCTCCGGGTACGTGCGCATAAATCCGCCCAATTCCTCTTTGGCTTCAATCATTTTGGTACGCATGGCTCTCATCCCGCTGTAAAATGCAGCATACATTCCTGCCGGTCCGCCACCAACAATCGTTATATCGTAAATGTCCAATTGCTGCTCTGCTTCAGTATTCATCTAGGGCACCAACTTTTCAACGACATAATCCAACAACTTGGCCGACCCAATAGGGCCCACACCTGTTACAAAATCACTCGTTTTCAGCGGAAAGACATGATTGTCTTTCACGGCGTTCAAGCTCGCCCACACTTTGCTTTCTTTCAGGTTATCCATGGATTGCTTCGTATCATAGCCTTTCAGCGTCCTGTCTTCTAGAAATATATAATCCGGGTTCATTTCCGGCAAAAATTCCAGGGAAAACTGGCTAAACCAATCGGTAGAGTCTTTGATGACTTCAGGGCTGTTCAGACCCAAAGTATCATAGAAAAAGACACTGCTGCTTCCTCCTTTGGGACCCATGAAACGGTAACGATTGTGCTCTACTCGAAGAACCAGCACGGTTTTGCCGCCGATGGCTTGAGAAATTTTCTCCTGTGCCTGCTTCGCCTTCTCATCAAATTCAGCCAGCACTTTGGCAGATTCCTCTGTCTTGTCAAAGACAGCAGCCAACTTCGGCATGGCAATCTGCATTTCACTGTTGGAATCCAGAGCCACCGTTGGAGCAATCTTGGATAGTTCATCATATACGCCTTGCTCCATACCTACGCCTGCGGTAACAATTATATCTGGTGACAACGTCAGCAATTGTTCATAATTATATTGATATTGTTCCGCTTCAATCATTTGGACCCCGTGTTCCTCAAAATAAGACGCACGATAGTCCGGTTCAATCTCCGGAACAAATATAACCATCTGCGGTGTAACGCCCATCTCAATCAAGTACTCGGCATAGATGGAATCTAGTACAAGCATATTTTGAGGATTCGTAGGAATCGTCACCTCTCCAAACTGATCCCGAACAACTTTCGTCTCATTTTTCTCTGCCGTTTTTGCTGAAGCTTCCACTTCTTTATCAGAAGAACCGGAACAGGCGGAAAGCACCAAACTTAGTGCCAACAGCACCATTCCCAAACCCTTAAACCTTCGTGACATGATCTACTCGCCCCTTATGTAATATTGATAATGATAATTATTATCAAATACTAGCAAATAGGAAGAGATCCTTCCATAGGAGATGGTGCGTATTTAGTTGGATTATTGTGCTCTACCATACATTGGTGACCAGACTATTCACAATTTCATTCAAAATCATTTTCTGTCCAATAATTCCACGGCCATCCACCCACAGGCGAGTATCCACGAGAAATACCCTGTTGTTTTTTACAGCCTTCAAGTCATTCCATTGAGAGCTCTCCACTAACTTCTTCATATTTTCTTGAGCACTAAAGTGTTGCATAACTCGTTTCTCCACAAACAGGTAATCGGGATTGGCTTTGGCCAACAAGTCGAGTGAGCAAGGATTAAACCACGCCTCCCCTGCTTGCAGCGGCTGTGGCAGAGTTAAACGGAGCTGTTCGTACAGTAAATGGGATACCCCATTAGAATGACCACCCAAATATCGATAACCAAACGGTTCTACCCTCAGTACCATCACGGTAGAGGAAGATTGGACAAGATGCTGCAGTTGCTGCTGTGCTGCGTTTACTTTCAATTTCATCTGCATATGGAGTTTATGGGCTGTATCTTCTCGGTGAAAAAAGCCTGCCAGTTGACGGAGCAGAGCCTCCACATCGTTATTTAAACCGGTTATGATGGGTGCAATTGTGCGCAGCTTTTGTTTGATCTCTTCTGTCCAACAATTTCCCATAATGCATTCAGGATGAACTTGCCGAATCAGTTCCACATCCAGCTCATATTGTGAGACTTCCAACATCTTCACCTGATGCGTTTCAAATAGTTCATGTTGATGTTCATGCAAAAGCAAGGGAGTTACTACAACCGCATGTGGAATAATCCCCAAGTGAATCAGCACTTCCGCACAAAGCGGGGAAAGACATACGATTTTACGCTGGGGTAGCGTTTGTGCATAATTTCTCGGCGACACACCCGTTAACTGTTTGAAACGACGACTGAAATAATGTGCATCCTCGAATCCGGTCTTCTTCGCAATATCCTGAGATGTTGCCGTTGATAACAACAGCTCCTCTTGAGCACGATAGATCCGGTAATGAGCCAGATAATCCAGAGGCGGCTTTCCAAAGCGCTCACTGAATTTGCGGGAATAATGCCAGGGACTGATGCCTGCGATCTCAGCCAATTGCTTGCGTGTGATGACCTGTTCATAATGCTGCTGCATGTAATCCACAGTGCGGAGAATGCTTTGTTCCACGGTCGGTTCCTCTTCTAACAGCTCCCGGTATACATGTTGCAACAGTTCATACACCAAAAGCTGATTTCCTACACGGATTACATTGGGATTAGGAGAACCATCTCCATTCCAATGTTGGCTAAGACTCGCCAGTGTGCCACCGGTTAATTTTACTTTTTGATACGTGTCCCCTGACGGTACATGCCATTCATATTTCACTACTTCACCTCGGTCTGGGAACATCGCGTATGTATCGAACTGAACATGCCATCCGGCCAGATCCAGATTGCCACCCTCAATCACTTCAATCACGGTGTTTTCTTGCACTGCAACTAACTCCCCATAAGATACCTGAACCCTATGACCATTAATATTCCAGATCGCTTTCCCGTCGAGGATAAGTAGTAAGGCATGACTTGAAAAGTGATGCCTTTTGCCCTCACTCATCCATTGGTCTGTAAGTGGCTTAGTTGACTTCCATTGAGCCATCCACTCTATGTTGTTGGGCATTTTGTTATCCTTTCTGTGGCTGTTGTGTTATTAACTCTACAATACACGAAAACCCGCACCATCAGGTACGGGCTTTTCTTAATTTATACGTGTTTCCGTTCTTTTCCTATCATCCAATAGGTGAGCACACCTGACACACAGAAGGAAATAATCAAACCAACGCAGGCATGTAACAGATTCAGGCTCCCTTCCTCCATAAATAGCGGAATTTCCAGCAGACTTCCGGACCCACCCAATGCAACTGCTTTGACGGACATCAGCCCGAAACACAGTCCTCCTGCAGCACCGCCCAGCAATGCCGAATAAAAAGAGGCCCTCTTTCTCATATTGACCGCATACATCGCAGGCTCTGGGGTACCTAATAAAGCAGTTCCTGTTGCCCAGAAAGCCAGCTTCCTGAATTCCCGCTGTTTGCTTCTTAGCCCAGTAGCGAGTGAAGCTCCTGCTTGTGCGACGAAGGCAACTAACATGACAGGGAGAATGAGGGAGAAACCATTAACCATCAATTCATTGATTATGATAGGTAAAAGCCAGTAATGTAATCCAGCGATCATCATTAGGGAATAAACCGCTCCCAGCAGCATAATTGCTACAATCGGGGCATCATTCAGTAGTGAATCTACCACATCCGGTAAATGCTGATCAATCCAAGTACCAATTGGACCGAGTATCATTAGAACCAGTGGAACTAGAATCAGAAACGTCAACAATGGAGCAAGAATTCCTTTAAAAACTCTTGGGCTTTTTTGCTCAACGACTTTATCCAGATAGGACGCCGCATATATCGTCAAAATCACCCAAATTGAAGCTGAAAAAAAGATCGCTTGTGACACAATGGGTACACCCATAAAATGAACATCCTCTTCACCTGACAATAAAGCGGTCATTTGCGGGTAGAACATTAGACCGCCAATCGCTGCGGCAACATAAATATTGCTTTTTAACCGATAGGCTGTACTGATGGCTACCAGGATTGGCAACAGATAATACACACTATCTCCAATGGATTTAAATATCAGGAATGTCTGACTATCCATCAGTGAGGATTCGTTAAATAACGTAATGACGGCTAGAACAATCTTGAGCACTGCAGCTCCCAGGATGGCGGGCATCAGAGGCCTGAACACATCGGAAATAAAATATAACAATGATTTTTTACGGGTACGCCTTGTTGCAGGCAGTACGTCCCCTTCTGCTTTCCTCACTCCCATGCCCTGTAGCGTATTATATAGTTGGGAGGATTCGTCCTCATATGCTATGGAGCAATAATCGCCTGTTATACGAATATCGGCGCCAAGATCCAATACATCAGATACTGATAGATCCATTCGAGTACGGTCACGCAATGTCAGCGTAGTGGTATCCATGTCATGCTGCACATGACGAATATTTTCCTTTCCCCCTGCGAGTTTCAATAGTGCTTCGATTTGCTTGTCATTCATATGTACCTTCTCCTTATGCTGCGGTAAACCCGAGTTTTATGATATGCCCTTATCTATATACGCATTTCCATGAAAAAACTTCAATAGGATAAAAAAACTAATTCCCCTTTTATTTCATGGTTTTTGCGCAAGGTACAATGACCTAATCAAAATAAACAGCAAAAGTATATCCAACACACCGCATAGCAAACGAATGAGATTTACCAGACGCGGAGATTCTACCTATGGAGTTCATAAAATTGATAAAGTTTCACTGGTTCTTAGACGCCTGCAAGGTTATATACACAAAGAAATCTAATATCTGAAATCTATGATCCAAGGAGCTGGTCATTTGCAATATTACAGACATAGTGCAGAGGAGACACTTCAGGACGTTCAGAGTTCCACTAATGGGCTCACAACCTCTGAGGCTGCGAAGAGACTGCAGACGGAAGGCTATAACGAGTTAAAGGGAAAAGCTGCAACCCCCATCTGGAAGCTATTTATTGAAAATTTTAAAGATCCTATGGTTATCGTGCTGCTGATCGCGGCCGCTGTTCAGATCGTCCTTGGACACCTGATCGAATCGCTAATCATTTTTCTCGTCATTCTGTTAAATGCGGTAATCAGCGTTGTGCAGACCAAAAAGGCCGAAAGTTCTCTGGATGCACTCCGGCAGATGTCTGCTCCCGAAGCCAAAATCATTCGTGACGGGCAGAAAAAAACGATTCCCGCGCGGGAACTTGTTCCCGGTGATATTGTCTTGCTGGATGCAGGGGATTATGTCCCTGCAGACGGCCGCATTTTGGAGTCAGGCAGCTTACGAATCAACGAGGGAATGCTTACAGGTGAATCCGAAGCAGCGGAGAAACATGCAGATGCCATCCCGGAAGAAGCTCCGATCGGTGACCGTCGCAATATGGCATTCAGTGGATCACTGGTGGTGTATGGTCGGGGTACGCTTGTCATTACGGGTACAGCACTGAAAACGGAAATCGGCAAGATTGCCGAATTGATTGAAAATGCAGAGGCGAAGGAAACTCCGTTGCAACGGAAATTGGAATCCTTTAGTAAGAAGCTTGGCTTCTTTATCCTAGGCTTGTCGATTCTTATTTTCGCCATCGAAGCAGGACGTGTCTGGTTAACTGAGGGAACGGAAAATATCGGGCCATCCATTGTGAATGCCCTAATGTTCGCAGTTGCCGTCGCTGTCGCCGCCATTCCAGAAGCCCTTTCCTCCATAGTGACGATTGTATTGTCTCTGGGAACGAACAAAATGGCCAAGCAGCACGCCATCATCAGACGTCTTCCAGCCGTGGAAGCTTTGGGTTCTGCCAGCATCATCTGTACCGACAAAACAGGAACGCTCACTCAAAACAAAATGACCGTGGTGGACTATTACATTCCCCATGGCACGAAAGACCAATTCCCCGATGATCCCAAACAGTGGTCTGCAGAGGAACGGCGCTTGTTACATATTGCAGTACTCTGCAATGATTCGAATATTAACCAGGAAGGCAAGGAACTCGGTGACCCAACCGAGGTGGCGCTCATTGCCTTCAGTAACCGGGTGAACAAGGATTACAATGAAATTCGTGATCAGTTTCCGCGTGAAGCCGAGCTTCCTTTTGACTCGGATCGGAAATTGATGAGTACTGTGCACACATTTGAAGGACAGACGGCTTTGCTGACCAAGGGTGGCCCGGATGTGCTGTTCAGTCGCTGTAGTCATGTGTTTATGAACGGAGAAGTTCAGCCATTGACGCCTGAGATTCGCATACAGTTTGAAGAAAAGAACGAAGCGTTCTCCAAACGGGCCTTCCGTGTGCTAGCATACGCCTACAAAAAGTTTGATGACAAAAATCAGGTCACGGTAGAGGACGAATATGATCTAACACTTGTTGGTCTGACAGCCATGATTGATCCACCGCGTGAAGCGGTATATGGTTCCATCGAAGAATCCAAGAAGGCAGGCATTCGCACGATCATGATCACTGGCGACCACAAAACAACAGCCCAAGCGATCGGTATTGATATCGGACTTGCAGGCCCGGATGATCTGGCCCTTACCGGAGCAGAGTTGGACAAACTGTCGGATGATGAACTCGATCAGCAGCTCGAACATATCTCGGTGTATGCACGTGTATCTCCTGAAAATAAAATCCGCATCGTGCGTGCGTGGCAACGCAAAGGCAAGATTGCAGCGATGACCGGAGATGGCGTCAACGACGCACCTGCACTGAAACAGGCAGACATCGGCGTAGCGATGGGCAGCGGGACGGATGTCGCGAAAGACGCGGCAGCCATGATTTTGACGGATGATAACTTTGTCTCCATCGTGAATGCAGTCAGTGTAGGGCGTATGGTATTCGATAATATCAAAAAAGCCATTGCGTACCTGTTTGCAGGAAATCTTGGGGCGATTATCGCCATTTTGTTTGCACTTGTAGTCGGCTGGGTGAACCCATTTACGGCCCTCCAGCTGCTCTTCATCAATCTGGTAAATGATTCCCTGCCTGCTATTGCACTGGGTACGGAAAAAGCTGAACCGGATGTCATGCGGCGGAAACCGCGGGATATCAACGAAGGTATCTTTGCCGGCGGAACATTGCAGGCTGTCATTACACGTGGTGTTCTGATCGGGGTGGCTGTTATCGTGTCCCAATATATTGGACTTGGGATCTCGGAGGAAATGAGTGTGGCAATGGCCTTCACGACCCTGATTCTGGCACGGAGTCTGCAAACTTTTGCAGCGCGCTCCAACACACAGACGATTTTCCAGGTCGGCTTCACCACTAACAAATATGTCCTCGGCTCCATCTTGGTTTGTCTCTGCCTGTATGGAATCACGCTGATTCCAGGGGTTCGCAGCATCTTCGCCATCCCGGCAGCCTTTGGCTGGAATGAGTTCCTTATCGCAGGGGGACTTGCTCTCGCAGCGGTCATTCTGATGGATGTCATCAAGTGGATTCGCAATCGTGGCACACCAGCTACTACGTCCTAAAAATAATCAGATGAAAATGCTCATGTGCAAAAACGACGTCCTGGGTCAGGACGCCGTTTTTGTTTAACCACCCAATGAATTCGTATGACATTATTGCCATATACATAGATTGAGCGTAAAATGGTTTATTGAATTCATAGACAGGAATGGTTACGTGAAAGATAAAATTGTAATGCCTCTCTGGACTTGCTGCCTATTCATCGTTGTGATGAATACCACCATGTTTAACGTCTCTTTACCCGTTATTATTCATGATCTTCAGATTACATCAGACCTGGGGTCCTGGGTCATTTCAAGCTACTCCATTGGTTATGCCTTGTCGACGGTGATTTACAGTCGATTGTCTGACCGTATTCCGGTACGCAAATTGTTGACGGTGGGATTGCTTATTCTGGGCTTATCTTCATTGCTGGGATTATTTGCGCACAGCTTTGCGATCCTTTTGCTGACACGTATTTTGCAATCTGCGGGTGCAGGAGTCATGGCCGGGCTTGGACTTGTCATCGCGAGCCGTTATATCCCAGTGGAACGACGCGGAGCTGCCATCGCACTGATCTCATCAGGAAGTGCCATGGCGTTTGGGCTTGGTCCCATTGTCGGCGGACTCATTAGTGAGTACTGGGGCTGGAATGGACTTTTCGCCATTACGGTGCTTGTCCTGCTTGCACTGCCCGTACTGCTCTATTTTCTCCCGCGTGAAACGGCCAAACTGGAGAATCCTTTTGATATGATCGGTGCTGCATTAACCGTGATTAATGCAACCACCCTTCTGGTTGCCATTACTCAGCAGTCTTGGTTATGGCTGGCCATCGGTGTCATTTCACTTGTTGTGCACATCGTGTATATTCGCAGGGCGAGCCTTCCTTTTGTGAATCCACATGTATTCCGAACACCCGGGTTTACCCGGCTACTGATCATCGGCTTCTGTGTTCTGGTCGTAAATCTGGGGAATCTATTCCTGATGCCGCTAGTGCTCGCTGATCTGTTTGGACGCTCGTCACTGGCTATTGGTCTGCTGATTGCTCCTGGAGCCATCGTCTCGGCATTCTGTACCCGTTTTGTAGGTCGCTGGATCGATCGTTATGGCAATATACGTTTTCTGATGATCGGACACATTTTGCTTGCCGCAGTGCTTGCTCTGTTTATGCTGGGACTGAATCAGTCTGCCCTGATCATCACCGGAGGATATCTCTTCTTCTCCCCGGCACTCTCCGCCTCCATAGCTTCACTGAATAACGAAGCGTCTCGGGTGCTGCCCAAAGCGCAAATCGGTTCCGGTATGGGCTTGCTGCAGTTGATCCAGTTTTTTGGCGGTTCGGTATCCGTAGCTGTCTGCGGGCTTATGCTGCACGGCATTCCGGGTGTTCCGGTAGAGGAAGCCTATCATTATGTATATGGGTGTCTGCTTTTAGTCTGTCTGATCTCGCTTGTCATCGTGGTCTGGCATAACAAAGCTGCACGATCGAACTCTACGGCTACAATGACTGAGACTGGATAGGTTGTAAACTAGGATGTATTCTATATCATTCAATCACAACATTATTTATTCAATTGAGTAAAAGGCTCGCGCATAGCGCGAGCCTTTTGTTGTTCACCCCATTATTCAAACGGTGAATCACTCAACTGGATCACTCGGTCTGGTTTTTAAACAAGCTATGAATGCATTGAAGTTGGCAGCGATCTCACGTACATTTTCCTCCAGCAGTTGCTGGGCTTCCTCCGGGGTCTCTGATTCACTCTCAGCATCTTCACGCACTATCGCCTCTTCATGATCCATAACCAGTACGGCAGGAGATTCTGAATTCTTTCGGTAATCCAATAAATAGTTGTTGCCGCTGCTGACACTCCAAGCAAACGGAATAATCCGGCGTGGATCGGGATTCACATCATCTACCAGATTGTTGTTATTTGCAATGAACTGATGATCGAGAGCGGAGAAACGAATTTCCCAATCGACAACCTCTCCATTTTCAATCATATCAAATGCTTGAACGCCAGACTCCTGCTGAAACTCCAGATATTCGTGGGGAAACACAATACCGTAATGCTTCTGAATGTTATCGATATTCAAGTTATTCAAACTCTCCCTCCGTACAGCCCTGTCGTACCACATCATTTCCCAGCCAATGCTGCCTTCCAGGCCTCCTCCACCGCTACAGGAGCTTTGCTGCTACTCTCGCCGCCGCCCTCCTCCGTCCAAAGCGGTGGATAATATGCAAATACTTGTCCTGTCTGAAGCTGCCCCATGTCGTTTTGCCAACCCTTCCAGCGAAAGGTCTGATAGTACTGCTCCAGATCACCGTTAGCCAACCAGTTGATGAAGCCTGAATAAGCCAGTTCTGTCGATTCCCATTCCAGCGTGTCAGGGGCAAAATAGTATACATGTCCCGTACGGCCATACTTGCCCATATCCATTCCGAAAAATCCACCCGCGGCATCGTAGGCGACGATCATCATGCCTTCCAATGCGGGTACACACAGCTTGTCTCCCAAACCATTCCAACTGGTCAGACTCCCAAAGATGCGGTCACCACCCGATCCAAGTAACGTAATCCAGCCATCATCCAACAGGATTCCCTCGGTCTCATAGGCAACGGCTCCCAAATAGGATTTGGTGCTTACTTGGAGGCGATAGAGCGCATCCTCTCCGACCTCCCGCTGTGCAGGAATATAGGTGTATTTATTTTGTCCATGGTCCAACAGCTCCTTGAGTTCCTCCCAAGCGTGATGTTCCCGATCCACTAATTCGTTTGCAGATAGTTTATGCATGATCACTCGCCCCTCTCCAACCTTTAACATTACATATCGTTCATTTCCAATAGCTGATCGTGTTTATTCCGACTTGGCGAAGCCCCTCAACGCTTCAGGGTTCATAATAACTATTTTTTGATTTTGCATTTGGACGACATCCTGCTGCTGCAAATCCTTTAACAATATGCTTACCGTTTCCCTCAGAGTTCCAACCATATCTGCCAGATCCTGATGAGTCAGTCTCAAATTAATGATGGTCCTTTCCTCTTCCAGTGCACCGAATTTGGTATACAGTTTTTGCAGCGTCAGCATTAATCGTGTCTTGGCATCATTGATTTTCATCTCATGCAACTTCTCATTAGCCAGAATCAGACGATCAATCTGAAGCTGTAGCAAACGGTCTTTAACACCTGGATATTGGGCAATCAACTGTTTGAATACCTTACCGTCAATGGTACAGACCACACTGTCACGATGGGAAACCACGGATAACATCCTTTCCTTGATGGGATCGACAAGTTCCATATCTCCAAAGACATCGCCCTGTCCCAGCAAATCGACTGTATGCTCTCTCCCCTGTGTCGTTCTATACACTTTGATGACTCCCGATAACACAATATAAGCATGATGGCTCGGTTCACCTTCATCAAAAATCCGCTTGCCTTTGGGGTAAGATATCGTTCGGAATAAAGGACGGATTCCTTCAAGTTCTTCCGGATACAAGTCTCTAAACAACGGAATATCTTGCCATAATGTCATGTTGTCCATAAGCTTCCTTTCTGTACCTCGGATGATCGTATGCTGGCATACAGCACCTCTTCACCAGCACTGTTATAGTAGGTTACAGCACACGATGCCACAATCAAACCACCTATTTCCCACAACCAGTATGTCCACTATTTTGTATAACGAGGAGAGATTATCATGAGAATTAATCTGGATGGGCTGGGTTTAACCGAGACACCGGAACATGTATGGGATGCTGAAAATTTGCTTGAACTAAGCCTCTATAACAACCGAATCAACACAATTCCCGATCAGCTGTTCCAACATACTGAAATTGAAGTTTTGAATTATGCAGGAAATGAAATTGAGACTTTGCCAAGCCTTATCGGCCGCCTTGCTCATTTGAGAATGCTGGATCTTGGACATAATCGTCTCGAACAGTTGCCCAAAGAAATTGGACAATTAAGCTCGCTGGATACGTTCCTCTACCTGAGCAACAATCGATTTACAAGTCTTCCTGCAGAGCTGTGTAACCTCAAGTCACTTCGATATCTGAATGTTACAGATAATCAGCTTCGGGAGCTCCCAGCAGAATTAGGCAATCTGAAGAACCTCATTGAACTTCGTTCATATTATAACAAACTGGAATCACTTCCCGAATCGCTTACCGAGCTCAGCCAATTGAGAGAACTTCACGTATACGGTAATCTGCTTACTCACCTGCCTCAGGGAATAGGCCACCTTACTGAACTTCGCATATTGGATTGTAACAACAATCGGATTAATGAATTGCCTCACTCTATTCAGGACATGAAAAAATTGAGAAAGCTAAGCCTCAGAACAAATAGAATAACCCATTTGCCTTCAGAAATCGGTGCACTTAGCAGCCTGATTGAGCTCGATCTGAGAGATAACGATATGTCGGAGATTCCGGAATCCATCCTGGAGCTGGAGCATCTGGAGAAGCTTGATCTCAGGTGGAATAGTAATCTGAGATCTACTTCCTGCTTAACTATCCTCGAGCAAAGAGGTTGTGTGGTTTATAAATGAACATTATAACCTTCTGCATGAAAGGACCGAACGAAGGATAGAATCATCCTGGATTTCTCGACTTCACACTTCCTCCACATGCTTCACCCATATATGTTTGTAGTCAATTTTTCCCCATGCATTTAAGGCAATGCCTTCAAGCATGGGGTGATGCTGAGCTCTCTGAAGACTGTGATACAGAAAGATGACATTCGATGAACTTTTGAGCTTTTCCTGAATGTCCAAAAGCTGCTTCATTCGCTCGTCCGGGCTCGGTTCTCTCATGCATACTGTTAACTTGTCATCCACATATGCGGTCAATTCCGGGCTGAGGTGATTACGCAGGAAACTGAAACGGGATTGATACAGCTCCAGCAGGGTAAGGTCTGCCTGCTCACCAAGTACTTCTCCAGCCATGACCAGATCGGCCTGTGCCAGCACTTGGGGGTCAGCCAGATGCTCAATCGGGAGCTTCACCACATTCAGTTGTACCCCCATCTCCTTGCATCGTCTGCTAATCCACACAGCCGTTTTTTCATTCTCCAACCATTCATACGTGTAAAGGTTTAGAGGCTGACCGCCATATTCGGATCCCTGAATCCGTTTTTTTGCTTCATCCAGATCAGAACTCCCTGCGTAATCCTGCTGCGCTCCACTGAGTACAAACCCCTCCGATGCACACTGCCTGAGACCACCCAGTTCCTTAATCATTCGTTCCCGATCCAATCCCAGATCCATGGCCTGACGAAATAAAATATTCTGCTGAATCCCTGCTTTGTTCAGGTTAAAGGTCAGGTAGGTGCTGCCATTCTCCAACTGGCTGAGAGAGGGTTCACTCGTTGATTCTCTACTCGCACCCGAATATAACAGCTGCATATCCCTGCTTGTCCTGTGTGACCCAGGCTGTCCTTCATAGTCCGGCCACACCCACATCTCAATCCGATCCAGATGAGGACGCCCTTCAAAGTAATGGCCATTCGCTTCCAGAACAAGCAGAGATTCATTATTTTTGATCATGCGGAAAGGACCCGTGCCAATCGGCAGTGCTGAGAAACATGCAGCTTTGTCGGGACCTCCCAAATCTTCAGGCACGATCGAACAGCGATCCGTACAGAGAAAAGCTGGAAATACCGCATTGGGCTGGGCAAAATAAAAATCAATGCAATATCTCCCGGGAGTCTCTATAGCTTTGATTAAAGAAAACATCCATTCCGAGGATGTCCTTCCTGACATGCGTTCAAATGTAAATCTCACATCCTGTGCAGTCATTTCCTGACCGTGGTGGAACCGTACTCCCTTACGTAAGTAAAACCGCCACCGGGATGATGAGTCGTCCCATTCCCAATGATGAGCTAGTCCAGGAAGAATACGTTTTTCCTCCGGATCGAATATGAGGAGTGTATCGAAGATCTGCCTTACCCAATGAGATTCAGTACGCCGCTGAACCCACGCAGGGTCCAGATGAGGGACCGGCCGGTAAAAGGGAAAACGCAGTACCTCCCGTTCCTCCCCATCGGTGCGCAAGATGCCCAGCTGTCGTTCCAGCCAATCGGTGAAGTCTTCCTTCATTCGCTGCGTACCGGAAGAATCAATTAAACGCCATGCTTCATTGAGCTGCTCATTCTCCACAAGCTGCTTCGCTTTGGCTGCAAGCAGATCCGACACCGATACGTTAAAAGACATTCGGGATACATTGCCTCTTCCTCGACCGGGTATCCATGTCAAATAACCGGATTCCGTCAATTTGTTCAGCACAAGCTGTGCATTACGCCTCGAACAATCCAGCAGTTCAGTGACCTGTTCCATCATGACTTCAATCATTTCCTGCTCAGGCACACCCTCAAAGTGAGTGCGCAAGATCAGATAATGCTCTTCTGCGTCCATCTTCACCCTCCTAAAAGGCGAAGTCGACTTGGTGAATGCTTCGCTTTTTCTTCCTCTTTTGCAAAAGTATAATGGACCTCATTACCACACGTAAAGAGGAGAGTGTTATCCATGTCTGAAATCAACGTACACGCCACACCTACCACCACACTCGCCACATCCGTATGGAGAAATCCAAGCTTCATCATTCTGTTTGCTGCCAGCGGCATCATTGCTCTTGGCAATCAAATCTATGAATTGGCTCTGCCTCTTATTTTATATGAACTCACAAAGTCTCCTGTAGCGATGTCCACCATGCGTGGCATTGAATTTCTGCCGAACCTGTTTCTAGCCATGTTTATCGGTGTACTGATGGACCGGGTGCATAAGAAATGGTGGTCTATTGGCTCCATCGTGTTACAGGTTATCCTTCTGCTCGCGCTGTTTCTGTCTTTTCAATATGGTCAACCTTCCATTTATGTACTCTACGGATGCGGTTTTATGCTGATGACACTGAGTTATGTTTTTCGCAATGCATCAGCTGGCATGATCAAACAATCGGTGCCTACGCCACTACTAACGTCAGCCAACGCGGCTTTGGGTTTCACCACAACGTTAATTACCATTATGGGTGCCGCCCTATCCGGAATGCTGTTGATGTTATCCAACCTGCATACGGGGCTATTAATTACGGCCATTCTGCTTGCGGTATCCTGTATCATTCTAATACCACTGCACTCCGCACCTGTGTCCAGAGGAACATCTCCTCAGGGCTTCTGGGTAGACTTTAAAGAAGGCTGGATCGAGCTGCGTCGCAACCATATGTTACTGGTTATCAGCATTACGGTCATTTTTCTCAATGCCACCTATGGTATGGTGGATGCAACCGTCATCTTTTATGCCAAAGACACTTTGCAACTGCGTAATCTGGAGCTTGGACTTGTACTATCTGCTGCTGGGGTAGGTGGTTTGATCGGCAGTCTGGTGGTAAGCTCCCTGCGCCGCAAATATTCGGCTGGCGTGCTGATTGTGGTGACCACACTGCTTCAAGGATTCGCCTTTCTGATCCTTGGTTTGTTCCACTCAACCTACGGACTTGCAGTGGGTCTGTTTCTATCTGGTATTTTCCAAACCATCAGCACGATCTGCATCTGGACATTCCGCCAGGAGTCCACGCCACATCACATGATTGGCCGGATCAGTGGGATTACCGGGTCTCTGTTCAAGCTCGGCATGCCCCTGGCTATATGGGGAAGCGGCTGGATCTCCGAGCTGTCCAATCCTGCGTTGGTGTTCGGTATAGCTGCGGCAGCGAATTTCATCATTTTTATCTGCTGCCGCTACAGTGTACTCTGGGACCGAAAATAACGATCAACATATACAAACAGGTGGCGAGATCATACTCACCACCTGTTTCGTTTCTAAGTACCTCTCCCCATTGTGGAATTCTATGAGCATCTTACGCCTTATTTCACCATTCAAATCTGCTATAATCGAACTTCATAGTCAATTCATGAGGAGGAATCAACTTGTATCGTATTACTACAATTGCACTCCTGGCCCTGATCCTGTTCGCAACCGGTTGTCAGAAGGATGAGACTTCATCCGTCCCTTCTCCCGAGGCTGTGCAGGTACCGGATACCCAGAAGATGTATTACATATCACCACAAGGAAACGATTTGAACAAAGGAACCATTCAAGCTCCCTGGAAAACGTTGCAGCATGCTGCCGACCATGCTCCCCCGGGAAGCACCGTTTATTTGCGGGAAGGTGTCTATCACCAAAAAGTCAAAATCACTCGAAGCGGTAATTCCTCCGGCAATCCAACCCTGTTTTCCAGCTATCCGCAGGAGAAGGCCATCATTGATGGTGAAGGTCTGTCGGTACGCGGCATAGAGGGTTTGATTGAAGTCGAAAATGCCAGCTATATTACGATTCAAAATCTCGAAATTCGCAACTTTACAACCTCACTTCGGGGACAAGTGCCTACTGGAATATATGTTCACGGGTCAGGAGAGCACATTCAACTCCTGGGCAACACCGTTCATTCCATTGCCAATGATGCTAAACCTTCAGGACCCAATTTACAGGGCAGGGACGCCCATGGAATCGCGATTTATGGTACGGAGCATCCCCAAGCATTACGGGATATTATCATCAAGGATAATGAACTGTATGATCTCGTGCTAGGTTCAAGTGAGTCACTCGCAGTCAACGGGAATGTGGATACGTTTGCCCTACTCGACAATACGATCCATGATACCGACAACATCGGCATTGATCTGATTGGGTATGAAGGAACTTCCGAGGACGACACTTACGATCAGGCGCGAAACGGGATTGTACGGGGAAACGAAGTCTATAATATTTCTTCCAATCTTAATCCGTCTTATGGAACGAACCTCCCTAATGATAGCAATTCTGCCGGGGGAATCTATGTAGATGGAGGCAAAAATCATATCATCGACCACAATCGGGTATATCGTAACGATATCGGAATCGAGATTGCTTCGGAGCATGCTGGGCGTTCCACCAGCCACATTACGTTGCAGGATAATCTGATTTTTCATAACAGGCTTACCGGCATCGCCATGGGCGGCTATGATGAGGAACGCGGTTCTACTGAGGACAGTACGATTATGTACAATACGTTAGTGGATAACGACCTGCTGGATGCAGGCAATGGGCAGTTATTCTTGCAAGCCCGAACGAAGAACAATACGTTCAAACGAAACATTCTCGTATCGGGCAGCTCTGACGTGCTCATTTACAATGAATACACCAGTAATTCGGGGAATGTGTTTGATCACAATGTGTACTACTCCTCTGCACCACAAGAAGATACGCTGTGGGTATGGAAAAACACGGAGTATTCCGGCTTCACCCCCTACATGGAGGGATCAGGAAATGACGCACATTCATTGTATGTAAACCCCGAATTTATGGATGAGGCCAACGAAGACTTCACTCTCCAAGCTGGTTCTTTCGCCGAAGGATACGGCTACCTTGCACCGCGATAATGATTACGGAAGAAGAACAACCAATTCAAGTCAGCTGTCCCGTTTCAAACAAAATAAAAGAGCTTGCGCATAGGGCACTTCCCTTATGATGCAGGCTCCTTAATGTTTTCCTGTTTAACTGTTTAACCCAGCCCTTAATTTCTTACAAGCTCGGCTGCATGGGTCACCCGATTTCGCCCACCCGTTTTGGAGGCATAGAGCGCTTTGTCCGCTTTTTGAAACAAAGACTGATCTGTATCTTCCTGCGAAACCGTAGCTGCGCCAATACTCACTGTAATGTTATACTCGCCCCAATCGGCGGAATCTACCTGTGAACGATATCTCTCCGCTGTAGCCACAGCTTGCTCTCGATCACAATTCGCAAGAATAATGACAAATTCCTCTCCGCCATAACGCGCCACCACATCCGTGCTCCGTGACACCGATTGCAGCAGGCCTGCCAGATTGCCCAGCACCAGATCTCCAATCGGATGTCCATACGTATCGTTGATGTTCTTGAAATGATCAATATCAACGACCAGAAGGGAGAAAACACATTGAGTTTCCCGGAAGAGTGCCAGGCTTTCCACCATTTTATCCTGAAAAAACCTGCGGTTCTTGAGTCCGGTGAGCAGATCCGTCGAAGCCATCGTCTCCAACTGATCATTCACTTTGATTAACGCCTGCTGCTTCACCTTATATTCTTCGTGCAGTCGTTCAAGTTCCTTGTTCGCATCATTTGTGGCTTGATACAGTTCCTGAAGTTTCGTCTTGGTGTTCATTATATCCTTCTCATGTTCAATTCGCTTACGCATCACCACAACCACACAATCTACTACGCTTTCCCCATCGCGATTTTGGCGAATCCCGTTAAGCAAAACTGGGACATCCTGCTGATCACTGGTGCGAAACGTAAAGTACATCTCGTCCACATGTCCATATAACTGAATATAGGGATAGAAATACGTATGAAAAAACAGCTTGTTGGTCACCGACATAGTCGACTCAATATGCCGTCCCAATAGCTCATTGCGTTCATACCCTAGCATGGTCAGCAGGGTTTGATTAATCGTTTTTATGATGCCCGAGTCAGAAATGGAGAAGTATCCACAGGGTGCCATATCTAATTGTATATCCATGGATTAACTGCCTTTCCTCTCATTTTACTTTACACGCTCTGCAAATACTCTTTAATGAAGCGGCTTGTCTCTTCAGGCTGACTTAAATGTGGATAATGCCCCTTCGCCGTCATCTGTTGAAGTCTACTGTTCTTCAGATGCGCATGCAAGTAATCCCCCACTTCAACGGGAGCGATGCTGTCATCCGAGCATTGAAGAATGAGCGTAGGTACCGAGGCACGCTCCAATTCATTCCGACAATCCGAGAAAAACGTCACCTCCGCAAATTGTCTGGCAATATGCGGATCTCTCGAACAGAAGCTTTTTTCCAACTCTTCCGTCAGCTCTTTCCGTTCCGGATTCTGCATAACAATCGGAGCGAGATAGCTGGCCCAACCAATAAAGTTCATCTGCATCATTTCCAGCAACTCATCAATGTCACGCCGATCAAATCCGCCATAATAACCCGGAAGATCGTTTACATAACGCGGGGAAGGCCCCAGCATGACGATTTGCTTGAAATATTTAGGTTCATGAATGGAAGCAAGCATGCCAATCATACTGCTGACCGAGTGTCCAACAAATATGACATCTCTCAAGTCGAGCGCTTCCATAATCTCCAGCACATCCTGGGCATATCCTTGAAGATCACTGTATTTGTTTGAATCATAATAGTTAATTTGAGATTCACCTGAGCCTACATAATCGAATAAAACAACTCGGTAGTGCTCCGTAAAACTCGGAACAATATAGCGCCACATATCCTGATCGCACCCAAATCCATGTGCAAAAATAATCGTTTGGCTGCCTTTTCCCAACACTTTCACATTGTTACGCACGAGGACGTCAATCGTCATCCAAATCACCTCTCTGAGGTAGTATCCTTTTGCTTTGACCTATCTGGTTATTATATCGGAAATTGTTGGGTTATGGATAAGAAATATTAATTTTCATTACTTTGGATACATAAAGAACAATCCACTTTGTATGCCAAAAGGCCCTCTCATCACGAAAGGGCTCTTTGTACTCATTTTTTATTTTTGGCTATTTTACAGTGAGAATCACACGTTGATAATGCTTCAACTGATGCTCCCCATCATCCTGTACTTCGGCTACGATATGAATGGTATCGCCCGATTTGGCATCGTCAGGTACGTTGAACGATACAGCATCGGTGTCACTGCCCTCCAATTGAATCGTATCCAACTTCTCGCCCTTCGCCAGTTCACGATGTAATCCAAGTTGCAGATCACCCGCCATCTCAGGCTGAACTTTCTCCTCCTGGACGTTGGAATCTTTGTACGTATCTGCTTCAAAATATCTCCACCATTTGTAGGTGAGCTGATCTCCATCCGGGTCTTTTCCTTCGGCATGAAGGGTTATTTTCTCACCCGGACTGACGGACAGATCCAGTCCTTCCTTAATCGTTAATGACGGATTATGGTTGGCTGCTTCAAAGTTATCTGCTACGGCCCAATCGGCACGAGCCGCAAAATCATTCTGAATATCGTCAAACCATCTCATCAAAGAGTATTCAGCCTCATATCGTTTGGTATACGGATCGTAATCAAGAACGTTGTTCCTGAACAGCTTCTCATTTACCACACCGAAGCGTCCACCCCATCCACCGTAGGAAGGGTCTTCCATACTGCGCAGTCCATTGTCAATTAAATAGAAGAAGGATGGAGAATCACCCTCAGATATAAAATCGTATTTGTCATATTGCGGATTCTTCTTTAGATACTCAGCACTACCGCGCTGCTCTTCTTCCAGCTCGCCTTCAATCATTTTGCCGTCACCCATAGATGCATACATATCCAACAACTTGCCATGACCATCCAGAATGTTTTTGATCATCCAATCCCCATGCAGCTTGCTGTTGACTTCCTCTGTATGGAATTTCCACGCATAGGCAAAATGCCAGAAGTTCGATTGGTCGTTCAGAATACGAATGTCAGGCCAATTTTTTGCAATATAGTCGTTATAGCTGTCATCCTGATCGAGGATGATGTATAGCACCAGTTTATCACTGACTTTTTTGCGAATCGTCTCCCACTCAGCTGTGTCCTTGTACTGTTCTTCAATCGATTTCAGTGCTCTGGCTGTTGTATTCGTACCGCCCCAGGTCTGCACAATCAGATCTCTGGAATCATCGTCGAGGAAAAGCGTTTGGAGAAATTGGGAACCTTCCGTTTCTTTCTCCATCTCCCCTTTGTCGGAGATATTACCGATTTTGGTCATCTTGCGAAGCTGTTCCGGCTTCGGATATCCCTCTGCATGTTTGGACAAGTTGGGATAAATTTCGCCATAGGCATCAATCATATCGTAAACCCACTGTGTACCTGTCCAGCGGAAAGGTTTGATTCCTGCTTCCTCGTCGCCCGCATAATGATAGACTGAACTGGTCAGCACAATGCCTGCCAGATCCATTTCATTGGAATATAACAGAAAACGAATCACCGAATTCATATCATCCACTTCACCATCGGTTGTAATGACCGTTCTAGCTTTGGTTGCTGAATGATCTGCCGTTTCTGTAGATTCATTTTGTTCCTGTTCTGCCGTCTTATTCGGCGTTTCAGTAACCGTTTGCGGTGTTTTGGATGCGCATCCACTGACAATCAGAATCATACTGAGGCAGCCAGCCGCCAAAACGTTTAACCATTTTCTTGTATTCATGTTCGTGATGCTCCCCTTTCTTGTGTTCCACGCGATGTGTTTTTGGGAATGTCTGCGATGTTGGTCTACTACTTAATATGGTCCGTAAAATGCAAAAAAACCCAAACATCAATATGAGCTGGACAGAGTCCACGCATATCGACATTCAGGTTTTGCCTGCCAAAGCAGTAACAATCCTCATTTGAGAAAAAGTATAACACTTTTCTGGTTTAATGTAAACGCATTCAATATTACTATATAAATTGAACTAAAGAATATTTATATAACCAGAGGGTGTAAGCTTTTCCCATTTTGATATATGCTTATGCTTATGACTATGAATGAATGTAACTGTTTGAAAATAGCCTAACACCAGGAGGGATCAGACACCTTGGAACAGCTGAATGCTGCCCTAATCCGTTTTGTGGAGCAGCAAGATTTATATAATAAAGCTTATGGACTTTTCAAAAATCATGATCTGCGTCCTCGTGAACAGCAACACCAGCTGCAAGTGGACGAACGAATCCCGCTCTCTCCAGAGCTCCAATATCTGTACAGCCACTACGAGATGATGGATGAACAGGCCAAGGGCACACTCAAAATGAAAAATGCAGCCGTCGAGATCGGTGATGCAGCTCTAATCTCCTTTGTTGCACCTGAACATCTCCATCGTCAGCAACTAGGTCACCGCTGGATCGGAATGAACGAACCTTATGAGGAGTCAGCCTCTTGGCAAAAAAATCATGTCGTCATTGCGAATTTTAACGATGATCCGATAATTGTGGATACAGCAGCACCGAACTCTCCTGTATATGCGGCCTTTGCAGGAGAAGAACCTCAGCTTATTGCCGATTCATTAACAGTGTTTTTTAATGCACTGGCCATCCTGATTGAAGCTGCACGGGCCTATGCTGGGGAATTGAAGGACGAGGAAACTTATGAAACCAAACCCGAATATCTGGAGCATGTCGAACCTATATTGAATGATTTACTGGGAGAAGAGCATACTGCACATTTATTCGAGTATTTGTCATTTTGTTGAAATTAAAGGATCACAAGATACGGAGGGTTGAATCATGATTTATGTTGCTTTGCTTCGGGGCATTAATGTGGGCGGGAATAATAAAATCAATATGAAGCAGTTAAAAGAAACGTTTGAACAAGCGGGCTTGCTGGACGTGGTGACGTATATCAACTCAGGCAATATTATCTTTGCCGATCATCAGGAACGCGTGGATGCGAATACGGAATTATCCCAGATTCTTGAACAAGCCATAGCTGTCGATTTTGGCTTACAGATCAAGGTGATGGTACGTAATCTGGATGAAGTTCGAACAGTTATTCAGGGACTACCGGAGGACTGGACGAATGATGCCGCGGCCAAAAGTGATGTCATGTTCCTCTGGGATGAAGTGAATGATGTTTCAGTTCTGGACAAACTGCCCATCAAACCGGAAATCGGCACATTGCTATATGTTCCCGGAGCCATTTTATATTCCGTCAGTAAAGAACTTGTCACCAAAAGTGGTATGAACAAGCTCATAGGCTCCAAGGTCTACAAATATATGACGGTCCGGAACGTGAACACGACCCGCCAGATTTACAAGCTGATGCAGGCTGCGGCTGAGAGATGATCAAGGCCAAGTGAAGTGTCTTGCCAGTTTTCAAAGCTTATGTATATCGGAGGGGATTGCATGAATCAGGAGCGGACATGGAACGTTAGTATAAAATCTGTGAAGCGGGAGGAATTTTATTTTGCCCCGAATACGGCTTGGCAGGTGAAGGTACCAGCTTACCGAGTACACTTCAATTCAGATTGCGAATTAAGGCTGCATGCTCAAGATCAGATTTTGATAAAGGTTGGTGAGGTTGGAACAGCAGGCTGGGCCGCATTTATTGGAACGGCAATCAAATGTGGACCTGATTCAATCCTGCTGTATACAAGCCCCCAGTATGAGTCACGATTGATGGAAGCCTGGCAGTTTGAAATGATCTTCTCACCACTCAACTCCATAGAAGGTGCCCAGAACGTGATCGATACGTTGGGGTTCTTCCCACCTTTTCACTACGATGAACTAACCAATGTGAAGCTGCAAAACGCGGATCAAGGCGATAAGTTTGAAAATCTGTCCCTGACGATTACGCATACTTCCACAGACGGGTTGGAACAGCCCCTCGACTTTAATTTTGAAGACGTCCAGTTTAAGAACATCTCTCCCGCCGAGGAAAGCAATGTCTGCTTGCAGCTCAGCTTCGCTTACGAGGGTGAACAGATTGGCGTGCAACTGGACGCGATAGCCGGATTCGCAGCGACATTTCTATGCCGCAAAGTTGTGGTTCAGTTAGGTCTTTAACCTTACCCGGCAACGGAATGGGTTTGAATTTTTCTCGATCCCAACATGACTGCACCCATGACTAGAACCAACAGGGCTACCAGCATGAACGGAATATGTTTATCTACCTGATACAACGTTGTTGTGAGTAAAGGGGTGATCACGGCAGATATGCCTTGAATCGCAGCAACCAATCCGGCTGCGCCGCCCTGTTGTTCTTTGCTGACCGAAAGAGAAGCCCCGGCCATAAAACCAGGCATCATCAGACCCGAGCCCATGCCGAACAGGAAGAAGGAGAGATAATAGACAACCAATTGACTAGAGATCAGAAACAATACCATGCTTGCGAGCAGAAAAAGGGACCCGAGCAAAATCATCGGCCGTGGCTGCCATTTCAACCACTTCATCTGGATCACCTGCATGATCAGCATCGCAGCCCCGGAGAACATCAGTCCAAACGAGACCATTCGGGCTGTAGCCCCTGGAGATAATGCGAGTTGGTCCTGGAAATAAAATCCACCAATAACCTGTACCGTCATAATGCCAATCATCGTAACCAACCCGGCAGCAAGATACATACGCAACCCGCGTTGGAGCGGGTTGACCTTGGGCGCTTTCTCCTGAATGACCGGCTTGGCAGCAGGAATGAGCAACAAAGCAATGATAAAAGCCGCTATCGCAATAAAAATACCAAAGTAAAGCGGCCACAGGAGGCCGATAATGGTAAAAGCGCCTGCAATCGCAGGGCCAAATACAAGTCCCAGCCCATTGGCGGCACTAATAATCGCCATCCCGCTTCCCCGCTCTTCTCCTTCCGTCACATCTCCCATATATGCCTGTGAAGAGGATAGCACTGCCGGAATGAACATACCAATCAAGCTCCGCGTTACAATCAGAAGGGTTAACAAAAGTCCCCCTCCGAGCCACGCATTTAATCCACTATACATCGCCAATGCAAACAACGCACAACTTATGGACATGCCTATGAATCCAATCAATATGATTGGTTTTCTGCCTTTCAGATCACTGAATCTGCCCCATACCGGACCCATCACAGCCATGGCGATGGACCCGAGTGAAATAATTAGCCCGGAATGACTTTCTTTCATCCCCAGCTCACGAATAAGTGGCGGCATAATGGGAGCAATAAGCATAAGACCCAACATGGCTGCAAATACGCTAAAAAAGATACTTCCTCTGATTCTGTTCACGCTCATACACTCCTTTATTTTTCAGTACAGTATCCACTGTACCTGGAGTATACAAGGCTGAGAGAATCTCGACTGCCTCCATACGGAACAATTAACGGTTAGACGGATTATTAATATATTTTTTTCATTTCCGATGGCTTCACGCCGAATTTGCGATAGAATTGCTGGGAAAATGCACTGATGTTACTGTAACCAACCGCTATCGCTGCCTCAGTGACGTTATTCTCTTGACTGCGCAGCAATTTCATGGCGTTGTCGAGACGAATCTGGCGCAAATATTCAAATACGGTAGTGCCGAACAGCGCCTTAAAGCCTTTTTTCAATTTAAAATCATTCAGACCCACCTGTTTGGACAACGCCAGCAGGGATGGAGGGTCCACCATGCTTGCCTCCATAATCTCCCGGGCGGTATGCAGCTTCCGTATATCCTCTCTGGAAAATCCCGAAGGAATAGGCGCCAGATCAAACAGCTGAATCATAAACCGATTCAATATCTCCAATGCGGTCGCTTCCATCATTAAGGAAGATCTATAGGGGTTGTTCAATTCCCCAATCAGACTTTCAATCATCGTTCGAATTCTGTGATCCAGCTGAAATATGATGGGTTTGAACACACAATGTCCCAAAATGTCCTGAAACCGAATGGACTGGCTCGTTGCCAATTGTGCGCCCGCATAATTGAACAACGAGATCGGAATTCCGATGGCAAAAGAAGTATAGTTCTCCTGCGCAGGCGGATGGAACCAGGCTTCAAAATCACGCATCATAATGAGTGCTCCCTGTCCAGTGGGCAGCGTATATTGCTGACCGGATATGTCTACATAGCGCGCACCTGACAAGGCAAATTGCAGCTCAATGATGGGAATATTCGATGCAAAAAACGTAGAGCACGGTTCACTATAATTAATCTGAGAATACACAATTTCGATACCACTATACGTGGTTACTCTTTTTATATTGCCACTGCCCGCTTTAGCAGAGAGCAGGTACGTGTTTTCATCTTGCTGACTGAATGGTTCCTGCGTTAAGTAATGCTGGTATACGACAGCTAACGAATCGAAACCCATGTGTTCTCACCTCGTCTATAACTTGATCATGACTCTCAGATAGAGATTTGTTTAATTGAGAATAATTCTCAATAATTCTACCTCAATTTCTGCTTTTAGACCAGCCCCATGACGAGATCACTATTCTACATACGAAAAAAATCCAGAAACCACCTATAGATATGGTATTTTCACATTGAAGAATGAGGAGATACGCCCGCAACTAAAAAAGGACACTAGAGATCATTCTCTCGTGTCCTTTCGCATGACTTATTCCCAAAAAAAGCGTCCGGCAAATACCTTCTCCGTCAGCAACTTGTATGTCTCGTCTGGCAATTCTTTTTTCATTTTCTCCATTACGATATCCTTGCCTACATTATAATGCATAGACATGCCGATCTCCGCTGTCGTATCGGTTGCGTCGAGGCGCATGATTGGTGCATTGGCATCTTTGGTCCAATATGTCCATTCGGCCAATTCCAATGATCCACCACAACCCGGGTTGCCTGTATAGAGGAACTGCTTCAAATATGCTGCCATCGCGGAAGACAATGTCTCACGGCCTGGTTTGTTCTGTTCACTAAAATAACCTTCAGGGAAAAGAGCGGCAACGCCGTCTGCGTGTCCTGTGTAAAAGTCCATATCCGCGCCATGCGGTGCGCCCAGCAATGTTTGCAGCCTTTCGGAAATGACCCCAGGCTGTGTACCCCATGCAAAACGATAGGCGTATACCGGCGGCTGTCCCGCTTCACTCGTAAGGAATTCAGCTACCCGCTCTGTATTAAAGCCGGCATAAACCTCACTGCCGTATTTCAGAGCTGCGGCATACTGTTCGGCCTTGGTTTCATCTGTAAACAGAGTTTCATAATGAAATGAGGGTACAAAGTATGGATCACCGAAAGCAAAGCTGGAAAACTCGGTTTCCAAACTGCCCAGCAGAACAGGAACTTGTGCATAATTACCGCTGTTGATGGCATCGAATCCCTCTTTCGGAATGACTGTACCGTCACGGAACAAATGTGGGAATGGCTGCATACGAATCGCCGTTGAACCATATACAGTGACCAGCTTGTCAGCAGGCAACTCACGCAAATAGCTGGCCAGCTGTGCCTGATACTGCTTGCCGATCCATGTTCTCGCATGTTCAATAGAGGTCACTTTACCCTCTTGCACGAGCAATTTCACAAGTGCATCCTCGGATTTTTGCTCGCCTTCCTCCGGTGCAGCCGTGGTCAGACCACCACTGAAAGCAGCTAATTTCTGAAATAGCCCTTTGCTTAGCGGTGAGATTAACGCTACCAGAACATTACGTGCTCCTGCCGACTGCCCGGCCAACGTAACATTGCCTGTATCTCCGCCAAAGCCCTCGATATTATCCTGTACCCACTGCAGTGCACGGAATGCATCAAGCAAGCCATAGTTGCCCGAATCATCAAGGGGATTTCCGGTTTTCAATGCAGCATTTTGAAAGAACCCAAGAGCTCCCAAACGATAGTTCACCGATATGATAATGCTGTTCGTGTTACGCGCAAGCTGTTCACCCTGAAAATCCTTGCCTGATCCGGTCATATTCCCACCGCCGTGCAAAAACACCATAACCGGAAGCTTCGAACTGGTTGTATTCGGACGCCAAATATTGAGATACAGTGAGTCTTCACTTCCGGCTATCGTTTCACCGGATAACTGCAAGCTGCACGCAGCAAATTCCTTGGCGGTTCGAGTCCCTGTCCATGCATCCGGTTCACGCGGTGCTTTCCAGCGTAATTCACCTACCGGAGGTGCTGCATAAGGAACACCTAACCAGCCGAGCGTACCGTAGTGTTCATAGGTTTTTCCATCAATGGCTCCATATTTCGTCTGCTGCAATGTTTGAGGTTTGAACCCCTGATCTTGTTTATGTTTCATCCAACTCTGCTCCAAGGTTCCACCGCCATTGAGCTGTGCCTGCAAAGCTTATGAGTCGCTTCAGCCAACTGGCGATTGGTACGTTCGCTCGTGCTCCTGCCTTGAAGCGCGTTCACCTCCTTAACCGATATGTAAGTGAAAGCCTCTCCTTGGTTGTAGTTATATCTTTCTAGAGTGTTCGTGCCAATCTCTCCAGCAGTTCCACCGCAGGAGCTAGCACTGCTTCATCAATATCGAATTCCGGATGGTGATGCGGAGCAGGCAGCTCGCTGCCAATAATCATATACGTTGCTTTCCCACCTTGTTCCTGCACGCGCCGAATCATGTAACTGGCATCCTCACTTCCGAGTGAAGCACCATCCGAAATAGCCTCCGCATGGGTAAATCCTGCGATGCCTTCACTTTGCTGCACAGCAAGCTCTGCAAGCTCCATATCACAGTGAATAGGGACTGCACCGCCAATGACTTCAACCGTAGAGCTTAACTCATGCATCGCCGCGCTGTGCTCGATGATCTGACGCACCCGTCGCTCCAGCTCACGATTCGTTTCTTCTGTCGTTGAACGGGTTTCAATCACCATCCGTGCGTGCTCGGGAATAATATTGGCCCCTGTTCCGCCTTCAAGAATACCCACATTAATGCGTGTATCTGCCGTGCTAAACCGAGGCAACGCATGAATATTAAGGAGTGCTGTAGAGGCTCCCAGCAAAGCATTCCGTCCTTCCTCCGGTGTAGCTCCGGCATGAGAAGACACACCTGTAAAATGGGCTTCCAGCTTGGTCGTTGCCAGGAATCCAGCAGACGCCCCTCTGACATGACCGGATGGCACACCTGTACCCAGATGTATGCAGAACAGACGGTCCACCTGTTCCAGCATGCCTTTTTCGACCATGGCATACGCACCACGCACACCTTCTTCAGCAGGCTGGAACAGCAGACGGATCTTCCCGGCGAACTTTCGGTTACTCAAACGTTCTGCAAGTGCAAGCCCAATGGCTGTATGTCCATCGTGCGCGCAAGCGTGCATAATGCCTTCATGACTGGAGCGAAATTTCCCCGCTTGTGGTATATGTTTGTCTGACTTGCTCTCACGGATCGGAAGTGCATCCATATCGAAACGGAACGCCGTTGTTGGCCCTTCCATTTCTCCTTGTAACTCAGCGACAACCGCCGTAAATCCCCCTCGCATCTGCTGCACAATCGCTGAATCTGCCCCTTCATCGATGGCACGCTGATATGCATCTTCCAACACTTCAGGGTTTGGCAGACCTCGCCGCGATGTGTCATCAATCGCATCTTTTCCATAGGCCACATGGTAACCCAGTTCCGTTAACATCTGCACGACTTTGGTAGCCGTACGAAATTCGGTGAATCCCAGCTCGGGATGTTCGTGAAGGTCTCGTCGAAGCGCAATAATATCAATCATGGTCACTCACCTCTCTCATCAAGCTCTCTATTTCATCATACATACACCTTTACACTACGAATTCTATATTATGGGTCGCTAATCCTGTTTCGCGTTACTTCTATACACATGCTTCACGCCCATACTGGGGACCCTTCGTGTCACAGGATGCGATTGATCTGATTCAATAAAAAAGTTGCCCGCTCATTGAACGGCACTCTTAGCCAAACTGCCCAAGAATATTCTTGGGCAGTTTTTCGATTTCACTTTTAAGTGCAACTTCTATAGGCAAAGGTAACGTGGTATGGTAGGCCCACGCACAAGCTTATCGTATAATAAGCATAACGTTGATGAATATGGCGCAAAAAAAGGAGAAACTCATGATGTTGATTAGACTAAATTGGATCACACTGCGGGTACACGATCTGGAAGCATCGCTCCGCTTCTACCACGATTTGCTCGGGCTGCCGATTCAGCGCAGATTCGAAAGCCGTGGACGGCAGATCGCCATGCTCGGACCAGAAAATGAAACGAAGCTGGAACTGATTGAGGGCAGCGAAACCACACTCAAGCCAGAGGCCGGTGTTTCGATCGGCTATGAGGTAAGGTCGCTGGACGAAGCCATGGAGCAACTCGCCGCATTAGGCATCCCGATTGTACGAGGCCCCGTCCAGCCCAATCCGCATCTGAGGTTTATTTACATTGCCGACCCAGATGGCTTCGAAGTGCAGTTGGCCGAACATGTATGATTAAGGCGCAATTATTTTTGAGGCGAATCTAAATAAGTGTACGTTTCACGATGACTGACCTGTTGTGTGTGGAGCCAAACCTACACGCGCACCCCACATAGGACGGCGTCAGCGCGCTGTTGTGCAAGTTTACAGCTTCATCCGACGCATCAGCGGCACACCTACTCGATTCAAAAGCCGTTCAAGCAGCAGCCAGCACCAGCGTCTGCTCATTGGCAAATGGCGCTCATACACGGCAGAATACTCGAAATCCGACACAGCGCCACGGTTGCGTTTGAACTGCGCAGCACCAGCACTCTCATGCAACAGATGACCGTTCTCACGGGCCTGTCCAATCAGGCAAGCTGATAGCATACGGTACAGTCCGATAGACTGGGGTAGCGCCGTATCGTAACCGAATAACGGCGTTGTCATCACCCCATTCCGACAGAAGTATCCCATAATCGCATCTATACGCCCTTCCTTTCGCAGACCATACAAGGTCAGTGTTCCCGAAGCTTTTGCTGTCGCAATGAACTGTTCACTGAATTGCGGATTATCATAAGAGTATTTTTCGAGGTATAGCAGCCTATACAGCTCCGCAATTCGCGGAATATCTTCCTCCGTCAAATTCGATCCGGAAACGAATTCATATCCGTGCTTGGTCAACAATTCGTAATCCCGCTTCAGCAGCCAGCGCGACTTCGCATTGCCGAAATTCGGATCATTCGCCTGGTACAGATAGATTTGACGGCTCGGAATTAGTTGACAGCCTGCTTGCTTCAGTTCTCCCGTCAGATCGGAGTGAAGCCCTGGGCACAAGGAGCGAAATATGACGGCATGCTCAGGATAACGTTCCCTTACTGCTGCAAGCAGACAAACAGCCTGCTCTCCGGACATGGCTGGATACAGGTTTGTTGATAACAGCCAGTTGTTGATATGTACAACCTTGTTTATTTGTGATTGCCGCATTCCCCACCCCACCACACTAAGCAGCGCGAAAAGCCCCTTTTCCAGCAACGGTTTCCGAAGCATCGTCAACTCCTGCTTGGCATACCTCACATAATGCGTATAAGGTGAACAAACGTAAGAATTTTCATACTCTGCATCATTTACCGTCAACGGAAGCACTAGATCGTCAATTCGAGCAATGAGTAAGGTTGTGTTTACATTTATAATGAAGTCCCGCGTCCCTTGTAACATCATGGGTTCCAAATACGCTCGTGCATCTCTACCATCCTCGGTGTTAGGCCAGTCCATATCTTGGAGCGAATTCAGATCATAGAAACAAACGCGACTATCGCGTCTTTCATTCTTCGCTGGATCTGTAAGATCGCGGCTATCCGTCTTTTTTTCCATTACTGCATTCTTCACGTTCTGCTCCCCCAATTACCCAAACTTCCTGCCATCAATTGTTTTTTTACAAATTCCTATTCCTCCCATTATAGTGGGCCTGGATGAGCATCCACAATTGTTTCGTTGAAAACGGGCGGAGAGATAAGCCATCTAAAAACAAAAAAAGCCTGCCCCCACATCATGGTTGGAGACAGGCTCAGTAACTGAACTTCGAATATAAAATTGGTGTAATCAGGTGACTCCGATGCAGTAGGCTAGCTTCAGCCTAAGTATTTTACAGCGTACCTGTTGCAGAACCTACTTCGTTCTTATCGGATACCAACTCGTTCAGGTCCACAATCAGTTGCTCCAGTTCTCCGAAGCTGTCCACCATCTTCTCGGTCAGGTTGCGCTGTTCCTCCATACTGGCAAGAATTTCTTCCGTAGCAGCACTCGATTCCTGAGTCACACTTGAAATTTCTGAAACCTCATTAACCACTTTCGTAGAGGATTCCCTCATGGTGACTGAACTACTCTCGATATCTGCGGCCTGATTCAATACTTGCTGAGAATTGCTGTTGATCGTACGGAAAACTTCTTCTGCCGTTTGCACACTGTCTTTTCCTGCTTCCAAAGCGAGTCGAATACGCCCAAACCGATCCGTCAACGCCTGTGTCTGTCCTCTCAAACGGGACAAAATAGCAGCAATATCACTGGCCGAATGGCCGGAGTGTTCTGCCAGCTTGCGAACTTCCTCCGAAACGACTGCAAACCCACGTCCATGTTCACCTGCACGGGCTGCTTCAATCGCTGCATTGAGCGCAAGCAGATTCGTCTGGTTCGCAATATCCAAGATGCTGTTCAGCATTAGCGACATGGACTCACTTTCCTCGTTAAACTTACTCATATCATCGGCTGTGGTATTAATCGTTTCATACAGCTCCTGCATCTGAACATTCAGTTGATCCATCTGCGCACTGCCTGTTTCCGTGCTCGTTGCCATGCTGGCTGACAGTTCTTTCATCTGAAGTGAGTAGGAAGCAACATCGCGGATATGCTGATCCGACAAAGACAAGGACTCTGAAATTTCAGCCACACTGGTGGCCTGGAATTCAACCCCTTTGGCCACCTCGCTGAATCCAAGCGTTACTTCATGGGTAATGGAGCCGGTGTCGGTTACTTTTTGCTTCAGTTGATCCGTATAACGAGATAGGCCCTCTACAGATTCTTTGACCCTTACAAGCATTGTTTCCACTCTCATTTTGGAATGCTCTACTTCTTGCCAACGCGCTTCGCTATCCCAAAAGAGTCTTTGATTCAACTGGGAAACCAGCATCAGAATGGCTCCCGTAAGCGCAAACAATCCTACATCAACAATATGGCCAATAAATTCCTCGGAGCTCTTTGTCTCCACCAGAACGACCTGAATAATACTGATGATAAACAACACGAAAAATCCGGTAGTGAACAGTTTCTTGTCGGGATAGAGCAACAATACTGAAGTGATGACCAGACTTAAAGTGATGTTAACACTTCCCCAGCCTGCATAGACTCCACAAACCGTAATCAGGAGTGTACAAAGCCACGGGATCACATGAATATACTTCTTTTTGATATTGGCGTACGTTACCCAACCGGTGAATAAAATAGCTACCCCACTCGAAACAAGCAGCTTGGGTTCCAGAAAGGCCATACCAAAACCGATGGCAACAATAACCCACAGGATGATACAGATCAGCTTGTTCCTTTTCCAGATGATTTCGTCATAACGATTCATGAATTTCCCGTCCTTTTTATCAATTAAATACGATGGTGAAACATTTCTGTACTATCTTTTATCAGTCTTTGGTCCTTGCTTATGAATAAATCGCAAAGTCCTAGGGCTTTGTTATAGTACATTAGGTCTTCATAAACATGAAAACACACTTAATGTATATCGGAATTTTATTATAAATTTTTAATATATGAAGGAATATAATATGTACTTATATTTCAGGAATTTTATTTGGTTTTCTCCATAGTAAAAAAATAGTAAAAACCCGTATCAGGGATACGGGCTTTCACATGTTAAGAAGATCAGCTACCTTTTATTTCCTGAACACAAGTGTGTTGTTAGACGAACCTGCATACTTGGTGACAAACTCGCGGGCATAACTGGCTGTCTGTACTTCATAGCTGTAGTTGGAGCTCGGTCTCCAACTCGTTTGAGGAGAGGATGGACTGCTTAACGCAGGTGTGCTGCCTGTATCCGTAAATTCCCCGTTTCCTTTATCATCCAGAATGCCGCCTTTTTCAGCGCCTGCACCAAAATAATTATTTTCAGAATAAATGCGAGCTTTCTCACCAATGGTAATCGCCTGGTTAAAGTTGTTCGCGTAATTGTTTTTGATATGGAAATAACCGTATCTCATGAGACCAGGACCACGTACATACAGGTTTTCAAAATAGTTATTAGCCATCGTTACATGAGGTACACCATTATAGCTGCTGTTGCCATCATTCGGGTATCCGAGAATAATTCCGTATTTGTGGTTTGCAAATTTGGAATTGCTGATCGTTATATAATCTGCACGATCCCCAATATACAAGAGCTTGTCCAGATCACTTCCGCTCGAGCTGTAGCTATGGCCGGAGAACGTCACGTGATCGATCCAGTAGTTGGAGCCTGAAGTAATATACATCTGGATATCGTCGTTAGCATTAATATTGGAAGCGTGTTCAAAAGTCAGATTCTGAAAAATGACATTACTTGAGCTGGACGTCGATCTGAAATGAATGTTCGTCAGTGTGTGTTTATCAAAAGAGCCTACCAACGTTTTGTTCGATCCAAATTCGACTTTCTGCAAGGTAGAGGAAGAAATATTTTGTTCAATAACCAGTATTTTAGCTGTTGTGCCTGCCATGTGTGTTCGCAGATCGTTCAGATTACTGATGTAGATGACCTGACCGTTCTTACCACCTGTCGTGGCTGATTTGGATACACCACTCTCATTTTTGGCGTTACCGGCAAAACCCGTTAAACCATTGGTGCCTGTGTTGGGATAACTGGCCGCACCATATGTAGCGGGTGCCGTAGAGACCGTGGAGACTGTCAATAATAACAGTGTTACAGCGAGTAAAAGAATCGAAAATTTCTTCAAAATTTCACCATCCTTTATAATTTTATCCTGAAAGACAAGTTGATTATATCGTGTAACATCAGATGTGACAATACAAAAATTGCAATTTAACCAATATTTTTATTTTTTTGCAACAGCAGTCCCCGTATAAGAAAAATGAAAAGACGACACAAAGTCATCTGCAAAAACCATGAATTTGTATCGCCCTTCTTCTGAAACCTATTTGATTTTCAGTTCCAGCTTATGTTTCTCCGCTTCCTGCAAATTACCGTAAACTTTGCCCGGCTCAGTTGGTACTTTCAATACAAGCGATTGAGGATCGTCCAGCATATTGCTGCCGTAGTATAAAATGATCCCGTCTTCTGTTCCGCTACCTAGATACATTAGAAGCTTGGTCTGCTTACCATTCTGGGTGATAGAAACAATCTCGTAAGAATGTACTGATTCACTTATAGATTGTTTGGTTTGGAAATCAATCTTTTCATTGGGTTCATAGACAAGTTTGGCTCGTATAATAAGTGGAGACATCTCGACTTGAGATAACTTCACCTCGTGGCCGTCAATCGTAAATAACTGATTAAGATTTATAATTTCCGTCTTGGGAACTGAAAATTTGGGGTCTAAGTCAAAAGAAATCTTCATCCGCTCTGAATATCGCATTTCAGGTCGCTTTGTCCCTGTTTTTGGGTCTGCTAGCTTCCCCGGATCGAGGGAGACGATTTGAAAGTCGAGCATTAACTTTTCAGGAAATGCATCAGTCCGTTTGAGGTTAATCGCAGTTCGACCATATATGATATGGTTCCCATTGGGTACTTGGACTCCCCCCGCATTACTATCATCAAATTTATGATTGGTCAGCATGTCAGTTACCCTGGAACGGTTCACCGAATATATCTCCTGGGAAGCATCCGTCTGGGCTGTGTACAAAACGATCATCTTGTTTTCATCCGCCATAACTGCATTGACGGTTAACTGATATATTCCTGATTTCACAGAACGATTCACGAGCTGTACATAACCATTGTTAATTGCGGATGTAATCGTATTTCCGTCTACATCCTTTTCAGCCAACTCCCGAAAAGGTTCAAGGACTCCCCAATTCTGTGCAGGCGGGCTGTACATTGCCTGTTGTGGTGTAGAACCGCTAAGCGGACCCATCAGCAGCCAACCGGCTGCCAGAGCGGTTACAAGCACCGCCGTAATCCACTTTAATTGCACATGACCTGTCATTCGCCGAGTTCTTGCCTTTGCCAGACCTCGCTGAATGGTAAAGGCCGTGTCCGCCGGATTCAATTGCTGTCTCTCCAGCTTAGCCTGGGAAGCATCTGCGAAAAGTGCTTGTTCCTCCGGACTAGTTGTCATGCCAATCCCCCCTGTTCTTCATCTGTTTCCGTAACAGTTCCAACCCTTTATGCTGCCAGGTCTTGATGGTTCCTTCCGGTTTGCCAAGAATGGAGGCAATCTCAATCGATGTCATGTCGTTATAGTATTTCAGCAGTAATACATGGCGGTATTTAGGTTTGATTTTCTCAAGCATGGACCACATTGCAAGTCTGTTATCGCTGCGTCCTCCAATGGCAGACTCGGATATCGCCTCCTCCAACCCATCGCTTGGCAGTGGTGTAGCCCGTTTGCGACGCCTTTGTTCATCAATGCACACATAGATCAGAATACGAATAATCCATGATTTGAACGCCTTCTCATTTTTCAGAGAGCGACGCTTGATCCAGGCCCGGCATGTCATCTCCTGCACCGCTTCTAGTGCATCGTGACGATTACGCAGGTAACTGTAGGCAATGGAGATCAGCGTGTCCTGATGCTCCATGATGGATTGGACAAATGCCGTCTCGTCTTCGCTCTGTACAAACAGCATCTTTTTCATCTCGGCTTTGGTTTCCACCCTGCAATCCCCTCCTTCTCTCTCTTTCTGTCGTTTAAGACGGATGAACAAGCCAAATCGTTTTTTATTTATTTTCCATCACAAAAAAGCCCCGCCTAATCCTGAGGAGGAAGCTCTTGTATTGATTTCCGCATCATTATTTAAAGTTCAAACCATTCCAGCTCAGCGTCATCCTGATTCATAGCTGCTTCCATTTGTTTCAGCCAGTTTGCTGCGATGTCACCCCAAGTATGGAACAGACAATAGATGTATAACTCTCCCTCTACAATCTCATCCATTCCCGATGCCACTTCAATCGAGACTTGTAGAGCTTCAGGCCAGGTCGAACCCTCCTGAAGCAACGCAAACCCATCTTCATAATGCTCCAGCTTATACAAGTCAGAGAAGGTTAAGGCATCCGCCAGTCGCTTCACAATCCGAGGTAAAATGACAGGATTTGATGTTCTGATGCCATATTCCCAGCCCACATGGTACCTCCTTTAATCTAAAAGTTAGCTAAAGGCTACTACTCTTGCTCATTCAATTCATTGATCGAGCGGTCCAGCCACAATTCATACCAGTCGAGAAAACCCAGCCGCTCCGCGTTGCCCATATAATGATCCGGATAAATCCCATTACTGTTCGCTCGATCATCGGTCCAGATCTCTCCGTAGGACAATCCCTTCACGATCAGATTGAGCGAGACGCCACATCCAAAATCACTGATTCGCAGCATCCCTGCCGACCATTTCGGATCATAATACTCATGTTCAAGCGCTGCCCACTCGTCCTCTTCTTTGCTGTCGTCGTACCAGTCCACATCCCAATTCCAGGATTCCACATGTGGAAACGGCTCAGAAATTGCATTCAACTCATCATCATAATCCATCACCAAATATATGCCGTTCTCCGGCTTTTCCAGCCCATAATAAGGACCTGTACCACCACTTCCAATCCCAAGCAAAAAAGCTTGATACTCTTCAGGCAGCGCTATCTTCCATTTCTGTTCAAAAGCTTTAATTTCGTCCAATGTCCATACCGGAGCCATCTCATATTGATGATTCTCTGCCCCAAACAGATTCCGCTTCGGGTCCAGAGTCTGGAGTTTGTTCAACTTTCCCTGTATGCGTTCCAACTGGGGATTGTGCATGTCTGTAGGCCTCCTTCCATCGCGTTGTACCTATAACGTCAAATTCGGATCAAGTCATTCAAACTATTTTCGCTTTGCAGACTGGATTTGATGTTAATCCATATTTGGTTGTTGTCCCTCGATATCGCGCACGCATAATTTCCGGGCTCCATCTGGAGCAACACACCACCGCAAGACTCATCGGGTTCTAGCTCGCCCCCAGTGACATCCTCCGCTGCCCCCAGATACACGTTACCGGAAGGGACAAGTAGATGGTATAACTTTTGCATTCTCCAGTTCCTTCCCCGCATCATCCAGACTCCATGTCACCTCATACTGTCCATCTTCACCCAGATTCAGAAACAAACAGTTGCCTGCATTTACCTCTGTCAGTTCATCCTCTGCAATAGACCACCAGTCCGGTGTGTCTCCAACACGATGTTTTAACGTCCCCAGATCGTACAGGCACAATGCTGCCGTATCCGTGAAGATCTGAAATTTCCCGTTCATTCTATCTCTCCTTTCTAATTCAAAATAAACACCTTGACCCTAGGTCAGACCTAAGGTTTATAGTGGAACTATTCCATTCAAGCAGACAGGAGCCAGCTTAATGAACAAATACATTACGATTAGCGAACTATCCAAATTAATGCATGTTTCAATCCATCAAATTCGATACTTTGAGGAAAAAGAAATACTTTTCCCGGCATATGTGGATACCAACCACTACCGTATGTATGGAATGGATGAGATCTACCAGCTTTCTCACATTCTTCTATTGCGCAAGTTGAATGTCCCTGTTCAGCAAATCAAAGAGTGCATGCTCTCCTATTCCGCAGATGACTATAACCGATTATTAACCGATTCACTTCGAGCTGTACAATCACAGATTGATTCGTTAATGCATATGGAACAATTCATTCAAGGCATATTGCAGGAACAGCAGGAATGGATCAGCCAATCCCAGCAGGATCAGTGTATACCCATATATGAGATAAAGGAAATTCCTGTTCGGCATTTCACCACTTGGATCACCATCCAACCAAACGAATCTCTGCATGCCCGTGCACTTTATCAGCATCGTACGGATCAACCTGCATTGTTTGAAATTGATTTACACTACTTGTATACCTTAGACCAGGTTGCAGTCTGTGTTCCGTTTTCTAATGCTACCAGCGATTCTTTTGTTGAAAAAGGGTTATATCTAACCAGATCATTCACAGTGACATCCGAAGAAAATATTACCCAGGAAATTCATCACCTTAAGGAATATGCATTTCAAGCCACTTACGTGCTGGTAGACCCTATAATCTTGATTGAAAAGTCCTATCTCTCCATGTTAGGAACTGATCAATTACACTATGAGATTCAGGCCAGAATTGAGGTCACTCCTCCTAAAGTGAAAGAAAGGAACCCATTATGAACCTCACGACTCCAATTCAAATTGTGGACTATGATGATCAAAATCAACATCAACTGGCTGTCCGAAAATTAATAGTCCATTCTTTTGCAACCAAGTTTGAGGCTCTTGTTCGGCTCGCCCCAACGGAAATAGTTGACTTGCTTGGCGCTATATGGATTGATCAGGGAAACTCACCCTCCGATAGGCAGTTCATTGCAATGGATGGAAACCAGGTTGTCGGGGTTCTATGCCTGAAATGGTGCCTCAAAAACCCCCTACAGATAAAAAAGGAGATCCATCACATTCCACTCCGTAAGCTTTGCAAGCAATACGGACTACGCAATGTCTGCATGTTTATGGTCGGAATGATTGCCCTGGAATATAAGCCAAGTCCACACGAATGTTATATTGAGCATTTGGCTGTAGCTTCAAGTCACCGAAAGCGTGGGATTGCCAGACAGTTGCTGATTACTGCTCAGCAGTTTGCAAACCAACATCTCCATTGTAAATATATATCTTTGCACGTATCCAGCAGCAACACACAAGCCATTCGTCTTTACCAACAATTGAACTTCAGAGTGGAATCATCACACAACAGCATTTCCCGAAAATTCCTGTTCCGTGAACCTGAATGGATTTTCATGATGATCCCTATCTCTAACATACAGGAGGCATTTCAGTGTTTAAACAACAGCCCCCTAGACTAAGATTATTTACGACCTCAGTTTTCAAATGGCTGATCGGTGTAACAATCATCATTCTGGCTATTGTGTCTTGGCTGCTCATTCAGAACACATTCAACATGAAAGAAACACGCATCTCCATTCCAACCTCATATGGACAATTAACGGGTATACTCACACTGCCCAAACAGCATTCAGATAAGGTTGGCCTTGTCGTTTTTGTACATGGTGATGGTCCGATTAATGCCAGTTATGACGGTGGGTATCGACCTTTGTGGGAAAAGCTTGCCATGGCGGGGTATGCCTCCCTCTCGTTGGATAAACGTGGTGTTGGCGGTTCCTCGGGAAACTGGCTTGACCAAACCATGGAGGATCGTGCACAGGATGTCTTAACCGCCATTGAATGGGCCAGAAAAGAACCCTCTATTGATCAAGATCGAATTGGTTTGTGGGGTGCCAGCCAGGCTGGATGGGTCATTCCAAACATCGTGAAACAAGATCCGGATATTGCATTTAGCATTTTGGTTTCCCCCGCCATCAACTGGATTACACAGGGCAGATACAACACCCAGCAGGAAATGCTCCAGAAGGGATATACCGAGGAAGAGATCACTGCAAGGCAGCTCTATAATGACCAGGTTCTGCAGCTGATTCGAAACAAGGCCACCTATGATGAATATAAACTCATAGCTAATAAGGACCAACTCATTTCCAAGGAGCGTTGGACGTTTATCGTCAACAATGTGGAATCAGATGCCACAGATGGGCTCGTTTCGTTTCATAGCCCTGTTCATCTCGTGCTTGGAGGTCAAGATATAAATGTCGATGTTCAAGAGACAGAGCGCGTGTATCGTCAGATGATTCCACAATCACTGCTCAGTGTAACCAAACTACCGGATGCTGATCATTCGATGCTGATCATTCGATGCTGCCCTCTTCACTGGTACATTCTACGTTCAAAACCTATGCAACGGCCTTGTTCTCGCCACGAAAACTAATGGACGCACAGTATTTGGATGATATTGTTCAATTCTTGAACTCTATTCACGCAGTTGATCAACCGTTTGTTGCACACTTCCGGTTCCCAATCGATTCATTTCTCCTGAAATTCTTAAGAAAAATGACGCAATTTGATCCGCTCCATCCCCTTTGATCCGCAGGCGAGATTATTAGAACCATATTTAACCATTATATCAAGCCCGGCACACAGGTTAAAGGTACTCAAGAGTTAACTAGGTTCATGTTATACATGTGAAGAATTAAGGTGTTAGCAAACAAGGTTATTCTCTTCATTTTTTTAGCAAAAATGACGATATAATCATAACTGACTTTTTTTGATTTTGTGGAGGAAACCATGGCTATCAACCTTAGAAGAGAACCTTTTCGCTATACTTTAAAGGAACCGATAATGTTCGAAATTTTTATACTCAGCATTAACGGCGCCTCAGCACCACCCAAACCCATTCAAGCGGAATTATGCGATATCAGCCGATCCGGCTGTCAGCTTTCATTTCCGTTAAATCTACATGTGGAGTCCAATAACATCCGAATCGGCATGAACTTGCTGCTTTTTGAAGACCCCTTGTATTTGGAAGGAACCCTGCGCTGGGGCAAAGAAGAAAATAACCAATGGCACTACGGCGTACAGCTGGAGATCCAGCAAGGCAATCATGAGCGTTTATCCAGAGAAATGAGAATGCTTGCGGGGCAAGGCAAAATTATGGTGAAGTAACCCGGGAAGCACGAATCTAACAAAAAAAACAGCCCGGTGAACCGGACTGTTTCAATATTTTAGATATTCAGGCTGCTTTGGTAGCAGTCGTAGTATTGTCCATCTTGGACCAATCCACTGTGGTTTCGAGCAAAAGTGACACCACAACCCCAATGACAAGCCCATTGCTAATGATCGGAATGAGATACATGGGCAGAGCATGAAACGCTTCAGCAGGGATGTTCATTACAGCAACACCTGTAAGAACAGGCAGTGCCACACGATAGATGGTTTTGGAATTAAAGGTGGTGCCTTCAAGTGTTCTTAGGGCTGTACCGAACATTTGCAAATAGGCTACAAATAGAACGGCGCTCCCTACACTGGGAGGAATTTGTGCGAAAAAGGCTGTCACAGAAGGTGTAAGTCCCAATATACATAACATGCCTGCTCCAACAACAAACGCAGCCCGTTTCAGAATGCGGGTGCTCTCCAGAAAACCAATCGAAGAAGCAAATAATCCGAACGGCAGCACACCTACAAACGCAGATAACATGGTGAACAATCCCGTGAGCATGTACGATCGTTTATATTGTTGGCTGGTCGTTTGCACTCCATATATTTTTTCGACGGAGCTTAATGTGGTGATGGAGTTCGTCATATTCACCAGCCCAACAAAAAAAGCTGTGATGACGATTCCCGGTTCCCACTTCGGCGTCCCCCATGGAAACCAGGAAAACAGGTTTAAATCCTGTTGACCTGATGCTCCTGCATGCTGTCCAGGGAACACAAAACTGTAGGCAATCCACCCCGTCACGATGCCAATCAGGATGGAATAGTTGCCAAGCTTGCCTTTTCCCTTAAGCTGGATTAAGGCCACAAGAAACGCAATAGCAACGGACAACGCCGCTACAGGCAGGTTGAATGTGCCAAACTCGGTGTATCCAACCATGCCTTTGAAGAAATTCATGGTCAATTGAATCGTCATCAGAAATAACATCGCACTCTTGACCATTGGTGTGAACAGCTTCTGAAGCACATGCGCCGCTCCAAGCCCGCCAAGGATCATCATCGTCAGCCCAGCTAACAGGAAACCCGCAGCCAGTCCTCCCCCAATACGTTCCAAACTCATTCCTGCCGATGAAGCCGAGGCCGTTAAGCTTAGCGTCAGCCCCCACCATAACCCCGAGGGACCATCCATCACGGCATAACGATGGCCAAAGAACGCCTGTAATATACACACAGCCCCGGTAAGCAAAAAGGCATGCTGCATCGACGCAGCAATGGCCTCCGGTGAAAGCTGGAAATTGTGTCCGATGGATAACGGCACCACAACTGTGTTGGTAAACAGGAAGAAAAACCACTGAATACCTGCCAATGCAAGCGATGACGCACCCTTTAAATTATTTTGCAAAGATTGCTCTTGATGTCTGTTCATGATTGGGTTAACATTCGCTCCATTTCTTTATAATGATGCCTCCGGGCATGCGCAAATGCTGTAACGCCGTCCCGGTCAGCAATGGAAGGATCGGCACCATATTGCAAAAGCAATGCTACGATCTGCTGATGGCGAGTGCCGCCATCCCCCAGAATGACCGCTTCCAGCAAAGCTGTCCAGCCCAGATTGTTGATATGGTTCACATCCACATCCGTGCATTTCAGAAGGATCTCCACAATATCGACATGACCTCGATCTGAAGCAGGAATCAGAGCTGTGCCCCCAAACCGATTCGTAATCCGGGTATCGGCACCTGCTTTTATAGCCAGTTCGACCATTTTACGCAAACCTTCCGCACTGGCATACAGCAGCATGTTGTCCAGTCGTTGATCCTGGATGTTCACATCCGCCCCCGCTTCAATAAGCATACTTGCCGTCTCTGGCTTGTTGCCATGTACCGCGGCCATCAGAGGTGTCCGTCCTCGCGCATCCCGGTCATTCACTCCGGTTCCTTGTGCGATAAACCGCAGCACATCATCTGTATGTCCAGCTTCAGCAGCTGCATGTATTGTTTTCAGCATCGCACCTTCACCCTCCAATTCGTCGTCATCCTCACGGCATATATTCGATAGATCATAATCGACATGTGTGATTTGCAGTGTTTAAATCTTATGTATGGTAACATAGGATGGAAGTATAATAAAAATACATGTTTTGTTGGTTTCCCATATGAAAATCATATCGCTGCAAATAAGGAGAACACACGTGGATATCAAACAATGTCGCTATTTCATCGCGATTGCCGAGGAGAGACAGATCACGGCGGCAGCGCGCAGATTACACATGGCTCAGCCTCCTTTAAGCCAGCAGCTCAAGCTGATGGAAGACGAGCTCGGCGTGGCTTTGTTTGAACGCAAAGGACGCAGCATGGAGCTGACACAGGCGGGTCGAAGCTTCTATGATTATGCGGTCACAATGACCAAATATATGGAAGAAGCCGTCATGGAGATGCAAAGCTTCAGGTATGGCATTCGGGGCAAGCTGTCGCTTGGCATTAATACCATTTCAGATCGTTTGATCCCACAGGCGCTCCAGCAGTTTCGGACAACACACCCTCAGGTGACTTATAAAATTCAGCAAAATGAATCTGCTCAGCTCTGCCAGCTCTTGGGTGAAGGCAAAATTGAGCTTGCCTGTGTACGGATGCCTGTCAAAACAGAGCAATATGAAGTGCTGCATCTACCGCAGGAAGCTCTCTTCTATATTTCCTCCACACCACTGAAGTCAGCGGATGAGCGCGGGATTTATTTTCAAAAGCTGGCCGATATCCCTCTCTTGCTTCCTAGCACTGAAGGACTCGGGATGTTCGAACTGATATTACAGAAATTCCGTGAGCATCACGTGAACCCTTCGATTGCGGGCGAATGCTCGGATATTAACATGTTGTTGGAACTTGTGCGACTCGGTTTTGCAAGCTCCATCGTGCCCCATACGGTTCTTCAGCTTTATCATGAGCATCCGTTCCATATCTATCGTATTCAAGATGCGCAATCTAACGTAGATTCTGCGCTTGTGTGGCATCGCAATCGTCATCTTTCCAAGCCCGCGCAGCACTTTGTACAATTGGTTCAGGAGCTGCTGCCTTCTCGCTCGGTGTAGTGTCCAGCAAATATCAGCCATGAAGAATATCGCCCATATACTAAAAAGCAGCAGCCTTGCCGGAATAATTCCATCCGGAAAGACTGCTGCTTTTCGATGTTCGTTAAGCTTTTGCCGTGAACAACAATTCTTTTTCCTTAATCGTTGTACGTCCGGCAGACTCAATTGAATTATATTGATGCATGTTCGTAATGATGACCGGCGTAATCGTTGTATAACCGGCTTTTTCGATTTCTTCCCGGTCGAATTCCATCAGTACATCACCAACGGCAACCTTCGCTCCTGCTTGAACTTTAGGCGAGAAGAATTGACCTTTCAGTTTCACGGTATCAATCCCGATGTGAATGAGCATCTCAGCGCCATTGTCACTTACCAAACCGATAGCGTGTCCACTCTTCGACAACGAGAATACTGTACCGTTAATTGGGGAAACCACACGGCCTTCCGACGGCTGAATCGCAAAACCTTTACCCATAATCTCTTCGGAGAATGCAGGGTCTGGAACTTCACTTAGTGATTTAACTTCACCAGTAATTGGGCTAAATACATCTTGATCCAGCACTTTAGTTTCTTCAACAGCAGTTAATGCGGAAGCAGAAGTCGTTGCTGCTGGTGTTGTAGGCTCAGCAGCTGGCGTAGCTTCAACCGATTGTGGAGCATTGTCTTCTTGGAAACCAAGGATGTACGTCAGTACTGCTGCTGCTACGATGGCAATCAAACCACCAGCCAGAGCGTAGAGTAACGTGCTAATTGCCGGACTGATAAATGCTGCAATACTCGGCAGACCCACTAGACCTGTAAGTACATAAGCTTTAACATTGACGATCCCCATGAATCCACCTGCAACAGCTCCACCGATCAGGGCTGCTATAAAGGGTTTTTTGAACTTCATATTGATCCCGTACATTGCCGGTTCCGTAATCCCCATAATAGCCGTAAGACCTGTGGAATAAGCAAGCGATTTAGTTTTACCATTTTTCGATCTAAGACCAACACCAAATGCTGCACCACCTTGTGCCAAGTTAGCTGCAAACATCAGTGGAATAATAAAATCGTAACCGAGTGATGTCATCGAACCAACAATGATCGGCAGCAGTGCATAGTGCATACCCGTAATGATCAGAAGTGACATCGTACCACCAATCAAGATACTTGCGAATATAGACATATTGTCGAACAACCAGGAAATACCACCTGACAAACCATTACCGAGCACTGTACCCAATGGTCCAACTGTCATCAAGGTCAGAGGAACCATAATTAACAGGGTAACCGTTGGAACAATCAGAAGCTTAAGTGAAGCATGTGTAACACGATCAACCGCTTTCTCTACATAGGAAGCAATCCAGATTGCGAGAATAATTGGAATAACCGTAGAAGAATAGGTTGCTGCTATAACCTTAATGCCCACAAATGTGGTGTCACCATTGGCAAGCAAGGCTGTAATCGTCGGATGCATAATCCCCGCTGCCAACGCTGCAGCAATATACATATTGCTACCGAGCTTACGTGCAGCACTGATCGCCAGAATGATCGGCAGGAAGTAGAATGCACCATCACCGATAGCAGATAAAATGATATAAGTTGAACTGGTATCAGACAACCAACCTACAGCTACCAGGATTGCCACGATCCCTTTGATCATACCGGCACCTGTAATCGCTGGCAGAATCGGCGTGAATATTCCGGAAATAAAGTCGAACAATGCACTTACTGGATTTCTCTTTTTCTTAACCCCAGTCGAAGTACCGGTTGATCCAGCGTCTGCATTCGGGGATTTGGACATGTTGCCTACAAGTGCATTATACACAACGGGCACATCGTTCCCGATAATGACCTGGAACTGTCCGCCATTCTCCATAACGCCCATAACGCCAGGTGTATTTTTCAGCGTCGCTTTGTCCGCTTTTTTGTTGTCATTCAGGTTAAACCGGAGTCTTGTCATACAGTGTGTGACTTGATCGATGTTCTCTTCGCCACCAACAAGCTTCAGAATATCCTTGGACAATTGTTGTTTATCCATTGTGTTTTGCTCCTTTTATGTGTAATGAAGGTTAAAAAAAAACCTAAACACTGAATAATGACAAAGCAGTTTCAGCTTATCATTATTCAACGTTTAGGTTTTGCCTTTTTTGCAGTAACAATCCCAATTATTCAATTGTTTGTTCAGTTCTGACAACTCGTTCAATATGAATGGTCAGATATAGGATTTCTTCCTTGGATAAGACCCGGCTATAGATCTTGCGAGTATAGTCGTTAATCTTACAGGCACAAGCATGTGCCTCAGGATATTGTTTGCTCACCAGGTCATGAAGCGGATTATCTGCTTCCTTATCTTCAATCGCTGTACCGTGTAGTACGCGCTGAGCAAAGAATTTCAAATGTGTCAGGAATCGATAATAACTCAGCGAATCCTCATCCAGCTCAATGACAAAGCTGCGTCGCACAATGTTGAGTATGTCTTTTACGATATTCGTAATGCTGATGGTTTCTCTCATCTCACCGTTCATCTGGGCATTGACTAGATGCATTGCGATGAATGCGCATTCGTCTTCAGGAAGCAGGACACCCAATGTTTCTTCAATAATCTGAAGTGCCTTGAGCCCAATGGCATATTCCTTGCGGTACATGCGCTTGATCTCCCAGAATAATGCATTACGAATCTGCAAGCCTTGACGATGCCGGTCAATGGCAAAATGAATATGATCCGTAAGTGAAATGTAGATGCTTTCATGAAGCTTCTCACCCAACACGGTCTCGGCGTAACGAATAATCTCATCCGAGCATTCAACATATTCAACTGGAATATCAGACAGAAGCGTTTTCAGTTTCTGCGATACTTCCTTGCTTTCCAATGAGAATATTTTTTCGACCAGACTGTCGTCTATCGTTTCACCAGTATGCTTTTTGAAGGCTATGCCCCGTCCCATGACGACCAGTTCGTTTCCTCCTGGATCAATCACAGTAACTACATTGTTGTTCAGCACCTTCTCAATTTTCATTTCTTCACATCACCTTGCACCGTCAAAGTAGTAAAAGGCAAAACCAAAGCTGGTCATGATACACATGCCCCGCTTCTGGTTTTGCCTGATTGAACAGTAACAATCCAGTATTCATTAGCCTTAGGCCCATCTTACCATATAATTATCCATCTGACAATGTTTTTGTGAAAGCGGTTAATGTGCTTGAATATGACACAAGAAGATGCTGCCCACATATGTCTTTGGAACTAGAAATTAATGGTTTTCGGATTTTAGACTTGCGCCGTTTGTATCAATAACTTCTTTGTACCAATGGAATGATTTTTTCTTGTAACGATCCAGGGTACCTGATCCATCATTGTTACGGTCCACATAGATGAAGCCATAGCGTTTCTTCATTTCTGCTGTGGATGCACTCACCAGATCGATGCAGCCCCATGAGGTATAACCCATGACTTCAACGCCGTCTTCAATCGCTTCACCCACTTGCACCAAGTGATCATTCAGGTATTGAATCCGGTAATCATCATTCACTGTTTTATTGCCATTTTCGTCTGTGATCAGCTCATCGACTGCACCCAAACCATTTTCGACAATAAACAGCGGTTTTTGATAACGATCCCAGTATTTATTCAGCGTTACGCGCAGACCTTGCGGGTCAATCTGCCAGCCCCATTCACTTGCTTTGAGGTAAGGGTTCTGTACACCTGCAAACAGATTCCCTTTGCCTTCAACACGTTTCTGTGGGTCACCTGTCTCACAAATACTTACATAGTAACTGAATGAGATGAAGTCCACTGTATGTTTCAGAATTTCAGCATCGCCATCTTCAAACTTGATGTTGATATTATTCGCTTTGAAGTAACGATTGATGTATTTCGGATAATAGCCACGTGCATGAATATCGGCAAAGATGTCATTCCGCTGTTCTGCATGCATTGCAGCTACCACATCATCCGGATTTGGAGTTAACGGATAGGTTGGCATACTGAGTACCATACAGCCAATTTTCGCTTCAGGCATAATCTCATGACCCAATTTAACCGCCAGCGCACTTGCCACCAGCTCATGATGGATCGCCTGGTACAGATCCTGCTTGGACAGTTCTGCTTTTGGTGTGAAAATGCCGCCACTCATGAATGGTTCTTCCAGAATGGAGTTAATTTCATTAAACGTCAGCCAGTATTTTACTTTGCCTTTGAAACGGTTAAACAGCACAGTTACATAACGCTCATAGAAATCAATCATTTTACGATTAACCCAGCCATCATACGTTTTGGACAAATGCAGCGGTGTCTCATAATGAGAGATCGTTACGAGGGGTTCAATCCCGTATTTGTGGCACTCGTCAAACAGGTCATCATAGAACTGCAGACCTTTTTCGTTTGGCTCCAATTCATCGCCTTTAGGGAAAATACGGGACCAGGCAATGGATGTGCGGAATACTTTGAAGCCCATTTCAGCAAACAACTTAACATCCTCTTTGTAACGGTTGTAGAAATCAATACCGATCAATTTCAGGTTATCCTCTGTCGGTCCTTCCGTTCTTGGCGTCGTAATCCCATGCGGCATTACATCCTGAACAGACAGGCCTTTGCCATCTGTATTGTAGGCTCCTTCGAGCTGATTGGCTGCGACTGCGCCGCCCCATAGAAAATCTTTCGGAAATGGTGTTGTCATATCTGTCATTCCTCTCTGGTTACGTTATCTTCATTCTTTGTTAAAACGGTTGACCCTATGCCCGTAAGCACTTGTTTCGATCAGTTCCACATCAATAAGCGGACAACACGCCAACTAAAGGGCTTCAGATCAGATAATCACCGATGGCCTGCTTTATGTTGGGTTTTGCCCGCTTTATGCGGTAACAATCCGCGAATAGCCTAATTACTTACAGCGATCCGGGTTCAAGATAAGGAATCAGACCAAATTATAGTTGCTCACCATTGCTGGCAATTACGTTTTTGTACCAGTCAAACGAATCTTTCTTCGAACGTTTGAGTGTTCCATTACCTTCGTCGTCCAAATCCACGTAGATGAAACCATAACGTTTGGACATTTCAGAAGTGGACATGCTCACGAGGTCAATCGGGCCCCAAGCTGTAAATCCAATCAGATCCACACCGTCTTTGATCGCTTCTTTCATTTGTTCGATGTGTTTCTTCAGATAGTCCACACGATAGGAGTCATGAATTGAACCGTCTTCTTCAACACGGTCATATGCACCCAGGCCATTTTCTACGATGAACAATGGTTTCTGGTAGCGATCCCAGAAGTTATTCAATGTTACGCGCAGACCGATCGGATCGATCTCCCAGCCCCAGTCGGAAGCTTCCAGATAAGGGTTTTTCACACCGCCAGTCAGGTTACCTGTTGTTTCTTCTTTGTCTGCGGATGCAGATTTGGTTACGGACATGTAGTAACTGAAGGAAATGAAATCAACGGTATTGTTGAGCAAGATTTCGTCATCGCCTGCTTCTTTCTGAATCACAATGTTGTTTTCTTCAAAATAACGAGCCATGTAGTTCGGGTATTGACCACGAGCATGCATATCCGTAAAGAAGAGGTTAATCTGATTCTCATGTTGCGCCAGACGAACATCAACCGGGTTACAGGTCGCAGGGTACGTCTCCATACGAGCGAGCATACAGCCCACTTGGGAACCAGGAATAATCTCATGTGCAAGCTTGGTTACCAGTGCACTTGCTACAAATTGGTGATGCAGCGCTTGATATGTCGTTTGCAGTTGGTTGTCCACTTTATCAATCAGGATACCGCCGCCAGTGTATGGGCTAAATAACATCACGTTGATTTCATTAAACGTCAACCAGTATTTCACTTTATTTTTATAACGGTTAAACACAGTCTCTGCATATCTCACATAGTGCCCAATCACTTCACGGCCTGCCCAACCATTGTATTTCTGTGTCAGACCCAGCGGAGTTTCATAGTGAGACAAGGTTACCAGCGGTTCAATGCCGTATTTCAACAGTTCGTCGAAGACGTCGTCATAGAATTTCAAGCCAGCTTCGTTCGGCTCTTGGTCGTAACCATTCGGGAAAATACGTGCCCAGTGAATGGACAAACGGAACACTTTGAAGCCCATTTCAGCAAACAACGCGATATCTTCTTTATAGTGATGATAGAAATCAATACCAAAGCGTTTAGGGAAACGTTCTTCAATTTTGCCAGAAAGGATCTCTTCAATTCGTGTAGAGGAGATTTCCATGGCATGTCCACCTGTACGCTTCTCTTTAGGAACATGCGCAATCATATCCGCAGTAGAGAGACCTTTGCCGTCCTTATCGAATGCACCTTCTAATTGGTTGGCAGCTGTAGCGCCTCCCCACAGGAAGTTTTCGGGGAATCCTTTTTTTGCCGTGGTCATAACGAACAACCTCTTTTCGAATTTTATTTGGGTTTTTCCCGAATACAGCGGCTGTATTTCACGCCAAAAAACAAGAAAAACCTAAACTCAAGGTAAAATAGCTCGCAAAAAAAGAGCCTTCATTTCACCATCAGTTTAGGTTTTGCCTGTCTGCACAGTTACAATCCATCAAAAGATGTTATTGCGTATTCGGTTGTTTTCTCTTGTAATGTAAGCGTAACATATCTGTTTTGCAAAATCAACTTTCCGCTCAATGCACTCGTCGACCACCTTTGGACGTTATCGAGGCATTCGCATAATCGCTGCTCTTAGGGAATTTGTATCCCCGTATTCGAGGTAGCTGGCAGGACTTTCGTCGCCCAATGCAGGAACTTTCATGTCTATCCATCTTAGCGCATATTCACCCATTTCACATAATATAACCTTGCTAATATCTGCCGGAATCCCTCGCTGCTCTGCACATTCAGCCCATTTTGGGTCCACATGTAAATATGATTTTTCAAAGAGTTGCACAAATGAGTCCCAACTGCCTTGATTAAATTCCGCCAGATATAACTCTTTCATACTCATGTAAATTCCCTCCCTGAAATAGACATCGTAACCCCCAAGTCCTACGATAAGCAATTCATCCTTAAGCCGCTTGAAACCGATTTTGAAAAAGGTAGACTTAATTTTAAATGTTTTTCGGGAAAATGGATAGCCAAGGAGGAACACAACAATGACTGAAGAAGCAAACACATCCGGTTGGGATGCCATGATATAGCAGTTGGTAAGTTATATGGAGATCAGGAACCACTTCACTATGGTACAGCCATTCCTTATATGCTCGGTGGACCTGGTCCGCTAAATGGAATTAGCGTATACAAAGTGGATGCCCCCATACCTCACTGGCATTTCATTACCTATGGTTTTTCAGAACTGTATGAGAAGGAATCGGAAGATCTCGAGCATAGCGGTTATGGATTTGAAATGACGTTTCGGCTTACCCGGAGTGAGGGTGAGTCCACACCCCCGTCTTGGGCTCTGAATCTATTACAGAACGTTGGACGATATGTTTTTACTAGCGGAAACGTATTTCATGCAGGAGATTACATGGATGCAAATGGCCCCATTTGTCTCGGCTCAGATACATTACTAACCGCACTTTCTTTTATTGAAGATCCTGATCTGACAGAGATCTCCACACCCAATGGAACGGTGAAATTCATTCAGATGGTGGGAATCACCGGTCTGGAACTCGAAACGATGCAAACATGGAACACCCGCGGATTGTTAGCAGCCTTTGTTGAATTCATGCCAAAATACGTTACGGATCTCATGAGAAATTCATATTTGGATATCCCCTCAGTGATACAGGCTGTTGAGCGTGGGATTGAAGAGGAAGGTTCCAGTACAGCATTTTTATTCATACAACAACTGGCCTGGACATCTCCACGCAAGAGAATACTGCAAAAAAGTGTACCCGCTGAACTCCAGATCGGAGCAAAACAAGCCCAAATTATCGGAAAAATACTACGTTGCCGCTTTTCAAAAGGCGCTCCACTGTCCCTAATCGGATCAGGAGTGAACATTACGTTCGAAGCCGGGGGGACACCTTCATTTTCTGAGGATGGCAACCAGATTAAGGTAGTTGTGCATGAACAAACCGTATCGGAGTTAGTTGCAAACCTTCGCCCAGTCGAGCAAATATTTGAAATTGCTTCACTGCCCGGCGTTCTCTTTCGAATTGCCCGCACTGAAATTACCGATCAGGATGGTCATGTGATCGAAACCATCGGTTGATCACAAGGAGGTAACCATATGTCAAGAACATCTTCCTTACGGAAGAGCTGGTCCGAGAGCGAAAATTTTACTCCCGGTATGGCACATATTCAATATTTAACTAAAACCAATCTGGACAGGATTCGCAAAATCAATCATTTTCTGATTAACGCCTTCCAGCAGAGTCTCTCGGATATCAAAGAAAACCTATCCAGCACGTATCTCTTTCTGCTCACCGACGGGCATGGAGTTCTGCTTGCCATGGATTATAGCCCTGATTTGGAACAGGTGGTGAAACAGTCACCCATCCGCCCGGGTATGATCTTTACAGCTAGAAGCTGTGGCGTCAATGCCATATCCGAATCAATGGATAAACATGGGCCTGTTCAGCTGTCCCCTGAGCAGCATGAGAATCCACTTTTTCAGAACTGGCATTGCTACGCTGCACCTTTGTCGGTCGGTCTTCAACATGTTGGCTACCTGGACGTCTCCACCATTAATGCAGACATCCAGAGTGAGCTGATTGCAATCGCCAAGCTGATCCCGGCCCATATGCAAAATCGGTATCAATCTAACCTTGCCTCGTCGGTAACAGAGCAGCCATCGATTGAATTCACCAAGCGACAGTTAACCATTCTGAAAATGATCTCTAACGGACTGACGGTTAAAGCCATTGCTTTGAAATTGAAAATAAAGGAATGCACCGTAAATCACCATAAAAAAGTGATTTTTAACAAATTAGGTGTACAATCCAGCACGGAAGCTGTTTCAATTGCCAGCCGTCTGTCTTATCTATAAAGGTACACCTATAGATTCCTATAGGTGGTCAACACGAACATCTGTGCTAAGATTTTAGGTACACATGAATTAGAGAGAGAACAAGAACACACACACATTTTCAGGAGGGTAATATGTCTAATCCAAAAAAAGCTTCATTGTTTGCCATGTTAATTATGATTCTGTTGGTTGCTGCAGCCTGCGGCGACAAAGCGGATAACAACGCTAAATCGAAGGAATCCACTGCAACAGAAACCACTGCCGGCACAGATACAGACACAGCCAAGACAGAAGATACGGAGAACACGGAGAGCTCCGAAGCATCCACTTCCGAGTCCAAGGAAACAGATAACTCCAAAGACGTTGAATTGGGAACTACGGAAAAAGGCTCTTACAACAATGACTATTTCGGAGTTTCGTTGAAATTCCCCGAAGCTTGGGAGTTCCAGGATGCCGCAGGCATGAACGAGCTGACTAACGCTTCCTCCGAAGTTATTGCTGGAGATGATGAAACGAAGAAAAAACAAATTGAACTATCTCAGGCCAAAACACTGAACCTGTTGATGGCTTCACAATATCCATTGGACGGAAGTCAAGTTGGCCCTTCCGCCATGGCGATTGCTGAAAAAGTAAGCCTGCTGCAAGGAATTCGTACCGGTAAAGATTATCTGAAAGCAACGAAGAAATTCATGGAGGACAGCCAGTTCCCTTATGAATACAAGGAATTCACAACCGAAACCATCGGTGGCAAAGAGATGGATCTGATGCAAATTACGATGGATGCGGGCAATGGATCAACCATTACGCAAGATTACTACAGCACCATTATTGAAGGTTATGCATTCAACTTCATCTTCACCTATTTGGATGATACTACAAAGGCCGAGATCGATAACATTAAGAAATCCGTGCAGTTCAAATAATACACTCACTGTCACAGTGCTTGCTGTGCATGAATAGAACCCCGCGCAATGACCTTCTACAGATCATTGCCGGGGTTCTTTTTCGAGTAAAAATGAATGTTTCACCTTATCCGGAAATGGCCACCCAATGTCCCTCTTTTACTTCCACCCATCGGGACTGTTCCAGATTATAGCGATCTTCCACTTCTACCGTCTCTCTTGGGGCTTCGTTTACAGCATGACGTTTTTTCTTCGCTTCCACAGCCGGGTCCGGAACCGGAATAGCCGATAACAAGGCCTTTGTGTACGCATGCTGAGGGTTCGAATATAGTTCTTCACTTTCTGCTAACTCCACAATCTTCCCATTATACATGACAGCTACACGATCACTGATATGTTTAACCATGGACAAATCATGTGCAATGAACAGGTATGTCAGACCGAGTCGCTGCTGCAATTCTTCAAGCAGCTGTACGATCTGAGCCTGAATGGACACATCCAACGCAGACAAAGGCTCGTCACATACAATAAATTCAGGTTCCACGGCCAGCGCACGAGCGATTCCGATCCGCTGCCGTTGACCACCCGAAAATTCATGAGGGTATCGCTGGGCATGAGCCGGATCGAGACCCACCATCTCCAGCAATTCCTCCACACGTTTTTCCCGCTCAGCGGGGCTGCCGGCAAGATGGTGAATATCCAAGGCTTCCCCAATAATGTCCATAATTCTAAATTTCGGATTAAGCGAGGCATACGGATCCTGGAAAATAATTTGCATATGTCTCCTCATCGTTTTCATCTCTGAGGCAGAGAGGCGGTTGAGCGGCACTCCCTTAAACAGCACATCCCCACCTGTAGGTTCATGCAGTCGTAGAATGGCTCTGCCTGTAGTCGATTTCCCGCTGCCCGATTCGCCTACGACCCCAAGCGTCTCCCCTTGGCGAATCTCGAAACTGATATCGTTCACAGCTTTTAAAGTGTTGCCTTTACCCAAATTAAAATGTTGTTTGAGGGACTTCACTTCCAGTAAAGGCTGATCATCTTCCAGATCGCGTGGCACCAACGAGACGAGTTTCGGCTTTTTCTTCTCATCCAGTCGAGGTAATGCATTCAACAGTCTTGCTGTGTATGGATGTTTCGGATTCGCAAAAATCTCTGTGGTTGTGCCGGATTCCACAATCTGCCCGTCTTTCATGACTACAACCCGATCACACATGCCTGCCACTACTCCGAGATCATGGGTAATCAGAATAATGGAAGTGCCCAACTGTGCCTGCATATCTTTCATCAAATTAAGGATTTGGGCCTGAATAGTAACATCAAGCGCAGTTGTAGGTTCATCCGCAATCAGCAATTCAGGACGGCAAGCAAGAGCAATAGCGATCATCACCCGCTGACGCATACCTCCAGAGAATTCATGTGGGTACTGATTGAAACGTATTTCACTCCGGGTAATACCAACGAGCTCCAGCATGGCAATCGCCTGCTTCTTCGCTTCCCCTCTGGAAAGCTTCTGATGTTTAATCAGACTTTCGGTGATCTGTTTTCCGATTTTCACGGTCGGATTAAGAGAGCTCATAGGATCCTGAAAGATCATGCCGATGTCACGGCCACGGATACTCTCCATCTCTTTTTGCGTTTTATGGACCAGATCTACCCCTTTAAACAGGATCTCACCCTTTTTCATCTGCGAAGGAGGAGAGGCAAGCAGCCGCATAATGGAACGTGCCGTCACACTCTTCCCACTGCCGGATTCCCCTACAATGCCAAGCGTTTCGCCTTTCCGCACTTCAAAACTGACTTCTTTCACCGCCTGAAATTCATTCTCTCCGGAATGAAAAGAAACGGACAACTCATTTACTTTCAACAAAGGTTGCATGTGATCACCAGCCCTCATCCATATTTTCACATGTGCTCATATGTATACTCTTCCATACCTTGACAATTAAATAGACTCTAAATAATATATACTATATCAATCGGAATAATGCAATTTAAAATGAGATGAAAGGAGGCTCGCATGGTTTGAATCTTGCAAAAGGCAGCAAAATGTCACAGCTTGTTTACACCCTGGGATTTAATTATGGCAAAATGCTGCTTCATCCCTCCTATCGATATGTTCTATTTATTCTCGGACTGCCCGTTAATTTGGTTGTACTTCTGATCTGGCAATCTAGACGAAAAAGGGATGGCTGGGCCGTGGTTCAACAAGCTGTTGAACGCGATATGCTCTCCACTTCTTATCGGGATAAACTTAGGACGGACGTTGAAGAACAGTTGAGGCGTAAACACCGTTTCTTTCGGCAGCAAGTTAGTGAGGCAGAGTTTAAGCGTCAGACCGAGGAGTGGCTGGAGGAATCCGTTCAGAAGGAGTTAAAGGAACGAACGTTCAGCAAGCTTCAGGAACAGGGAAAACAGCGACTGACGATGGCTGATACATTCCAATCGATGATTGATAAACCTTGGTTCCTTGCGATATCAGTTATTCCGGGCTGTCTGATGTACGCCATGATGTTTTTGTATGGCAATCCTTATCTAAAGTACATATTCGAAAGAATTCTGATGACGGTATTCGTCATTCTGGGCGTAGCTACACTTGTATTCACCATCTTGTACCTGTCCCCATTCAATCCGGCGGCCAACATCCTCGGAGAGACAGCGACACAGGAACAGATCGCAGCTTTTAACCATGTCTATGGCCTGGATCAGCCCTATCTTGTCCAGCTCTGGAACAATATCAAGGGCATAGCGCTATTTGATCTCGGCAAGTCTTTTTCAGGGAATGAAGATGTCACGGCTACGATCGCCAGAAAGTTTCCAATCACGTTAACACTGGCCGTTATCTCCTTGCTGCTTGCCCTTGTCATCGCATTGCCAATCGGCATCATCTCGGCGATCAAGCCCAATTCACTGTTTGATTACACATTCATGTTTATTGCATTAATTGGATTATCGATTCCGAATTTCTGGCAAGGACTCATCTTCATCCTGAATTTTTCGATCAAACTGCAGTGGCTTCCGGCTACCTTCAATCCACAGAACTGGCTATCTATTATTATGCCAACGATTGTTCTGGGAACGGGATTAACCGCTGCGGTGGCCCGTATGACTCGGTCTTCCACACTGGAAGTTATTCATGAGGATTACGTGATGACTGCTCGTGCCAAAGGATTAAGCGAACGACAGGTTCTGCTGAAACATGCAGTGCGCAATGCGCTAATTCCAATCGTAACCGTTGTAGGTCTTCAATTCGGAGGCATGCTTGGTGGGGCGGCTGTAACGGAGAAAGTATTTAATATCAGCGGACTTGGAAGCTACATTGTGGATAAACAGTTTATCCCTGATATTCCGAGCATTATGGGCGGGGTCATATACACAGCGATTACAATCTCCATCATCAATGTTGTGGTAGATCTGTTGTACGCTTTTGTCGATCCCAGAGTTCGTTCCAAGATGAAACAATATTAAAGCAGGTGCACTATGACAAAATCGGGTTCACTTACACAAGAAATGCGTTTTCGGCTTAAGTCTTCACAGGAGTACAGTCAGGCGAGCTTCGCCTGGGTCACTTCCCTTCTCTTGTCGGTGTTACTGTTGTTCAACAGTTATGACTGGAGCCTTCAGGAGTTCAGACCATTTCTGCTGACTGCGCTCGGAATCTACCTATTTTTCACACTGGTCCAGAGTGTACTGACGCTCCGAATTCGGAGAGACCTGATTCAGAAGGGGACAATCTCTGTGCTGACTCGCAGACTTGCCTGGGTCCAGCTGTTGGGTATCATTTCAGGCAATATCTTTATCGTGACGGCCGCTTTTCATCTGATCAAGAAAACAAAGAGCATTGAGTATACATTTGCGGTGTATATGCTGCTGACCCAACTGTTCGTTATTGGGGTCTCGGCACTCAATATGTTTAAACCGTATGTTGCGGATACGTTTTTGCCAGCCATGGCTGTGCTCGTACTTGTCCTTGTCATTGATTTGGTGGTGCTGTTTATCGTATCCCGGTATACCTCAGCCTCGATCATCCCACGCTGGATGCTGGGCGTGAGCGTGATCCTAATTCTGACTTCGGTCACAGGGAATGTGTTCGCACTGCTGCTGGGTATTTCCATCATTGGACGAATCCGCAGGCAGGGTAAACAGAAATCCAACTTCTGGAATGATCTGTGGGAGCGTCTTGCTCCGAATGTCACGGCAATGTCCGGTTTGTTTTTTATCATTTTCCTGTTCTCAATATCGATTTGCAGCTTCTTTACTTTTGATTACAGTATGGCTGTAGAAAATAACTACTCAGCCTTGCTTCAGTCCCCATCGCTCGCCTATCCCTTGGGAACAGATGACTTTGGACGATGTTTATTTTCCCGGATTGTATTCGGTGCCCGTATATCGTTGATCGTAGGATTCATGTCAACCCTGATTCCGGTACTGATAGGCGGTATTCTCGGAGCCTTCTCGGGATTCTATGGAAGACACACGGACAATATCATCATGCGACTGCTGGATATTCTCTATGCCATTCCGGGTATTCTGCTCGCTATCGCCATCATTGCGGCGTTCGGGGCCAATACGGTCAATCTTATTCTCGCACTCAGCTTGGGCTCAATCCCAACTTATGCACGAACCATGAGGGCTAGTGTGCTCTATGTATCTACGTTTGAATTTGTTGAAGCTGCACGTGCACTGGGTTACAACAATCGCTCGATTATTTTCAAACATATTATTCCGAACTCGCTCGCACCCATGATTATCAAGTCTACACTTACGATCGGCGGAGCGGTCATTGCCACCAGCAGTCTGAGTTATTTGGGGCTCGGCGTGGAGCCGCATATTCCCGAGTGGGGCAACATTCTCAAGCTGGGCAGCACGTATCTGGAAACCCATTCGTATCTGGCCATCTATCCAGGTCTTGCGATCATTCTGCTCGTGCTCTCGTTCAACTTTCTGGGTGACGGACTACGTGATGCGCTTGATCCAAAGCTGGAAAAGGCTTAACCACTTCTACAATATTCAACTCAAATTGAATTCCAATGATTATGAACTTATCTGGAGGTATTTTCATGAAAAAACGTATGCTGATAGCACTACTATTAACTTTTGTCCTTGTGGTCTCCGGTTGCAGTGTGAAGACCAAGACGGAATCCCAGTCAGAATCCGCACCGTCAGATACAACAGAAAACACGCAAAACCAAAAACCGGTGGACATCGAATTACTGGCTCAGAGCTCCTCCGAAAATGACGTGAACATTATCCGCGACCAGCTTACCAAGAATGGCTTCAATGTTAAGCTGAACCTGCAGCCGGATTACGGCAGCTACAAATCCCAGCAGGATGCTGGCAATTATGACATTGCGCTGTCCAGCTGGACAACGGTAACCGGGAATCCGGATTACGCAGTTCGTTCACTCTTCAAAACAGGCGGAGACTACAGCATTCTGGCTGATGAAGAAATCGATAAGCTTATTGACCAGGCTGCTACTCAGACTCCGGACGAATACAAGGATACGTATAAACAATTGGAGGATCGCTTGGTAACCGATCAGGCCTATATCGCTCCGTTGTACATTTCCCTGAAAAGTCAGGCTGTGAACAAAGACATTCTCAATGTAGACACCGTTCGCTTGTCCAAATCCCGCGCCATGGCATGGGAACCGATTGAATTCAAAGACAGCTCCAAAAATACAAAAGAACCACTAATTCTTACACAAACCGCTTCCGTCCTGACTTCTCTTGACCCGATCAAAGGAAATGACGGTTCCATCAACCAACTGAACACCAACATGTATGTACGTCTCGTTAACCTGACAGATGACGATCAACTTACACCAGAGGGTTCCCTCTCCCACAATTTCAGCATTGCTGAGGGGAACTCGGAGTATTACTTCATTCTCAGAGACGATATCAACTTTGCCAAGATTGATAATAAAAAAGCGGTAGATACGGGAGAACGTGTCGGTGCAGATGACGTCATCTTCTCTCTTGATCGCGCCAAAAACAAAGATTCCGTACCGGATCACCGGACATACAGCCTGCACGAACATATCAAGGAAGCCGAGTTGGTAACCGATCTGGGCGCCTTGGAATCCGTTCAGCAATCCAGTGGCAGCGGTACGGTTAAAGAAGCACTGGAACAAGGGCTTGGCACCAAAATTACGGAACTGGTCGCGGACAAAAACAAAGCCGATAACGCTGCCGGGAAGTATCAAGTTGTGAAACTTACAACCACGGAACCTTTCCCGCAAGTATTGAACTATCTGGCTCACCAATCTGCTGGCATTGTGTCCAAAAAACAGGTCGAAAGCATCAATACGTATGATGTAGCTTCGTTTGACGTGAATAAAGACATTCCTTACGGCGATCAGAATACCGTGACTGAAGGTGCTGCGTACAACAACACCCTGTATGCCAGCGGCCCATATATCTTGGCATATAAAAATGATTACGAAGGTGTATTCTATCAGAATCCCGGATACCGCAAAGGCTCTGAGTATGCACCCAAAATCTCTCAGGTGAATGTTCGATTCATCTCTGATGCCGACAGTGCGTTGTCTGCTCTTCGCAGCAGTGAAATCCACCTGTACTACGGAGTATCCGAAACAAAGTATGACATCATCAAAAATGACAGCAAGTTGCAATTGCAGAGCATTCCGAGCAATGCGGTTTCCTATCTGCTGTTCAACACAGCCAATCGGGAAGTTGCCAAGAGCAGTGATCTGAGAAAATCCGTGCTCTACTCCATCAATCAGGATGACATTTTGCAGTTCTACAAAAACAATAAACTTAAGGCATACTCTACAGTAAGTCCACTCGTGCAGACCGGGAATGAATTGAAGTCCGATCCGGCAAAAGTAAAAGAATTCTTGAGCGCCTACCAGGCTTCCAAGTAACAATTAAGATAAACGGCTGTCACCCGGATCACTCCAAGATCCGGATGACAGCCGTATTATTTTATAGAAAGAATATATTATGATGAGCAGTCTGCCTGATACCTTCGCTGTACGTCAGGAAGCAGAGTGACGATCTGGATTCCCACTCCCCAGGAAAAATAGACCAGATGGATAACAGATATATGCTGGATCCAGTATACCTGCACCATAATCCAGATGATCAGAGCAAATCCTGTATATAACGAGAACGTCCATCCCCAGTATTGATTCGAGTAGAGATTCAGTTTCTCACCTATTTCCCAGTGAGTGCGACGAAGGAGTGAAATGGCAATGATCATCGGCATAACACCAAGAACCAACAATAGTATAATTCCCGGGATCAGAAAACTGTCAAAAGGGGAATGCTCCAATAATGAATCCGGCATATGGACGAGATTTCCCGAAGGATCGATAATGAGTGCTCCCCCTCCAACCATCGCACCAATGCCCAGTAACCCCTGCATCATAATGAGCGCCCACGATCTTTCAGGTACACATTCACGCTTTATTCCATCATCACTAGTCCTCATCCCTCACCCTCCAGACATTGTTATACAGATATACTGAACGTTCTATTCCATTTTCACATATGGAAAGGGCTGAATCCTGTGCTCTTTCTCACTAAAATCGTCCCCAAAAATTCGATTATGGTAAAACTTGATAAAAGAACGTACGTTCGGTATAATAGAGATATACTTAATGAGCGAGAGGCAGATATGGACGACAAATTTATTAAGGAACTACGCGAGATTAGTCGGGATGACAGACGAAGATCCGAATTTATGATCCAAGGCATGAAGGAAACACTGCAGGGAAGAAAAGAAGAAAGTATATTCAAGCGCTGGGTTCGGCGTAAGAAGACAGAGAAAAAAATTTCACAACGATTCAATCAGGATCCCTCTTCGGATCAAAAGTAACCACATAAAAAGGAGGCGTACTACGCCTCCTTTATTATTTATATGAGCAGTTTGCACACAAATGCCGTTGGTGAATCATTCTGAAAGAACTGTGTGTGAGTCCTTTGCATTATACCTATGTTCAACTTTGTTTTAAGGTAAAATGGCAAACGAGCGTACTGGAAAGCCGGACGCCTTTTCGGCCTTAGGTACGATATTGAAGATCACCGCACCTTTGGCTGGTACCTGATCCAGATTCGTTAACAGCTCTACCTGATATGTATCCTGAGCAAGTACATAATACTCTGCCAGAAGTGCTCCGTTCTTTTGATAGTCTACAGCTGAATCGGTGTCGAAGGTCTCATGGCCAATCGCCTGTATTTTTCTTTCCTCGAATAAAAACATTAGCGCACTGACTGACCATCCGGGTGCATGACTGTTTCCCTCTGCATCCTTGTTGTCGAATGCTTCGTGACTGGGCCAGCGTTTGCTCCAATCAGTACGTAGTGCTACAAAGCTGCCAGCTTCAATAACGCCATGCTCTTTTTCAAACTCAAGAATATGATCGACATCCAGCGTGAAATCCGGATTGCTCTCTACAGCCACAGATTGATCAATGACAACAAGCGGTAGCACAAGCTCCTTCAACCCCAATTCATCGAGATAACGGGTATCACGCACAAAATGGATCGGTGCATCGAGATGCGTACCATATTGACCGGGAAACCTGAAACTTTGGGCAAAGAAACCTTGGTCGTGATTAAACAACGTATCGAATTGTGCCGCATCAAAAGCCGAGAAATGTGGAGATTCCGGTCCAAACGTATGGGTCAGATCCACCCACTTCTTTTCTTTTAATAATTGAATCGCTTGAATGAGCTCATTGGACATCCGAATCACCTCATACATAGAATGGAATAAATTGTTACTATTATATCTTATTCCACTCCATGCGAAAATATCGAAATGTTAGCTATTTGATAGAATTCATTAACTCGAAGAAGTATTTTGGTTCATGAGTCTGATATAGATTGAACCACGAATCTAAAGTCTCCGGTGTAAATACATCTAGTACCTTCAATACAAGCATCGCAAATTCCAAAGGAGCTATGCCCGATGCAGTAACTAAATTGCCATCCGTTACGGCCGGTACCATTTCATAGTATTTTTCTCCAATGTAATGAGGACAAATCATTTTCAAATATTCCAGATCGTTGCTTGTATGCCTTCTGGAGTCTAGCAATCCCACCCTCGCAAGTCCAACGGTTGCACCACATATTGCCGCAACAACATGACCTTTTTCCAAAGATGTCGAAGCTTTTTTTAATATGGGCTCGTGAATGGATTCCATCCAAGTATTTCCGCCTGGAAGAATCAATACATCCGTACTTTCCAACATACACTCATCAACTGAAATGCGAGGTAATATTTCCAATCCCCCCATGGTAGTCACGGGACTTTTATCAACGCCAACAGCAACCACCTCTATCGCCGCCAGCCCTTTCTTAAAATACCTTCCCGAGTTTAATTCAGCAATTAAATAACCTACCTCCCAGTCTGACATCGTATCAAATACATAAAGATATGCTTTTTTTGTATGCATAGTGCACTTCCCTTCTAGTGGATACCCCTATTATAAAAAAACTTCACTGACATCTTCCGTCAGTAAAGTTTTTAAATTTGAAACCTTCAAAGATAACCCTCATCTATTCTACTCGAATGACCAGTTTTCCGCGTGTATGATGGGTTTCGCTTTTTTCGTGCGCTTCACGCAGTCCTTGTTCACTCAAGGGGTATGTCTCATCAATGATGGGTCTCAGCTTGCCCTCAGCAGCGAGCTCAGCCAACTGATCGAGTTGGTCCCCTTTGGGTTCCATCATGAACACGTTGGCGGTTACACCGGCTTCCTTAGCCAGCGTTTCATCCGGTTGTTCCACAAGTGATACCAGATGCCCACCTGGCTTTAATACCTTGAAGCTATCACGTTGAATATCGCCACCCATCGTGTCCAGCACGACATCATACCCGGAGAGAATCTCCGAGAAATCTTCTTTTTTATAATTGATAAAATGGTCCACTCCCAGCGAACGAAGCAACTCTTCATTCGATTCACTCGCCGTGGAAGCCACTCCAGCGCCAAGATATTTGGCAATCTGAATAGCAAAGGTTCCTACACCACCTGCTCCCGCGTGAATGAGGACCTTCTGCCCTTTGGCAAGCCGTCCATGGTCAACAAGTGCCTGCCAGGCCGTCATGGCTGCTAGCGGTATGGCAGCTGCTTCCTCGAAGCTCAGATTTTCCGGAATACGGGCAATGATGTCCGCATCCACAGCCACATATTCTGCATAGGTCCCGAAATGACGAGGACGGGCAAATACGCGATCGCCCGCTCTGAACCTAGTGACATTGGAACCCGCTTCAGTCACTGTCCCGGCCACATCCCCGCCCAATATTAGTGGGAAAGAATCTGCTGCCTCTTTCATATGGCCTTGTCTGACTTTAAAATCCACCGGGTTTACAGAAGTAGCATGAATGCGGATTAGCACCTGGTTCACTCCACATGCCGGCTTCGGCATTTCCTTTTCCTTCAATTGTTCCGCTCCACCGAACTTTTCAATCACAATTGCTTTCATTAGAGATCCCAGCCTTTCCATAGCATTATCGTTATGCTCTCCTTCTTCATTACCCTTCCCGAACGTTCACTTGACCTATATTCATGAATTCGCAGCAGGTTTGGGTTCACAATCCCGATTAGGAACCGTGATATAATGAAGAACTGTTGAACTTAAATAACTGAACAAGCGAGGTAGAGATGTGGAAATTGAAGTAAGTACGTTACATGCATTTTCGGATAAGCCTCTAGGCGGAAACCCCGCAGGCGTTGTTTTACAAGCAGGACACTTGTCCGACTCCCAGATGCAGGAGATTGCCAGACAAGTTGGATTCTCAGAGACCGCGTTTGTTATGCCATCGGATCAGGCTGATTTCAAAGTTCGTTACTTCACCCCTAGTGATGAAGTTGATCTATGCGGACATGCAACGATTGCCTTATTTTATTTAATGAAAGCACAGCATATCGTTGATGTAGGTGTATACACGCTGGAGACGTTAGCCGGAATACTTGAAGTAGTTGTCCACAACAATGGTGAAGTCTATCTGTCTCAGGCGCTTCCGGAGTTTGGAGAGATCGTTGACCGACAAGGCATTGCAGATTCTCTGGGTATTTCCACACATGATTTACACGCTGAATTACCTGTACAGATCGTATCTACCGGATTGCGCGATATCTTGATTGCGGTTAACCATGTTGATGTTCTGTCAAAAATCATTCCTGATTTTAAGCTTATCGCTGAAATTAGCAAAGCTAACCATGTCGTAGGTTATCACGTGTTTGCAGTCGAACCAGATAAAGAGAGTACTCTGGCAGAATGCCGGAACTTTGCTCCCCTTTACGATATCCCGGAAGAGAGCGCAACTGGTACTTCTAACGGTGCTTTACTCTGTTATTTACATAAATACAACCAACTTTCAGATCCCCACGATACAATCTATACGATTAGACAAGGGTATACTATGAACCGTCCCTCGGAGATTCAAGCCAGATTAACACTGGGCATGTCCAATGAAATTACAAAGATTCAAGTGGGCGGGGTCGCGGTTCATATAGAGAACATTCGAATTCAACTTTCATAAATGTTGAGCTTCAATCTTATGTAAAAATCGTAACACGGCTTCTTCCAATTGATTCAGCCCTGGCTGTTCTATAGGGAAGTGGCCCGCTCCTTCCAACACTACGCATTCCTTTTCCACCTTCAATCGATCAAAAAAAGATTGGCTGAACTGTAATGGTGTCATCGGGTCCAGTTCGGGGTGAACCAGCAGTACGGGACATTGGCCAAACTGTTCCGGATCTACCTCCGGCTTCTTATTCAGGAATGTTCTTAATAGTTCCAACGGGACACGTGTCGATGCCGCCTGTGGATCTTTCATAATAAGTTGGGTTAACTCCGAATTATTGGTAATCAGCTGCATACGCGATACTTGCTTCACAGAGATACGTATATGATCCAGTAAAGCCGGAAACCGATCCATCATACGTTTGCCCCATCGGCTCACCAAACGGTTTGGTGCAAGCTGGTCACGCATATCCGCATCACTCGTGTCCACAAATGTCGTTACAATCAAGCCTTGTACGTGCTCACTGCGTGCACTCATGTGATAAGCCAGCATACCTCCGATGCTGCTTCCCAATGCCACGATCGGCTTGCCGTCTTTCCTAAATTCGCAATCAGCGAGTGAAACAAGCAGCTTGATCCATAGTTCATAATTGAGACGTGTCCCAGGCAACGGATAGCTCAGTCCATACGGTGGAAGATCTGGCGATACTACCTCATAGCCTCGGAGCTGCAACATTCGAGCATAAGGCGCGAGCAACCTGCCATTGCCTCCAGCTCCGTGAATGAACAGAATTTTGATCGGCGACTCGGGCGCGGGCAGACGATCGATGTGCAGATGAACCCCGTTCGATTCCCACCACTCCTCTTCAGGATTCGCATGGTCCCCTAGCCTGAATTCTTCCGGGAAAAAGGCTTGATACTGTTTCCAATAATGATGTGATGAATGATATGAAGGCAGATTATCCATGCTGTTCATTCTCCTCTTGTGATAGATCAGTCTCATTCAGATTGAATGAGACTGATCCTATATAGCCAAAAAAGGCCGTGCATTGCACGACCTTACATTAAGCCTACTTCCATAAGTATACTTCTTTGTATAACAGCCTTCATACATCTGTCAATAAAGGGATGGTACATTCCCCGATACAATAAACGCCACACCAAGGAGAGAATATACTCCAAGTAGTGTGGCGTGTACGGTTTAGCAGTGGATTAGATTCAAAGCGTGTTTGCATTTGTGTATTAACCTACGCTGTAAAGACGTGGCAAACAGATGCACAATTCATCCCGTCTCTTTCCCCCTCATTCTTTTCCTCAAGCGAGCGTATTGACTGTAGATCCAAGGTGATTCTTTCGTCAGGATCGGGCCAAGCACTGCCAGAATCAACACATATAACACGGCAAAAGACTGAATGGATGCCATCAGGCCTCCTGCCTTGCCGATATTCGCCATAATGATAGAGAACTCTCCACGGGACACCAGCGTGAATCCCACATTAAGAGAAGCGCGTGGAGACATCCCGGAGAGTCTGCCAGCGATCATGCCCGCACCATAGTTGCTGGCAATGGTCAGAATAACGGCAATCACGGTCATTCCAACGGCTCCGCCAAGGGTCGAAGGTTCAATGGTCAGGCCAAAGCTGAAAAAGAAGATCGCCCCAAAGAAATCTTTGAACGGCATAATCTGATGCTCAATTCGGCTGGCATGTCTGGACTCCCCCAGAACCAGCCCCATCATCAGAGCTCCAATCGCTTCGGCTACATGCAGCGTTTCCGAGAAACCCGCCACCAGAAAGAGCAGCGTCATAACGGTAAGCAGAAACAACTCCGATGACTTGATGTTGAGTGCCTTATCAATATACTTGATGCATTTCCTGCCTATGATTAGAAATAGCACAATAAAGAGCAGCGCAGACAAGGATACGAGCAAGACGCTGAGGAATGAGGTAGCCCCACTAAGTACAAGCCCCGTCAGAATCGAGATATGGATGGCAATAAACAGATCATCAAACATGATCATGCCCATAATAATCTCCGTCTCCGGGTTCGCCGTGCGCTTCAGATCCACGAGTACTTTAGCCACAATAGCTGTGGAAGAACTCGTCATAATACCACAGACAACTAACGTTTCTTTGAGTGGCAGTTCCATGAACCATCCTAGCAGCAGACCGGAAGCAAAATTTAGTCCAACGTAGAACATACCTCCGGTCAGAATGGCTTTGCCCGACTTCATCAGGCGGGAGACCGAAAATTCCAATCCCAGATAAAAGAGCAAAAACAGAATACCCAGCCTGCCCATAAATTCAATAAATTCCGAGCTTTCGATAAAACGCAAATCCACAATGCCGATCTGTGGTGCATGCGGTCCAACAGCCATACCAATCAGAATATAGAAAGGAATGACCGAAAATCGTAATCTTGCAGATATTAGCCCCGTAAGTGTAATCAGCGCAACGGCAATTCCCACTTCGAATATGAGCATATCCATAGGCTAGAGCCGTCCATTGGATAACAACTGTTTTAACAGTTTGATCTGATCCCGTTCACCAGCGACAACAACCGTTGCTCCCGCGGTAAAGGTATAGTCCGGACCTGGATTAAACTGCTTCATCCTGTTCTTCTCCACCACAGCAAGAATAACTGCTCCTGTTGCCTGGCGAATATTCAGTTCTCCGATCGATCTTCCTATGCTCTCTGAATGCGGCTCAATACGGAGCCACTCAATTAACAGTCCCTCCAGCATAACTTCACGCTCATCCTGAAAGGTTGGTTTGTACGTCATGCCACCGACAATAGCCGCAACCGCACGTGCCTCATCATCATCCAGTGTGACCAGTGACACCATATCTCCCAATTCTTCAGGCGAATCGCCTGATTCCATGTGAAACAGGTCACGTCGCTCATCATTATGGATAACGATGACCAGATGCTCACCGCTGCGTGTGTGCAACCAATATTTGCGTCCAATTCCCGGCAAATCCGTCTCTTTAAAGTGCATGATCTGCACCCCCAGTGGACATCCGATTCAAGGACTCATTGTTTAACGTAATATCCGTAATGCGTACTCGCATGGAGCCAGCCGGTATATTAATCGACCTCACTTCTCCCTTGAGCCCAAGCAATAATTGCCGCCCCACAGGGGAGAGGAAGGAAATATGCCCCGCATCCGGGTCCGCGTCATCCGGCATAACAATGTTGAATGAATCAGATGTATGGAAGTCAACGTAATCAAAACGGATCAAACTACCGATAAGTACCACCGAGTCCAGAGCTTCATCCGAACCAAGGAGCAGCTTCTCCACACACGTTGTATAGTTCGCAAGCAGGCGTTCCATCTGCGAGCGTTCCGGATCACGCACGTCAAAATAGGCGTCGAGAAATGTTCTTTTCTCTTCACCGAATATAATGAGCTGGTTCACCAGCATTTCTCTGCAATTTTGAAAGGAGGTCCTATGGTTCATAATAAATCTCACCTCCTATACAAGCCCTGTTCTCCATGTTGATTCGCATGTTTTTCTTCATCATGTTGTTCTCCTCCTTCATATAGATAAAAAAACCACGGATACCGCGGTCTTACTACCATCTTACCAAAACTAATTTTTTAATCCAGCTATTCCGTTAACTTTGCCTTGTATAACGATAAAAGGGGCGTCCATTCAGCTTCCAAACTTAACCTTTACATCATATGACAGATCCATAGAAGATTTTAATAACGTCATAAAAAACATTTTATGGGTTTTCATCTCGTATTTTTATTTTGTTTCCTGTATATTTAACTACAAACTTTTATGCAATTTATACAAATAGCCATCCCAAGACTTTAACACAATAAAGGAGTGCATTGAAAAAGTGTCGACTATAACTAAGGATTCAACTCAAGTAACTGCCGCAGAGTATGTTCATTCCGTTTACGAATCGGTTATCGCCAGAAATCCACAGGAAAGTGAATTCCATCAGGCTGTCAAAGAGATCCTGGACTCGCTTATTCCTGTCATTGCAGCTCACCCGAAATATCGGGAAAATGGCTTGCTTGAACAGCTTGTTGAGCCAGAACGTGTCATTACGTTCCGCGTGCCTTGGGTAGATGATCAAGGCAAGGTACAAGTAAACCGTGGATTCCGTGTTCAGTTCAACAGCGCAATTGGTCCTTATAAAGGTGGACTTCGTTTCCATCCTTCCGTTTACTCGGGAATCGTTAAATTCCTTGGATTTGAACAAATTTTCAAGAATGCCCTGACTGGCCTGCCAATCGGCGGTGGTAAAGGTGGTTCCGACTTCGATCCAAAAGGAAAATCAGATCTGGAAGTCATGCGTTTCACTCAAAGCTTCATGACTGAGCTGTACAAATATATCGGTTCCGATGCGGACGTACCTGCCGGGGACATCGGTGTAGGTGCACGGGAAATCGGTTATATGTTCGGACAGTACAAACGCATCAGCGGTGGACACGAAGCTGGCGTTCTTACAGGTAAAGGGCTCCTATACGGAGGAAGTCTTGCACGTAAGGAAGCTACCGGATTCGGATGCGTGTACTTTGTGAAGGAAATGTTGGCATCTAAAGGACTGAGCTTCAAGGACAGCACCGTGGTTGTCTCCGGTTCGGGTAATGTATCCATCTATGCCATTCAGAAGGCTCAAGAGCTTGGAGCTAATGTTGTCGCGTGTAGTGACTCTGGTGGTTATATCTATGACGCTCAAGGAATCAATCTGGATACCGTAAAAAGATTAAAAGAGGTTGATCGTCTGCGGATCAGCGAATATGTCAAAGAGCATCCACATGCCGTGTATACCGAAGGCTGTGAAGGCATCTGGTCTATCCCTTGTGATATCGCGCTGCCTTGTGCAACGCAAAATGAAATCGACGAACAGGCTGCTGCATTGCTCGTGCAAGGCGGAGTTAAAGCGATTGGTGAAGGAGCGAACATGCCTTCCACTCTGGCTGCGATTGACGTTTTCCATAAAGAAGGCGTTCTGTTTGGACCAGCCAAAGCGGCTAATGCTGGCGGAGTTGCCGTGTCCGCACTTGAAATGTCGCAGAACAGCATGCGGTTGTCCTGGTCATTTGAAGAAGTGGACGCCAAGCTGCATGACATTATGTCTGACATCTACACTAGCTGTGTTCAGGCAGCGGATGAGTACGGCTGTGCAGGTAACCTGCTTGCGGGAGCGAACATCGCTGGCTTCCTGAAGGTTGCAGACGCCATGCTTGCGCAAGGTATCGTCTAATTCTAATTGTGTTACAGTTGTTAACTAACTAAATAAACCGCCTTCCATCACGGGAGGCGGTTATTTTACATTCCTACCTGTCATTTATGGAGTTTAATCCGGTATCAGGATCGCCATGTGATCCATATCGGAATTGATCGAAATCCAGTGTAATGGTAAAGTTGTACTGACCTTAAAATAGCATTTTTTTTAATTAAAGGAAGTGTATAAATGACTAACCAAGCATTCAGTAGCAATCAGGCTACTCTGCATTTAAGCGCAGACTGTGAGCAATGTTTTGGTCTATGCTGTGTCGCCTTGCCGTATGGCAAATCCTCAGACTTTGCTTTTGATAAATCCAGCGGCACCCCCTGTTCCAATCTCCGTACCGATAACCGCTGCGGCATCCATACACAGCTGCGACAGAAAGGGTTCAAGGGCTGCACAGTCTACGATTGTTTCGGGGCTGGGCAGAAACTATCACAAATTACATATGCGGGCAAGGATTGGCGTAATCATCCCGAATCAGCTGCTGAAATGTTCGATTGCTTGCCTGTCATGAAGCAGCTTCATGAGATGATGAGCTATATCAATGAAATGCTACAGCTGCCGGAAACATCATCCATCCATGCCGCGTTGAAGGACGTATATGTGGAAACGAACCGACTGACCGATCTGGAGCCATCTGCCATATTACGTCTCGATATTCCCGTACATCGGGCGGTGGTGAACGAACTGCTTGTATTGGCCAGCGAGATGGTGCGGGCAAAGGTCCCAGCTTCGGGTAAGGAGCCTTCCAAATCGAAGACCAAAAAGCGTATCGGAAGAGACTTTCTGGGTGCCAATCTAAAAGGAGCTGACCTTCGGGGAGCGAGCTTCAGAGGTGCATTAATGATAGCGGCTGACCTACGAAACGCAGATATGAGAAAGACCGATCTAATTGGGGCTGACTTGCGGGATGCGAATCTGGGTGGAGCGGATCTGAGAGGCAGCATCTTTCTGACGCAATCCCAGCTCAACTCGGCAAAAGGCAGTGCAGATACCAAGTTGCCGGATCATTTAAACATTCCCTCACACTGGCTGTAGGGAAGACTGTCCCAAGATGAAGTATGAATTATGAATGAATATGAATAAACCATGAATATGCACTGATTCGTATGTATAACACAAACAGCTCGTCCCTCTGTTTAGAAGGACGAGCTGTTTGTGTTGTATTACATTTTAGATATGAATAATCAGGTCTTACAACTGCGGTAATGAATTAACGGACTACAGCAAGTCGCGGCGAAGGTCCTCAGCCGATTTAGGAGACAGGTGACCGAGTGGGATATCAAATACCGTCTTAGCCCCTTTGTGTCCTTCCAGACTCAAACGTTGTGCGGCTCTTGCATAAGCCACCAGTACACTTGCGGTAAATTCAGGATTGCTGTCGAGCTTCAGACCAAACTCAATAATTTGTTTCTGGCCTGCGCCTGTAACTCCACTACGAATGACAAATCCACCGTGCGGCATGCCTTCATGCTCAGCCTTCAATTGCTCTTCAGTAATAAACGTCACCGTTGTATCGTAATCCGAGAAATAGTTAGGCATAGATACAATCGTTTCACGAATCTCGTCCTGATTTGCACCAGCTTCTGCAACTACATAGCATTGACGCAGATGCTTCTCACGTGTGGTCAATTCTGGGGTCTCCCCAGCACGAATGCTGTTGATTACTTCTTCAACAGGTACAGTGTATTGCACACCAGCCTTAACGCCAGGAACACGACGGATGGCATCGGAGTGACCTTGGCTTACTCCTTTACCCCAGAACGTGTACTCTTTACCTTCTGGCAGGATCGATTGAGCAAGCAGTCGGTTCATGGAGAACAAGCCTGGGTCCCAACCTGTGGAAATGACGCTCACATGGCCACCTTGCTCTGCCGCAGCGTTAACTTCTTTATAGAATTCAGGGATTTTGGCATGTGTATCGAAGCTATCCACCGTATTGAACAATTTTGCAATTGCAGGTGTCTGCTCCGGAAGATCGGTTGCCGAACCTCCACACAGAATCATCACATCAATTTTGCCTATGTATTGCTCAGCAGCAGAGATATGTTCGAAACGAACCTCTGTACCTTCTGCAACCATCTGCTCCGGGTTACGACGTGTAAATACAGCAACAAGCTCCATATCCGGGTTTTGAGTAATAGCTTTCTCTACACCTTTGCCCAGATTTCCGTAACCTACGATACCAACTTTGACCATGTTCAATCCTCTCCTGTCTTCATCTATAGTTGCCTACTTTATCTAGTATAATGATATAACATAACATGTAAATTGTCAGGTTTCCAGTTTGAAATAAAAATACCTTGCATGCAGAGCAGCAAGGCCTGATATATTCCTTTTATTCTAATCACGTCCAACCGAATGGATAAAAGGTATGACATCCACGGAAGAAGTAGCAAACAAGACGGAAACGGACAATACCGTTAGAGACAACAGACAACTTGCCAGGAGTAAGGAAAGGAATCTTGAAGCGGTTCTGATCTTTTTCATCCATCCTACCTCCTCATCTTGTTTGCTATATTTTGGCTGGATTATGTTCTTCATAGTTCACCGGACCGCCTCACCAACTCCAAAATTTCATTGGCGACAATATCCGGCTGACTGTTATGAATATCGTGTTTGGCGTGTGCCACAGTGACCTGTGTTCCTTGACTGGACCATGAAGCAAAATCGGCTTGATCTGCCTGCCATGCCCGGCTGCCTTCGCTCGATTTCTCTGAACCGGCCGTCAGAATGGTTAGCGGGAAGGAGAATTCCTTTTTATGCTCCAAGATATGGGCTACGTTCGTCTTGGAATTGCGCATCTCTCCAATCACGTTGTCATTGTAAGCATGCTTGAGTGTGGATATGGTGGCTGCCTTTCTCATTGACTCCGTAACGAGATCCGGGTTAACGACCAAAGATTCGGTTAACCGATCCGAATGCAGCAATGTCCGCACAATTCCTGTTTTCACCAGAAGACGGGCTGAATCGAAATACCAATCCGATTGCTCCATAGCCACAGTGCTGTAATATTCGGGACTTCCTCCATCAATCATGACCATGCCAGCTACCTCATCGGGATACATTTGTGCGAATCGCAAGGTCTCCAGCGATCCTAGAGAATGACCTACCATGATATATGGCGGACGTTGGCCGGATACTCGCAGCAATTGATGGATTTCCTCTGTAATGGTATCGATATCACGTGGCCGATCCGTATAATCGCTATACCCGTAACCGAACCGATCATACACCGCAATTTTCACCTGGGATTTCAACTTGTTATATAGCGGGCTGAAATCAACATACGGATTGGGCGTACCCCAGCCTGAAGCGAGAACAACTGTCGCATTTCCTCTTCCCGTTGTATAGAGATGCATGTTACGTCCGCTCACCTCATACATCTTGCCTGGTGCAGTATAAGATTTCATGTCCTGTGTCGACTGATACGCCTCGTACGCGGTACCTACCAGCAGCAGAAGTCCTGTTGCCAGCATCAGGCCACCCAGCCCCTTCAAACCTCTCCGTAACCCCTTCTTCATCGTTCTCTACCCCTTACCCGAATCATCTTCTATATGTATTCTTCAATCTTACCCAAGTACGGGTGGAAACGGAACGATCCCGGGTCCAGTTCTTTCCCCAACCTAAGTCTAGTTCCACCCCCTACCCGCAGGATGAAAAATACCATTGAGACCTGTACCAAAGGGAAGATAATCATATAGACAACGTAAAATAACCGCGAATTCCCGATAACGGAAACCTGCGGTTTTGATGATATTCATTTTGTAAAAAGCCAAATAAACCCTCTGCAATCTACAATTGCAACGTGAGACCCACCGGGCAATGATCACTGCCCATGACATGGCAATCAATATGCGCCTCTGACACCTTCGGAGCCAGCTGATTGGACACAAGAAAATAATCGATCCGCCATCCAACATTACGCTCTCTTACCTTGGGCATGTACGACCACCAACTGAACACATCCGTGCGATCCGGGTACAGATGACGGAAGCTATCCACATATCCGGCAGCCAGCAGATCGGTCATTTTGCCTCGCTCTTCCAGCGTGAATCCCGAGTTGCCCAGATTCGGCTTCGGATTCTTCAGGTCGATCTCCTGATGGGCTACATTCAGGTCACCACATACGATAACCGGCTTGGTCTGCTCCAATTGCAGCACGTACCCTCTGAACCGATCCTCCCATTCCAAACGGTAAGGAAGTCTGGTCAGATCCCGCTTCGCATTGGGGGTATATACGTTGATGAGATAAAAATGATCAAACTCCAGCGTAATCATTCGGCCTTCCGGTTCGCTATCTTCCTCGATCCCATACCAGACAGATAGCGGCTTGATCCGGGTAAATATGGCTGTGCCGGAGTATCCTTTTTTGACAGCATAATTCCAGTATTGATATACGTCTTCACCCAGATCCATTTCGATCTGTCCTGCCTGCAGCTTGGTCTCCTGCACACAGAAAATATCGGCTTGACTCTCGTTATAATAATCCATGAATCCTTTGGTAACACATGCCCGCAATCCATTTACATTCCAGGACACCAGCTTCATATCCTCATCTCCTCACATCTCCCCAATATAGCATGGGCGAATTCGGAAGGACAAGCTGAGGTGTGACGATATCCAAACAGAATGAGCGCTTACTAAGCCCTATGCTCACTGAAACAACCAGGTTAATGCTTCAGGCAGATGCTTGGCAAAAAATAAAAGATCATGCGTCCCGCCCTCTTCCTCCACATAATTCAGCCGCTCGGCAGGATAGCCCTGGGCCAAAATCATGCGACACGCAGAACGTGTATTTTCCAGCATTTGTGCTTGGGCATTAGCCTTGTACACACCTTCCAGACTCCCAACGTACATATACAGCTTCAACCCGCGGCGTTCAGCCCAGGAATAGTCACTCATATAATCGAGGAAACCTTCATACCACATTGAGGCTGATAACGCCCCAACCTTTCCAAAGATATGAGGGAATTCCATCGCCGCAAACAGAGAGATCAGCCCACCGAGTGAACAGCCAAGTATACCTGTATTCTCTGAATCTGCAAGAGTACGGTAAGACGAGTCCACATACGGTTTCAGCTGCTCAGTGATCGCCTTCAGATATATGCTTCCCTGACCGCCAAAGGCCGAAAAGGATGCATGCAGCGCTGGTACAGGCCATGGTGTGTAGTCATCGTTGCGATTGTGAGGTTCAATACCAACCAAAATCAATTCAGGCAATTTTCCGGAGCGAAAAGAATGATCCAGCAGATTGCTGCAGGCTTTGGCTACCGCACCTCCATCCTGAATATAAACGACCGGGTAATGACGATCTCCCTCTTTGTAAGATGGCGGAAGCAGCAGATGGAGCGTCCAGCCATTAACCGACTCCTGTACCCATTTACTCATGTATGGAACCCTTCCCTCCTGTTTCAAATCTGGCTTGTTACATCCGGTTTTTGAGCAGTAAAAAGATGAAATAAGGAACGCCAATAATGGAGATGACGATGCCCACAGGCAGTTCTGCCGGGGCAAATACCGTTTTGCCGATCAAATCCCCTACAACAACCATCGCCATGCCAACCAACCCGGATATCGGAATGACCCGTTTATGGTGAAGCCCCACCAGCCGCCGTGCAATATGAGGAGCGATTAACCCAACAAATCCGATACTCCCGGATACGGCAACACAGGCACTGACGAGCCCAACACTGCCCAGCAACAATATTTTTCTCTCCCGATGAACATCCACACCGAGTCCCATGCTGCTGGCCTCCTGCAGCTGCATGACATCCAGCACACGGGATTTAGCCCAAAGCAATGGAATCAGCAGAACCAGCCATGGAATCATCGCCGATATGTATCGCCAATTGGCATTATAAATGCTGCCTGTCAGCCAGACGGTAGCCATCTCAAAATCGGACGGGTTCATCTTTAGGGAAAGATAAAGCGTAATTGCACTAAAACCTGAACCGATGGCAATCCCGACCAGAATGAGCCTTTGGGAATCCAACTGTCCGCGCTCCTGAGCAAACCACAAGATGAGAATAACTGCGGTTAATCCACCCACCAGGCCAAACAGCGGCATCGCCATAACGGACAACCATCCTGTACCCGTTATGGACCCGTGAAACAGAAGCATAAAGAGCACCATTGCTGTTCCAGCACCTGCGTTAATACCAAGCATGCCGGGGTCAGCAAGCGGATTGCGCGCAATACCCTGAATTACAGCTCCGGCAATCCCGAGTCCCAGGCCAAGCAGTAATGCAATGACAATTCGCGGTAGCCTGAAATCAAAAATGACCAGATCATGCTCATGGACAGGGTCCAGCCGTAATAACGTTTTGACCACATCCATCACCGATATGTCAAACGCACCGTTAGTCAAACTGATATAAACGGCTGCTGCAATGATTATTGAACTTATGAAAATGACGGCCCATAATCTTCCCCGCTGCGGTTCAGGCATGTTTTCCCCCTCCTTTGGTTTTGATCAGATAAAGGAAGAAGGGAACGCCAAATAATGCGGTGACGACTCCAATTGGTGTTTCAAACGGAGAGTTAATGAAACGACTCAAGATGTCACACCAGGCCAAAAAGAATCCGCCCAGCAGAGCGGAGCACGGAATAATCCAGCGGTAATCTACCCCGAAGAGAAATCGGGTAATATGCGGAACCAACAAACCGACAAAAGCGATTTTGCCCGCCAAAGCCACAGATATTCCAGTCAGGATAACCACACTCAGTATCGATAAAGCCTTAACCCATCCGGTACGCTGCCCCAGGCTTGTTGCCACATCATCGCCCATCGACAGAATGGTAATAGACTTGGAGAGGATGATGGCTAACGCCAGTCCCACCACAGCAAATGGAATAATCAGCTTGATCATGCCCGGGTCCATCTGATGCAATCTGGCGTTATACCAGAAACTGATCGTTTGAGACACCTGATAATAGGTAGCTACTGCCTGAGATACACCACCGAGGAATGTCCCAATAATCGTTCCCAGAATGGCAAGCCGAACAGGCGACATGCCGCCCGGCAGTAACCAGGCTATGAAAAATACCAGTCCTGCTCCAAGTGCCGATCCCGCCAAAGAGTAAAATATAAGACCAAGAGATGACGTATTCGGCATAAATACCATGCATAAGGTGATGACCACTACCGATCCATCGGATACCCCCATAATGGAAGGGGATGCAAGATAGTTTCTTGTCATCCCCTGCATGAGCGCACCTGACACCGCCAGAAAAGCCCCGATTAATAGAGCACCAATAACACGCGGGAGCCGGGATGACACGATGATCTGGTGATCGATGCTGTCTGTATCAAAATGGAAAATGGCTGCCATTATGGTCGAAACGTCAATGCTCTTGGCTCCGTACATAACGGACGCCAGAATGGTAACTGCAATGAACAGAGGTGCTGCTGCGAACAGCACCACCGGATTCAATCTTCTTTTTTGCATAGGAGTATACACGCCTTGCTCTAATTATTTGGATAACTGCTCAACTGCTGCTTTCAGGAATTCAATACGACTCCAGGCCGGACCACCTTCAGCCAATGGATCAATGACATTAACAAAAGCATGATTTTCCTTCAGCGCAGTTGTCTTCTGGATAATCGGGTTGTTCTGTAGATCTGTCAGGGCATTCGGGGTGTCGGAGTTCTCGGATGTCTCAAATTGTAAAAACACATAATCCGGGTTCATCTCTGCAAACTTCTCTACCGAAAGTGCTTCCTGTGCTTTGGCTGCCTGAATCTCGGCCGGAACCTGGAATCCAAGGTCTCCATACAGAATCGGATTCACAAAGACAGACTCAGGATACACATACATTTGTCCGTTACGAATACGTACTGCCAACACCTTTTTGTTTTCCAGTTTGTCCCCAAGTTCAGCCTGGGCAGTAGTCAAAGCAGCCTTATACTGTTCAATTTCCTGTTTGGCCTGTTCCTGTTTGCCTGTCAGCTCAGCCAGCAGATTAAGGTTCGACTCCCAATCCGTAGCAATATGAGACACCTGAATAAATGGCGCAATTTTGCTTAACTGCTCGGCCACTTCAGGTTTAAACTTCGTAGAACCCAGGATAATATCCGGTTTCAGGGACAGAATGGTCTCAAAGTTAGGCTCAATCTTCTGCCCAATGGACTCAGCTTGATCCGTGATAGAAGCATACATCTCCGGGAATTCGCCGCCAAAAGTAATAGCCCCTACCGGATGTACATCAAGAACCAGTGCATCCTCCATGGCTTCCATGGAACCGGTAATTACAATACGGTTAACCTCTGTCGGAACCGTGTACTCCTGATCTAAGTATTTAATAGTTCTTGTGCCTTCAGCTGCCTCAGCTGTATCCGTTTCATTGGTCGTCGCCGTTGTTCCAGTCGAGGCCGAATTCTCCGCAGTCCCTGACGCGTCCTCTTTATTGGCGCACGCTCCCAATACAGCGAGCATACATATCATTACCAAACATAACCCCAATTTCTTTTTCATCTCTGGTGATCCCCCTTCAATTTCGATTATTCTAATTGAGAATAATAATCATTATTGAATGATAAACAAGATTGACCGACAGAACCATGGACTCTGTCCTGAATCTCTATGGATTTTTCACCGATAGCGATCCATCAGATCGTCCAGGATGCGTTCGTTGGCGAGGGGCGAGTTCTCAAGCCAGGGATCAGCCGGGATGATGAACAACCGGTTATTCTGAACAGATTTTATATTTTGCCACAAGGAGGTTTTCTGCACATCCTCCCAGAAGGATAACGTCTCACTCTCCTGACATACCATCAGAAATATCCAATCCGTCTGCATTTCATCCAGTTGTTCCAGCGTAATCGGCTCGTTATATATCTCCCCTTCCTCACTAACATGAGCTGGTTTGACTGCCAAATCTCCATATAACACTTCCAACATGGATGGTGAACAATAACGTGTGAACTGATGTTTTAACAAACGGACAACGACTACCTTCTCGTTGCCAAGCTTTTGATGCATCATCGTTTTGACCTGGTCCGCCTTATGATCATAAGTTTCCAGCCAACTCTTGGCATCCTGCTGTGCCCCCAGTTGTTCAGCCAGAATCTGAAGCTGTGAACGCCAGTTGTGATCTGAGACCGTGAGGTAATGAACCGGCGCAATACTTTCAAGCTGTGCTTTCTCCTCAGGTCGCAAGTGGTCGTAACTGATAATCAGGTCAGGCTGATGCTCCTGCAGAGCCTGAATTTTGGATTGCCATTCCATGTCAATCCGATAGGCACTCAGATGTACAGGGATGTCCTTGCCATACATTCGATAATAATACGATGTCCATTTCGGGTGCAGCGGTGCCGCATAGGGAATCATGTTCAGGGCCAGCAAATGTCCTGTAATCGCAATGTGATAGGCGGCAATTTTACGGCGGCGGCTGTTCATATATACCGAAGGGGATATTCCCATGGCTTTTTTAAATTTGCGACTGAAGTAAAATTCGTCGTGATATCCAACCTGATGAGCAATATCCCGCAGACGCATTTCAGTACCGGCCATCAGTTGCTTTGCCCGGTTAATGCGGAGTGAAGAAATATAATCAGTTGTACTCATTCCATATCTTCGCTTGAACAGGTCCACATAATATTTCGGACTCAGCCCGGCCATGCCTGCCAGATATTCCACGGTTAGATTCTCATTGGAATGCTCATCGATATAATCTTTGGTACGCTGGATCATCATCTGGGAATCTTCCTTGTGCGGAGGTGATGCTTCCGTAAGGCTTGCAAGCAATTGGAGAAACTGCACATGTGCCTGAAATTGCCCCATGGCCCTGCCACTATGCCACAGATTGTGTATTTCTTCGCACATAAATGAGAGCTGAACAGTGGGTGACACTGCCAGCTCCTTGCCAGATCTGAACATCGGGGTATCTTTAACCACATGCAAGGTGTCAGGATCATCATGCAGCTCTTGATAAAGGTCAAACCGCATGATCGTTACTTCGGCTCCTTCATCTCCGAAAGAGGTCAGTCCAAAAGTGGATTCGGGTACACAGGAATATACGCCTTGTGCATGGATATGGATAGACCCCCGATCCAGTGTCAGTAAGGCTTCACCACCTGTGACCATGACAAGCACATATGACGAGGTATGCTGCTGGGGAATGTTCCAGTCCGAAGTGGATTTCATTTTCTCCATGTCACGCAATTTTATAGTCAATCTGTCGAGCAGATACGTGGAATCCACCTCTTGATTAGGGTATAAGTTAGGGGAAATCATCTATTTATAGGCCTCCATTTGATAACCATTCTCAATAACTATCATCAGTATATCAAATTTTCGGAGACCCCCGCATCTACTAGTTCTTTCATGATGGTACTCAACCCGTTCAATCTCTGGATGCAAATCGCAGTGCCCTGTTGATCAACACAGGCAATACCGAGATATGACCTTCATCTTCAAAACAGATAAAATCAGCGCGGACTCCCCTAGCATCGGCATGGTTCAACCATTCGGTAAACACTCGGGAACGTTCAATCACCCCGCTGGGATGACTCCCCTCCAGTTCTCCTACTGCAAGTAAAACGTGAATTTTCATACGATTATCCAGCATACGGGAAGCAAACGTCTCTTGCTGCCGGGCGATCCAGGCCGAGTTCCAATGAAGAGACGGACTACCTGCAATGTAATTTCGGTATGTTCCCGGACGTTCCAGTAACAACTGCAAAACAAATAAGCCGCCCAGCGAGTGCCCCACAACGGATTGTCTGCTCCTATCAATGGCATAGCGTCGTTCAATATCCGGCTTCAATTGTTCCTCGATAAATTGGGTGAATGCTTCAGCGCCGCCATGCTCCGGCCAAGTTGCTCCATCCGGTCTCCGGGGTAATTCCTCTTCGGGAACCAACATCATAAAGTCATAGTGCCTGTCCGGTGGAAAGGCTTCCCGGGCTGTATACCCCACGCCAACAATAACTGCCGGAACAACCCCGGTCTTCTCCGGGCGTAAAGATTGTACACGCATGGCCTCAACCATCGTACCAAACACCGCATTGGCATCCAGTAGATAGATCACGGGATATCCGGAAGCTGGCGGGGCGCTCTCCGGCACCCAAACTCTGATCTCGTACTCTCTTTTGGTCTGTTCTGCACGCATGCGGTAAAAGGTGGTTCCCGGCAAAGTTACCTCCGGTTCTGTTCCGTCATGTCTCATCACTTGTTTCAATGAAGTATTCCTCCTGGTTGCTACGGCTTTAGTCTCCGATTATATCCAAGGTCGGTCCGGCCTTCCATGGACGAATCACCCATTTCCATATGGAAAATGCACCGCTTCATTGCACGCATGGCTTTTCCATTTCCATGAAAGAACAAAGCCGGCCCCCTTGACGGGGTAACCGGCTCTGTTTTGTTTTGCTTTGTATTGTATTGTAGGGTTCTATTTTTCTATAAAACATGTCCGTCGCTTTAATGCTATTTTAGACCTGTTGTAGCAATACCACGAATGATCTGCTTCTGAAAACACAGAAAGAGAATGATCAATGGCAGAACCGAAAGTGTTGCTCCAGTCATAATCTGCACCCAATTGCTGCTGTCCTTAGCCTCGCTGGAGAAGAAAGCCATCCCGACCGGAATCGTAAACATCTCCTCACTCTGCGTAATAATGAGCGGCCAGATGAATGAATTCCAACTGCCCAGGAATGTCAGAATGCAGAGGGTAGCGAACGCTGGCCTTACCAGCGGAACAGCGATCCGAAGGAAAATGCCCCATTCTCCCATGCCATCAATTCGTGCCGCATCCAGTAATTCGGAAGGAAGGGATTCCATGAATTGCTTCATTAGAAAAATGCCAAACCCGGATATTAAACCTGGAAACAGAATCCCCCAGTAGGTATCCATACCGTTAAAACTGCTGGATACAAGATACCATGGAATAATTAGCATTTCAGTCGGCACCATCAATGTACTTAGAATGAGTACAAAGATAACCTGTTTCCCCCAGAACGTAAATTTGGCCAGAATGTATCCCGTAATGGAATCAAATACGCAGACGCTCACGGTGGCAATGACGGCTACATATAAACTGTTCAACATCCAGCGGGGAAATGGAGTTCCCTGAAAAATAGCCGCATAATTATCCCATGTGACTCTGGAAGGGATGAGGCTTAGAGAGTAGATTTCATCCAGCGTCTTGAACGACGTCGATATCATCCATAGAAACGGAAACACCATCAACCCAAGTCCGAGCGTAAGTAAACCATAACTGATCAGTGACCCGGAACGTTTCCAGCGGAGTGTTGTTCGGGTATCGGCCCATGCGGCAGATCTGCTCATGCTTGTAAAGCACCCTCCTTCCTTTTACTCCTGTTGAAAACGACTGCCAAGCACTTTAAGCTGAACCAGAGTCAGCATGAATATGATGACAAACAGAATGACGGTGGCTGCCGAGGCCAGGCCCATATCAAAACTCTTGAAAGCCAAATTGTATATATGAAGCACGACAGATATGGTGGAGTCCAACGGCCCGCCTCCAGTCATATTCAGCACCTGAGTGAAGGATTGCAGAAACCCGATGCTTGCCATGACGACAGATAGAAGCATGACCGGGTTCAACAGAGGGATCGTAATATGCACAAAGCGCTGCCAACCCGTGGCTCCGTCTATGGCAGCCGCCTCATAATACAATTTGGGGATGTTTTGCAGACCCGCCAGGAAAATGAGCATCTGAAATCCGATATTTTGCCATACCATCACCGCAATAATCCAAAAGATGGCCTGTGTGGGCGAATACAGGAAAGATTGCGGCCCAAGGCCCAACTCTATAAATAGAGCATTTACAATCCCGTTCTTCATCAGCAGCCACCGGAATATCCAGCTTACCGCCACTACACTGGTTACATACGGGATAAAGTAGGCCGTCCTGAACAATCCGCGCAGCTTCACCACTTGCTGGAGAAGAAGAGCCACGATTAATCCGGCAATTAACTGTGCAGGCACTCCAACAACGACGTAGATTCCTGTGTTCACCAGCGACTTGAGGAATAGAGGGTCACTTAGCAATGTCGCATAATTATCAAAGCCCACAAAGGGTTTATCCGGTGACAGCATGCCCCATTCGCGAAAGCTTACGTTAAAGGAATACAGAATCGGTAAGATGCGGATGACTACAAAATAGATCAGCGGAATCAACAAACCGCCATAAATGAATAACCGCTGTTTATGTCTGTAATTGAGTCTTCCAATTCCCGATCCGAACCATAAACGCCGTTTCGGCCGCGAAGGGATCACCCCGGTAGTCCTCATAGCTGCGCAGCCTCCTTGAATGAGAACTTATTTTTTCTTATCCTGTTTCGCCCAGTAGTCGTCATAGAGCTTCTGGGTTTTGGTCACCAGATCATTGAAAGCCTGCTCTTCCGGCACATGATTAAGCAGCACCTCATCCACAGCGTTCACAAACAACGTACGCTCCTGCGTCTCATCAATGAAGAAGTGGGCGTTGGCATCGTTCAGTTGGGAGATAAAAGGGCCAAGCAGCGGGTCATTCACATACTTATCCTGAAGAGCAACTTCTTTCTGTGCGGGAAGTTCACCGACCTTCTCCACCCATTGTTCCTGAACGCCCTTGCTGATCAAAAACTGTAAAAATGCCGTGGCTGCTTCAAGCTTCTCCCCGGTAACATTGGCTGGAATCGCATTCGCCCAGAATGAAGCCTGTGTGGATTTTCCTTTATAACCCGGCAGCGGTGCGACAGCAAAATTCAAATCGGGAGCGTCTTTTTTGATAGATCCCAATCGATAGGAACCATCCACATTGATTGCGGCATGACCGGTTTTGAATGCATTGGCATCATCGGTGTAAAAGCCGTTAATTCCTACCTTATGCACGGTTGCAAAATCAACCAGATACTTGAATGCTTCAAGCCCTGCAGGGGTATCATTCCACAGGATTTTCCGACGATCCTCGCTCGTATCTTTGCCTCCCGCTTGATATAACAATCCGTCTCGGAACCAGTGATGAAGCTGGGAACCCGGTTCCCACGCGAAACCCTCTGTTACCAACTGCCCATTTTTGTCCGTTTCCGTTAATGCCTTGGCATCCGAGACAAGTTCTTCCCAAGTCGTAGGCGGTTTGTCGGGATCAAGTCCAGCCTTGGTGAACAGGTCCTTGTTATAAAACAACCCCAGCGTTCTCACGCCTGTAGGCAAAGCATAATAGCTTCCGTTTAATTTGGCTGTATCCACAAAAGGAAAAAATGCCTCGGCGATGCCCGGAAAGCTGCTTTCAGGTAGCGGCTGTAAATAACCGGATTGCACATATTTGGGCAACCATCCGTAATACAGATTGATGACATCCGGTCCTTTTCCAGCGGGAACCAGTGTAGCTACCTTTTGATTGTACTGGTCGTACGGAAAATTGGTTTGTTTGACTTTGATGTTGGGATGTTCCGTCTCGAATTCCTGGATTAAGGTATTGATCAGTTCAACCTTGGCTGGAAATTCGTACTGCCAGTACTCAATCGTGATGGGCTCCGTCTCCGTCTGATCACCCGAAGCTGTAACAGCTGCTGAACCGGACTCTTCGGATGGCTTGGTTGAGCAAGCTGTAATGCTCAATAAGAGTAAACCTGCAATCAATAATTGCAGGGTCTTGCTTGGCCTGAATGAAAAATAACCGGATTTCGTCAAGTGAAGCCACTCTCCCCTCTTTTGCAACAAAAGTGTTATAACGTTCTCTATTTCCTTGGCTTACGCGTTGGTGGAACCGACGGCTTTGCCAACAGGCAGCTTCAACAGACGTCTTGCGTTATTTCCGAAGATGAGTTCAATGTCCGCTTCAGGGAAGCGAAGTTCACGGCATACACGCACCTGATCCTGCAAATAACGATAAGGATAACCACGCGGAAATCCGCTCGCATCCGTCCCAAAGATGATTCGCTCCGGACCCAGCAGCTCGTATGTTTTGCGGAATAACGTCTCCAGGTTCAGCTCATAGGGCATCCAGCGTACCCACTGATTAGAACCGGATGTGTCGATGTATACATTAGGGCAGCTCCAGCTTAAATGCAGAAGCTCCTGGAAATACCCTGCGCCAAAATGAGGGATGATGAACGGTATATCCGGATAAGCACGGGCCGTATTAAAGATGGCAAGCGGATTAATGTTGGGATGATGAACGATGCCTCCGGCATGACCAAGCATGCCGAAATGAATCAGAACAGGCAGGCGCCGCTCTGCAAGAAACGCCCACACCGGATCAAGCGAAGGGGAGTCAAAGGGAATCTGGGTGAGGGGACCAAATAGCTTGTATCCTCGCAATCCGAGCTCATCAACCGCCCGACGCAGCTCTGTGGATGCATCTTCATTTTCAATGGAATGATAGGCGAATCCGGTAAACCGATCCGGGTATAAGGATATTTGTTCAGCCAGATTGTCATTATCCAGAGCCGTCAGAAAGTTAAGTCCAGCAATATTGTATTTGTCCAATTCCTCTACCCACCGTTCAATTAACGGCCGTGCTGCTTCCTCTCCCTGCTCCTCCACCGCTGGGAAATCCCAGGTTAGTCGCATTCGCTCACTTCGTTCCTTGCCATATCGCGTCACCAACTCATGGTTTTTATATGAGGAAAGCAAAAGTTTATAAGGCAGATGGGCATGGATGTCAAAAACTCGAAAGTCGGGATTGGAGAACATTGATTTTGCTCCTTCCATTTAGATTCTGTTAAGCCAGCCGTTTAGAATTAAATCCAGTTTTGCATCTACAGAACGGAGTTTATTAGTGGTATCGAGACTCCATTGTTCCTGTGTGCCGAGACGGAGCGCTTGGGCCTCCAATGCTCTTGCCACTTCTTCCGGATTGGGTCCACCACGCACATGTCGAATGTGTACAAAATGCTCGGGAGATATTGCTTCCTCTAATTGCTCATAGGTTAGGGCAAGCGGCTTGGCGGCAATTTCCTGTACCGCTGTGTTCACAACCTCCCAGTTCAATCCCGAAATAGAAATACCAGATTCCGTCAGCTGTGTTACAATCCGGCTCACGATGGAATGAGCTTGTCGAAACGATAATCCTTCTGTGCGGACCAGCGTATCTGCAAGTTCGGTAACCATGGCAAAACTACGCTCTGCCCGTTCACGCAGCAATGACACATTGACCTTAAGGGTATCCATCACTTCGGACAGCAAGCGATATACGGATTCAAGTGTATTCAGACTTCTCCATACATAGGGCTGCATATCATCTTCGGTATCTACAATGTCACCAAAGGGCGTGTTATGCATCATGTTAAGAGCAGTTGCTGCATCCCCTTTGGCACTTGAAAGGAGTGATCGGGCGTGTTCAATGGATACCGGATTCCGTTTTTGCGGCATGATGGAACTAATCTGAACGTAAGGGGCAGCTACAATTAATGCACCATATTCCTGTGTGCACCATAACAGCAGATCCTGAACGAAACGTCCCAGATTGATAGCTGCCAGTTGGGCTACAGAGGCGGCTTCACCTGCATAATCTGCACCGCTGACGGCATCATAGGCATTCTCAATAATGCCATCAAAGCCGAGCAATTCTGCGGTTCGGTCTCGACAGACCGGAAATCCAGAAGTGGTGAGAGCAGCCGCACCAAGACTGCTGCGATTGCAGCCTGTATAGGCGGATTTCAACCGATCGAGATCCCGTTCAAGGGAATCGCTAACGGCACAGATGTAATGGGCAAGTGTGGTCGGCTGGGCTTGTTGGGTGTGCGTGTGAGCAATCATGAGGGTATCGATATGACGTAATGCAAATTCTCTTAGGCTTCGGTGTAATGACAGCCCTGAGGAAATCGCTGAGTTCAGCTTATCCCTTAGCACCATACGATAAATGGCGATTCCCATATCGTTTCTGCTTCTGGCTAAGTGCAGATTCCCGACAGAGGGTCCGCCAAGCTTCTCTAGTTCAACTTCGACTTGGTAGAACAAATCTTCAACGTGGGAGGAATACTCGCTCGTTCGGAGCCCATCCACATCCAGACTCTGTACAGCCGAAGCGATGTGGCACGCTTCTTGCTCCGGAATGATGTGTTGTTCACGGAGCATAATTAGATGTGCTTTGTTTACGGCCATCATGGGGTTCAGCAGATGCTGTGTGGCCTGGTTATAGGCGGGTTCAAGTACAATTTCGGCATAGGTTTGACTGGGAAAACCAGACACTTGTGTTGGATTCGTTGACGTTGACTTCACCTTCCTTGTTCTTCATCTGAATATACAGAGATCTGAAATGCCGACTAATCAGGTCGGAATGTTTAGTTCAAAACTCTACCACTATTTTGGTATACATACAACTTTATCCTTAATCAAAATTTTCTATTGTTGTATCGGCTTTCTCTATAACCTGTTCTATTGACTGCCGTAGATTTGAAGACTAGATTATCCTGTATAAGATTGGTCTCTGAAAAATAAGCGGAAGGAGGGATGGTTATATCACATTCCTATGATGTCATTATCGTTGGAGCCGGATCGATGGGCATGAGTGCAGGTTATTATCTTGCGCGCAGTGGATTAAAAACATTACTGATTGATGCCTTTGATCCTCCGCATACGGAGGGCAGCCATCACGGAGAACCACGGCTTATCCGCCACGTGTACAGCGGGGGACCTGACTATATAGCGATGGCACTTCTGGCGCAGGAACTGTGGGAAGAACTGGAGGATATTACCGGTGCCAAATTAGTTGTACCTTCGGGCGTCTTGAATATAGTTGACCCCGATATCCATTCTTTTCATAATCGTTTAACCCATGCTGACGATGCGGGGATTCGATATGAAACCTTGCGCGCAGCCGAAATCATGAAACGCTGGCCAGGCATTGAAGTCCCTGAACATTACGAGGGAATGTATGAGCCTGATGCAGGTTATTTATTCAGTGAACGCTGCGTGCTCGCCTTCCGTCAGGCAGCCGAAGCATCGGGTGCCACTCTCTTAACGCACACACGTGTGGAACATATCGAGTGCAGCGCAGATTCTGTTGGAGTCATCACATCTGCTGGCGAGACGTATTATGCGAACCAGGTCATTCTCAGTGCCGGAGCATGGTTTCAGACGCTGAAACCGTTCGTGAACCTTCCCATTCGAGCTGTCCGCAAAACCGTGGGATGGTTCGATGCACCGGAGGCGTTGTTCGCCGAGGATCACTTTCCCGGTTTTACGCTGGCTGGAAAAGAAGGCGGATATTATGGATTTCCGAGCATTGGCGGGTCGGGTCTGAAGATTGGACGTCACGATACGGGGCAGGAGTGGACACCAGGCGGTACACTGGCTTCATTTGGCTCTGATAAGACGGATGAGGGTGATCTGCGGAGATTGCTTGAACTTCGGATGCCTCTGGCAGCGGGAAAGCTGAAGCGTGGTGCGGTATGCAAATACGAGTTCACACCGGATGAAGATTTTATTATCGACCGTCACCCTGCCCATAACCATGTATGGCTGGCAGGCGGATTTTCCGGTCATGGCTTCAAATTTGCAAGTGCAGTGGGCAAAATATTGTCTGACTTGGTGCAAACAGGGCATACGGATCAAGATATTGGACGATTTGCCCTTTCACGTTTTCAATAGAGCACTAGCCCCCGGAGAAGGCTGACTAGTCCTGAACGTAAGCTAACTCGATTTGGTGTATCAGGATGAACTCCTTTCTTGAGCCGTGCGGTGTGGCATAGCGCATCCTGCTTCAAGAAAGGAGTATCCTTACCTTAGCAACGTTGAATCATTCTAAAGCGAGAGCAGTCCGCGCAATGAATACTCTACTTCTAATTCACTTTAACCAAACTCCAGTGCTGATTGGCTCCTCCATTGTCTGCCCATTGAATGGTCGAGGCACCAGCGGTTGTGGAGCTCTGGTTGATATCAACGGTCAAGCCGCTATTGCGGTTCACGAGCACAAGATATCCTCCGACATCCACCGGTAACCATTGTTGATTGTTGCCCCCGTTATCCTGCCACTGAATCAAGGCTGCTCCTCCTTGAGTAGAGCTCTGATTCACATCCAGCAGCAGACCACTGCCTACGTTACGGATCTTATAATAACTGTTGCCCGCAGACTCCAACTTCCATTGTTGGTTTGCTGCGCCATTGTCGTTCCACTGGATGATCGTTGCACCCCCGGCAGTGGAAGCCCCATTCACATCCAAAGCGAGACCACTGTTCCGATTGATCAGCTTATAGATCGCCCCGGATTCATATCCTGTGCTGCCATTATACGTCGCGCCAGATATGACATAGGTCGTAACCGAGCCCGCTTTGGCGGTCGCTGTAAACTTTTTATTCTGAATGTTGATGTTGGTCAACTGCTGCAACTTCTCCGTAGAGGAGGTCCGGTGTACTTGAGCAGACGATCCAACACTTGTAAACTGACTCAAATCATACGTCACCGCTGTATCACTCGAATCCGAATTGGTAGTCACCAGCACCACTTTACCTGAAGTAGCATCATAGGCAGCAAGCGTATTGGCATCACTCATGCCGATGATCTTGTAACCAGGACGAATAAACTTGCTGTAGTTGCCCATGACATAATATTTCTGATTCACAGTGTAACTGGTCGTTTGCGTGTTATTCAGTACGTTTTTGAAAAATCCCCAGCCATCTGCACTATCTACGGCCTGCCAGTACACCCACGCACTCGCCCCCATGTTGCGTATATCCTTAAGGATCGTGCGTGACATCGTTAGTCCGCTAGCATCCCCGTCTCCATATTCTGAGGTCCAGAGATGTTTTCCCGCTGAAGTCGCTGTATTCCGCAATGATGCACGATTGCTTCCGCCATAGGTATGTGTGTTAATTTGACTGATCGCAGACTTCACTGCACTGCTGTAACTGTTGAAGGAAGTGGTTGTGTCATCCAGACTGTATTCTTCTGGTGCGCTCAGCTTCGTGGACAATCCCTTTGCTGTAAGTGAAGATTGCACCTGGCTCAGAATCGTGTTCTGATCTGCCCGATCAAAGTGCATGCCCTCCTGATTATTACCCAGCTTCCACCAAGTGGAGATCGGTTCATTAAGCGGGGTAACTGTGTCAAACGTGATGCCCCAGTTATCTCTGAAATGCTTCACGACCTCTGTGAGATAATCTGCAAAATCATCATAGTAATCCGGCTTGAGATTATTGCCACCATTCGCGGCCCCGGACACACTTCCGCTAATGGTCATCCAATAGGGTGCCGAGTTCGCAAAGGCTTCAAAGACGTTGACTCCATATGATTTGGCGGCTTGGAGCATATACCTCTGATTGGCATCTGCATTCCAGTCATACACGCCCGGGGAAGGTTGATATCCCGGCACGGCTTTGCGATATTCCAGCACATTTGATGAAGGATTATCGCCGCCTCCAATGTTGTAACGCAGAACGTTCAGACCTAGTCCGGTTGTTGGGCTAAACATCTTTTCCACATACTCATCCCGGTTGGAGTACTCTCCGACCACTTTGCCCCACCAGGCAAGGGATGTTCCCCAACCTTCGATAGTCTGATATTGCTTCGAGGGATCAGCCGTGGCTGTATAAGAACCCGCGGCGGATGCCTCTGTACCCAAGCTCCCTGTTATAAGACTTCCTGCCATTAGCAGGGTGCCCAACCGTTTCAACCATTTCATTCGATTCACTCCTTCTAAAGTAAAATGAGTTCAGTTTCTTGAGATAAAATGAGTTCAATTTCAATGGAAGAATCCAGAAGATTACTGTGCAACCTCTCGGAAGGTCGCGTCTGACTTATCGAGTGCGGTAACGACAGCTTCCAATTTCAGCACATTATTGTAATGCCTCAGATACAGGTTCGGGTTACTAAACGAGGCGTACGATGTCCAAGCGGCGTTAGCAAGTCCATTTACACGTTTGAACGTGGCATCATTTCGAAACGTAGCACTGCCGTCATTATTCACCAGTGTGATGTTGCCATTATTATTGCGCAGGAAATAGCCTGGATAATTCATGGCCTCAAACGAAATTCCTGTGGCATTCTCCAGCCCGGGAACGATGCGAAACTGTGCGTCCTCTGCGGGACTGACACTGGCATCGATTCGGGCCACATAGTTATAATGGCGAATATAGCTGCCTGGAACATTATAGGACTCCAGCTTGCGGATATCGCCAGGCTGCCCGGTTTCTTTCAACACGGTCATGTGCCGAACCAATCCGGTCAGACCGGCAAGCTCCTGCTTTGCACTCCAGGTCTGAAACCCGTCAGCAGAGTCGCTGTAATAATATTTTTGTGTAGAGTAACCGTCAAAATAGATTCGCCAGGAGCCGTTATCCAGCTGGACAAGCGCAGGTCCCTCTACCCAGGAACCCCATCCTGCCCAATCCCCTGTCCCTTTGAATGTGTAAGGTCCAGTGAGGGAAGTAGCTGTAGCATATTCGATATACTTGGTGGTTTCATTCTTGGTGAATACGTGATAGGTTGATCCTGTCTTGACGATGAAGGTATCGATGTAGTTGGGTGCAATGCCTGCAAGCTCTGTGGCAGCAGACCATGTTGTGGAAGACAGCGTTGCATTGGTCGCTGTGATAACATAAGGTTTGAAGTTCTCATAATTGCCTGGGGAGATGGACACGATGATGTTCAGACTGCCGTTGCTGTCTTTGAACCATTCCGGTGCCCAGGTATGTGCAATCGTGGTGGGTGCAGATAGGGTAATATTGCGGACAAACGTCCAATTCACCTTATCTGTGCTTGATGCGATGCCGATCGTATTACCTGACCAGTTCGTGGTATAAACGACATAATACAGCCCATCCGTATGCTTCATGATGCTGGGATCACGGATCAGATTGGCCGGGGGTGTATAGGCAGGCCCTTTAAGCAAACCGTAATTAGTCGCATTGTAGGATTCATAGATATACAGATTGGATTCGCTCGTATTGGTAAAAGCCGAAATCGTGTAAACACTTGTTGCTGCTCTGGCTGTATTCGGGAATAACGTGATGAATAAAAGCAAGACTCCAAGCAGCATGATCATGCCGGACTTACAAGTTTTGAATAATCTTGTACTCCATCTTTTCCTTGTGAACATGGGTCATCTCCTTATCGAAAATGTGGGACAGGCATACCATTTGCCAAACATCACCCCCTCACAGAACACGTAGCCCACAACGCCCTCAATATGTAAACGGTTTCAATAAGAGATACTAGCTATTCTCGTCGTCCATTCACCGTGCAAGAGCTGCCCGGAGATTCAGAATCTATAGATTCAAACATCCGAGCAGTCTCCGCAAAGAGAATAAATACGACGAGCTAGAACAGGACACGACTGATCAGAACAGACCCAATTCCCTTGTACGTACAATGAAAAGAAGATCTATTCGACCACAACCCATGGATACTGGGACAAGTTATCATACAAGAAGCGCACCCGTTCTGGCGTTCGGCCTTCCTCATCAAATAACAGCAATTCATTCTCATCCTGCAGCCAGGATAAAGGAATTTTGTAATCCTCTTGCGGACCGATCTGCCAATAACGTCCCAGATGGTGCCCGTTCAGATGAAGTGTTCCCTTGCTCATCCTGGTAAGACGAAGCATCAGGTTCACTCGGAAGTGTTCGGGCACAGCTGACTTGGAGAAACGCCAGCGGTACCAGACAGGTTGACCGTACGAACCATTCCCCACCGACATGGCATTCCAATTGCCACTATAGTCCGCATCCTGCCGATAGGTATCGAGATGACCTGAGACGTTCGGTGGCTCATATAATCCCCATTGTCGTGGAAGCAAGGCATCCGTACCTGCCATGCGCCAATCCTTCAGCTCATCTTCACTCCGGTACAAGATCAGTTCCAGCCGATTCAGCGGCGTCCTGCTATAAGGCATCTCCAGCGTATTGATCTCTCCGGGCCGCAAATAAAGGGAAAGATCCAACGTGTTAAACGAAAACCAGTCCTGATACCCTTCCATTGGCACATCCATGCCATTAATGCGCAATCCTTGGCTCACCGCTCCAACGAGAGTCGCACGGTCCATGCCATCCAGCGTAAAGCTTCTGCTCAGAAGCGGGGCATCCTCAAGATGATTCACCTCATCGAGATGCACCACCCCATGCTCCGCATGCCAATTCCGGCGTAGGTCCTGAGCGGAACCACCGATGTACACCGATCCTGCCAGACCTTTGCTTTCACCCAAATATGGAGAAAAATTTAGCCTGCCCATATGCTGTACCAGCACCTGAAGTGTATTCTTTCCTTTCGTCGTCTGCACCTGAACACCCGCTGCACCAACTTGACGAACCAGTGCCTGCTCTACACGATTGACATATATTCTGGCCGTATCCTGAAGGTCCGGCAGAATAAGGGTGGTGATTCCATCCACCGAACGGTCGAAATCGCACTCGTATAATAGATACCCGAAATCTTGTCCGTACTGGGAAAAATGCTCTGGTTGACCACTCGAAGCACGCTGTTCCGCTGTTAATGACACACGAGACAACTCGGGGGAATCCGACAGTTTCGGTGGCATAGGCAGCGTGGTGAAAAGATCATGCTGAATTGCTGCGGATGACTCCTGAACATGTTCATCCTGTATGCCGCTCTGTGAATCGTTTGCTTCTCCATATATGAACTCACGTCCAGTCAACGACCGTTCACCATCCGTCCAGCTGCCGAGAAGCAACATATTCCGATCCGGATCAGAGATCATACCTGTGACCTGCCCGGATAGGGAGACATCTACATCATCAAATCCGATTGCGTAACGCAGCTGATTCGCCCCTCCCTCACCATCAATTCTCCACATGCAATCCATCGTTTCCTTGTCCAGAACCACGAACCGAATGGGGATACCACTTGCCTCCAGATGAATGATGCCTGGCTCACGGAAATGTACCAGTTCGAAGCGATAGGCTCCATTTAACGGATCACGTTCAACCAGTACCTGCATGCTGCTATCCTGTACATTCAAGACATTCGTCTCCAGTTCCACAACTGAACGCTGTCCCGCCTCCGCAACGATGAACAGGGTCAATTCTCCATTCACCACTTCATTGCCCGTAATCATCGCGCCACCTGTCAGGTATACATTCTTGGCAATCTCCACCCTGTCAAGTATCGGGATAATCTGCCCCGGGTTCAGAGCTACAGGAAGTGTCCGGCCTTCCTCCAGCGTGACGTGAAACGTTTCGCGCTCATCCTTGTGACTCTCCAAGAACCATATCTTCTCGCTGCCTTTAGACCTGCCTCGTATAGAAACGCCTTGCGGATGACGTACCTTGATCTGCTCTGCTGGTACTTCCTCCGTCTCCATCAACAATGCGCCAAACGCATGGACAAAATAGGATAACGTCTTCGCTACAGCATACTTGGCCGTTACCCGTCCGTACTCGTTCAGCGGCGCATCATAATCGTAGGAGGTAATCATGAAAATATCGCTGCTGCCCACGGTTCTGCCACCGTATCCGCCAAAGTTGGTTCCGCCGTAGAACATGTAATGACTGATTCCGGTATAGCCGGTGCGAAGAATTTCCATCATGCGTTTCTCAAACAGTGGCGCCGTCTTCTGAATGGCAGAAGGCCCACCCCAATTCTCGAACCATCCCGTCCAAAATTCCGTAACGATCTTCGGTGTATCCGGCTGCTTCTGCCGAAGCTTCGCATAATGACCGTCAGCACCTGACCAGAAGTTGGCCCCTTCAATCGTGCCCTCCGCGCCACCTACACAGGTGATAAGTGGAACGTCAATCCCTCGCTGAAGCAGGCCGTCCCGAAGGTGGTTCATATGGGCACTTGCTGCTGCATCATCCATCAGATACCCGTATTCGTTCTCGACCTGTACAAGAATAACAGTGCCTCCAGCAGATAGCTGGCGCTCACAAATGATTGGAATGATCCGGTCAAAATACAGATCTACATAATGCAGATAGGCTTCATTATTTTGTCGGAACTTGATTCCCTGCTTCGTCTCCAGCCAATACGGAAAGCCGCCGAAATCCCACTCTGCGCAAATAAACGGACCCGGCCTCGTGATTACATACATGCCCAACTCTGCACACAGGTCCAGAAAGGCTCCACAATCATTGTCTCCTTCGAACGACCACTGTCCTTCCTCCGGCTCATGCACGTTCCAGGCAAAATAGGTATCAATGCAATTCATGCCAGCCAGCTTCGCCTTCATCAAAACCTCCCGCCATTCCTCCCTTGGCATGCGGAAATAATGAATGGTGGCACTGTTCAGAAATACTCGTTCTCCATTCATCATGAAGCTGCGCTGATCGTAAGTCAGTTCAGATCGAACGCCGTGCTCAGCCCTCGTCTTTGTATTCTTCTCCTGCTCCTGAAGCAAAAGGGATGTTTTCTCTGTCAAAGATAAGCCCTCCTTCTCTGTGTTTGAGTTCATCACTGCGTTGACAGAACAACCTTCCAATCGCTGTTATCCCCAGATTTTTTTGATTCCTATTTCAATAGGCCCTCAGTTCGCCTGCAACGTTACACCTTCCAATACTACAGTGGTGATGGAATTGTCCGCAGTCGATACTTCCAATCCATTGGCATACACCGGAACATCTTCAAGCTGCTCCATATTGCGATCCGGCGACGTCTGATAAACCTGTGCTGTAGAAGTACTGCTGTGGTCAAACGCCTCCAGTTCAAATGCTGTAGTTCCGGCAGATAACTCGTTGCGAATGATCAATACCAGTCTCTTCTGCTCTCCATCATAGGCAGCCAGTGTTCGCCCTTCATCTGTTGGAATAATCGTTGCACCTGGACGGATGAATTTCGTAAACTGGGCCATGCCATAATACTGTTTTGTCATCTCGTACTGCTCTTCTCCATTAAAGTTCGCATGAATAAAGCCCCAGTTATTGTTGGCACCTTCATCTTCAACCGCCTGCCAATACACCCAGGCAGAAGGCTGCATGATTTTCAGATCGAACATGATGCGCTCCGCGAGCTCCTGCACGGAAGTCATGTCCTCGTGACTATGGGGTTCACTGCCACCCGTCCCATACTCGGACATCCACAGTTTCTTGCCATGTCGCTCGGTCAACGTGCGAAGCTCTTCCATTTTGCTACCATTATAGGAGTGCGTGTTAATCTGGTCGATCACATCAAGCGTATCCTGATCATAGAGGCTGAAATTGTGCACCGTCTCGTCAATGCTATTATCGTCCGCAGCACTGATGAGCGTACCGTCCAGCCCTTTACTTTTGAGCGATGCCGCAACCCTCTTGATAATTTCGGCTTGTTTCTCATTGGTAAAATGACTGCCTTCCTGCATGTTGCCTTTCTTCCACCAATCAGAGGAAGGTTCATTGAGGGGGTCAAGTGTACGGAACGTAATGTCCCACTCATCGCGATAATGCTTCACTACTTCGGTCAGATAATCGGCAAACGCGTCGTACTGATCCTCTCGTAGATTGTTGCTGCCATCCACGGCACCCGTAACCGAGCCGCTAATCGTCATCCAGTAAGGGGGTGAATTGGAGAACGCTTCAGCGATGTTGACCCCACGTTCCAAAGAACCTTGTAATACGGCACGTTGTCCTGCATCTGCCTCCCAATTCCACACGCCGGGTTCAGGCTGGAAGCCGGGAATATCTCCCCCGGGCCGAAGCGCCTTCATGTCGGGATTCTCCTCGCCGCCAATGTTGTAGCGAACAATGTTCAGACCTAGCCCTTTCTCTGCATCAAACACCAGATCCATGACTTCACTGACCTTTGCTTGATCTTTCCATCCTCCAAGATCGTTGGCCCACCACGCAAGCGACGTACCCCAGCCTTCAAAATGATCATAGGATTGCTCCAGCTTCAGACGTATCGGCTCACCTTGGAATGCAAGTGTTTTGGATGATTCATTGGCAAAATGATTGATGATAATCCCTCCTCCTGCAAGGAGCGCGATCAGGGCCACACCCATCAGGATGTAACTCCGGCTACGCCACCTGCGCTGCTTGTGATGATTATGGTTGTCATTGTTGAAAGGGTCCTTGTTGTTATTCATGATTCATGCAGCCCTTTATCCATGTGCGATGTAGACGGCTCTTGCTTTTCACCATTGGCTTCAACACTGCGTTCACCTCCCGTTACTTGATCCCGCTGCTGCCACCACTGATATTCGCTTCATAGACATAACGCTGTCCAAACAGATATACCAATACCATCGGAATGGTCAGGAACAGGGAAGCAATCATAACGAGGTTCCATGGCGGCATCTGTCCGCCACCTACCGTGGTCAGAAGCTGAACACCGAGCGCCAGTGGCATTTTCTCCGGATCATTGATGTAAATGAGCGGTCCCATGAAGTTCCCCCAGTTATAGGAAAACGAGAAAATGGCGATGGCGGCAAGTATCGGATAGGTGAGTGGCATAATGATCTTCCAGTAGATTCCCGGATGTCCCATGCCGTCGATCATGGCAGCTTCATCAAGCGACTTCGGAATGCTCATGACGAACTGCCGAATGAGAAATACGTTGAAGGCTCCGGCGAAAAAACTAGGCACGATCAGTGGATAGAATGTATTGATCCAATCCAGATGACGGAAGATGATGAACTGCGGCACCATCGTCACCTCGCCCGGAATCATCATCGTACTAAGCAGTACAATGAACAGGAACCGACTGCCTCTCGCCTTGATCCGAGCGAAGCCGTAAGATACGACCGATGCTGACAACACCGATCCGATAATGGTAATGACGGTAATAATGACTGAATTTTTCAGATAAGTACCCAGATTGTTATTCGTGAAGATCGTATAGAAATTGGACCATTGGAATTCGAGCGGTATGAAGGTAAAGGCTGATTTTACTGTTGTAGCGTCACTCGCCAGTGCGATGGAGATCATGTACAGGAAAGGGGAAGCAAGCAGCACCCCAACCAGAATCAGAAAAATGTAAGATATCGTTTTCTCTACAGTGGATGGATTACTCATTTGCTTTTCCCTCCTCGTAATGCACCCATAGCGCCGACGAACGGAACACAACCAGGGTGAGCGCCATGATGATGATGAACAGCACCCAGGCAATGGCCGATGCATATCCCATTTTGTAGAACTGGAACGCATTCTGGAACAGATAAGGAACAACCATCTGACTGGCATTGTCCGGTCCACCTGCTGTAACGATGAATACCTGTGCGAATGTCTGGAGCGCTCCGATCATCCCGGTGACGAGATTGAAGAAGATGACGGGAGTCAGCATCGGAAATGTAATGTGGAAGAACGATTGCGAGCTCTTCGCCCCATCAATGGCGGCGGCCTCGTACAGCTCCTGAGGAATACCTTTCATACCCGCCAGCAGCAGTACCACGCCGCCCCCGACGCCCCATAGCGACATGAGGATCAAGGCTGGTTTAACCCAGTTCGGATCAAGCAGCCAAGCAGGGCCTTGAATGCCGAAGATGGCAAGTGCCTGGTTGATCAACCCTTCCGTTGGAGCGAGCAAATGGATGAAGAGTAGTGAGCTTGCAACCACCGGAACGACAGATGGCAGATAGAACAGGATGCGGAAGAAGGTAATACCTTTGATTTTTTTGTTGAGGTAATACGCGATCCAGAGCGAGATGGACATTCCCAGCGGAATCGATATTAATGCGTAGAAGAAAGTATTGCCTACGGATTTCCAGAAGATCGGGTCATCGGTCAACAGGTTTTTGTAATTGTCTATACCGATGAATTCAGGAGACTGGAACAGATCCCAATTGGTGAAGCTCATGTAGATGGAAAACAGGATCGGACCCAGGGTAAGTCCAAGGAATCCAATCAGCCAAGGCGAGATGAATATATAAAACCATTTCCCGTCCTTTTTTCTCACGTTAAGCCCTCCCATAACGAAGCGAGCAGACGAAACCCGGATTCATTCATGCCGAATTCCGTCTGTCCCCTGTCGATGCTATTTGTAGATTCTTTCCAGTCCACTCTGAATTTCAGTCACGGTATCATCCAGTGAGGCTTTATTGTTGAAGTAGACACCCAGCTTGTCGTTAATGAGCTTCATCATTTCATTCCATTGCGGATTGAACGGCTCGGCGTAAATGGTGGACTCGCTGAAAGCAGCCATGTTGATTTTCTTGCCGCCATATTCTGCATTCAGGAACTCATCGCTGGACAGGCCTGCTTTCGTTGCCGGAGCATCCTGGCCCGCTTTGATCATCGGTAATTGAGCTTCTGGTGTGGTCAGCGCTTCTATGATTTTGAATGCCTCTTCCTTATGTTTGGACGCGTTCGTAATCGTGAAGCCATTGAAGAAAGCGTTGGTCTCTCCCCATATCGGAGAAATGTCCCAATTGATGCCTTCCACCTTGGCAAGTGAACCGATATTCCAGAATCCCGTCGTCTCCATGGCAATCTTGCCCTGGGCGAACAATGGGTCAGCACCGATATTTCCCATGTCGGCAATCTCCGTTGGCGTTGGTCCCACACCATGGGTGAAGGTCAGATCATTCATGAATTGCAGTGCTTTACGTACAGGTTCGGTATTGAAGGTAGGTTTGCCGCTCTCATCGAACAGGGAGCCACCGTTTTGGTAGATCAATTGCATCCATTGCGGCCACCAGCTGCCTGGGTAGTACCCCCATTGAACCGTTTTGCCATTCTCCTTCACTGTCAGCTTCTGAGCAGCGGCGAGCAGGTCTTCCTGCGTCCATTCCTTGGTCGGGTATTCCACCCCGGCCTTGTCGAACAGGTCTTTGTTGTAAAAGAGTACCATCGCGCCTGCGCGGTCAGGCATTCCGAACTGTTTACCATCGAATTTCATCAGGTTGGCGATGTCGTCAGAATAACGCTCTGACATGTTCACATTGTTGGCCTGGATCATATCATCCAGCGAAACAATTTGGTTTTTGGAGGCGTACGCCTGATAGTTCTCGGCAATCATCATGATGTCTGGTGCGGTTCCTCCGGCGATCATCGTCTGAACCTTTTGATCATAGTCCCCGGCAACGACGTTCAGTTTCACATTAATATCGGGATAGGTCTGCTTCACAATATCGAGTCTCTCCTGATAAATCTTCTTCTCGTCCTCCGAGCCCCAGATCGTCATGCTCAGATCGACCTTTCCCCCAGCTGCACCGCTGTCACCCTTGCTACAGGCTGTCAGACCCATCACCATGACCAACATCAATAACGAAATGACCTTTAAACTTTTTCTCATACCGTGCGCCCCCTTGAAATATGAATGGAAGATCAGACAACTGAAACCCATTTCATGAAATGGGTTTCATAAAGTTTAAAATTAAAACCCGTTCCAGTTTATGAAAGGGGTTTCATTCACGACCTCATTATATTTCACCCTCCGAAGGAATGTCAACGCTTTCTTTTTCAAACATTCCCCATTTATCGTGGTGCGGGTCCAGTACTCTGGCGGACAACAAGCTCTGGTTGCAGAACAGTCTGTTTCTTCGGATTACCCTGGTTAATCAGTTCATGCAGCTTATCCACGGCCAGCTTGCCCAGCTGATACGTATTCTGGGAAACAGTCGTCAGTTCCGGTATAACGGCACTTGCGAGCGGCGTATCATCAAAACCGACAATGGAAATATCCTTCGGAATCGATAAGCCATGCTCAATGGTCGCCTTAATCGCACCAATCGCCGTGTAGTCGTTCACACAGATCACCGCAGTTGGAGGGTTTCCACGGTCCAGCAGCTTAGACATCTCCCGTTTGCCATCTTCAATGGAGAAGCTTCCAAGCAGTTGACGATCTTTCGGTATTTCGAGTCCATGCTCACGCAGTTTTTTCTGAATGGCCTTGACCTTAACCATCGTGGTGGACAACTCCTTCAAACCGCCCACAAAAGCAATATCCCGATGTCCCAGTTCGAGCAAATGTTCAGCAGCCAAAACGGCTCCTGCTCCTTCATCCGTGTACACCCGATGGAATCCGCCTTTGGCAATGTTGCCATTGACCAGCACGATCGGCATACGTTTGCCCATATCAATCAATTCCTGAGCCATCTCATCCGGACAGACCTGCATGTTGATTCGTCCACCGAGAAAAATAATGCCATCTACCCGCTTCTCGCGCAAAATAGACAGATACTCGGACTCCCGGCTGTAATCCCCGGCCGTATTGCACAGGAAGAATGTATATCCCAATCCACGTGCCTCGTTCTCAGCCCCCCAGAACACTTCCGGGAAGAACGGATTCGTAATGTCCGGCAGGATGATCGCAATGGTTCCCGTCTCTTTCTTGATCAGACTGCGCGCCTGCGCGTTGGGTTGGAACTGGTGTTTTTCAATGATAGACATGATCTTCTCCCTTGTGCTAGCACGCACAGGTGCCGTATCATTCAGCACACGGGAGACCGTGGATACGGATACGTTCGCTTCTTTGGCGATGTCATATATGGTAATCGGTGTCATATGTGGAACCATCCTTTTTCTCTAATATTCCTGCTTATCATACCAGATAAGGAATCGGGATGAAATGGGTTTCATTCCGAGGCTCCATCACAGCATCTCCACCGATGATATTCAAGTAATTGAACCATTCGATTGGATGATCCACCAAAGTTGTAATTTTCATCGGATTCAGCCTGCTTTCCCTTCTATTTCACACCATTGTTCCATATATTAGATTGTAAGCGAATTCATAAGGTGATTAGAGGAGTGTGAACGACGTTATGATCATTCAGGTCAGTCCGCTGGCAGAATCAAGACTTAACGCGATGCTGGGAGATCGGCCGGGCTATTTCAAGCTGTTTTATGACACCGATGGATGCGGATGTGATGGTACTGCTGTGCTTCTGATCGTTAACGAGCCAGACAGTGATGACATTCGGATTGAATCCGATTCGCTTCCTTTCCTTATCAACAAACAGCAACAGATCTATTTCGAACCTTGCCTTCGCCTGCAATCAGAGAACAGTTTCCCTTCCTACCGATTGAGCAGTGATTCCATGATCTACGGTAATCATGTCAAAGCCCATGATCTTCGGGATACCGCAGACACTTCGCCGCAGCCGCTCAGTTGGTTCGTACGATAAAAGTTGGAAAAGATGGACTTACGAAAAAACCTCCCAACCCTTCAAACTTAACGGGCTGGGAGGTTTTTTCTTTGATTGTTTGTTTGTTTGTTTGTTTTTGTATGACCTGCACCAGTTGTGCGACTGGAAAGTTATCTCTTGGCCCAATCGCAGCATACCGGATCTCGTCAAATGACCTCATGCGCTTATTTACTTTGTTTTGAACCGGGATGATGCTTCGGCAAGCTGTTTGGTCAATCCATCGATGGTCTGTACCATCTCTGACAGATGCTCGGTCATACCTGACTGTTCCTCCATCGTCGCGGTTACTTCCTCCACGGATGCAGATACTTCTTCACCCGAAGCAGATAAGTTCTGAGCAGCTCCAATGACGTCATCCTTATCGCGTTCAATGGATTCAATCTCAGAGGCAATGGCCTGAACCTGGTTCATCATTTCATTCATATTTTGGGTGACAAAATTGAACGTTTCCTTGGTCTGGCCTACACTGCTCTTATGCTGTTCAGCAATCGCCTCAATGGCTTGTACGCTCCGGTTATTCTGCTCGACATGATCAATCGTCTGCATCACAATCCGGCTGATATCCTCCGATTGGGCTGTGGTCTGCTCCGCCAATTTGCGGATCTCCGATGCAACCACGGCGAAGCCACGCCCATGCTCGCCTGCCCTAGCGGCTTCAATGGAGGCATTGAGTGCAAGCAGCTTCGTCTGATTCGCAATCTCGGTTATCGTACCTGTAATTTGGTGAATGCCGGAGGAACTTTCAGCGAGCTGCACTGTAATCTTGGAAATATTGTTCACTTCGGCCTCGTTCTGTTCGTTCACCGCAATCAACGCATCAATGACCTTATGGTTGTTTTTGAATGCATCCGTAATCTCGTCTGCCTTGAGCTTCACTGACTGCGACATCTCATTAACGTTCTCAATTTTATTGCCCACGTTCATGAATTTATCCACGATCGCTTCCGTATCATTGGCCTGAGACTCCATGGCTCGTGAAATTTCAAACGCCGTGGTCGTGGTTTCGGCAATGGAGGTCGAGGTCTGCTGGGTGGACAGATCCAGTTCGGTTGTACTTGTTTTCAGTACGCTGATGGAATGATTCATGCTGGAAATCAGCTGTTGGTTGCCCGCCGCCATCGTGTTAAAGCTATCCACCAGTTGTTTGAATTCTCCGCTATATTTGCCCTTAGCCTGCACCGTCAGATCCCCGTCTGCAAGTTGTCTGAACAATGCTGTTAGCCTTGTAATGGGTTTGGTAACCAGCAGGGAGATCAGTATTCCTGCGATGATAGACACCGCAATTGCGCTGAACAGGACGATATACATCTGTTTCGCCATTTTCCCTAATGGCTTCTGCACATCACTTAGTTTATCTTCAACAATGATGGTCCAATCCGATCTTGGAATTTTGGAATAAAAGATTACTTTGTCCTTTGTGCTAACATCGCCTTGTTGCAACTGCTCGTTAGAAGGCAGATCAATCAGTGACTGATATTCACCAGACTCAAGCTTCTGCCCCGCCATCTTTTCATCCGCCGAATTGAACATCACTGTACCTACGCGGTCCAGAATAATGACTTTTCCCTCTTCATTAATGTTGATGTTCTGAAGCTGGTCAACGAAGAACGAGGTTGATGCGGTAGATACAAGTACGCCCTCCACTTGTTTGTTTTCATCGTAGATCGGCATTGCAAAAGCAGTACCCAGCGTACCCAGTGACTTGGAGATAACCCCTTCACTAATTACATTCTGGCCTTGAACCGCCTGTTGAAAATACGCACGATCTGCACGTTCTCCCCCGAGGGCTTCAGGATCGTTCGCTGCAACAACGATGCCTTTCCGGTCCAGCAATATGATATTGCTGTTGCCTTCCATCCCCGCGAGGCTGTCTGCCAATATACCATTGGACTTATCCACGAGTTCACTATTTTCCGAGAAAAAGACATCATCATTCTGTCCTTCGCTATTTCGAATCTCCAGCAATTCCTGAAATGTGCCATGTGTTGTAATCAGGAACGTGGATTGTTCTTCCAACGTTAGTGAAGTGAACAAGCCCGCACCAATCCGGTCAGAGGTTGCTTTAATCTCATCCTTGCTTTTGTCGAGGGTAATCACTGCTGCTACAGTGTAAGATAAAACCGCAGTTACCGCCAATACGAGGGTTACCAGTAAACCGATCATTAGCGGCAATTTGACTCTGAACGACATGTTGATTACGCGTTCTCTCGCCTTCGCGAATACCAAATGAATCCACCTTCCATTTCATCCTTGATTGTGTCCAATATTGTATGGGTTAACTTTATATCGGTAGATATCAATCAATTGTTCAGCAGGAAAAACGTTTGCACTGAAAATGTTTTTTTAAAACTCATATTCATCTATATAAAAATAGAACTATATGTAACTAGTCTAATTTTTTTTCATTTACTCCATTTGTAAAATAAAGGTATAATTCACTTTGAATTCATCTATCGTTTCTTTTAGTGAAAAGGGTGTAAAGATAATGAAAAGAACGATCTTACCCAACCAATTTATTGCAGTCGTAATAACTTTACTTCTCTTCATTGCAGGGTGTGGTCCAGAAGAAGAAGCACATGAATATCTCTCAATTACAAACACGGAATATGTTAATGGAACTGATACCGATGATGGTATGATCATGAGAGTATACACATACGACATCCAAACGAAGGCTCTAACTAAACTATCTGATTTACCTTATACCTCACAATATCCCTTAACTGTAGCTTCCTTAGCAAATGACACCATCTATTATTCAGGAGTTGGAAAAGATAAGGGTGACGAGTTGTTTTCCTATGATATTCAGGCACAAAAGACTCAACAATTAAGCACAGGCTTATTTGCAATTAATTCAATTATTCCAGATACCGTTGATCATACTTTGGTTATGGCTGCTGTTAAAAAGGGAGAGCGTCCTGTCAAAGTCATTTTCTTTGATCAGAAAACACAAGAGATGAACATCTTGAATGACTATGATTCGGATACAACTACATGGGATATTTCGTTTAACCCGGAAACGAGAAAAACCTATGCCATCCAATATTCCGAAGAAGAGCAATACATTCATATGGAGCAGTCCAATAAGGCGCAAACACCGTTGGTTCCTCCAAACCATACCATCATTGAAATAGATCCTATTTCCATGCAGACCCGTAAGGTCATTGAACTGCATGAGGAACAAATCTTAACTCTGTCCGCACGTGCAGATCAGATCATGATTGCCACAGCAAAACACATCAATAAATATCCTATTGAATACAGTATGGTGAATATCAGAACAGGCGAAAGAACGAAAATGTCCTTTCCTATCAAGGCCAGCAGCGAATTGCGCTTATCCAAAGATGGACGAGGTTTTTATTTCCTTGGGGAATATGTAGATGCAAACATCAAACATGAACGGGGAATCTATTACTATGATTTGAAAACGCAAGAATTCGAAGAGGTATTTCTTCAAAAAGAGGGATTCATTAATAATTTCACAAAAACAATAGCAAAATAGGGACGTTGCTGAGAAACACAGGAATGCTCTTGTAGAGTGGGCTCACCAATAAGGTGCTTGTTTCACTTGTAACTACAGCGAAGCTTGGTAAGCTACTTAACTAATAAGCAGGAAGGAGCAATCAGATGAGTAAGGAATCTATCACAGTACAAGCATTAATAGAACAAACCATCCATCAGTATGTATCCTCGGATGCTCACATCCTAAGCATGGAAAGTAACCCTATCCAATTGGGACTTCAGGCCGTGGAATTGCTTCGACATCATATTGAATTCCTAGTCAATGGAGTGCAAAAGGACATTTCTGTCATTACGAAGAAAGCCACGTTCATAGAACGCTCTGCATTGACCAGATTATTTTCACAAGGCGCGAATGTGCCATTTAGTCTAACAAGTGAGCCTCATACTGAAGATCGCTGCTTGATCTGCATTCAGGATGTGGACTACCAAACCGATTATAGCCATCTGGATATGGATCTGCTTCAGAATAAAGAATTACGAGCGCTGGCTTACATACATGGAACGAATATGGGGTTACAAAAAGAAATGCCCTGGATACCCACTGTGGATCGGAATCATATCATCGGCATGATGGAAAATCGTTGGAAACCTTCGTGGAACGCCGCCATAGAAAACCCAGCATTCATTGCGGAATTTGGATTACCAATCATATCGGAAATTGAAGCTCTAGCCAGTACCATCGTAGATGATCTTGAAGTTCTGATCAGAGATGAACATATGCATACGATGATCCATAATGATCTGAATCCCGGAAACGTACTGGTACATAACAATGAGGATGTCTATTTTATTGATTGGGAGGAAGCAAGGTATGGCTCCCTGTTCTTTGATATTCCTTTACGCTGTAGCCACTTAAAACAAGTAGACATCTATCGGGAGGCCCTAAGTTCCCACGGATACGATATTCCACAAGAGCAATTCGAAAAATACTTCTCCCTGGCGTCCCGTTATCTTGGCATCCGTTATATGAGTTGGAGCCTTGGGGTATGGGAGAAACACTCGCATGGAAAAGCTGACTTAAAAAAATATATGAAGATGGTAACTCAACCTTTGTTCTCCTGATCCCTTACTCATTCCAAGTTAGCCGTAGGAAGAATTCACTGTTTTCCCGGATAAAAAAAGCTCCTGCCACCAGAAGTGAAAGGAGCTTACATGATAGGGATTCAGCATGAACATCATATGCTTCCACGACCTACATGGCATACATTTTCCACAGATAATTATGAGCTGGTGCTTAACCCAAATCTGCAATTCGCTGTTTAATGCGCGGAAATAAACCAAAAGCATTCTCATAGAATACCTTCTCATGATGCTGCTCCGGCACAAGTCGGCGGACGAATTCTGCATACAGATCGATCGGCGCAAGCGGCCAGTCGGTTCCGAACAGCATTTTCTCGTAATGATCCGAATACACCAGCGCCCGGCGGAAATGATCCATGAATAAGGGCTCGTTCATAAATCGTTCAAAATGGGGCCGATCACCGACAACGAGGCCGGACAGATCTGCGTAAACGTTAGGGTTCTTCGCCACAACTTCAGCGGCATCCATCACCCAAGGATCACCCAAATGACAGATCATAAAATTCACGCCGCGCTGTTGAAAGGCTAATTCGTCCACGGTCAGCGGATGTGCATACTTGAGCAATCCATTCATGGAGTACGTATCGCCCGTATGAATGACCACAGGCACGTTATACTTGGCTGCCAGTTCATAGACCGGTGTGTAGATCTTGTCATACACGTAGTGATGATAGTACCCCGCATATAGTTTGATTCCGGCTACCTCAGGAGCTTGTAATCGTGCTTCAATCCGGTCCAGCTCGTCCTGAGCGTGTTCACCACCAAGGTGGTTTGGATTGATGCCGACGCATTCCATGAGGAATGACGGAACCGTTTCTTCCAAATCAAGTCCCATCGGGTTGGGAGAGCTGGAATCCGGAAATGCTCCCTTCGTCTGCTCCGTAACCCCCATTCCGATACCAAGAATAACGTCGTTCTTATCAAACTCCGCCTTGAGGCCAGCGGCAGAGTAATCCACTTTCGATAAATCGATCGCCGTTCTATGAAAGCTGTCGATGTCCGACAGATGAATATGAATATCAATAATCGGCATGTTAAGCCTCCTTTTCACCTTTTGAAGTTGCAAAGTCTAGCTGCAGAAGGCCACGTACATCCTCTGGATTCAGAGGAATTTGCCCCAAGATCAGATAGGTCGGCTCTGTCCAGACCGTTTCCCCGTTCAGCAGTGGCAGATTGTGATACACACTGTGACCAAGCACCACATTGTTCACAAACCCCGCAGCGTTCTGATTAGGGTAACGATTCACTGCATGCAGCATGTCTTTACGCGAAACTGAACCCATTCGCAAGAAACCTTTGGACTGAAGATATCCATCTAGCTTTCCAAGAGGGTACCGCCCTTGCTCGGGGTGTTCCAGCCAACCATCAGCAAAGACAGGCGAGGGTTTGAAGAAATGTTCCTCGGCTAGCGAGTAATCCAGCGCCAATCCGCTTTCGTTCGTAACCGAGTGCAACTCACAGAGAACAGGAACGCCGGGCAGCATGAGGTAATGCTGCTGTACCGTGATTCCTCGATTCGCTTCATGCTTCTCGATGCGGGTTGTGATCTGAATTCCTTTCCAGACGTTACCGAATTCATCCTTCTGCTCCGTCCAAGCTGCGCTTCTTTGTTCCAACTGACGGCTGAAACCGTTCATACCAGGGATACCTACACCAAGTCCACCGTACCATGGATTCCACCAGGAACGCGGTGTTGCTTCCGGATACGTACTGTCCAGCCATTCTTCACCCTGGTACTTCAAGGAATGCACGACACTTCCGAAACCAGGGGCAGCTGCCATCGAAAGAACTCCGTTGCTCACCGTGTACACAGGACCTGCTGGACCTTCCTCAATCACGCAATCAACGGCTGTTCCTGTCTGCGGATACCAGAGGGCTGTACGTTCATGAATCCGATCCTCGCCTCGATATACGGCCCGAGCCTTCCAGCCAAATTCGCTTTCTCCTGTCTCATCCTTTTCCTCAGGGGAGAACTGCAATTTAGCAGAGCGCAGATCCTGCTCTCGATTTAATTCCATATCAGCAGCTAAATGCTCTGGTGTGCCACCATTCTGCACGTACAGTTCCAGGTTTCCAGCGAGCGGGACCATCTTCCGTTCAATCAGTTCTGCTGTCAGCACATCCTGGGCAAACGGATTGCCACCACCCAATGCCAGCTCAAGATGGTTGTCCAGCTTCGGTACAACCGGGCTATGCCGTTTTTGAGCGAATGATCGGAAATCCTGCCATTTGGCAAAGGTATTCAGAGCAAATACGGTCGCCTTTGTTTGCACAACGGCTCCTGCTGGAATCCGGCCTAGCTCATGCTGTAACCCCAGTGTGTGTTCCGGACGAAGCAGCTTCAGCGAAGGGTCCCAATAGATACCGCAAGCACCATACTCCTCCTTGCAGAACAGCCAGTTCTCTGTAATTTGGGCGCTGTCCCAGTGGCTCGGATCGCCAGAGTACGCATCGCCCATATCTACATAACGGCCTTGGTACGGGAGAATAAGCCGGTTGCCGAAGAAACCAAAGTTCGTCATCAAGAACATATTCTCTTCCAGCTCTGCGCTGCGCGTATTCCCAATTTCGTGGTAAAACTCCGCAATTCCGTTGGCAGACAGCTTGACCACGGACTTGATCTCTATACCAGGGAAATCTTCCGATTCATACAGTGCTTCGAGAACCTGGTTTTCTCCCTCCGGATAGATGTTCACTTCCTTGGCTTGTTTCTTGGAGAACTCTTCTGCAAATGGCTTACCGAGCTTCGGATAGGTCCACCAGAACGTGTGAACCGAGCCAGGATATTCAATCCACATGTTGTTCTCTTGCTTGCTCATATGGAGGGAGAATGCACCGTTCACGGCCACCCACTGTTCCCCATTTTCCCCACCGTAACGTCCTTGTGTTCCCTTCATTAGAACAGACAGCTTGGTTGTAAAAGATACCTCTTGTCTATCCGTCGGAACAGCTGTTACCTCTACTTCTCGCGAATAGAGACCATACGAACGCAAGGTGAACGCTACGGGAACAGATGCTTTGCCTTTTGCAGGGACCGTGAGGCGCACCGAGCGTTCTGCCCACTCTAGGAATTCTTCTTCTGGCAAGTCAAAAGTGAACACTGCTTCGGAATCAAAATTATTCTCCACGTTCAGGTATAGCTCAGCAGGAACGCTTGTATAGAGCTCTTTCACGGGCAACGCCGTGTTGATCTTGGCCGGGAATTTCGGGGCAACGCCCATACGAAACTCGGCTTTCCTGCCACCGATCAGCCATGTGCTCGTCACAACGGGATGGGTCTTATTCTGACTTTGCTCCTCTTGAACCGAATCAAGGTGGAATTCGCCCTCCACGATTACCGTTTCTCCCGGAGCAACTGCTCTTGCAACGTCCAGCGCAAAACGAATATTTTTGTTGTCTTGGCCCTTGATCTCAAACTTCAGCTCGGATGCTGAGCGGTTCGTGATCCGGTAGCGAACCTTGTATGTGGAACCAAATACGAGATCATGATCGTCGATCTCTGTGGTAATTTCGTAATCCGGTGTTTCAAGAGCTGTCAGCCCGCGACCCGATTTCTCGAATTCGGCTCGTAAAGAGATATCTCCCTTTTTCCAGGAATAATCAAAGAAATCGAAACCACGCTCCCGTCGGCCATCCGGCTCGATGACGAGTTCGCGGGTGCTGTCTGCGTACCAATCCAGCTCCTCAAAATAAGGAGCAAGTGCTTCCGTCTGCAAAATGGTCGGGATGAAGTTCATCAGATGCACATTTTCATCCTTTTTTTCCCAGAAGAACCCGCATTTCTTATACATCGGTACAGCCTTGGTGTTACCTGCCCAAGTGAACAGATCCAGGCGAGGCCATCCCGCTTCCACAGTCTTGCGAACGGCGTTCAGGATCAGATTACGTCCGACCTTGTAGCCGTGATAATCGGGGCGCACATTCAACAGCGGTACATACAGGGCATTCTCGTCATAGCGGTAGTGGGCGAAACTGCAGAAGCCAACAACCTCTTTCTCATGAACGGCGAGAAATACATGAAGATTGGACGAAGTCTCCATCTCCCGGCGAACGGTATCCTCCGTTCTCTGGTTGGTGCCACCTCCCCAACTTTCATTGCTGCGGTTCCACATATCAGCGATTGCAGCGGCGTAGGAGGGATCGTATTCGATAATGCGGATTTGTTCCATGATCGAAGTTACTGTCATATTTGGATCTCCTTATCTTTATCTATAGGATGGTCTTCGTGATCATTCGATATGGCCTTTGCCCGATAGCCGCAGAGATAATACAGGCCATGTTTGAAGAAGCTAGCGATAGTCTTATCATACTATAAATGGAAGCTTTTTCAGAGGATTAAAAATCTTTCTTTCCAACTTATAAGTGCCTTTCGGCTCTTGTTCGAAGCGTCAGTGATGGACGAATAAATTTAGGTAAAAAAGAAAAAATCCACGTCTATGAGTTAGACGTGGATTTAGGTATACGAACAGCTAATAATCTTCAATTATGCCAATATAGAACGGACATTGCGTAGAACTGATTTCATTGGGATTGGCTCATTAAGCGACATACAACAGCAAAACCCTTTACTTCATTAAATTCATGTTAGTACAGTGGTCGGTCGTATGGCTGAGAATGATCAAAGTAGCTCGTTCCCTTCTGTGCCAAAGTCTATTTCCTCATGTCTTGTATCCTGTTTCACTTTAGAGAGCAACGTCTTTAGATGGTTACGTAGTTCCTCATTGGACTCTACAGGCTTGGTTTTTGGACGCAACAACAATTCATTATCTTCTGTCACCAAAATCTCAATTTCCGAGCCTTCTTCCAGATTAAGACGCTTAAGCAATTGGTTAGGAATGCGAATTGCACTGCTATTTCCCCATTTGCTAAGTGTGGCTGTAGTCATGGCAATCCCACGCCTTTCGTTTGATTGATGCTCCAGGGTTTTCCACTTCATCCCTACCGGGGTACTATGCCATCAACTCGCCTTCGCGAGTTTCGCGCCGCGAATCGATGCTGTAGCGTATACCACGAGCGCTGTCCAGATGAGAGCAAAGCCTACGAGTAGAACCGGCGAAACCGATTCCTTGAATACGAATATGCTCAGCAAAAGCATGATCGTCGGCCCGATGTATTGAACGAAGCCGAGCGTTGACAGCGACATCCGGGCGGCTGCTCGCGCAAAAAAGAGCAGCGGCAGCGCCGTGACTACGCCGGAAAGAAGCAATTCGATGAACGTTGGTGCAGGCAGCGTCCATGCCGTCGTTTTCCCTACAACGGCCAAATAGATCCAGTAGCCGAGCGCGACAGGCAGGACTACAGCCGTCTCCGAGAATAAACCTATAGAAGCGTCTTGCTTGATCTTCTTCTTCGCCAGGCCGTACAAACCAAATGACGCAGCCAGCGAGATCGCGACCCACGGAAACCGTCCATAGTCAATCGCGATGATAAGCACCGCTGCGCCAGCGATGGCAATTGCAAGCCATTGGCCGCGGTTTGGCTTCTCACGAAGGAAGGCGACCGCTAACAGCACGTTCAGCAACGGATTCAAATAATAGCCAAGGCTTGTCTCGACGACATGGCCGTTGTTGACCGCCCAGATAAAGATGAGCCAATTAACCGCGATCAGCATTCCGCTGGCGGTGAGCGACAGCAGGATCGAGCGGTTAGTTGCAATCCGCTTTATATCACCCCAGCGACGCTGGGCGGCGACCAGAATACCCATAAAAACAAACGACCAGACAACCCGATGCGACAAAATCTCACCTGCCGGAACTTCGCTAAACAACTTCCAATAAAGCGGGAGAACCCCCCACATGATATACGCAATAATAGCGTTGACTAACCCGTTATTCATAATCATTTTTCCCCTCTTCTTGCTCTGATGTCTGAACGGATTATACGTCTCAATCCCCTCTCAAGTAAAGGAAATAATTGATGAATTTGATTTAATTATTATTTATTAGTCAAGGTTAATAATCTTATCAAAGCAGTATGAATCTTTGTCATAGCCATTATGCTCATAGAAAGCATGGGCATCAGTTCGCTTGAATCCGCTACATAAAATAATACTAGATATTCCGAGTTCTTTAGCATAATTTTCAGTATGTCTTAATAGTTGTGTACCTACCCCACGATGCTGGAATTCTTTTTTAACGGCAAGAGCTTGTATATGTAAATAACCAATGGAAACCCCTATGGACAATGCCTGAACTATAGTTACAAAACCAACCACATCATTTTCAAATAATGCAACAAATGTTTTGTAATTCCCGTCCTCATTCATTTTTTCTGTAGTATCTCGAAAATTCCCCTCATTAACATTGCGAATCTCAAGCACATCGTTCCATAAAAAAACAACTTCAGTATAATCATTCGCTGCAATTTCTCGTATCTTAATTTCCATGCCTATTCTCCCTTTTCATACAACTGGATTTTAAAGGAAACATTTTCCTGTCTTGTAGCGTTTATGTTACGTGAATAACAATACTTAAGGAGGAATCAAGATGAAGCGATTAGTTTCTCTATTTTTGATGTCAACTTTAGTTGTGGGTGTAGTGTCGGTTGCATCTGCTACGGACCAACCTTTAAAGGATCTACCTTTTAAGGAACGTGCAGCGTATACATATAATCCTTCATTAAAAAAGATAGAACTAAATATCACAAAGGACCACAAGTTGACTACAACGACGTATAACTCCACTTATGTTCCAGTGAAGGATGTCTTTAAAGCATCCGGAGCAACAATTAAATGGGATGGAAAGAACAAAGTGACTACGATTAAAAATCAAGGACAGGAATTGATTCTTAATTTCTCTGGTAAGAGCATCGAAGTGGGTAAGAACCAAGTAGTTCTTCCGCAAGAGTGGGTACAATTAAAAAATGGAGTCTCAAGTATTGATGCATTTGTCTTAGCATATATTTTTGAAGTAGCTGCTGATGAGTCCGACCAAGAAAGAGTGGACTGGGAAGAAAAACTTAAATTTTTGGATATCAAAGAAACGACTGGTCTTCCAGGATTAGATAAGTATATGCATGTGTTTGTTGAGTTTAATGATTAATTAAAACCTTTATTTTCTAATTCTCTTTCGGTTATCCCCAGGATAGGTTTCTTTTCCTCTTATTAAGAAACCTATCTATGAATATCCAGTCCTCTATATGCCACGCTATCTTGCCCGTTAGAGCCTCGCGAACGTGATGTAATCGACTTGGGCAGGCTCTGCCGATTCGATCCGAAGTGCCCGATTGATCTGTCCTCGGTGATATTGCCCATGTAAGAGAACCTGCAACAGGATGTCCCGGACGGATGTTTGGAATGGAACCCCACTCTGATTCGCGTAGTCGATCATTTCATCCAACTCAGATTCCTCAAGCCCTTCGATATAGACGCGATATTGCTCAGCGTTTTCTTCGAATATCGTCCGGATCGCCGTCAGGTCTTCCGCTTCTTCCCATAACGAATATTGCGCGCTACCCTTGCCCTGCAATCGAGACAACCAGACTCGTTCCGCGACCGCGACGTGCCGAACGAGTTTCAGAAGGTCCTTGTGCTTCGTCCCACTCTCTTCGAGTGCTTCCAAGATACGTCCGTCTGCCCAGTACAGGTGGTCCATCATGCACTTGATTGTCTTCATTTCGATTTCCCCCTCTTCATCTCATTGATTAATCGAACCTGCTGCCATCCAATAGTTTCATCAATGAAGCTTTTCATTTGATTTAACTGATATCTGAACAAATTCCGTAGTGTCTTGGTTGAACGCCAACGTTTAACGTAAATCCGTAAGAACTCGTTTCGCATAAGCTTCCCAGTCTGCTTCATCTGTGTTAATCTCTAAAGTTGGAATCAATGATTGTTTCGTAGCCATTCGAAGATTTTCTTGATTATCTAAAAACGTTTCACATACTTGGGGAGTAGTAGAATTCCCCATAACATATGACTTCCAGGCTTCACCGCGACTTTCAATATACCTAGACTCAACAGCATCCGGGGTCAAGGTTAAGAGTACACAATGTGCATTCATCCTGAGTAGACGTTTCTCTAGCAACTCAATCTCAGGAGAGGCTTTAAATGCGGCTCTATGATTTACATGAAACCTCTCTAAAAGAAAAAATATACCTTTTGATGGTTTGGAATGACCAAGAAAGTTAATCCAATCGTATTGTTGTTCAAGATAATCAACATGTCGACTTAGAAGTGAGATATGTTCATCCTTATCCATGGATCTTAAAACACCTTGGTATGAATGCAATACTTGTGAATAGTGTTCACTTACTGCAACTATAGTTTTCTCACTATTCGGTGTTTGACTATGTAATCTCTTTATAGCAGAAAATAATGATGTTTTTCCTACAGTAGACATCCCTTCAACAATTACACCCCGAATCATCTTCCTGTTCCCTCCTAAGCTTCTTGGTATTCTGCCCTTTAGTATATTTAGTACCGTGAACTAGCCTGCTCGTTCCTGCTCGTTAGTTGATAATTTAGTTAGTTCATCAATGGGAATTGAACCATCATGATAACGATAAGAGAAGAAATACAGCTTAGTATTGCAATCAAAATATGAAGACAACTGAATGAGATTTTTTCTATAAAAATTCTTTCTTTTCTTTGAATGAAGCACGAGTATATTAACACAGTGATCACAATGGGCAAATATTGATGAAGATTCGGTCCATCCTTACTCGGTAATACTTCATGAATATATCCACCTATAGTTTCATCAATGATCATAAAAGTATATATAACTCCGATTAACGCTGAAATAAAAAACTGCAATGCTAACTGAACTAGATTTTTCTTTAAAAATAAGAGACCAATTTTTCGGTATAGGTCATTGACCATTATGTATTTGTTGCCTCCTCATTTTTTGAATAGTACTCCTCCTATGTTTTACCATATAATTCATGCTATTGATTCCGTGCAGCGATACCTCAATTAAAACTAACCTGCCCGTTAGTTCAATAAGATAGAGGAGCAGTATCGTCCGGGTCTGAAACAGCTGCTCCCCATACTTCCCCATTAACGTTATAACCGCCACCACTCCATTGAAGCAAGTAGCCTCCAGTACGCATGCCTTGCGTGAAACCTTGATTAATATTTATCCAATCCGAAGATTCCCCGGCAGCAATCGTTCTAGCGAAATACACTTCACTAGTATCTAAGTGTGTTAAACTAACATTGACTTCATGGCTACTATTGTTCTTCATTAGAAGTTTTATATGTACGAATTCCGGATTTATTGAAAAGGGTTGCTGTACCGTTGCGCCCCCAGAAGCAATATAGTGCGAGGGTTTATTCTCTTCTTCACTTAAAGAATTAGTAGGGGTTGTACTTGTTGATTTGCTTGATAATACACCAGACTTTAGAGTAGAGTTATTCTCTTGAGTTGAACTTGTTGAATCACAGGCAGTTACAGTCGCTGTTGTTAAAGATAATAATAAAACAGCAAAAAAAAGCCCCTTTTTTTTCACAACTTTATCCCTCATATTCATTTATTAGTTATTCTAGAACCTATAAGACGTTCCTCGTTATTAATAACGCTATCAAATCAATGAAAGTTACATCTGTAATTCACAAAATGGCACTGAGTTAACCTGCCCGTTAGTTGAATTCAACTAAGATTATTTAACAAGAATTTCAATTGGATTCATTGTTAATGAGATATCCCCATCAATATTTACAAGAAGATTTTGTTTCCCTTTTTTTGTTACTATAAATTCATCTTCAACCTCAACTAGTTGACCTGACTTAAACTCAGTTAAATATGCCATATCCTTATAATTACGCTCCTCGTTACTACCCGAAAAGTAAAAACGAATGATTGGTTCTCCATGGGAAACTTCACCGGGTTGAATACCCGTATATTTAAGAGTCCCTTTTACTTTTATTGCTTCACCAGTAACTATAATAGTTGGCGTTGTTACTTCGAGAACAAAATCAGATGCTACTACACTTTGAGTCACAGTTTCTTCATTTTTTTCTGTTGATGAACACCCAGCAAATATCGTGGGTACCACTAATACCAACATTAAAATCCAACTACTCATTTTTGTCACATCATATCACCTCTCTCATACTACAACGGATTTATATCGAATTTGTTGCTTAATTTCAAGGATAAAAGCCATTCCGCTTTCATAGTCTACTTAAAGTCAAATATTAAAAAGGCTCCCATGTAAGATGGCAGCCTTAATTGCTTTCGTTTTCCGTTAGTTTGAATTACTGAATCATCTCATTGATTTTGCTAACGCGATCATTTCCTCTTTAGTTAATTCTCCGCTGTCCATTTCAATGAAAGTATCATTTTGTACCCATCGTAGGTATCCTCCTGGTATATGGTTAGCCCATGGTTCAAATCGCCCTTCGATTCCATTTATGTTCATTTTCTCTCCATGTTCATTAAACTTAAAATCCTCGACTATAGTTCTTGTTGTACTTGATCGGTTACGAACATCGACGTTAGTGACAACTCGGTTTACTTTATATCCACCCGCCTTATGTTCTTCAATTCCAAACAAATATGTCTGTCCTGATTCATCAAAAAAATGAAGTCTAACTTTTGAAACTGATTGTCTAAGATCAAACGGGTATGGTTCCTTAATTTCTAATATATAGTTTTGATCCGAGCAAGACGGCGTATAGAGTTTGAAATCCGCAACAGTTTGCAGCTTGTCCAAATCCATATTTGAAAAAGCTTGCGTAGGTTTAGCTGATGCGATGAGTAGGTCATTGTTGATTCCAACAGAAAGCGTAAAGATAAAAATCAATGAAACAATCCGTTTAAGCAAGGGCATTCCCTCCAAATTTTTTTGGTAATATTATGCCATTGTTTAATTCAACTATTCTTCCCTTTAGTTTAAACACAAAAAATCCCAGAGTCGGTTACTCTGAGATTTCCGCCATTATTCGAGTGGATTAGCTTATATTGAAGGACAATTGATTTTCAGTTGATAATCTTAAATTATTCTCTAACTCTCTCCTGCGTCATCATCTACTCTGAGGTATACTGATCCAAACATAGGAATCATCAATTGTTTAGTCTTATCGTTAATTTGATTCTATTGGCGGGCTATTTCAGATTCGTTAAAAACCGTCTGTTTCTCTGCCCATGCAAAAGTTCCGTGTTCTGTAGATATCTGACCTATAAATCTGAATTTATCCGGATCTAAGTGTATATAAGAATTCAGTAAGGTAGAGTTGTCCATATCGGGCTTCACAACCTATGTCCTTTACAGAACATGATAGATTATTGTAATTCGATTCCATATAAATGGTAAATTGTACAGATAGATCTATTCCCTTTTTTTGTGGTAGTATCGCTAATGTTGTGTACATAACAAAAATATTATAGAGGTATACTAAATTGCAGAAAATACCACACGTTGAATTAATGATGAAGAAAAAATATTCTAAAATCATCATCGTTGTTGTCGTTCTCTTGATCATTGCTTCAACTTTTATTTTAATTGAAAGCTTATACACTAAGAAAGAAGTTGAGGTTAATTCGAATTATTATACTGGTTTTGTTGCGAGAGTACAGAAATTGGATGATACACTTTCTCAAACCAGTGAGATAGAGACTGATAATGAAGTTGAGCAAATGTTTGATGTCTATACTTCCATTATTTTAGTGAATGACCAATTAACTCTCTTAAAAGAAAATACTAAAAATTTTCCTGAACTAAATGTTCTCATCAATGACTTTTTAATATTTAGGGGGGAATATGGTTATCTTGTAAGAGATCAATTAAAAGGTAATCGTGCAGATTCTGAAGTACGCATGAAAGTGGTCAAACAGGTCAAACTATTCCTGAATAACTTGCCAAAAGAATACGAAAATTCGAAGGAATTTGCGGATAAGTTTAATGCGGCAGCTGAGCATATTAAACCGTTACTACATCTTAATTTCTAACTATATTAAATTACGGTGTAATTTTACCGATTACTTATTTGAGCTGCGGTTGCGGCTCTTTTTCTGTATTTCAAGAAATAACTAACCTGCACTTAGCTTAATAAAAAGAGCAGGATACCGAAGTATCTGCTCATTAATGTGTATTATTCCACTATCGTTCCCATAGTTTAAAGAAGCATCGTTAATTCACACTTTATTTGCTTTCTACATAAAGCATCGATTTCTGTTTTAAAATCAATAAATGATAGCTAAATCAGTTCCTGCTTCCGCTTCAAATACCCGTACAACACTATTCCAGATGCCGCACAGATTACAGCGCATAGGCCGATGAATCCGTACCCTGCTTGAAGTCCGCGCAATAACCCCAGCTGAGTGGTTGGGCCATATGCATTCTTCACGCCCTCAATCACCCAACCAATTACATAGTTACCGATGACACTACCAATCCCCATCAAGGTAACTGTGAACGTAATCGCAGTGTCACTGCCGTTTGGATATCTGCGTGCGATAAATGCCATGACTGTTGGATAGATCATCGCAATACCCGCTCCCGATACGGCAAAGAAAAATGCCAACTCCTCTCCGCCTGCAATGGCGACAAACGTACATACCGCCGAGAAAGCAGAGAACAGAATCAACGACAATACGAATCCGATCCGGTCAGTAAGCGGTCCTAGCAACAGTCTGCCCAACGAAAAACTCAGGAAGAACGCAGACAGCAGCCCAGATGCTTTGACCGTGTCCCACGTGTAGGCTTTCTCCAGAAAGTTAACGAGCCAACCCCCAACCGCCAGTTCTGATACCACGCCAAAAGAAAGAATAAGCACCATCAGCCAGATGGCTGGATCACGTGTTAACGTCTTGAGTGAAGTCCGATCTTCATGAGGAAGATCGTCCCCCGGAAACTTACTGCGCAGCGCTGCAATGATCGGTAGCATACAGAGTGACAACATCACCAGATACATACCACGCCAGTCCAGTTCGTGACCAAACACGTGCAACGACATCACACCTGTCGCCAGCAAAGGCGCTACCGTTGAACTCAGCCCATAGAAGAAATGGGAGAGGTTCATCATCGTACCTGTGTTTTTCACAAAGATTCGCGCCCCCAGAATCGCCAGCGCAATCTCCAGCATGCCGTTTCCGATGTACATGAAGAAGTAAGATGAAGCAAAAAGTGGATATGTATGAGATACGTAAATGAACACACCCGAGAGTATCATTGATGCAAACGAAATGATGCTAACTGCCTTAATGCCCCATTTGCGAACTAGGATGGCGGTGAAGGAGCAGGCGATCAGGTACCCCAGTGCATTCAGGGACAATAACGTCCCGAGCTGTTTCTCATCCAGATTGAAGTCGAATTGAATTCGCGGAATGGCTGGTCCCTTAATATTTTCAGATATACCAAATACGATAAATCCCAGAAAAATCGTTGCCAGTTGCATGGCGTAAAGCTTGTTGAACTTTTTCTTGTTTCCTTCTGTACCTGCTTGCTGATTCAAATTAAGTTCCTCCATTAAGGTGCCATAAAATGTGGTTGACTACCATTGCTTCTCGATCAGTTGGATGCGATAAGTCAGGCTCTCCAACGTAACAGCGACCACCCCAGTGAGGTATTCACGTCGTGTGTCTCTCTGGATAATCAACTCCGGCATATGCTCCAATGGAATCATTCGATCCAGACAACCTTGCGTCAGGCCATCCCGCATAGCCGGGTCCATCGTATCCCCTGTTACCACAATCGTTGCCGGATTAATGATCGCAATAATGGATACCAGTGTCTGTACCACCAGTTCCTGCAACCCTTCCGCTGTTTTCAACATCCGTAACTGTTCTTCCCGTGACACGCCAAAAGGTAGAAAAGATACCTCGCCCCCAAATTGCGTGTTCCCTGTGAGCGGACGACCATCAATAATAAAGCCTGCACCAGGAAAATGGTTCTCAGGAAATGTAACTACCGCGAAGTTCTTCTCTTCTTCAAATTGCTGCTGGTTATACAGTCCGTACACCGTGAGATTCATGTCGTTACCAATGACCACTTCCACATCATCATACTGTTCCTTGAGCCTTGGCCCTAGCGGTTGACCCGCCAGCTCCGACACATCACAAATGCCAATTACACCGTCGTGTGCCACCCCTGGTATACCAATGCCAATGGCCTGCACATTGTGGTGCGTTTCGATCAGGCTCGCAATCAAATCCTCCACCACAGTCACATTAATCTCATCCAAAATGAGCGTCTGTTCGTCCGTCATTTCCCCGTTCAGATTGGCGTGTGTATGTGTAATCGAGTGAATGCCACCCTCCGTTCGAATAATCAGACACAGCACACTTGCGTAGTCCGCATTGAATTGATACCGACTTGCAGGTCTTCCCCCACTTGATTCATCTGGGCCCAGATCGATAATCTCACCTGTCTGAAGCAACTCGTTCAGGATCGTGCCGCATGTGGCTACGCTGAGTTTCGTCAGGTTTGCAATGGAAGCCTTCGTGCCTACGCCTATTGATCGCAGTGTATTCTTCACAAGTTCAACATTAATGCGCTTCACCTGTTGGGTGTTGTGTGAAGTGGGTAACATGGTTAGTTGTATGCCTCCTTTCGTTCATTTCGAACCATTCAATGAATGTTTTTAAAAGTATTTTAATAATTGAAGTGTAGGGGGATTTGTGGGGAAAGTCAATGCTTAATTGAAGGCGAAAAACGTTTGGATGGACAGACAAAAAGACAGTTCAAGATCATCTTGTATGATCCTGCACTGTCCTTTAGTTAAGGTGACTTTATGTAGACTGACTCATTTGATTTGTCAAGATGCTCTTCTCCAGTCGGACTTTAAATAACTTTCGATTCAAATCCTGTTCCATGGAATGAAGGTGATACGCAGCCTGTTTCACGGTATCCATCTCAAGCACACCTGCTTGCTTTGCGATGATGTCCATGGCGTCTAGGATGAGTTTGTTGCATGTGACCAGTTGGTTAACGTAATCGTCTTCCTGTTCGATGAGTTGTGCGTACTGCGAAGCGAGATTTTCACTGTCGGTACTTGTCATGTCACCACTCCTTTGTTAAGGAGAGGGTAACATAAAAATGAACTTGAGTCGGTACGCTAAGACGTACCATTCACAAATCAAGTTAAGAGCAGCTTTAGAGAGTCGTAATCGAGGAGTTAAACAGTACTAACGCAATTGTGTATTGCAGTATCTGAACTTTAATCCTTGCATCTTCTAGTTCCTTTACTGCTATCTCATTTTGAAAATTCGCTCCATGTGCGATAGAATGTCGTTTTCTTAATAACTCATCTATAAATACTATCCACAATGAATCATCTCTTAAAAGTTGTCCATTTTTAATCAAGATTTGATAATCCAATAAATTAATTTTATATGGATAGCTTACAACTGCTTGCTTTATATAATCTTTTAAATCTGTTAAAAGCTCTTTCGTTTCAGAAATATTGTTTTCAAACACAACATCTAATTTTGAATTATGCAGTAACTTAAAAAAATCCTTGATACCAAAATTATTAAGAATAAGTTCAATTACACTCGGTGATGGATTTTTATTTCTGTCAAATAGAAAAGGTTCGACAGTAAGACGAGCATTTAATTTGGAAAACTCCTCAAGTAACTTACCCTGAATCCTATTATCGATGCCTCCACTATCATTTATAGTCGACAAGAACAAACTGCAGTAGGTTTTTTGAATTCGTTTTGGAAAGTCCGAGAAAGTACAATACTGGTTTAAGTCTCTTATTAATGTTGATGCCGCTTCTTTCATAAAACCTTCAAGATGAGCAACTAACAGAACTACCGCCGATCTACAAAGAACATTTTTTACATCAACATTACTTTGTAATTTAATTTGTTCTATTAATATATCTATTTCAGACCATCGTTCCTCTAATTCTTCAATAAAAAGGGAAGCGAAAGTACTAACCTCCGCTCCATCATTAATTGTGGTATGTTCCGCGGAAGTCATTTTAGTAACTCCTTAACTGCAGAGCGATTTAATCAACTAAATAGCATGTTGTATCTAAATATAAATAAGATCTACCTTCGTATAATAACAAAAAAACGACAAAATAATACATTTTTTAGACTTTTTGACCTATTTAAGTTTTTACGTATCAAGGTTAAGATTAACATCGGCAAATGCGCATTTGCAATTATTGTAAATATAGGAGGGAATATGTTGAAGAAAATAATATCTATACTTTTAGGATGTTCTTTACTTATGTCAGTAGCTCCTGTTACTAACGCTACAGAATTAAATTCCACCAGTACAAAGCTCAATGAATTAATTACCGAGGGTTTAACTGAGTCTGAGGCCTCTAAAGTATTACAATATGAAAAAATTAAAAGTCAACTTGCTGAAACTGGACAAGTCCTGGATCTGAATGGAAATGATCAAATTATTGTTACAACAGATCCTAGTATCAGAAGCCTGACTTCAACTAAAGCAGAAGCAGTTGGACTTCAAGAAGAAGATATTTCTTTCTTACAAGAAGATTACGAAGAAAAGAAAGAATTAAACGTTCTGACTCATGAAGAACGTATGAAAGAGTTTGAAGAGTATAGAGAAAAGAATCCAACAGTTACCAATGATAGACTGGAATTTGAAGATGGCTCTTGGATTGAATTCACAGTAACTCAAGAGAGAATTGACGAGATTACTGAGGATAATGTAAACGTATATACTTTGCCTAACCAAAAAGAGATGACAAGTAAAAACTGGCCTTCGGATGGTAATTTCAGTGCCACAGCTGAATTGAAGCAATTTGATGGTACAACTTTTTCAAAGATCTATGTTACTCAGATCACTAAAGTCAGTAACGGACAAAAACACGTTGAATTCACTGGAGAAGCATGCGGAAGAGCAGCAGTTGGTATTTCTGAAGTAGGTGATTGCACTTTACAGGGACAAATTACTGAAACCGATTACTATAAAAAACCAGAGATTTGGACCCAAAATGAGGCTAAAGCTTCCTTTAAGCTGACAGCTTCGCATAGTGTATCTTTGGCTGGAGTATACTCCTTCACAGTCAATCAGAACAGTACTTGGGAACAATATGCAAGCATTCGTTGTTCTTTGATTGGTTCGCACTATTATGCTGGTATTTATGGAGTAGGTATTTAAATAATCAATAATAAGTTATACGACAACGAATATTGTCGTATAACTTATTACTTTGTAAGTGGGGTTACTTATGATCAAATCTAAACATATTTTTTACAGTTGTATTATCCTATCTATTATTATATGTTTTGCTATTCTAATTTTGAAACCTCATAATAAAATAGAGGTAATTTTGGCGACAGATAGTATTAAAGAGTGGCCATACAGTAACCTAAATTACTATCCAGTAAAAGATGAAATTGCAATGAAACCTTTATCCATTGCAATTATTGACACTGGTACTGATAAAACGAGTCCTTGTTTGAAGAATATGGATATAGAAGAAATTAAAATAACTGGATCAGAAGATAATGATAGTAAACATGGTACGTTGATTACCTCAGCATTTTGCACAAGTAAATTTTTAGACACCCCATCATTAGATGGAAAATTGCTAAGAGACCATTTGAAAATGTATTCAATTGATGTTGGAACAGACAAAAAAATAGAAATTGAATCTTTAAATAAGGGAATATCCGTTGCACTAGAAAACAACGTTGATATCATTAATCTGAGTATAGGTACCTATAAGAACAATGCAAAACTAAATAATTTAATTAATGAAGCCCTTAATAGAGGCATATTGGTTATCACATCCGCAGGTAACGATATGACACGCCAAAAATTATATCCATCGGCATATGAAGGAGTTATCACAGTTGCGGCGATTGACCAAAAAAATAACTATGTACAAACAAATAATTTTAATAGTGACATAACTTTGAGTGCCCCAGGGATTGATATTCCCACATCTTTAATGGACGAACATGGTAAAAATCAGATTATATCTGGTACATCCGCCTCAAGTATTTTAGTATCAAGCTTGGTAGTACTCCTGAAAACAATTGATCCTAAAATAGATGAAAAAAAGCTTAACGAAATTTTCAAACAAACTTCAATCGATTTAGGCACAAAAGGAAGAGATGATCACTATGGATTTGGACTCATCGATTTTCAAAGTATAATTAAATATGTCAATCAAGCCAACTAACTGTTATATTTTTTAAAATAATAAATAAAATAAAAATGCTTCTTAACATTAAAGTCTAGGGAGGATGAAGAATGACCAAGTTACGTTTTACTATAATCATAAGCCTAATAGCTCTGGTCTCTGTATTGCTTATTTCGTGTAATGAGAAAAAAGAAGTATCTCTCGATGACTTGATTGAGACTATGAAAGAATCAAGCCTAAACATTGAAACAGATGAAACTGAAGTCGCTTCAACCCACTATGCATACAATCCGGAAAAAAAGATGTTTTATTTAGGCTTAGAATTCAACAATAACGAAATTCCTTCCAATGAGCAACAAAAGGCTATTTATGAAAAATTTCTTTCTAAAGCTTCTGAGGTTACAAATACAGGCGATTGGAAAAAAGCCTTAGAACTATATAACGTAACATTTGAGCAACTATTACCGAACAATGAGAAAAAAACACTCGCCATAAAGAAAGAAAATTCTGACATAATTGAACTTTTAAATTCGAAATAAGACTATCTAATTTTAAAACAAGGAGCACATGTTTAAGTGCTCCTTGTTCATTACCTCTATATCTTCCCATATACAACATAATTCATCACGCCACTCTCGCATAGAGCTTCAAATTCCTTCACTAATTATTGATTGAATCTAATAATGTCACTTTTGCCCAAATGAATAGTATGTATTTCAATGTCTTCATCCATATTGATCCTGTCCTAGTGGATTATTTTAAATAAACATACGAAATAAGCACTAGATCTTCTATAAGCCGAGATCTAGTTTACCCTCTCCTCATTTGACACACCACTCAAAAAGGCTTATCCTAATAACGAACCGCCCATTCACTATTAAGGAGTCGTTCCCGATGGTGCAAGCCAAGAAAGACGAAGTCAGGAAAGAGATTGAATACGCGGCGCTCAAGGTCTTTTTTGAAAAAGGCTATGTGGATGCCAAGATGAGCGATATCGCGGATGAAATTAATATTTCCGTGGGCAATATCTATACTTATTTTAAGAATAAGAAAGAACTATTCTACGCCGTCGTGCCACCGGATCTGGTGGATTATCTGAAGAATGTGCTGGTGGAGACGATTCACTTTGATAACCAGACTCTTTTCGAGGAAACGGATAGCGAGCGAAAGTCGGCACTGTTACAGGAACAGGTTGATGTGTTACGGAAATATCGGAATCAAATCGTGATCATCTTTGAAAAGAATAAAGGCACCATCTACACCAACGCCAAGAATGAACTTGTTGAGCTAATGATCGAAACCAAGAAGGCCTATCTCAAGAATCAATATAAACGGTATGAGATTGGCACCGAGGAGAATTTGATCTTACTGAACATCCTCGCGCACAACGTGATCGACATGAACCTGGATCTATTGAAGCGGGATATGAGTGAGGACAGCCGGAAGCAAATATTCGAAGCCTTGTATGTATACAGACTGTACGGTATGAAAAGTCTCAACGAATAACGCTATATCTCATCACTTATGTCAGATAGACAAAGCGTGCAGATCAGATCAACTTCACTTGGTTTGCACGCAAAAAAACTTCATCATATATCAGCCAATTTTTTTAACCTAAAAATGAATTATTTATTCATTATTGAAACAGGTATCTTCGTTACCCTAACTACTCGCTTCACCTACATCCAAAGGAGGAACACATATGAACACCGCTTACGCATTGAAAAACGTCAATCTGATCCACGGCGACTCAAGCCGCAATCTGCAAAGAAACATGACCATTCTTGTCAATGAACAAGGACTTATTCAGAATATAAGCCAAGATAACGAACTGCTTATCCCTAGTCACTACACAACAATCGACCTCTCAGGAAAATACGTAATGCCTGGACTGATCAACGCCCACGTGCACCTCTTTGCAGACGGTAAACCGTTCAGTCTCTCGGTTAGTGAAGGCATGTTGCAGTTTGCCTATGATCGAATATTGAACACCAAGTTTGGCAGAAACGTTTTGAAAAAACGCATGAAACGCAACGCGCTGACCGCACTCCATGCGGGTGTGACGACGATGCGCAGTGTGGGGGAATTCTTTTACACGGACGTCCAGCTGCGGGATGAGATTAACAACGGTGACTTTGTCGGCCCCAATCTGCTAGTCTCCGGGTTTTTCCTAAGTGTAACGGGCGGACACGGTGCTCCATTCCTGGCTCTGGTTGGCGACTCCCCGTGGGAAGCACGAAGAAATGTACGGATCAATGTGAAACACGGTGTGGATCTGATCAAAATCTGTGTGACTGGTGGCGTGACGGATGCGAAGATGGTGGGCGAAGCTGGACGTTTACAGATGACGGTGGACGAAGTTGCGGCGATCTGCGATGAAGCGCATAAGATTGGCTTGCGGGTGGCAGCGCATGTGGAAAGCACCGAAGGCGTACGGGTTGCGTTACAAGGTGGGGTCGATACCATTGAGCACGGTTCGGAGATGGACGACGAAATCATTCGTTTGTACAAAAATAATCCCAATGCCCTGAATGGCTGCACCGCACTCATCCCCACCCTGCAAGCCGCTTATCCCTCCGCTTCACTTGATACCAGCGTAACGAAGGTAAGTGCAACGGTAAAAGAGAACTCCAGACTCGTCTATGATTCCATGCTCAAAGGTGTAAAACAAGCGATCGAAAACGACATCAGCATCGGGATAGGCACCGATGCCGCCATGCCTTACGTGACTCACTATGATATGTGGAGAGAGTTGGACCATTACATGAGACAGGCCAACCTGAACATCAAACAGGTCATCGACATGGTGACTCGAACCAATGCGAAGATCCTCGGTGTTGACGATATTACAGGGACGATGGATATCGGAAAACATGCCGATCTGATTATTATGGAGCAAAATCCCCTGGAACATATCGAGGCCTTGTCAGACATCTCTATTGTCATGGTTAAAGGAAATCTAATTCAAACACCATCTGTCACAAGAATCAAAGAAGTCGACGATGTTCTAAACTCAGTTTGGTGAATTCAGGAGTGAAATCTTGCTTGATAAATTGATTAATTGTTTATCCATCTTCATGACGTTGAATATCATGAACGAAATTGCTCTGATTGGCGGTATTCTGACGCTTTATACGGGGTTAAACATCTTGTAGATTACGAAGATCAAAGTGTTGAACCTGCTCCCTGCCTTATTTATCCCGATCTTTTTACTGTAGCTTCAGGATACTGAGATCTTTCCGTAAACATAACAAACAGGCTGCTCCATCCTTTAGAGGAATTGTGGGACAGCCTGTTCAATAACTTGCGTATGACAGAAAGCTTCTATCGATTTTAAATCGACGATACCAAGTACAACCTAGGTTGCTGCAGATTCGGACTCTCTCTTTTTGGTAAAGGAAAGAAACAATACTGCGGAGACCACAATCCATATCCCAAAAAAGATATAAATGGAACCGAATACTTGAGTGCTTGCCCCTTTTGCATCCAATGTGGTTCCAAGAATCGACGTTCCAATCGCACCAGCGATAAAGCTGCACATCATATAGACACCCATACCAACACCCGCCTCATGCCTCGGCAAAGTTCTGGATACGGTATTCGCAAGAGCAATCTGGGCAAATGTCAGCCCTGTATTCGCAGCGATAAGAACAAACAGCACTACACCATACGAACCACCTGTAAAAAGGTACAATAGCGTATAGGCAATGAATTGCAGTCCAAAAGCCCACGAAAACAGATAACGATTCCCTTTTTTATCCGTAATGCGCCCGCCCAAGAGTCCAAATAATGCGGCAAACAAGGCTCCAGGCGACATCACCAACCCGATCTGTAATGCAGACAACTGATTGAGACTGGTTAACATCTGGGGGATCAGATAAGGCACACACAAATTCAAAGTCAACACCATGGATCCAATGAGAAGTCCGCGAGAGTAGCGTTTGTTTTTAAACAAATCAAGAGATATAAACGGTGCTGACGATCTTCTCATCCTTATCCAGAACAGTACGAGCGTCACTAACATCAGCAGCAACAAGAGCAAGCTTTGTCTTGTAATCGCAAGCATTAACAGTGTAATAACGCCAGCCAGCAATAGCCCCCCTGGAAGATCTGCCTGTCCTCTTACACCCTTGTCATTACCCAGATATTTTCGAAAGAACGGTAATGTAACAAGTACCAAAATGGAAATCGCGAAGAGAAAACGCCAGCTTGCCATACTAAGAACGAACCCGGCAATGATTGGACCAATCGCTGTCCCAAGAGCCATACCAGCCGAAGTAATCCCCAATGCTCTGCCACGATTTTCTTCAGCCACATAACGAATTGGAATCAACATGGAAGAGGCCGGGATAACGGACGCTCCTATCGATTGTAGAATTCGAGCCACAATGATGAACATATAACTGTCCGCCAGTACTCCGATTAGCGACCCCATTGCAAAGCAGCATAATCCAAATGTAATCAAATTTTTCAGCTTGAACATATCAGCCAGCTTGCCATACGTTACTGACCCTATGGCGTATATAATAATATACGCGGTTACCACCCAGCTAACCTGGGAAGAAGTCAGTCCGAATTCTGCTCTAAGATCAGGCAGTGCCACATTAAACATGGTGGAATTCATCACGGAAATAACCATCGCAAAAGCCAAAATCCAAACTAATTTATACGATTGTGATTGTTGTGTAAGGTTTGTTTTTTTATCCATCATATACTCAGTTGCGATGCAACGGTGATTGGGCAACCACTTTCAGATCCAGAGTATCCATATTAGCCATAACGCGGTCCATCCGTAGCGGGCCAGGTTCATTCGGGAAAATAAAATGTTCATAAGGCTCACCCAAGATGCGGAAGAATGGCTCAAACAAACCGCACTCCAGCATTCCAACAAAGCGGGTATACGGTGCATCGAGACGATAGGCATGGGTAGTACCTTCCGGTACGTGGAGGAAGTCTCCTTCATGAAGCTGAATTTCCTCACCATTCGCCCACATGGTCATCTGGCCTTGTACACAATAAAAAGTTTCCACATGGTTCTCGTGATAATGCTCTACAATAGGTTCACCCTTCGGTCCTTCTGTAGATACAAAAATGTAGGCGCCATCTGTATTTTTCTGAGACGCAAGAATGCGATGCAATTGATCTCCCGTTAAGAGACGATCCCCTTCCCCGCTCTCCAATACATAAGGAACGACTCCGCCGTACACTACTCCTGTCTCAACAAGCTGGGAAGCACCCCACTGTAACTCCCCATCTTCAAAACAAATATCGGCTACCTCGGAGGCTCGGATCAAATCCTCTTGCGTCCATTCGTGTAGGGGCTGCGGTGGGTAATCCTTGAAAGAATAGGCCAAACCGATGACAGGAAAGATAGACGTGATATTCCCAGGTAATGAATAGGAAACAATACGATTTCGATGACCTGCAAACCGATAGGCATGCCTTGTCCCTGGCGGTATATGTGCATAGTCTCCAGAAGTTAGAAGATGATATTGCCCGTCGATTACCAACTCAACTCTTCCCTCCAGAACCATTAAAGATTCGTAGCTACTGTTATGAAAATGGAGGGGAAACACCTCTCCCTTACTCCCGGCGATGGTGAACATTTCGAACTGTCCTCCTGTACTGTCAGCATCCGCCATGACCGTAACTACCTGTTTACCGAACGTATAACTCGTGCCCTCTCCTTTACGAAGTAAATAAGGCTTTCTTGTCTGAGGCAATGTACTCATTAATGTTGATGTCACTTGATTCTCTCCTCCAATCCTTTATTCATGTTCATTTTAAGGACTTCACCCTATATAAAAAATGGTCTAGGGCGACCAGCCTATGGGCAAATGCGACATCTGATTGATTGAAGTCACTCGCTTAATCCATTAAAATTAAATAATAAAAAATTGAAGAGGGAGGGGCCTCCTGTTTATGAATTTTAACGATTCAACCTATTACATGGAGCACCCTTTCCATGACACTCCCATTTCCATGCATCCGGTAGAAATACGAAATAACCAATGTCAGAAGCATGCGCATTCATTTTACGAATTGTCTTATGTGACGGCAGGTGAAGGAACACTCTCGATCGATGACAGCTGTATCCCAATCACTCGTGGAGACCTGTTGTTCATTCCTACAGATACGAGACATGTGTTCCAGACTACATTGAATCAGTCTGTCACGCTCATGAATTGCCTTGTGGAGAAGCACATATTATCGGGGCCTCAAGCCATCGGTGACCGCATGATCTATGATGATATTGATGAGCTCACTCAACCATTTCGTACTCTGGGGAACGGCTTCAAAGTAACGGAGAACAAGAAAGAATTCGGGAAGATCATGTACTCTTTACACCTTGAACTTCAATGTAAGGAATCCGGTTATCGTTACCGACTGTATCTTCATCTGATGGACTTGCTAACTCGCATACGGCATGCCGAGCCAAGTGATCTTCAGTCTGCACAAGGAGATCTGACCGACCACATTCAACTTGCAGTGAACTATATATCCAGTCATTATAATGAATCCGCCATTCTTACTCGTTTGTGTGAACGATTTGCCATAAGCCCTCGCCATTTCCAAAGAACATTCAAGCAGGTTACCGGGCTCACCCTGACACAGATGATACAAAATAAACGTATACAACGAAGTTGTGAACTGTTATCCGAAACCGATTGGAGTGTGCAAACTATTGCCAGAGAGGTTGGAATACAGGATATGAAGTACTTTTATCGGATATTTAAAGAAAAATGCGGAATGACCCCTAAAGAGTTCAGGCAGCCTCAAGGGTCGTGATTCACATGCGATGTGTGATAGTGTGCATATATTTTCTATTCAAATAAGAAGGCCACAAAATCCGTTACAGAAATGATGTACGGGTTTTGTGGTTATTTTGAATAAGCAGATAGCGACAATTGTATATAACAAAAAAAGAGAAGTACCTCTTTACGGGGTACTTCTCTTTTCGTTAAACATTTTTAATTTACTAGTTAAACATGCAACGCCAACAGCAGCTTATAGATCATTGCTGCGGCTTCCGCACGGGTCGTCATATTCCCTGCACGAACCGTATTGTCCGTATATCCGTTCACAATTTTGGCCTGAACGGCTGTATTGAGTGCATCTTGTGCCCAAGCCGGAGTTTGCAACTCGTCAGTGAAGCTTGGTTTTACAGCATCATTGCTCGTTCCCGACTGTGCATCTGCACTTAACTTCAATGCATTCGCCATCATCACAGCCATCTCGGCACGAGTGATCGTCTGATTAGGTTTGAACGTATTGTCTCCATAGCCCTTCACGATTCCGGCTTGCACGGCTGCGGCAATATCGCTCTTCGCCCAGTCTGGCAGACTGCCTTGATCTGCAAACGTCGTATCCGACTGCACGGACTTCAAAGCCAGTGCCTTACTGATTAACGTAACAAACTCTGCCCGTGTAATCTTCTTGGATGGTTGGAATGTACCATCTGTGTAACCCTGGATAACGTCCATGCCAATCAAACGGTCTGCATAGTCGGATGCCCAGTGTCCGTTCAGATCGGACAGATTAGCAGCTGTGTAACTGGACACAACAAAGGTACCCAGATGATTCACATCAGCCGATATTGCTCCTGCTGCATTCGTCTTACCACCAATGAATACCCAGCTCTGACGGGCTTCATTATAATAGTAGATCGCTGGCTGTGTTCCTTGTGGCAGCTTGGAAGCATCATATTGCAGACTCAATGCTGCCTGATCGTTCAATGTCCGTCCTCCACTGCGAGTAATCTGTACTGCTTGGCCGAGTACATTCAGCGAAGCTGCATTTTGCAATTGGTCCTGGGATACAACGGACAGCTGCAACGTATCTTTTTCCCCAATGGCTCCAGCCGGAGCGTTGAATTGCACGATGTCTTTCAGACCCGTTTGTACTGGCTGATTCGCTTCGACCTCTACCTTCACTTCAGAAGTAGAATCTGATCCCGTATCCGGGTTGGTTGGTGTGGTTGGAACTGTAGGCGTTGTTGGCACGCTTGGTGTGCTTCCACCGGAATTCCCTCCAGCGTTGCCTCCATCACTACCTGAACCCCCGCCGCCATTACCCGAACGGGCTTGTACGATAACCGTACGTGTGACTTCCTGTGCAGCATTGCCGGCAATATCTTTCACGTTATAACGAAGGGTATAGATCCCCGCCGCTTGTGTGTTCACTGTGCCGTCAATCTGCACGGAACCATTGATGCCCACATTATCGGTAGCCTGTGCTCCAGGCTCGTTATACGTATCTCCCACGGTTAATGACATTTGGCTGTTGCCTTGCAGGGTGATGACAGGAATTTCGCGATCTATTTTGACCACCAATGGTAAAGTATAGGTTTCGTTCAAATCGTCTGTCGCTCTGAATAGCAGCTTATTTTCTCCCGACTCCGTTATCTCCAAAGGCGTATTCTCTGTATACGGTTCGTACGTCTGCCCTCCATCACGAGACAACTCAATGATTGCGGAAGTAGCAGGGGCGTATACTGCGCTGGTTACACTAACCGTTACGGACTGGTTTGTCCATGTATCCGTATGATACGGCTGGCCGTCAGCGGTGGTCATGTTACCTTTTAACACCAATACCTGATTATTTGTTCCTTCCACAATGACAGTGAACGTTCTGGTATCCATTTCGCTGCCACGTTGTACCGTTGCCGTCAATTCCAGTCGCTCATTATTCTCAGGCTGTGTAATAAGTTTCCCCTGTACATCCATCAATTCCGGGTTGGAGCTGGACCAGCTAATCGTTGCTCCATGTTTTCCTTCAACAGGAAGGGTAAGGTCGGAAGTGACCGCGTTCAGATCGCCCAGATCAATCGCTTGAAGCGTATCCGTTACCGCCTGTGCATCACTGTAAGGTGTGGCATTCACGAAGATCGGGTTAGAGTAGAACCACAGGTCGCGATAGTTCTGATCATTGATCTCGTTGAACCGAGTCTCTGCATCCGCTGTTGTGATCTTCGGGTCAAGTTGCGGTTCACCATTTACGGTCTCTCCTGCAACGTTCATGCCCAGATTTGTACCGCGCAGGCGATAATATTTATCCTGGTCCGTTGCTTTGATCTTGTACGTGATGACATTGTAACCTTCGGCGTCTGTCGTCCAATCGTTGGACGTGAATGTTGCCAGTACTTTGGTGGAGTCGTTCGTGTCTTTGGAATATGCGGCTGTGCCCTTCTCAGCCTTGCCCGTCACATCTCCCGCGATGAGATCTACGTGATCTACCACCGGTACTTGTCCAGCGGACGTACCGCTGTTGATAGGTTTTTCATAGTTGTTGCTCGTGGTTGGACTCTTGAAACGGATTTTCAGTTCCACTTCGTCACCTTGGATCACACCCAGGTCTCCGCCCATTTCAGCCTGAGTACCCGCGCCGGAAGCCGTGAAGTCCAGTGCGTTGATCAGATCACCGAATACGGAAAATGATTTCCCCGAACGCAGTCCTTCCAGCACGGCTTGCATCCCTGTACCATCAACCCACGAATAGGTCTTGGCATATTCGCCCGGAAAATAACCGCTGGAATTCGTGCCAATTGTCTTGAAATGATAATCCGAATTACCATAGTTCCAGAAGTGACGCCCTTCTCCCAACAATGCATCCCACAAACCGCCCACCTTGGCGACCATATAGTCCACACCGCCGTATGTACGGTATTTGTATCCATCATCTGCGGTCGGATTGGCTACGTTGTAGCTCGTGTTATACCCGCCGCGATCCGGTTCCATCTGGTTGCCCAGCATACCTTCGATACCAAAAACAATTTGTGGAGCCAGATCGTTGAACTCACGGAAGTCCGCGATGGTATATTTGTTTTTGCCCCGTGAAGGGTGATTGATCATCGCATAACTCGTCGTTGGATACTTGGTTGCCAGCCAATTGATAGCAGCTAGTGCATCCTGATGAGTTGTATAGGCACGTCCTCCCGTCTGATTCCAATCCGCTACGTCAGCCGCATCAAATAGACTCGCATCCCGATTGGTAAAACGATACTCAAATTCGTTTGCAGCTTCCAGCGCTTCGGTCGAATTCGGCTCATCTGTGAGAATACCTACACCAACGTGTTCATGTGTCGGCATGTCCCATTCGAAACCGGAGAAGATCGTTTTGCCTGCATATTTGCCCGCTTCCTGAAGTCCTTTGATCTGTGGCACCTGGTATTCATTCATCCCTTTGGACATCGGAATCGATCCACCTGGAATGTCTACTCCGTTCTGATCCCGCTTGGATAACCGCAAATGATCCGTAAGCGCGATCCAGTCCAGACCATACTTCGTCAGTCCTGCGTCGAGTACATTTTCCAACGAATTCTGCGCATCATCGGACTCAAACGTATGTACGTGCAAATCCCCCGTTTGCCATGAACCTGTTGCCGAGCTGTTGGTTGGTGTGTTATCTCCCGCATCCGCATAGGTTACCGCAGCAGGGAAAGCTCCCATGACAAGGCCCGTAGCCAGTGGTATAAGCGTAAGCATAGCGAGCATTTTCTTTCCTTTATTGTTGAACAAAATCATCCCACCACCGTTCTGAGTTGTTGTGTCGGGAGTAAATATAAGAAACTTTGAGGGCAGGGTCAACGCAATGAAAGCGCCTATTAAAAATTTGACATATCCCTGCATCACTTTATATTTCGTTAACGATTTCTTTTGCTGTATCTACGAAGATTATGCTCTATCATCCTCCATATTGAGGTGCTGGAATGGACTAGAGAGAGGTTGCAAGAGGGTGAAGAAAAATTCAGATTTTGTTCACCATTCAGGAAAGTTCCACCACAGCTAGTGGAGCATTAGGAAGAGAATTAGCAGAACAGAGGTGCTGAAGAGGTATAAATGAAGGACTTTGTAAATATTTGAGGACGGAGCATCTGCCTAATATAAAAAAAGAACCCACGAATGCACAGACGCAATGCGCCCTGAATCCGTAGGTACTCTGGGTTTGACTGGGTTTTGATTTAGCTTTTACATGTTTACTTTTGTGAAGGGTAAGTTAACGGGTTGTGAAATGTGGTCACGAGTCGGCTGGCCCTTACTCTATTAGATCATTTTACATTTTTTTCGTACCCACAGTTGCATAACGAGCACTTGCTATCTAATTCTTATCATCTCGGCTTGTTATATGTTTTGCTGCCTCCGGCCTCCAGAGACCAACTCACCTCGAACCGCTTGCTTTTGATAACTGCTCTCATACTCTTGCGAGAAGCCTCTGACATTCCCCTCTCAGAGATTTTTACGTCCTCCAGTTTTGGGAACTGAGTCAGCAAAAAGCTCCAATCCTCTGTATGTACCCCTTCGATTATTAAACTTCGAAGCTCCGGCAACTCCAATAAGTGAATATTCCTAATTGGGTTATGGTCCAATATAAGCTTCCTCAACTCCCTGATTTGATTGAGGGGAAGAATGTCTTCGATCTGGTTATGATCTGCCCTGATCCACTGTAAATGTTGGAAGATTTTTAACGGAGATAAATCAACCAGTTTGTTATTTTCTATGTGAATGGAATCCAATTTTGATAGATGCTTAAGTTCATTCAATTTAGAAATGCTAGTCAATCCATTATCGTTGATACATAATGTTTCTACATTCTCTGGAAGGTACTTCAGCTCGTCTAGATCAAAATCCGGAGTATCACGAATGCTAAAGCTTTTCAGATTTTTGGCATACTGGATTCCGTCCAGATAGTAAACGCTTCCTTTTTCATGATAACGAAATATATTCCTTAATTGAAGAAGATTAATATCCGTCAGATCCTCCTTGAAAATTTGAAGCTCTGCCCGAATACTGCGTTCCAGAATTTCATCCTCGAAGAGAACTTTCGTTCCTTTTAGCCCGTTTACTTTGTGGGATACCTCTGCGAAATACTCTTGTCTAGCACTCTCACGTTCGGAATACTCATACATGTACCATTGCCATTCAAAATATATGGGTGGGATATAAGTGGGCCTTATCCATTGAATAGTCTCGTTATCAAGTATTTTCCCAATCAGAAATTGGTCATCTTCCTGAAGTAATATGTGATCATCATGACGAAAAACATTTCCTAATTCGACCATGCTTCTTGCGCTTTCATATGGAACCTGCTGTCGGTCCGCAAGGGCAGCATAGTATTGATCATATGCTTTCAGACGTTCTTTTCTCATCTCCTCTGTGTTTTCCGTATCCCATACCTCAATGAATTGAAAGGTCTTCAACTTATTCTCTTCCACCACTTTTTTAAATGTGTCTGTCGCAAAAAATCTTAGATGGTGGTGTTGGGGTAAACAGAACAAATGCGCATCCACTTCAATTCTCTCTGGTAGGATGTGTATGTATTCCGAGAAAAAACCATAACCCATTCTTCGTTCAACTGGATTGGTCATATCGATTAAATCCTGTATCCGATTCACCTTTACGGCGAACATGTCGTGCTCCTCATGAATCAGAGGCAGGAACTCGACGTCCTTGCCGATCAAAGGAGTCAACACTTCTTTTGCTTTTTTCGAAAACACTAAAAAAGTAATAGAATATTTAATACAATCACTCTTGTTACCTTTTCGTTTAGTCACGAATACCGGTGGCTCCCAATGTTTGCTATTTCCCTCAAAATAAGCATCCATTCGTTCATCATCTTGCTCAAACGACTCCAGTTCAATACGCATAGACTTTTCTGCTGGAACAAGCATCCAAATTTTAATAATCATCCACTCCGAAAGTAAATTGTAGTATTCCCATCTTCTATATCGGTCCCTCCTCGTTTAATCCATAGCTCGATCACTTTACTTACAACAACTCAAGTCCATTGAACTGACGAAGCATAGTGGTGAAACGTTCCAGTTCCTCTTCATTCCATCCCGATATGCGTTCATAAAAAGTTGACTCCTTCTCCTTGAGCGCACTCACCGTCGATTGTTGACCAAGCTCCGTCAAAGACAACAAAACGCCGCGTCGATCTTCGGGGTCCGGCTCCTTGCTTACATACCCTGCCTTCTCAAGTTGTTTAATCAAACGACTTACCGAACTGCGGTCCATAGCCGTCGCTTCTGCCAAAGCTGCGGCGCTTGTAGGACCGTAAGAGTACAACCACCGCACCAGATGAAAAGCAGCAGGCTGCAAGGTCGCATCGAAACGCTCGGCAGATCGAACATTGAGCGCATGCGAAGCACTAATTAGCGCATGGATCTGCTCACCTAGTGCCAGTTCCAGAGTTTCTCTATCTTTGGTTTTAACCGGATTTTTACTCATTATTGTTGTTTCCCTCTCCTCGATACATCAAAGTAGGCTTATGAATATATAGTTGACAAATATCAATTAAATTATATAGTTGATTTATGTCCATTATATAATTCGATCCTATTCGTGTCAAAAGGAGACCTCATTATGAGAACAACACAACCCATTATTGTAATTACCGGAGCAACAAGTGGACTGGGGCAGCTTGCCGCCATTGAACTTGCCAAACGCGGTGCACATCTTGTACTCACAGCCAGAAGCGAAGAACGCGCCGAGACCACCAGAAACAAAATCAGGGAAATTGAGCCATCCGCCAAGATCAATTTTTTCTTTGGAGATTTGTCCTTACTGAGCGATGTAAAACGTATAGGGCTTGAAATCGCAGCCGCTTATCCGCGTATCGATGTACTTTTGAATAATGCGGGTCTTCATGCTTTTGAACAAAGAGTCACTTCCGAAGGGTTTGCCGAGATGATCGCCGTGAACTATTTGGCACCTTGGCTGCTAACGCACACATTGCATTCTTCCCTGATTCGGGCAGGCCACGCTCGAGTCGTCAATGTTGCATCTGAAGCCTCGCGGAATCATGGCACACTGGTGCTGCCCGATGACTTAACGGATACCGATCCCTTTACTGCACGCGGCTCCTCCGCCATCTATGGCAAAACCAAACTGCTGAATATTATGTTTACTAGCGAACTTGCCCGTCACTGGGATGGAACTGGAATCCGAGTGAATGCTTTGAATCCAGGTTTTAATGTTACGGGTCTCGGACGAGAGTTGTGGTTTGCGAGTGTGCTTGAGCACATTCTAACGTTTTTGCATATCGGCGACCCACGGCGGGGTGCGAACATCATGACTCGTTTGGCAGTGGAATCGGAATATAGTGAGGTTTCGGGAGGATATTTCAATGTTGGAAGCGGGGCATCCATTACTCCTGTGTATCCGGGCGGAGATGCTGGAATGCAAAACAAGCTGTGGAAGGTTACGACACAATTACTGGAGCAACGTGGTCTGTTGAACTAATCAAAAACAGAAAAAAGCCTTCCAGATAACTATCTGAAAGACTTCCACCTCTTGCCGATTCAAAATCAACCAAACCGACCACTAATATAGTCCTGTGTACGCGAATCAACGGGCTCGGCGAACATATCTTGGGTCGCAGAGTATTCCACGACCTCGCCATTCAGGAAGAACACCGTCTGCTGGGAGACCCGAGCTGCTTGCTGCATATTGTGTGTGACCATCACGATGGTATAACGTTCCTTCAACTCATGAGCCAACTCCTCGATCTTGAAGGTCGAGACGGGATCAAGCGATGCCGTAGCCTCATCCATAAGAAGAATGTCCGGCTCCACTGCCAATGCACGTGCGATGCAGAGGCGCTGCTGTTGTCCTCCGGATAAACTTAACGCGGAACGCTTCAAGTTGTCCTTTACTTCATCCCACAGGACAGCAGAGCGCAGGCTCTGTTCCACGATTTCGTCCAGCTTCTTTTTGCTGTGAATGCCGTGTTGTCGTGGACCGAAGGCCACATTATCGTAGATGGATTTCGGAAAGGGATTCGGTTGCTGAAAAACCATACCGATCTTCTTTCGAATAGTTTCCACATGAACTTCACCACTGTAGATGTCGGTTCCCCCTACGGCCACTTTACCTTCAATCCGTGTGCCAGGTATCCGGTCATTCATGCGGTTGAGGGTTCGCAGCAGCGTCGATTTGCCACAACCGGACGGTCCGATAAAAGCGGTAATGGCCCGTTCCGGAATTTCAATGGAAACATCCTTTAGCGCCTGAAACTGACCGTAATATAAATTCAATTTGTTGATCTCAATGATTGACCGCACAATAGTTCCTCCCGGTGTTGAATTTGAATGTATTGCTGGAAGTTGAACTAAACATATTTACACTTGCCACTCCGATGACAGAACAACCTTCCGATCGCTGTTATCCCCAGATTTTTTTCATTCCCTTTTAATTAGGTGAAAATCCGGGTATAAAGGCGAACGCTCCGCTTCTCCAGCTTATTTCTTTCCTCTACGTTCTCGTGTAAATGCATAGTTCAACTAATTGCCATCATTCTGATCTATCAGGCTTGATTTTTGCGTGCATTCAGCCAAATTGGCACACGGAACAGAATATTAATGAGCAAGGCCACAAAGATCAGTACGGCCGTTGTCTTTTGCGCAATTTCCTCGGCATCGGGCACAATCGCTTCGGATTGAATGTACCACAGATGTACAGCAAGGGTTCCTCCTGGCGATAGCAAATTGAAGTCCCACATTTCCCCGGATGTAGATACCCCTGCGGTCAGAATAATGACGGCACTCTCACCGAATGCCCGACCTGCCGTGAGGCAAATGCCTGTCATGATTCCGTTTATAGCCACCGGCAGCAATACATTACGGATCGTCTGCAAATGGGTAGAGCCAAGTGCAAAGGACGCATTACGAAGTTCAACCGGAACTGCTCGGACCGATTCCTCGGTTACCCTGGTGAGCACAGGCAGATTCAGAAAGGCAAGGCTGACGGCGGCGCCCAGAATGGTAAGACCAATTTCGAAGAACTCCACAAACAGGGCAATACCAAACAATCCAAAGATGATGGATGGAACAGAAGACAGTCCCTCCACGCAAATCCGCACGATCTCCATAAGTTTGTTGTTTGGAGCAAATTCCGCCAGGTAAATCCCGGCCGCCATGCCGATGGGAATCGAGATCAGGAGGGATAGAATCAGCACATAGAACGAGTTGAACAGCGCCGGCCCAATCCCTCCTCCTTCTTCAATCTCGCTTGGAACACCGTATAGAAAGTCCCAGCTCAGCAAAGGCAGCCCTTTTTCCAGAAGAAGAAATAACAGTCCAACAATGAATAAAATGGCGATAATCCCTACACCCCATACCATGCCCGTAAAAATCCGGTCCATCAGCGTGGATGCACCTCTGCGTTTGCCGAACGAATAGGCGGGGACAGCGTTCGCCTGTTTCTTCATACTCATGAGTAGCGTCCCCCTTTCTTCTGAAGCATTCTTACGGCTACAATCATCAAGATGGAAATGGCAAGCAGGATAAAGCCCATCATATACAGCCCGTGATTCCAGGTGGAATCGAATTCGACGCTTGAGATTTGCATGACAATATTACTTGTCAGCACCGCTGTTGGTGTAAACAGACTGTTAGCGAGCTGCGCCGTATTGCCGATGACCATCACCACCGCCATCGTTTCTCCAATGGCACGAGTCATCCCGAGAATGACGGCGTACATGATTCCGCCTCTTGCAGCAGGCAAGACCACACGAGTTATGGTTTGGAATCGGTTCGTACCAAGTGCATAAGCTGCATCCCGGTATTTGTTCGGTACAGCAGATATGGCATCATCACTGATCCGGCTAATGGTAGGCAGCACCATAATCGTCAGAACGATGGACGCTGCGAGCAAACCGTCCGCCAGATCATGTCCACTGATATCCCTAAGCCAGGGGATGAGAATCGTCAGTCCCAAGAAACCGTATACCACAGAAGGAATACCCACCAACAGATCCAATACGGGTCGCAGAATATGGCGAAGCCATTTTGGCGTCATTTCCGCGAGAAACACGGCAATGATGACGGAGATTGGAATGGCAAACAGCATCGTGAGCCCCGTCAGTGCCAGCGTTCCCAGAATAAAGGTCAGCGCACCGTAATGCTCATTTTCCGGGTCCCAGTTGGTAGAGAAAAAGAATTCGCTGAGCGAAACATCCGCAAAGGTCAGAACGCCCGTACGAAGCATAAGGACCAGAATGCATAACAGAACCAGACAAACGAACAATGTACTGCCAATACAGACCATGCGAAACAGTTTATTGGACCATCTTAAACGCGCCTTACGGTCAAACCGGGTTCCCGATCCGGGAGCCTTGCCGATGCTTGAACCAAGCTCACTCGGAGCAGGGCTGTTCGTGGATGGATTTAAATCGATCATGAAGGGCTCTTCCTTTCACATAGAGAAGCCAGCTTGGCGACCGTGCGCAGAAGCTGGCTATCCCTTTCCTTATGAAATGCGAGAATGATGGACGTTCGCAGCTTTCGTTATTTAACGGCAGCAAGCGGAATGAATTTCAGTTTTTTCAGGGAACCGTTCTGGAACTTGCTGCTTTGGATATACTCGATGAACGCTTTGGTTGCTCCCGTAGGTTGACCTTTGGTCATGTAATATCCAATACCCCATACTTTGTATGTTTTGTTCAGGACGTTTTTCTCTGTTGGTGCCACGCCATTGATGGATACAGCCTTCATTTTGCTAGTCACATACGGAAGGTCAATATAACCGATTGCATTTGGTGTCGTTTCAATTGTTGTTTTCATATCGCCGCTGGAGCCAACCTCTTTGTAGTTGTCCCCTTTGCTCATGAAGTCCTTGCCATCCAAAGCTTTTTGTTGGAAGTTAACCCGTGTACCGGAACCAAATTTACGGTTAACTACAACGATGTTGGCATCCGATCCGCCGACTTCCTTCCAGTTTGTCACTTTGCCGGAGAAGATGTCCTGCAGTTGTTTTGTTGTCAGATTGCTTACACCCACATTGGTATTAACGACAGCCGTGAACACTGTTACAGCTACCGGATTGGCTACCAAGCCATCAAATTTCTTGAAGCCAGGTACATCTTTGGATGCATCCCAGTCTACAGCGCCAATATCCGCGATCCCTTTACGAACGGATTGAGGACCTGTGATGGAACCTGCTGCGGAAGCCGAGATTTTAACTTTTGGATTATCTTTTTTGAATTCGCTGGCAGCTTGAAGTGTCAGCGGAAGCAATGCGGAGGAACCGTTAATGACTATTTTACCTTTCTCTGTGCTCTTGGCAGCTGATGCTGTCGTTGCGCCACCCAGTCCACCAATCAGAGATACAGCCATAAGCATTGCTGTGAAGGGTTTGATCCATTTTTTCATGTTAATTAAACTCCTCTCGAATTAAAAAGCTTGTGATCATATTTGATATAAAACATTACTTCGTAACGGCTCTCCAGCTTCCGCCAGCTTGTACCAGAACTCGGCCGTTCTCAACCACAGAGATTTGTGTTCCGGCAACCGCGATGGAGGATACATCGGAAGATACGGTGTACAGCTTGGTTTGTTTTCCAGTTACCGGGTCGATCGAAAGGATCACGCTGTTGCTGTCATCCTGGGCCGCAAGTACATACAAGATGCCACCCGACAGAATAGCTTGTTCTACATCGTACTCGGAATACACCGGCGTAGACTTTTGAGATGAATCCACAGACAGCAATGATGCTTTACCGTCTTCGGAAGGCACACTCACATAGTAGGCTTTTTGTCCGTCAGCAGACCATACAAATACCTTGTCGTCAGTTGATGTTGTGAGCTTCACAGCCTCCGGTTTTGAATCTGCTGTGTTATACGAAAATATTTGCTGTTGATTGGATGAGAAATCAATGGAGACATTGTCTTCATCCACATTGGTTGTATCCGAAGTTACGGTACCAAGTGTTGTTACGGTATAGATGAATTTCTTGCCGTCAGCAGATACATTCAGGTTTTCCTTATAGTCCACCTTGTCTTCGACCACTTTCGTAATCGCCCCATCCGCCAGATTCACCTTGGCAATCACGGACCCTTTATCCCCTTGCAGGAAGTAGATTGCATTCCCGTCAGCAGACCATACCAACTCAGGCTTGATGCTGTTGTCGCTGGTGATTAGTTTGGAAGCCTTGGTCTTCAGATCAATAACATAAACGGCTCCTTCGGCATTCGTATACGCCGCTTGATCACCACTTGGCGAAATAACGAGATCCGATCCACCGTCTGTCGTTAACAACAGATCATATTTGCCGCTTGTTGTATTGACGAGATAATCGTTTCTGCCATTGTTATCGCTCTTGGAAACAATCAGCTTATCTGCTCCGGCAAAACGAGGATTCTCGACTTCATCGATCAAGGATACTGTACTGATCTCAAGCAGTCCGTTTCGCTTGACAATCGTACCGCCAACGCCCGACACCAGTGGACGAAGAGCGATGTAACTTGTACCACCGATGATAGTAACGGGTTGATTCAGATTCACTTTGACGTCATCTACCACGATTTGTTTGCTATTGTTTTGGAGCGTCACGCTGTGATCATTCAGCTTGATCACCGTCGTTCCGCTATGTACTTCGGCTTGTGCGCCGATGGCTTTGATCACATCACGAAGTGACACAAGTGTCTCCCCATTTTTAACGATGGAACGAACGACGACGCTGTTACCGTTTATTGTAAGCGTGGAATTTTGCACCTGAGCTGCATTAGCCACAGGTTTCACTGCAGGAGCAGCCGATACTGCACTAACCACAGAAGTACCTAACACTGTTGCTACCATGGACACCACTAACACCTTTTTCATTGACATTGGCTCTTGTCACCCTTCTCTATTCCATTTAATTTGCCTTGTTTTGTCATGCCCTGCTGTCTGGTATTCTGCATGTATCGTCTTTATGAGAGCTTGTCCGGCTCATCCCCCCAACTTCCACGTTCATAGTAAAAATGACCTATCACGATTGTAATTATAGGAGAGATTTGTAAACGGGAAATCCTGGAATTGTTAACGAATTGTCAATGTTTTCATAAATACAAAAAAAGAGTCGATGGAATATGACCCACGACCCGTTTTTTGTCTTATTTTCCTAGATAAATAGTTTCATCAATGTATTAAAAATCGGATTCACGATATAACCTGTCGGATGGATCGAATACCTCTTACCCGAGTTTAGACGGTTGATCTTTTCCATTTCCTCAGCGGACAGCTCAAAATCAAAGATTTCACTATTTTCTCTGATCCGCTTTGGATTGGATGATTTGGGAATCAGGATGACGCCCCGTTCCAGATGCCAACGCAAAATCACTTGAGCCACCGTCTTATGGTGATGATCAGCGATTTCCTTCAATACCGGATGCTGTAATAACACTTTATTCCCCTGTCCCAGTGGACCCCATGCCTCATGTAAAATTTGATGTTTGTCCATATAGGCACGCAGTTCGTTCTGTGGAAATTCCGGGTGCGTCTCGATCTGGTTGATCATCGGCAAGATTTTCGTGTGCTTCCTTAATTCTTCCAGATGCTGAATCTCAAAGTTCGCGACCCCAATGACCCTGATCTTGCCTTCCTCGTATAATTCCTCCATGGCTTTCCACGTTTCGATATACTTTGGCGAGGCAAAATGGATTAAATACATGTCAAGGTAATCGACACCCAGCTTGTTTATCGTTTCCTGGAAAGCTTTCTTGGTCGCTTCATAGCCATGATCCGTATTCCAGACTTTCGACGTGATGAAGAATTGCTCGCGCGGAATTGGACTATGCCGGATCTCTGCTCCCAGCGCTTTCTCATTCCCATAGATCCGGGCAGTATCAAAATGTCGGTACCCGACCTGAATGGCCTCGCGAGTCGCTGTTGTAAATTCTGCTTCTTTCGTTATTTTGTAAACCCCAAAACCCAGTTGGGGAATAGGAACCCCGTTTCTGGCTTCAACCACTTTTGTATGCAAATTCATTTTAGCTGCTCCTCTCAAAACGTAATATACTTGATATATATTATATCTAGTTAAAGCCAAAAAAAGAGGTTAACCCTTTTTTTCTTCATGAAACAGATCGGTTAACCGTATGTCTTTTAAATAATTCTGCATTGCGATCTCCGCACCTTCAAGATGATGAATGACCTTTTCTTTCACGTCATCCACGTCTTGTCCCTGGAGTGTTACATCGGTATGAATTTTAAACAAATCTTTGCCGGGTTCAACCGCCAGGAATACATCCAACATCGTGATTTCCGATAAAGGCTGAGCAAGCAATATGCCGCCCTTGGCACCTTCTTTTGCCACTGTCAGTTTGGCGTTATTCAGGTTGCGAATGACTTTTACCGTCGTAGGAACCGGAATATTTAGCTGCTCCGATATCACTTTGGTCGATAGATAGTTAAGACAGTTCTTCTCGGTGTACGCGTGAACGTAGAGCAGAATGGAGATTCCCTGTGATAAGGCTGTAGAGTATGCCATTGCATTCATCCTAACTATTTCTTTTCTAAATATACTATATATCTTTTATGTTTAGTTAGCAACTATCAGCCTATTCCCACTCCACCCTCGATTTCATCGCTGCATATTTACTGGGAGTGATACCTACAGCAGCCTTGAAAGACCGACTGAACAGATGAATACTCGAAAAGCCAACTTCCTCGGCAATCCGGGTTAAATTATGTGTGCCTTCAATAATTCTTTTCTGGGACTGCTCTATTCGGATATGTGTCACATATTTATGAAGGGTAATCCCCAGCTTGCTTTTGAACAAATGCGATAAATGGTTCGTCGATACACCGACATGTCTACTGATAGCAACATTATTTAATTGAGGGTCGGCGTAGCATTCATGAATATAACGAATCGACTTTTCAATGAATGCCCACCCCTTGGTCATGTTCCCCTCTTGGTCCTGATCTTCGGATTGATTTTTGAAAAACAGATGCAGCAACTCCAAACATATGGATTTCGTGATTAACGAAGATCCTCCCCGCTGCTCCTGAAACTCCTTATGCATGAGCGCAAATCTCTTTTTCCATTCAATTCGATCGGCTAGCTGCAAATGAGAGATTGGCCGTATGGAAGCCAGCTTCATTTCCCTATCCGCCAGATCAGGTCGTTCACTATGAGCTGCACTCGTATTCTTCAATAAACTACGCTCTTCCTCATAGTACAGATCAAAATGAAAAATATACTGAATCAATGGCTGCGTGGAGGTGGACCGAATGATATGAGACATGAATGGATGCATCAGCACAATGTCGCCTTCTTTGACCAGGTATTTCACACCACTCAAGAAGAACTCCGCTTCCCCTTGTTCGATGTATGTATACACATGATCGTGGTCTATCCATTCCCCTGCCAAAGAAAATGATTCCGTCATTCTTGCCGCTCTTACGAATGGCGAAATGCTATTCATCCATGGCTCATACACATGTATTCCTCCCAACTGCCTTCTCACTGATCCGGTTATATTTTCGCAAACACTTTATCGAAGCCTGCTTTGGACTTGGCAAACAATTCACTTGAATCGACGGTTGGCGTTGGTGCCAGTACCTCTTGAGATACGACGCCAGTGTATCCAATCGCTTTTAGATTCTTCAAGAATCCCTGCAGATCAATTACTCCCTCACCAGGGTATAAACGCTCATGATCCAGCAATTCTTCAATGGGCAGATCATAAGCATCATTGATATGAACATGGACAATCTGTTCCTTCTTAAGATCCAACACCTCTTCAATCTTTAATCCATTCGTATGCCAATGATAGGAATCCACCAATAAACCTACATTGGGAGCATGAATTGTTTCGATCCAGTCAAGCGTATCCTCCACACTCCAAATAAATGGATTCTTCCATTGAGTACGCAGATGATGGCAACCCACAAACTCCAGGCCCAGTCGAATTCCATATGCGTCCAGGATATCTGCACACAATCTCAATCGTTTGGTAGCTGCCGCCATAAATGATGCTGCTGGCTGATCTATGGAAGGTAAAATATAGGTGCAACAGCTGTAACAGTTCAACGAAGCGGAGGCTTCTGCCAATTGAACCAGCGATTGAAGTCCTTCACGAAACTGTTCATCTGTGGTTCTCCAGTCCACGGTCAGATCGGATGAACCGATGATCACCTGATTGCTTTCCAACAGGTGTTTGGCCTGTTCTTTGCCAACCTCTTCAATTAATGAGAGCGGATTCAAATCTACAGACTGAAATCCGTATTTTGCAGCATTCGTAATATATTGTTCATTGGACTCGATGTTCCCTAAGCCTGCTCTTGTTAACCCTCTAATCATCCCAATCTCCTCCTAGGACCAGTCAAACAGTACACCGTTATACTGGTCTTTATTCAATCTCAGTCCCTCATATGCTTCTTGCGCTTGATCCGGCTTCATCACATGACTGATCAATGGTTCGATATGCAGCTTGTTCTTTAACATCAGTTCAAACACAATGTTCGAATTTCTCACCAGGGAATGCTTAACGAATTCGTTCGGCTCAACTGGGAAGCGCCATTCATGTGCCCCCTTAAACGTAATACAGCCTCGTCCATACAGGTGGCAGTAGTTCAATATATCGGTGACATCCGTGTTATATTCGCCTCGTGGACTGCCCAGGAAAATAATCTCTCCCAGCTTCCCGATCCACTCCAGACTTTGAACACCTACACTGGGTACACCCGTCGCCTCAATATGAGTGGATACACCTGCTCCATTCGTTAGGGCATGTATCTTTTCTTTTACTTTATCTTCTCCGCCATGAAGCGTATAGTCAACCCCACATGTCTGGGCAGTTCGAATTCGTTCTGGTGACAGGTCCACGCCAATCACAGTTGCACCTTGAAGGCGAGCCAATTGAGCCGCCAAATTCCCTACCAATCCAAGCCCCGTCACGCCAACAACGTCCCCAAGTTCAATATTGGATACACGAACGGAGGTGAATGCCACGGTTGCCATACGGGTGAAGGGAACCCACTTCAAATCCATGTGCTCAGGTACCTTGATGAAAACATGATCTGTGGATACCACTTGATATTCAGCATGTTGACCATAATGAAACACAGCGTCCCCGGGCTGAACATGGCGTACACCCTCTCCCACCTCGATCACTTCACTTACACTCGCATACCCCGGACATACGGGAAGCTTGGCCCACTCTTCTTTTCCCGATAACATGGCCAGCTCCGTTCCCGGACTGATCAGGGAATAGATCAATTTAACCAATACTTCCTTCTCCCCTAGGGCTGGCAAAATAAAGTCCTCTTCTACCGTTTCCACTTGCAGCGGACGAGCAAACATGATCTTTCTATTCTTCATCACCTTCACTCCTTTCTATCTTTTTAACTACAATATAAGACTTTTCATTAACATTGTCTTTGATTGCAAAACCGATTTTTTATCTAAAACAACGATTTTAAAACCTTTGTAAGCGAATACAGCATAAACGTAAAAAGACTCACATGATCCAATGATCTGTGAGCCTCAAATTCAATCCTATTCAGTCGTAGTCTGATACAATGCGGTACACCCATTAGAAGACGGGATACTTCAGGGATATCCAGCCGTCATTGAAACCGGATTGGCCGCATGGTTCCTTTTTTGCTAATTTCACAGCTACACTTGTCACTTCTCAACCGCAAACTACGGCTGCAGCCCATGAACCTCAAACTCATAGATTCGGGCTGCCGTATCGCCGCCCTGCGTTGGTTTCAGCACATTCAGCTTCACATAACGAGCCTTGACCAGTGCAATTGCATCCGAGGTTTCGGCTGCGGTATTCCCCAATACATGAACTACATCTGACCAATTCACGCCATCAGCACTGACCTGGATCGAATAGTCGCTCGTATTAAATCCAGACCATTCCCCACCGCTCTCCGCATGTTTGATGACAAAACCACTGACTTGATGTTCTTTGCCAAGATCAACTTGCAGCCAATGCGGCTGGTTACCCAGTGCGCACCACTTGCTGTTGCCCGTCACCTTGCCGTCAATTGCCTTTCCCGCACCTTCAGCAGGTCCGCAGGCATGGTCCGCAGAGGCAGTTTTGCCAAGTGCGACATTTTTGATCCCGGAAGCACCCTTACTTACGGTGATCAAAGCTTGCTTTGTTACCGTGTCCTGCCCCGAGCTGTTGGTAGCTGTAAGCGTCACATTGTACGTGCCTTCCTTGTCATACGTTACCACTGGATTTTGCTCCGTGCTGACAGACGGACTGCCATTCTTGAAAGTCCACAACCAGCCTTCCGTCACCTCGGAAGAGAGATCAGTGAAATGCACCTGCTGACCCGGTGTGATCAGCGTTGTATCCGCCTTGAACTTTGCTTCCGGCTTCGGATACGCTGGCCACTGAATGGTCACGCTGGCAGCCTGGCCGCGCTCATATTTTGCATTCACTGCCACGACTTTCAGTATAGTCGCCTGTTCCGCGTTGATTCTCTTCATCTCAGGCACATAGAACACGTTATTGGCGGTCGCACCCACCCAAGTCTCTTTGCCGTCGGGCAGTACACGGTAAATCTCATATTGTTGAACTTCCTCGTTCAACGCGTTCCATTGCAACCTTGCATCACCGTAAATACCGCCGCGGAAATCGGATTGGGTGACATTCAATGCTTGAACGGCCTCAAGAGGGTTCGATGGATTACTGTTCTTGTTCTTGTGGATAGATAGCTGCCCAATATGGATGTTATAATCCGATACGGTTTCCGTACTGTCAAAATACAAAGACAATGCCGCAATCTGCTTTCCTTGGTAAGGCGTCAGATTGATCGTGTCCGTCGCCCAGTCGGTTGCCTTCTCGTTCTTCACATCCAGAAAGACGAACTGGTCCGGTTGGTTTGCAAAAGCGAGGCCAACCTTCATGCCCGGCTTGCTCTGCGTCTTGTACGTAATTGATAGCTCAGTACCCGACTCGATCTTGAGATCTGTTTTATACAGCTTCAGATGGGTTGCATTCGTTGGACTTAATGCACCGGCTACCTTCAGGGAACTGCCACCATAATAGGCATCCGACCAATCGAGAGAAGGTTTCAGCGCCGTGCCTTTACTTTCTGCTAACCAGCGCCATGTCGGAAGTACGTCCTGCAAACTGCGATTATTCCATCCAGTCTCCCGCACTTGTGTGCCATCAACATAGAATTTCTCGCCACTGCCCGTGTTGAAATTGGTCGTGAAGGGCAGCTGGTCCACCGGCGATGATTCAACCACATTGTTCGCAATCCCTTTCCAGGCCTGGCTTGTCGCTGTATTGGCCGGGTTGCCGTTCTGCCCTACCCAGAACTTATTTTCACGGGCAAAGAAATCGGTCATGCTGTCCGCGCTGTTGTACGACCAATCCGGCCGATAAATGCCGAGGGAAGTCACAGCCGGTTTCCCTTCAGGAAACAGCAAATTCCATTTCAGACTGGTATCATATCCTTTAGCTTCCACATCGATGCCTGCGAACAGTTCAAATGGTGATCTGCCCAGGCTTTTGGCTTTGGCCGCAGAACTGCCAAGATCATTCCACCAGAAATTCAGGAACATGCTGTCTGATACCTTGTTCCCGTTATCCTGAAGGAACATTGCATTCCGGTCCGTCAGCGCATTTTGCCATGAAATATTGCCTTCCTTCGTCATGGAATCATACCAGATGATCTCCATACCCGCAGGCTTATGATCCTGAAGATAACTGAGGAATGTCTTCATTAACTGTGCGTCAGTGGCTGTTCCACCTTCAGTCTCCTGGTTGATAAACCAGCCGTCAAAACCGTAGTACTCTGCTACCTCAATTAATTTATCCGCGGCGGGGAAGGAGCCGTCGCTGTTCTGCTGAAGCATTTGCTTCACCCACTCATATTTGCCACCGTAAACCGATGGCGGGAAGAACACTGTGCCCATGATTGGCACTCCGTTCCGGTGTGCCGCATCAATCGTGTCGGCGCTTGGTGGCACAATAATGCCTTCTCCCGCTGAGCCACCCCAATATACGAGCTTGTCGACATACTGCCAGTAAGAGAACGTATTTGCAGAAAATGTATCCGATCCCTGCGATGGAACGCCACTGGTTCCCTGATTCAGCGCAGACAAGGCCATTACTTTGGGATCTTTCGTTGCGTTCGGGTTAACTGCCTCTCCTGTGAATCGGCTCTGGAGCGGAATGGTGCTCCGGTTGAAGGCCGCATCCGGGTCGGAAGCTGGATTCCAGTTAAGCAATTGTTCAGGCAGCCAATAGGATGAATAAGGTTGCTTCGCCAAGGCCGCTGAGGAAAGAACAGCGCATACCAATATTACAAATAGGAGACTCGCACCAAGCTTTTTCATGCCATATCCTCCAATCCAATTTTGGCAATCCACTCAGGGTAAAAAAAGAAACGCCCGTCAAACCGGACAGACGTTTCCATGTCTACTTTATCATTCAGGCTTATTTTGGATTTGCAGCTTTCCATTCGTCGTATTGCTTTTGTGCTTCTGCAATCACTTTATCCAGACCTGCCGCTTTCAACTTCTCGATCGCTTTCGGCAGATGCTCATCCGGGTCAACAGCTCCCGTCATGATGGATGGGTAGAATTCCTTCACGATGGCGGAGATGGAAGCCACTTCCGTCTTCACCGGGTCAGGATTGAAGTTGAAGCCAAAGCTCGGAGCAACTTTCGCGGAATTGTTGAATTCCTTGAACGCTTCCCACTTATCTGCTGGATCTTCCTTGTGCATGTAGGTCAGGAACAAGTTACCCAGGGCAAAGCCAGGCATCTGGAATCCGTCCTTCATCGCTGGCAGATCCTCAATGACATTATCCGAAATCTTTTTGTAATGTGTTCCTTCAATGCCGTAGTTGATCAGGTTACGCAGATATGGATCGGTATTCAGCAAGTTCAGGAACATCATAGCCCGTTCAGGGTTCTTGGAGTTCGCCGAGATTGCATGCATAGCGCCTGTTGCCGAACCAGTGAAAATAACCGGATCCTGCATCGGTGTAGTCACGATATCATAGCCCGCACTTCTGGACCATCCCAGTTCGGCGTACGGCTGTGTCTGTTCACGGTCAACAAACCATTTGCCTGTTTTGATGTTGTCGATGCCTTCCAGTGTCGCTACATCCTTGCGCAGATAACCAGCCTGATAGTATTTACGGATGGTTTTCAACGAGCTTTTCAGCTCTTCGGATTCCAACACATTAACGTATTTACCAGTGTCACCATTCATATTGATACCAACCGGGAATTCGTCACCCAATAGGAAGTCGAACGCCAGATAAGGCTTAAAGCCCTTCGGAACAGCCAGCGGAGTAATGTCGGCTGGTTCATTATCCTTAATTTGCTGCAGGTAAGGCTCCAGATCTTCTAATGTGCGAATCTTGGTGATGTCCATGTTGTATTTATCAACGTACTGCTTGTTGAAGCGCCATACCCATTGCGAAGCCAACTCTTTGTTCACTGGCACGGCATAGTTTTGGCCACCGATCTGCGATCCCGTAAGGAACCGTGGATCAAGTTGCTCTTTAATGCCCTGACCATACTTATCCAACAGATCATTGATTGGCAGGAATGCTCCTCTGGTGGCATTTGGCAGATAATCATAAGCCCAGGAAGAAGTGAAAGCGATATCATAATTTTCGCCCGAAGCGGTAATGACTGGCATACGTTTGGAATAATCACCCCAGTCAATCATCGTGATGTCGACGGTTGTATTTATTTTCTCCATTAAGTATTTGTTCATTTCTTCCTGTACCATTGGCAGATCGCGCTGTGGACCACCAATCAGATATACCTTAAGCTTCACCGTGTCCTTATCGCCGGATTCTCCCCCGGATGCCGCATTCCCGCTTGTATCATTGGTATTACTGCCACCGCAGCCTGCTAGAACAGTAGAAAATGCAAGCAGTAAAGTAACCATGAGCAGAACCATTTTTTTGGTCTTTTTGTTCTTCATGTGTATCCCCCTTATCAATGTTATTGTTACTGCCCTTTGAGGGCAGGCACAACCAGACTTATTCTTTGACCGAACCGATGGTCAGGCCTTGTATAAAATACTTTTGGAAAAACGGATACGCCAGCGCAACCGGCAGTGTAGCCAAGACTACCATCGCCATGCGGACGGTCTCTGTTGGCAGTGTCGCGGCAATGTCGTAGGACACGACCCGGCTGCTGTTTTGCACAACAAAATCCATATTGTTCTGTATTCGAATCAGCAATGTCTGGAGTGGAATCAAATTCGCATTGTCGATATAGAGCAACGCATTGAACCAGTCATTCCAGAATCCTAACGTACTGAACAATCCAATAGTCGCAATGCCCGGCAACGAAATCGGCAGCACGATGCGCGTATAGATACCGAATTCAGAAGCTCCGTCGATTTTGGCCGACTCAATAACCGCATCCGGCACGGTGGTCGTGAAAAATGTACGCATAACGATAATGTAAAAAGCGTTCATGATTGACGGCAGGATCAGCGCCCAGATCGAATCCCGCAAGTGCAGCACCTGCGTAACCACAATGTAACTGGGAACGAGACCGCCGGAAAATAGCATGGTGAAGAAGGCCAAAAAGCTGAAAAACCGACGCTGTGCAAAATTTTTGCGCGAGATGGCATATGCATACGTGGTGACCAAATACAGTGTTAGCGCGGTTCCGACAACCGTCACCGTTAAGGTAACCCCGAACGATTGGGCCATCTGCTGCCCGGATTCCATAAGGAATCGGTAGGCATCCAGCGTCCAGACTTCAGGGAATAACTTAAAGCCATTGATCGCCAGCGTCTTCTCATCGGTAAATGAGATGATAACGATGAACAGAAACGGAAAGATGCAAGATAAGGCAAACAGACCGATAGCTATATTAAAAATCACATTAGATAAAGGCGAAATGGCATTCAGATCTCTCGATTTCTTTCCGGTCCTCCTCGTATGGGCAGATGCCCGCTTTACCGGTTCGCTTAAATTACTCATGGAAGCACCCCCTTGCCGCAGCCTAGAATACGGCATAATCCTTTTCAATTTTACGCACAGCATAGTTTGCCAGCAGGACAAGAATCAAACCGACAACCGATTGATACAATCCTGTAGCTGTACTCATTCCCGTATCACCCATAATGGTCAAGCCGCGGTATACAAACGTGTCGATGACATTGGTGACCGGATACAGCGCACCAGAGTCCCGCGGAACCTGATAGAACAGTCCAAAGTCGGAACGGAAGATCCCGCCGATCGCCAGAATGGTGAGGATGATCATTAGCGGTCTGAGCAGTGGCAGCGTTATATACCGGATCTGTTTCCACTTCGTAGCACCGTCGATCATCGCTGCCTCATAATAAGAACGATCGATACCTGCAATTGCCGCCAGATATACTACACTGCCATAACCTGCACCTTTCCACAGGCCGAGCAGAATGAGAAAATACGGCCAATACCCTGTCTCACTGTACCAACTAACCGGATCTCCACCAAAATAGGTAATGATCTGGTTGAACACACCCTTTTCCACACTCAGAAACGAGAAGACGAAATAACTGATAATAACCCAAGACAGGAAATAAGGCATAAACATCGCGGTCTGGTAAATCTTCGCCAGCCGTTTGTTCAACAGTTCGTTCATGATGATCGCAAGCGTCACCGCGAGCACCAACCCGAGAAAGATCAGCCCCAAGTTATACAGAATCGTATTACGTGTGATGATATAGGCGTCACTGGTGGAGAACAGAAACTCAAAGTTCTTGAACCCAACCCATTCGCTTTTTAGAACGCTTTCAAGAAATCCGCCCGGATGTATCCGGAAGTCCTTAAAAGCAATAATCGTTCCGAACATTGGCAAATAGGCAAAAATGATAAACCAAGCTGCTCCCGGCAGTACCAGCAGAAGAAACGCCTTGTTCTTCATCAGACTTTTGAAGATGCCCTGCACGGCTGTCCCTCCTTATAATCTCGTTCATGATCGCTTTAGCTGCATCCAGCATTAATCCCCTATAATCAACACTGGATCTAAGCCCTTTTAATGCTTTGGATTTCCTCGTTCACTCCTACCTCCATTATGCAAGCGCTACCAATTTTGAGATAGTTGAAAAACCCAATAAATTGATGGATTAATTAAAGATCGTGCATTCATTGCATAACAAAAAAGACACCCCCACATGGGGAGTGTCTTCATTCAGCCGGAGCCCCCGGCTTATTTTTTCATGTAGATCGAGCGCAGCTCCGTAGGAGAAACGCCAGCATATTTCTTAAACTGTCTGTAAAAATATGTGGAGTCCCAATAGCCCACCTCGCCCGCTATTTCTGCCGTCTTTTTGTCCGAATATAACAGCAAATGAGTGGCACGCTCAATTCGGTACTGGTTCACATAATCAGAAAAGGTGGTACCGACCTCTTGCTGGAACAATTGGCCGAGGTAGTTCGGATGAAGCCCCAGCCTCTGACTGAGCGTCTTAAGTGAAAGCTCATCCTGATAGTGATTTTTCACCACCTCCAGCACAGCCATGATATGCGGACTGTACGTTTTCTCGGCAGTATGGTATGTATCCAGCGTGTGATGAACAACCTTTCTGACCAATTGTTTCAGTTTGCTGAGCGTATGAATTCTAGACAGGGGTCCAAAGATGTCCCCGTAGTCAGGCGTTTTCTCTAGTTCCTTGGCGGCCAGCATCAGCTGGATCGCAGAATTGAAGAACGGTGTTCTAGGGAGGCAGGGTTCCTTACCCTCAGCAATGAAGAATTCGTCGATGAACCGATCCACCTCTGTACCTTCACCATCCCGCAGCAGTTTGTGGAACTGCTCCATCGCTGGCCCAGGCTTCTCTTGATGCTGATTGGTAGCTTCTTCGTTCTCCACTTGCATGATGAAGGTATTACAATCCATAAACAAATGATTCTGAAGCCACAGCTTTACGGACTTGCAACTCTTTGGAAAACCCAGATAGGTCGACTCGGATTGACCGATGATCCCCCATACACGTGCACCTGTGTCCTCAGCAACCGCTTGCTTCATTTTGGTGAGTGCCTGAAGCTGCCATTCATCACTACCTTCCGTACCGGCTGAAACGAACAGCAGCATGATGTCTCCGTTCTGATCAGGAAAACAGATGATACCGCAGCCATCCGGGAGGCCTTTGTTCCCGATCTGCTCACACTGCTCAGCAATTCCCGGCAGATACATCTGGGGATCATCCCCCTTGTCATCTCCTACAATCCTTAGAGAAGCCGCACAATATGTGGATTTGTTCATGGGAATCTCAAGCATCTGCGCACGCTCACGGAATTCTTTGGCGTCAATGGTCTCGTTCGCCCACCGCTGCAAAATATTGTTGCGCAGAATCCTCCAGCTCTGATCCATTTGAATCTGGCGCATCTCTTCGTGTTCCCAATCCCGCTGCATATGCTTGATGGTCGCTTCCAGTTCATCCATATTGACTGGCTTGAGCAGGTAGTTCTCAACCCCCAGTGAGATGCCCTCCCGCACATATTTGAATTCTTCGTAACCACTTAAAATAATGAATTTGGTATATGGATTGCGCGCTTTAGTCTCCCGGATCAGTTCAAGTCCGGTCATTTGCGGCATCATGATATCCGTAATAATCAGATCGACAGGAACCTCCTCCATCATTGCTAGCGCTTCCAACCCATTGCATGCCGTTCCGGCAATCTGCATGTTATTCTGATCCCAATCAATGATCGCTTGCATTCCTTTGACAATAAGCGGCTCATCATCGACCAACATTACACTTCTCATCCCGTTTCCTCCCTTGTAACTGGAATGCTGATGGTCACCTCACATCCTTCGCCTTCCGCACTGTTCAGGTGCAGACCATAATCACTGCCATAATTCAGACGTATGCGGTCGTGCACGTTCTTAAGACCCAAAGATCGGTCAGATGTCTCAGCAGCTTCATCGCCCTTATGCAACCCATGTTGCAGTTCAAGCAGTCTCTCCGCGGAAATCCCCTTTCCGTTATCCTTTACACGGATGTGAATCACGCCGTTCTCTTCTTCAGCTGTGATGGAGATCCGGTTATCATCATCATTCGTACGAAAACCATGCACAATGTAATTCTCAATAATCGGCTGGACCAGCAACTTGACGACCATGCTTCCCGCAGCTGCATTCTCGATATGCGTCTCCACGTGCAGCTTGTCCTCATACCGATATTGGACCAAAGCCAGATACATGCCGCACAGCTCTATTTCCTCCGCCAAGGTTACATGGGTCTGCTTTTTGATCAAATGACGGAACATCGTGGCGAGAATATAAATCATCTGCCCAACATCCCTGGCTCCCAAACTGATGGCTTTCATGCGGATGCTTTCCAACGTATTGTACAGAAAATGGGGATTAATCTGGGCTTGCAAAGCCACAAGCTGCGCGTTCTTTTGTTTGATCTCCGACACATATACCGTTTCTATGTAAGACTCCAGCCGATCACACATATGATTAAATCTCTGCGAAATCTGCTGCAACTCATCTTCCCCCTCCATCTCGATACGTTTACTCAGATCACCCTCCTGCCAGCGCCGCATGTAAAGCACGAGTCTGTGAATTTTTTTGGAATAACGGCGGATGATGGTGAACGTCACCGCAATGCTAATCATGATGCACAGAATCACAATCCCAATGAGGCTGAAACGAATCGCCTGAAGGCTCTGTTTGATTTGCGACTCCGGAATAATAGAAGCCACGACCATTCCCGTATTCCCGATATTCAGCAGCTGCACCTTGGAGCGCTCCTCCAGATCCACCCAATCCTCCGGTAAATTCATCTTCCCCCAGTACGGGTAGACGGTGTTGTCATACTTGCCCTTTGAATCGAAAATCACCTGACCTTCCCCTGTCATCAACATGATCCGACTGTTCTTGCCGCCCGGTCTGTCTCGAAGCAGCCCTTTGATGCGGTCTGTATTCAGCTCAAACATAATTGCACCGTACTGCTTCAATGTCACGGAGTCTTTGAGCACATTCGCGTAGCTGTACGGGGTAGGCTCATCAGCCATTTTCCCTTCGAACAGCGGTTCGCTGCCCATATACTGCCAAGGTGCACTCCTCAGCCGCTGGAACCAGTCCTGATGCCCTGCAGAAAGCTTGGGATGATAGTAAAAGTGCTGGGTCTCCCGATTAAGAACATAGAAAAAATCCTGATCCGTGCTGTATAACACGACATTTGCAATCGAGGCCTCATCCTTTAACAGCAGACGTAATTGATAATCGAAGTTCCCTCGCTCTGTACGGTAGCTGTAAGCATATTGATTCAGGCGCCAATTGAGAAAATCCTCGTATTCATGAGTCAAAAAATACTTCAGATCATCGCCAATCATGGCGTCGGTATAAATCTGCTGCACGGCATTATACAGCCGTTCGTACTGCTGATTCAGGTTGATACTGACAATATCCAGCTCCTGCAAACTGGCATCCATTTGTTCCTGTACCACTCGCTGTTCATAGTAGCGGTAGGCCAACACCGAGATGCTGATGAACAACAGGACCATCACCATGGAATAAAACAGTAGGATTTTGTTGAACATTTTTTTCTTCAAGTAGTTCTTATACATGGTTCGTATCCTGGACATTCGCGCCTGAACACCTCCTCCAGACCAATTTCCAACTCAGTGTATCACCGTTTGGTTAAATTCGACAATCACCAGTGCCCAGAACCAGTAATCCATATTTTGATTTGTCAAAAGCGAATGGAAGCGCTATAATGGGCGCATTCCCCTATAATAGTTATGTAATACATAATCGCTTTGGATGCTCTCTATATATGAATCACTCCCCGATAAAATGAACTGGGGGTTTTTAACGATGTTTCTTACTGAAAACAAACTACAAGCACGTATTCATGAATTATCCGAGCTCCGTTACCGGGATCGTTTGCCTTTAAATCATTTTCTTGCCTGCGAAGACCGCAGGCAAGAGATCAACCCGGTCCTGCCGGGAGACGATGGCCATTGGAAGCCTATGTATACAGGAGAAAGTTGGTCCGGTCGAGATCTCTATTTGTGGCTGCGTACAAAAGTCGAGTTCCCTGCCTCCTGGGAAGATAAACGGATTGTCGGACTGTTTGATTTCGGCGATACCGGGGGTGGTAACAATTCCGGCTTTGAATCACTGTTCTACTGGGATGGAAAGCCGTTTCAAGGCGTAGATTCCAACCACAAGGAAGTGTTTTTTCCAGCCTCTGCCGCAGGCAGCACCAACGAGTTGGTCTTCCGCTTATGGTCCGGTCTGGAAGGTGGCGGTCAGCCCCGCAACCAGACGCATACGTTCAGACAAGCAGAACTGTGTTGGCTGGATGAAGCTGTTGATGATCTTGTATTTACAGGGTCAGCAATTCTGGAAACGGTCAACATTCTGGATGCCCATGCACCTGAACGCACAAAGCTGCTTCATGCACTCCAGCAGTCCTTCCGCCTGATTGATTGGTCCCAGCCTAAGTCCGATGTCTTCTATACCTCTGTGCATGAGGCAAGGGATGACCTGAGCGCCCGATTGAGTGCGATGGACAAAGCCTCTGATGTGACCGTCACTTGTATCGGCCATACTCATATTGACGTTGCCTGGCTGTGGCGGTTGAAGCATACGCGCGAGAAATGCGCCCGTTCCTTCTCTACGGTCATGCGCCTGATGGAGATGTTCCCGGAGTATGTTTTCCTTCAGACACAGCCCCAATTGTACGAATATGTGAAAGAGGACTACCCGGAACTGTACGAATCCATCAAGGAGCGTGTCGCTGAAGGACGCTGGGAAGCGGGCGGCGGCATGTGGCTGGAGGCTGACTGTAACCTGACCTCGGGCGAATCCCTGGTCCGACAATTGCTGATTGGCACTCGTTTTCTCAAAGAAGAATTCGGGACGGATTGCCGATATCTATGGTTGCCCGATGTATTCGGCTACAGCTGGTCTCTGCCGCAAATTCTGAAAAAATCCGGCATTCATACATTCATGACGACCAAAATCAGCTGGAACCAATACAACCGCATGCCATTCGATACATTTCACTGGCGCGGAATTGACGGCTCAGAGGTGCTGACCCACTTTATTACTACACCCGAGCCTTGGTCCGAGCCGGGTTCCTGGTTCTATACCTATAACGGGAAAATCATTCCGAAGACGGTCAAGGGCATATGGGATGCTTACCGCGATAAGGAGATGAACCAGGATCTGCTGCTGTCGTACGGATACGGAGACGGCGGAGGCGGAGTTAATCGCGAAATGTTGGAGATGAGACGGCGGCTGGATCAACTGCCCGGATTGCCCAAGGTCAAGACAGGACGCGCAGATGATTATTTTGAAAAGCTGCAGGAGACGGTCGAGAAAACCGATTCGTACATCCATACATGGGATGGTGAACTGTATCTGGAGTATCACCGCGGAACGTATACCAGTCAGGCGTACAACAAACGGATGAACCGCAAGCTTGAGCTGGCTTACCGCGAAGCGGAGTGGCTGAATGCATTGCAAAGTATTGTGCACAATGACTGGAATCTGTATCAAGCGAAGTCCCTGACTGCGGGTTGGAAAATCATTTTGCGCAACCAGTTCCATGACATCATTCCCGGTTCCTCCATCACAGAGGTGTATGAGGATAGCCGAATTGAATATGCAGAAGCTGAGCTGATTGGCAATCACGTGTACACGCAGGCTCGGATGGCTATTGCTGGCAGCGGAGAATCTCCGTGTACGTACACCATTTGGAACTCCTCCCCATGGGTCGTTACAGAAATCGTGAGCATTCCTGCGGCATCAGGCGAATTGGAAATGGGAACTTGGCTGAGCGATTCCGGTGAGATTCTGAACGCTCAATACCAGGATGCACGTTGGTCCGTCGAGGTAAAGGATATTCCTTCGCTGGGGTATACCACAATTCACTTCCAGAGCAATACGGTAAACGATATCCCTGAGCAATCTCCATTCATCCACACAGCTAATGGAATCGAGACACCATTCTATCTGCTCGAGTGGAATGAGAATGGGCAGTTGACACGCCTTTACGATAAAGAGTCACACCGTGAGGTGCTTGCCAAAGGCGCAAGAGGCAATGTGCTTCAGGTGTTCGAGGACAAACCACTTGCCCACGAGGCCTGGGATATTGATATCTTCTATCAGGAGGATATGCGAGAGATTACGAAATGCACCAGCATTGAAGTCGTAGAGACTGGTCCGCTTAAGGCCGTGATCCGCTTCGCTTGGGAATACCTCGGCTCTACGATTACGCAGAACATGACTGTATATACCGGGCATAGACGAATCGATTACGCCACTGAGGTGGATTGGCATGAACAGCAGCAATTGCTGAAGGTTGCCTTCCCAGTCGGCATCCGCTCCACTGAAGCCACCTATGATATTCAGTTCGGTAACGTTAAACGGCCCACGCACTGGAACACAAGCTGGGACTGGGCGCGATTCGAATCCGTTGGCCATCAATGGGCTGATCTATCCGACAGAGGTTATGGCGTCAGTTTGCTGAATGATTCCAAATACGGGTATGACATTAAAGATAACGTCATGCGGCTGACCCTGATCAAGAGCGCTACGCACCCTGATCCACATGCCGATCAGGGACTACACAGCTTCACCTATGCTCTACTTCCGCATCAGGGAGATTGGCTCGTTGGCGGAACCGTGCAGCAAGCCTGGCTTCTGAATGCTCCAGCTCGATATACACAGGGACAATCAGAGCAGCCAAGTCGCTCCATGTTCACCTTGTCCGGCAGCACAGCCATGATCTCGGCAGTTAAGAAGGCGGAGGATTCCAATCGTGTCATCGTACGCGTTCATGATTATTCCGGCAGCATGAATATGCTTGAACTGACAAGTGATCTGCGGATTCATGCGTGGAGAGAATGCAATCTAATGGAAGTGCCGGATGGTGAACTCCTGCATGATACGCCGGTAACTTTTACACTTGAGCCGTATGAAATCAAGACGTTTGAGATTGATCTGAGAGTATAATCGTATAACTGCAACAGCTTAACGAAAGAAACCAGCAAGTCCCCGATGATGGGCGACTTGCTGGTTTCTTCGTGCTGTCGTTATTCGGCCGTTATTCAGGCAGTAACGGAGATCGCAACCTGTGCTTCTTAATGACGTATTATAGAACTAAATGGAAAGGATGGCGTTTATATGGGAGAGTCACTCAAAAAAAATGAAGTCCCCCACCTTCATTTTCTTTTCATGCGTTCTGGTCCTGTCCGTAATCATCGCGATCCTGTCCAGACCTTATTTCACAGAGCCGATTTTCCATGTTGAGAACAACAAGTACACATTGGATATTGATCAAGGTAATCTAATGACTTATCGCAGCGGAACGGCAGATCCTATTCAAGTACGCCTTGATCATCAGGAACGGACTGTTTACATCAATCATCAGCAATATATCATCACGAAAATTGATTCTGCGTTTAGTACAACGTATAAGTTGACATATCCTAACGGGAACAAGTATGAAGTCCAAGATCATTCCGGACAATTAATAAGTTTTGATGCAAAAGGCAATAGCGTTTCCGAGGTCTTCTTGTACGTTGGCAGTCAGAGAGTACTTCAGGATGGGGAAGAACAATTCTCTCCTGCAACGCTTGTAACAGCCGCTTACCCAGAATATCATTACACTCGTGGTGCTCCAGGTTATCTGTTTCTCGCATTAGCCGCAGTGATTTTCGGATGGTGCAGCTTCCGTTATCAAAAATTTCAAGACTTCCTTTTCTACCTCTCACTTCGTTCGTTCTGGGCGAACGATGTCGAGCCTAGCGACTTTGATTACTTTTTGAGCAAGGTATGCGGGATTGTCGTTATGATAGGGGCTGTCTGGATCGCTTTTAAAGCATTCTGAACTGGAAGCAAGTTCGATGTGCGATAATTGATTTATTTTACCGTCTCCAATGTATATCGATTGCGTGGAATCTCAAGCCCCAGATTACCGCGCAGTGTCTCATGCTCATACTCGGTACGGAACAGGCCTCGCTCTTGTAAGACAGGTACGACCAGGTCCACGAAGTCCGCGAGTCCGTTCGGCACAACTGTGCGAATATTGAAACCGTCCGCAGCTTCGCCTTCGAACCACTCCTGAATCTGATCAGCGATCTGATCCGGTGTACCGATAAAAGAAGTGCGAGGCGTCGATGCAAGCAATGCCACTTGGCGGAGGGTCAGTCCCTGTTCTCGTGCCTGCTGCTTGATCTTGTCTGTTGTACTGCGGAAGCTATTAATTCCCAAATCACCAATCTCGGGGAAGGGCTCATCCAATGGGAATTGGGCGAAGTCATAATGATCGAAGTAACGTCCCAAATAATTCAGCGCATGGTCAATATCGACCAACTCCGCGATTTCCTGATACTTGCGCTCCGCTTCTTCCTCCGTTCTACCCACAATAGGACCAATGCCAGGGAAGATCAGGATATCTTCTGCCTTACGCCCATAAGCCACCGCTCTTGCCTTCACATCCGAATAGAACTCCTGAGCTTCCTCTAACGTCTCATGCCCCGTGTATACAGCATCGGCCGATCGGGCCGCCAGATCCTTGCCGGATTCGGAAGAACCTGCCTGGAAAACGACCGGATGTCCCTGCTCCGAGCGCGCCACATTGAGTGGACCCTGAACGGAGAAGTGATCTCCCTTGTGGTTCAGCGTATGCAGTTTGGATGGGTCGAAGAAAACACCGTTCTCTTTATCCCCGATAAACGCGTCATCCTCCCATGAATCCCACAGCCCTTTGACCACATTCAGATGTTCTTCTGCAATTTCGTAGCGCAGCGCGTGGTTCGGATGTTCACCTTTGCCAAAATTCAGCGCCGAGCCTTCCAGTGGCGAAGTGACTACATTCCATCCGGCTCGTCCGCCACTAATATGGTCCAGGGAAGCAAATTGTCTTGCCACTGTGAATGGTTCACTATATGAGGTAGACAACGTCGCAACCAGCCCGATATGTGAGGTTGCTCCTGCGAGAACGGAGAGCAGGGTTAAAGGTTCAAAACGATTCAGAAAATGCGGGTTGGATTTCTCGTTAATAAAGAGGCCGTCGGCAATAAAGAGAAGATCGAATTTCCCTTCCTCCGCCTTAATCGCCTGTTTCTTGTAGAAATCCAGATTTACGCTGGCATTGATCGGAATATCCGGGTGTCGCCAAAAAGAGATGCTATTTCCCACTCCATTCAAGTTTGCTCCCAATCTCAATCGTCGTTGTGACATATTAATTCCTCCCTATGTTGTAGTGATGACCATTTAATTCAGTCCAAGTACCTTTTTTTCTCTGAGGATCATTTCATCATTTCTTTATGCTGTTTCCGCCTGCTTCTGCTGCTGCCATGCCCAATCCCGGTTTATTCGCCTCGTTCCTTTCGCTTAACCGGACTGTCCAGGCTGCTCCCAGAAGGACAATGCCCGTTAGGAGAAAAATAAAAGGAATCCCCGTCCATCCACCCAGAAAACCGCCGAGTAACGGGCCGAGTACAATACCGAATTGATTTGCAGTCTGACTCAGACTGACAGCCCTTCCCCGGAAATCACGGTCAGCATATTTGATGATTAACGCATTCAAGGCCGGATACACGGCAGCAAAGAACAGACCGTAGACAAATCGCAAACTTCCAAAATAAATGAGGTTATACGCCGTCAGTTGCAGTAAACTACCAATGCCGCCGCCCAGCAGGCCGATAAACAGCGTTTTCTCGTATCCGATTTTCCCACCAATCCGTCCCCAGCGCGGCCCCATTATTACCGTTGCCACGCCGATGGCTGAGAAGACGATTCCTGCACTAAGCGTTGCACTACTAACGTCTCCACCAATCTGGACCACATAAAGCGTCAATACAGGTTCAATAATGAGCACGGAAGTTGAAACGAGTAAAATCAAACCATAGATCCGCATTAATCCCGGAGTGGAGGCAGCTTTTTTCAGATCACCCAGAATACTTGTGCGAACCACAGTGCGGGGGCCGCGGGCTTCTTTTACCCATATCACCATCACAGCCGAGAGCAGCGTAATGATTCCCGAGGCGATAAAGCATCCTCGCAGCCCGATCCAATGGCTTAGTACTCCACCCACAAGCGGTCCCAGAATGCCTCCGGCAGCCGTGGATGTAGAGATGACACCAAGCGCATAACCTACATGCTTCTCCGGTGTATTGGTGCCGACCAACGTAATAGATGCAGGATTGAAACCAGCCATGAGTCCTTGAAATATCCGCACAGCGATAAACGTGTAAGGGTCATAAACGAAATAGTTAGCCAGATGAGCAATGGCGAGGCCAACGCCCGAACGAATCAGCATCAGTTTGCTTCCATATCTGTCAGCCAGCGAGCCCCAGAAAGGAGCACATAGTCCGCTGATCAGAAAGCTGATCGAGATCGAAATGCCGGACCAGACTTCCAATCCGCTCTGAATACCGAGATCATTTTGCAGAAACAGCGGAAAGAACGGCACAGACAAGGTGTAAGCCATATGATTAAAAAATAGGCCAAACCACAGAATATACAGATTTCGCTTCCAATGCGGCATCTTGGTATTCTCCATACTATATAATTCCTATATAAAAAGTAGGTTATTATCCATATTAGGATACCGTCACTGGAAAGTATAATAGAAAAGTTCAATAGACCCATTCAAGAATTAAATGAATGGGTCTGTTAGATGCTGCTATTTTGACCGTAACGATTACTGCACTTGAACGGACATGAACACATCCACCTCATCTTCACTGTCCAAAACAAACCCAAAACGTTCATACAAACGCCGAGCCGGACTGCCCTGCAATACATTTAAAGTAACACGTTTGCCCCGGACCTCATCCCGTTTCAGCAGCATATTCAGCACTTGAGTTCCTATTTGTTGACCCTGATAATCGGGATGAATATAGAAATGCTCAAGTAGCATCTCCTCTGACTTGGGCTTCAACGCTACACACCCCACCAGTGCACCCTCGACCTCAATAATCCACGTGTGGACAGGGTCAAATGTATTACGGAAACGTTCACGGACCTTCACCTCATCGTACCTTTTCAACCTGTTTAAATCATCATATAGAACCACAGCTCGCAACTCAGCAAGGTGCTCCTGATCTGCCTGCTTGGATTGACGCATGGTTACTTGGTTCATTGGAAGGGCTCCTTATTTTTCAATTATTTTATTCTGTATTCTAGCTATTCATATTGTCTATATTGGATTCGGTGGATCATTGGTCTATGGGGGATTTGATAAGTTCATTCGACTCCAATTATACAGGAAAAAGCAAGCTATTTTTATATTCTGAGCGTTTTCCCAGGCGAAAAACCTGACAACCTATGTTGACAATATATGCAAACCACTTTAATATACCTAGTATTCTTATCAGCTTTTAATAGTTTCTCGCATTCTACATCGAATGTGGCATTTCTGTGCGATTATTAATTGAACAGTAGTAGATTAAATGGGAAGAGTGCTTAGAGAAACAGAACAGGAGATTTGCATCATGTATATTGTTAAACGCTTTTTCACCATGCTTTTGACGCTCTGGATCATTGTGACGCTGACTTTTCTAATCATGCACATGATCCCTGGAGACCCTTTTTCCAACGATTCCAAAACGATACCTGAAGCTGTCCTGCAAAATATGCGTGCAAGATACCATCTGGATGAACCGCTTGCTGTCCAGTATGCACTGTATTTGAAAAATTTGCTGGTGCTGGATCTGGGACCCTCCATCCAGTCCAAAACGACCGATGTCAACACATTGATCGCACGAGGGTTTCCGCCCTCCGCCCTTCTTGGCATCCAGTCCATTGTCATTGCACTGATTGCAGGCATTGCACTGGGCACGGTTGCCGCCCTGTTCCACAAAAGGCCGCTGGACTACATATCCATGTTCATTGCCATCATCGGGATATCCGTCCCGAGCTTCATTCTTGCACCGCTGCTCATTAAATATGCGGCTGTCCAATGGAGGCTCTTCCCCGTTGCATCCTGGGGAACCTGGCAGCATACGATACTGCCCTCGCTGGCTTTGTCGGTAACACCACTGGCTGTCATCGCTCGCTTCATGCGGACCAGCATGCTGGATGTGCTGCAGCAGGAATACATAAGAACAGCAGAAGCCAAAGGATTATCTACCTGGTCAGTCGTCATCCGGCATGGAATGCGAAACGCGCTCATTCCGGTATTATCTTTTATCGGGCCGCTCTTCGCCTCCGTAATCACCGGCACCTTCGTGATTGAGAAGATATTTGCCATTCCGGGAATCGGCAAATATTTCGTGGACAGCATCTTTAACCGTGATTACCCGGTCATCATGGGAACGACGATCTTTTACAGTGTCATTCTGGTCGTAACCCTCTTCCTGATCGACCTGTCGTACCGGATCGTCGATCCGAGAATCAAGCTTTCCAGCAAAGGAGATTAGCATGAAAGCTACAACTACAGACCCCATTACATCGGACCCTCGCTTCACACCGGCAGATCGAAGCCGATTGAGTGCGAACCGCATATCCAGCCCGGGTCTTCCCTTATGGAAGCAACGTACATACAGTATTTTTCGTCATCGATTATCCTTGCTTGGTTTGTTGTTGCTCGTTGTCATTATTGCGCTGGCTCTGGTAGGTCCGTTACTGGTTCCCTACTCGCCAAGCTCACAGTCCCTGCTCAAGACCAATTTGCCACCCTCCGCTGATCACTGGTTTGGCACGGATGATCTCGGACGGGATATGTGGGCCCGTACCTGGTCAGGAGCTCGTATATCCCTGCTGATTGGCTTTACTGCCGCAGCCATAGACCTCGTGCTTGGCGTCCTGATTGGCGGAATCGCCGGTTACTGCGCCGGACAGGGACGGACAGGAGATCGAATCGACAGCCTTTTGATGCGAATCATTGAAATTTTGTACAGTATCCCGTATTTGCTGGTTATCATCCTACTTCTTGTCGTTATGAAACCGGGATTGTTAACGATGATTATTGCCCTGTCCATTACTGGTTGGGTTGGGATGGCCCGCGTCGTCCGAGGTCAGATCCTGCAATTGAAACAACAGGAATACGTGCTCGCGGCGCAGAAGCTTGGCACATCCCATGCCAAGATCATTTTCAGGCACCTGCTGCCCAACGCGGCTGGAATCATTATCGTCAACCTGACCTTCACGATTCCATCGGCTATTTTCTCCGAATCCTTTCTGAGCTTTTTAGGACTCGGTATCCAGTCACCCATCGCTAGCTTGGGGACGATGGCCAACGATTCGCTTGGGGTCATTCTGAGTGGACAATGGTGGAGACTGTTATTTCCCGGTCTAATGATCTCGCTCACCATGTTTGCATTTAACGCTTTCGGCGATGGGCTGCAGGATGCTTTTGATCCGCGCTCCAACCGTTAAGGAGGTTCACACCATGAGTCATTTACTGGAGGTCAATCATTTGAAGGTCTCCTTTGCCACACGTGATAAAGAACTTGAAGCTGTAAGAGATGTTTCTTTTCACGTCGATGAAGGAGAGACACTTGCCATCGTCGGCGAAAGTGGGAGTGGAAAAAGCGTAACCGCCCGTTCCCTGATGGGGATGTTCTCGTCACCGAACGGCCGTATTCGCAGCGGCGAAATCCGCTTTGAGGGGCGGGTTATCAGCGGATTATCCGCTAAAGCCATGCGCCGAATCCGAGGCTCCGAGATCAGCATGGTGTTCCAGGACCCCATGTCTTCTCTGAATCCAACGATGAAGGTCGGTATTCAGATCGGCGAGGGACTTCGCAAGCACCGCAAACTCTCGCCAAAAGATGCCCGGGCCAGATCTGTAGAACTGCTAAACCTCGTGGGTATTCCTGATGCACCAAGCCGCTATCATCAATATCCTCATGAATTTAGCGGCGGAATGCGTCAGCGGGTTGCCATTGCGATGGCACTTGCCTGTGATCCCAAGCTTCTGATCGCCGATGAGCCAACGACCGCTCTCGACGTTACCATTCAGGCGCAGATTCTGGATATTCTAAGCAGCCTACAGCAGCAAACGGGCAGTTCAATTTTGCTGATTACCCATGACCTGGGCGTTGTCGCCGAAGTGGCTCACCGCGTTGCCGTCATGTATGCAGGCACCATTGTGGAGACCGGCACGGTGGAGGATATCTTTGATCGGCCACGCCATCCATATACGTGGGGACTGCTCCAGTCCACCCCGCGACTGGATGATACAGAACATGACAGGCTAATTCCTATTGAGGGCTCGCCCCCGGATATTGCTGCGCTCCCGCCTGGCTGTCCGTTCGCAGACCGATGTCCGCACACGATGGATATCTGTTTGACGGAAATGCCTGATGCAACCATATTTTCATCAAAACACAGTGCCAGATGCTGGCTAAACGATCCTCGAGCTCCTCGAGTGGATGACCGTATCCCGGCAGAAAGGAATGAGCATGACCGAATCTATAATTGAAATTCGCAATGTGAAGAAGCATTTTCACGGCCCGTCCAATCTGACCGTCAAATCGGTTGACGGCATCAGCCTGAACATCCGTCGGGGAGAGACACTCGGGCTTGTCGGCGAGAGCGGCAGCGGCAAATCTACACTAGGTCGAACCATCGTGGGGCTGCTGAAAGCTACGGAAGGACAGATTTTGTTTAACGGACAAGATACCGGACAGGCCAAACCGCATGAGAAGCGGGAGTTGAACCGCCATCTGCAGATGATCTTTCAGGACCCGCACGCTTCGCTTAACCCGCGGCTTTGCATCGGAGATATTATCGCTGAGGGGCTGGATGCTTACAAGCTGGCTCGAGGAAAAGCGCGAAAAGACATCATCGCAGACTTGTTGCTGCGCGTCGGGCTTCACCCGGATCATGCCCACCGCTTCCCCCATGAATTCAGTGGAGGACAGCGCCAGCGCATCGGGATTGCCCGGGCACTTGCCGTCAAGCCACGTTTCATCGTCGCCGATGAACCCATTTCCGCGCTGGATGTGTCCATTCAGGCACAGATCGTCAATTTGCTGAAGGACCTGCAGCGCGAAGAGGAACTGACGTATCTATTTATCGCGCATGATCTGGCTATGGTGAAGCATATCAGCGACCGGATCGGAGTCATGTACCTGGGTAAAATGATGGAACTGTCCGGACGGGACGATCTGTTTGCTAATCCGCTCCACCCCTACACTCAGGCGCTACTGTCGGCCATTCCCGCCGCACATCCCCGTTTAAAAGGGCAAAGGGAGCGTATTCGGCTTCAAGGGAATCCGCCCAGTCCCATTCATCCCCCGGCGGGCTGTCCGTTTCATCAACGATGTTTTGCCGCGATGGATGTTTGCGCAAACCGCATGCCTGCCGGAAGGGAGGTCGAAACAGGACACTGGGTAGCATGTCATCTTTACGAATAACACGAATTAATCATTAATGGAGGAATGAACAAATGAACAAAACAAAAACGAACTGGACCGTCTCTCTCTTGCTCGCAGCATCCGTTGCCTTGAGCGCATGCTCCAGTTCGACAACTGACAATGGTGCCACTGCTTCAAAACCGGACAATCAGGCAGCAGCGGCAAACGTTGAGCAAGTACTGAACACCAATCTGGCCGGTGGAGAACCATACACACTGGACCCTGCACTGGCATCTGACACAACATCCTACTGGGTGATTGATAATCTGTATGAGGGACTGTATACATACGACAAATCAGGCAAAATCGTTGAAGGGGCAGCAAGCAAAGTCGATGTATCACCGGACGGTAAAACCTACACCTTTACCATCCGCGACGATGCAAAATGGTCGAATAACGAACCTGTAACTGCCAAGGATTTTGAATACTCTTGGAAACGTGTATTGAACCCTGCCACTGCCGCTTACGACCCCTCTTCTCTGTATTACATTAAGGGTGCAGAAGCTTATAACACGGGAAAAGGAAAAGCTGAGGATGTCGGTGTGACAGCCAAAGATGACCATACACTGGTGGTTGAGCTGAAATCTCCGCTGGCCTTCTTCCCAACCATTGTCGTTGGCCATGCTTATCTGCCGGTTCAAGCTTCCGTTGTGGACAACAATGAGAAGTGGGCAGCAGAAGCCGATACGATTGTAGGTAACGGTCCTTACATTGCTAAGGAATGGAAACACAATGAACAAATTACACTGGCCAAAAATGATCAATACTGGGATAAATCCAACATCACAATGGATACCATCCATTTCAAAATGGTTCAGGACTCCAACACGTACTATCAACTGTTCAAAACGGGTGAGCTTGACCTGATCCTCTCCCTGCCAGTGGATACGCTTGATCAGGAGCGGAACAATGCCGAGTTCCTGTCCCATCCTTCGTTCAGCGTATATACCTACTCCTTCAATGTGGAGGAAAAACCTTTCACGAACAAAAAGATCAGACAGGCCCTAGCTTATGCACTTGATCGTGAAGCGTTGACGACAAGTGTAACCAAGGGCGGTGAAACACCCGCGTTCGGATATGTCCCTTACGGCGTAACAGCACCATCCGGCAAAGATTTCCGGGAAGAGGCGCCAACCCAATATTATGCATACGATCCGGCAAAAGCCAAAGAATTGCTGGCGGAAGGATTGAAGGAAGAAGGCTTATCTGCACTCCCGACAGTTACCTTCAAATACAATACGTCCGACAAACATAAAAAAGTAGCCGAAGCCATTCAGGAAATGCTCAAAACTAATCTGGGTATTGAAGTCAACTTGGAGAATCAAGAATGGAAAACTTACATCGATACCTTCAAGCAAAAGAATTTCCAAGTCGCACGTATGGGTTGGGAAGGAAACTTCCTCGATCCGCTGGGTGTGCTGGAACACTACACATCGAAGAACTCCAACAACTTCACCAACTGGAGCAATCCTGAATACGACAAGCTGATCAGTGAATCCACGTTTGAGCTTGATCCAGTTAAACGGTTTGAAGAGCTGCATCAAGCCGAGGCCATTCTAATGGACGATCTGCCAATTATACCGATCCTCTTCTCTGCCGACACTGCATTGATTAGTCCTAGTATTGAGGGCGTTATCTTTGACACTCGTTCCAACCCGGATCTCCGCTTCACCAAGCGGGTAGCCGAGTAATGTTTATCCGTTACGCTATGGCCGGTCTGATAACGGCTCTGGCCGCCTATCTGCTGGACTTCTGCGGAATACTAGGCGGCTCCGGTGGCCTACATGAAGGTTCAGACCAGCTGTTTGTCGCCGGTCTGATATGTCTCTTGGCCGGAACAGCAATCCATGTGCTGCAGACTGGGTTCATGAACCCCTTTCTGCAAGGATTCGGTGATCTCAAGCGCATGTTTGTCAGAGAATCGAACGCCCTGCAACGGGAAAATGAACGGATTCGCACCCAGACAGCTCTGCCGTTCTGGAAAAAGTCCTTACTCCGCCAGCTCACGGTCTATACCTTGGGCGGCGGTTCAGGTCTGATTCTATGTTCACTGCTGTTGCTCTGGCCCGTATCCTACTAAATCCTACACAAATAAATCGCTCCCTGGTGCGGCTTGATGCCTGCACTCCAGGGAGCGATTTATTTTTCTACGCCACTATTTTACACGGGAAATCTCTTTCTTCCGCTTAATGATTAAGCGGAACCGTTCGATTCGTCCTCTTCTTCTATACATTTCTGAATAAATTCAAATAATCCCTTAGCCTCAACCGACCGATGTCCCCAATCATGCCAAAAGTACAATACCTGTCCCACGGTTCCAGAACTTGATGGGTCTGTGTCCAGACATAGATAATCCCCACCGCCATTTTCTGCAATCGGAATCCATTTGCAGTTCCACAGTACTGGCTTAATGGCATCATCCTCAATCTCGGGCTCCATCTCGTCCGGGTCGAATTCTTCCTGCAAAAAGGCCCAGTTCTCCTTCACCTGATCCAGAGGTGACAATGTCAGGTTACGAACAAAGGAATCTACGCCAACATTCCAGGCTTGTCCGTTATGCACACGATACAGAGCCTTCATCTCTTCAGGCAAGGTCACGCCAAGTTCGTTTTCTACGGATCGAAAATCTTCATCGCTCGCACCAGGTTGAAGATTCAGTGCTACCTCAAAATCTGCATTTGCTACCGTCCCTTTTGCAATAATACGTTGCCACAGCAGTTCTGCTTGCTTGATCATCCTACATCCTCCTTCTTGTGCGCTTTATAGATTGTCTAGTCTAATGATATAGAAAATCTAACTGTACGATATCAGAGATAGGAAATACAAGGGAGTGCATGACGATCTTGTTAATCCCATCATTTTGCCAAATCAAATAGCACCGCCCAACGGATTAATTCCGTATAGACAGTGCCCATTGTATAGCCTTTTTAGTGCATATCATGTTATTAATATTGTCTATATAGATTTCAATGCATGATTAATCTGTGAGGATTTAATAAATTCATCTGGCCAGAGCAGAATCCGTTCACTTTATTATCCCACATTTTTTGGTTTATGTACTTCATCTGAAACTTACATTATTTCGTTATTCATTCTCTTGGCTTGTACAATCTCCTTGATGATCTTAGAACGATTCCAGACAACAAACTTGAAGACATGTCCACTGTCTAATGTAATGGTAATTCCGTTAGGGATTAGTCCCCATGTCGCACTTTTCTCAATCTTAGTCATAGCCCAGATCTCGATTTGAACCCATTCCGTCTGAAAATTCAGACCATGAGGAATAAAAACTAATCGTTCATTAGTTAGAAAAAGCTTTCCTCCTACTCCTTCAAAACCTCTTAACCAGTTTGCATGAATCCTCTCAAAAATGACGTGTTCATGGGGGCCCAATTCTTCCATTTCTATCAGTCTCCTTTTTCAGCCTATAGCTTGAATCTCTATTATTATAGGTCGTTTTGACCGATATAGGAATATTTTGCACATGTTCATTTGTAAAAAAAGCACTGCCCTACGGAATTCCCTCCGTCTTGGACAATGCTTAATATATTAGTGCTTTGAAAGTAGAGCTTCCTTCTCGATTCCGAATTACATCTCTTTCAGAATACCTTTAACCAGTCCGATGAAGGTTGTTTTCACTTTTGCCGCGACTTCAATCACTTCATCATGACTTAACGGCTGATCCAGAATTCCGCAAGCCATATTGGTCAGACAGGAAATACCCAGCACCTTCATGCCGCCATGAATGGCTACAATCGCTTCAGGTACCGTCGACATACCCACAGCATCCGCACCCATCGTACGAATCATGCGAATCTCTGCTGGAGTCTCATACGCCGGACCACTCCACCATGCATATACCCCTTGCTGCAAACCAACATTCTGCTCCTCCGCTACCTTCAGGGCGATACTGCGGAGTTCGCGATTATATACCTGTGATACGTCCGGGAAACGCACGCCCAGCTCTGCATTATTCGGTCCCATCAGCGGATTGTTGCCTACCAGATTGATATGATCGGTAATCAACATAAGCTGTCCAGGTTCGAAGCTGGTATTGATCGCTCCACAAGCATTGGTGATAATCAACTGCTCGACACCCAGTGCTTTCATAATCCGGACTGGGAACGTGACTTCATCCAGCGTAAACCCTTCATAATAATGAAGGCGTCCTTTCATAGCTACGACAGTCTTGCCCATCAATTCTCCGATGACCAATTCGTTAGCATGACCAATCGCCTCGGATTGAGCAAAATAAGGAATGTCCGTATATGGAATGACGGTAGCATTCTCGATCTCGTCCGCGAGCGCTCCCAGCCCTGATCCCAGAATCATACCCACGACAGGCTTGTTATTAATACGGTTTAATATGTAATCTCTGGCTTCCTGAATATGTGCGGATTGATGCATAAATATATTCCCCCTGAACATCTGAGTTTGGATTAAGTAAGTACTATAAACCAAGTGTAATGAACATTAGTGATCAAGTAAATGGGAGCCGGATAAAGTGGACTCTGCCTCTCCTCCCGAAAGCAGGTTAAAGTTTGAGCCCTGACTGTAACACGTCGAAATATGGTCTCAAAATCTCATCAAAATCAGGTTCGTCGCCTTAACATTAAATAGATGATGGATTCTTTATTATGCAAAAGAGGAGCGGATGTATTATCCACTCCTCTTTCTTTCTATTTAATCTGCGCTTGCCGTAATGTGTTCCCACTTGTCATATTCCTCAAGCATGCCATTCAGCTGCGTACGCGCCATCACAAGCCCCATGCTTCCGAGAGCCAGTCTTCTTGGAGGATTGTCTGTGCCGGCAATATCAGCAACCGCTGACATGGCTTTTTCAACATCGCCATAAGGCGCGGTCTCAGCAAGATCATTATACCAATCATACAGCGTTTGATAGTCCGGGATATCGCTTGTAATTTCTTGAGTATTTCCTTGGAAACCTGTCTTGAATCCTGCAGGCTCTACAAGGGTAAGGTTTACACCCAAGCCCTTAACCTCAGCGGCCAGACCTTCACTCAGGTTTTCAAGCGCTGCTTTAGAGCTACAGTAGATAGACAGCGTTGGCAAGCTTTGTACGCCGCCCATAGATGAGATATTGATAATGTGACCCGAGCGATGTTCCCGCATCTGTGGAAGAACGGCTTGAATGGTGGTCATTACACCAAACACATTCGTTTCATATTGCTGACGTGCTTGGTCAACGGATACTTCTTCAAAAATACCTGCTTGAGCATATCCGGCATTATTGAGCAGCACATCAATTCGTCCATATTGGCGCGTTACCGCATCCACAACCTCGTGTGTCATTTCCTGATTAGTAATATCCAGGGCCAGCACTTGTACATTACTATATTGGCTAAATTCAGCGGCAGCTTTCGATGTATCCCGCATGGTAGCGACGACATTCCATTCACGCTTCGCAAATTGAAGAACCAATTCTTTACCGAAGCCTGTTGATGTACCTGTGATTAAAATGGTTTTACTCAAGTGTATTCCCTCCAGATCACGAATTGAGCTTGGCTCTTGAGTTATCGTAACCCTTAAAGTTCACTTTAAGGCAAGTATTATTTTTCAATAGACTCCCACCAGCTTGAAGTAGGAAATACACTTGAACCGATAATCACCTTTTCTCCAATTTTTGGCGTAGCCAAAGCTACACCTAGCTTATCCGCAGCTGCTTTCGCGCGCTCAATGGGGTCTGTCCAACTGTGCAATGCCAGGGTGAATGCTCCCCAGTGAATAGGAATCATTACTTTACCCTTTACATCCTGATACGCTTGCACGGACTCCTCAGGAACCATATGAATGTTGGCCCATTTCACATCATATTGACCTGTCTCTATGAGGGCAAGATCGAACGGACCGTATTTATCGCCAATCTCCTTAAAGTGAGGACCATAACCACTATCCCCGCTAAAATATACATTCGATTGTTTACCTTGAATAACCCAGGAACTCCATAACGAGGAACCAGAACGGATACCGCGGCCAGAGAAATGTCTTGCGGGCGTGCTAACGAAGGTTAACCCTTGATACGATGCTTCTTCCCACCAGTCCAGCTCTTTAATCTGGCTCGGATCTACACCCCATTTTGTCAAATGTCCAGCGACCCCTAACGGAACGATAAATTGTTTGACCTTTCCTTTTAGCTTACGGATAGACTCATAGTCCAGATGATCATAATGGTCATGCGATATCAAGACGACATCGATGTCAGGCAAATCCTCAATCTGTGCTAGCGGCTTATTGCTATATCTCTTTGGCCCCGCGCAAGCAACGGGAGAGGCGTATTTACTGAATACTGGATCTAGCAGAAGCTTCACTCCACTGACCTTCATCAAGAGGGTCGAATGACCAAACCACATGACTTGATCCTCGGCACTGTCTGAAAATGCTTTTGCATCAAAAATCTCCATTGGAAGAGTTACCTTTGGTCGGCCATTGGGGTTTCCTTTTATCGTATCGTATAGGGCTCCAACGGTATCTTTTAAACTATAATCCATCGATGTCGGTATTTGATTGTGAAACTTCCCATCGATAAAGTTAGCGGAATCATGAATACGCCGCTTACTATCCGCTGAACTTTTCCCTCCAAGAGGCGGGTAATAATTTACGACCCAGAAAATCACTAATACGAGTACGAACAAGATTATTACATACTTCATCCTGTCTCTCCTGCTTTCTCATTCCGATGAAATTTTTTTAACCATGTTAGCATATATCTTAAAGTGCACTTTAAGGCAAGTTTTTGATTACAGAAAAAGCCACCCTATTCTTACACAGAGTGACTTGTCAAAATCTCGACTTATATGGTTGTATCTAATTCTCCAATGTACGTGAGAAAACGTTCCTCAGGATTTCCCTTTTCTATATCGTTATACACTTCAAGCTTCTGGCTAACCGCTTCAAAAGCCTCATTTAGCACTTGCTGTTTTCTCTTGATCTCCGCTTGATGGGATTCTAGTATGGCTCTGCGCTGTCCGATCGTTTCATCTCCCTGCAAGGCAAGGTCAACGATTTTTTTCAAATCCGCTACGCTCATTCCTGTGGCACGAAAACATGTTATTAAGCGAATCCAGTCTATATCTCGTTTTTCAAAAAGCCGGTTGCCGTGATTATCCCTACGAATATCGGGTAAAAGTCCTTCTTTATCGTAAAATCGGATCGTATGAGCAGGGCAATTTAATTTTTCAGATACTTCCTTGATTGTAAACAAATTCACTCTCCCCCAAGTCCAGTTCATAAGATGTTACAGCTAGCTCTATTATAAGCAAAAAATTGCCCTTAATCGAAGCCAGCCCCTTTATTCCTTATAATAAAGGTACATAAATGCCTCTATTTACACTTGGGAGGTAGTTGGGCGGTGATTGAGTCACCTTTGAGACACCCTTAAGCCACCGTGAACCATACTTAAGACACCTTCATCCTCTCGCCCCACTCTTTCTCCCCACACCTTCTCGCCTCTTAGCCTCGATCCTGCTCACCTCTCCATTTCTCTCTTTTGTCCATTTTATATAGTATCTTTTTTTCCTTTCAGCAACGATCGGAAAGCCAGCTTTAACACCGGCGGAACTGCAAAAAAGATAAACAAGGTTCGGAAGAGCTGATAGCACGTTACAATCGACAGGTCGCCGTTGACTTCCTTAGCGATGAGGGCCATTTGGTCCATACCGCCTGGCGATAGGCTGAGAAATGCAGTGACGATTGTGATGTCATGCATTCGTGTCAGCAGCAAGCTAAGTCCCATAGAGACCCCAATTAGCAGCACGCCACTCAATATTGCGAGCAAAACGATTTTTGCTTTGTTCTTTAGACTCTCCAGATCCAGCAGCAGCCCAATGTAGCCCCCGATCATCAGTTGTGAAAGACTGAGTACGACGGGTGGCAACGCATGACCCTCATACCCGGTCAAATTAAGCAGGATCGTACCAATCATTGGTCCAAGCAGAAAGGCCGTTGGCATCTTGATCTTCTTTGCGATGAACGCACTAAGTACGCATACTGCGGCAAAGACCAAAGTATGCGGAAATAACGCAGCAGATCCGCTCGCAGCAGCAGCTACGGCGCTATGGTTGCCACTGACATGAAACAATGGGCTGAAGATCAGCAGCGGCACACAAAAAATAATCATCATCAGGCGAGATACCTGTAAAAAGGTGACGACAGTGATATCAATACCCTTCACTTCTTCGGCCAACGTAATCATCTGGCTGAGTCCTCCGGGAATGCTGCCCATGAGCACCGTTGGGAAAGGAATACCGGATAATTTCGAAATTAAATACGCAATGGCCCCGGCACATAACAACAGCAGAGATGTGAACAGAATCATCGTCGGCAACTGAAGTCCGATCTGCGTTAAGGTCGACAAGGTGAACGAAAGCCCTAGGGTATAGCCGATGATAACCATGCCGGTATCGCGGACTTGTCCAGGCCAGTATAAGGTGATTCCTTTAAACAATCTGGAGCCGATCACGAGGAACACCATGGATCCAAGTAGCCAGGGAATTGGCATATGGATCAGTTGGAAAACAAATCCACCAAGGACAGCAATGGCAAAGGTTATCACAAAACGGACCCACTTACTCTTTTTCCACAACGCAACCCGGGCTTCGCCGGTACCATCCATTACAGGTTCTCCGTTATTTTATCTAGGGCCTGTTGAACATCGCCTTTAAAAATGCCTCCATGGTAGCAAATTACAGTCTCTATTGGATAAGCCTTCAGTTTGCGGAGTGATTCCAATGCCAATGTCATATCTGGCGTAACTGTCGGATTAGGGCCTATCAGCTTATCGTCTTCAACATTTAATGCATCACCTGCAATGAGTGTCTTACTAGGCTCATGATACAAGCTGATATGTCCTGGCGTATGCCCTGGTGTATGGATTACAGTCAGTCCGCCGCCGAAAGGCAGTTTCTCTCCGTCTGCCAGCAACGTGGTCACATTCTTTTCCTTTCCAGAAAAAGTAGCTTCAAATGCAGTAGCAAGATCCTGCGGAAGTGAGGCAATCAGCCCTTCCTTGCGTTCCCCGCTGAATTTAATCATCGGCTTTAGGCCATCGATATAAGGCTGGTCATCCGCATGGGCATACACCTCTATACCTTCGCCTTTGAACTGCGGCAGGCTGCCTACATGATCGATATCCTGATGGGTTAAAATAATGGAATGAGAGGCCGCAGGGTCAATTCCCGCTTGGATCAAAAGCTCCGTGATTTGGCCGTAAGAACCAGGCATTCCGGTATCCACCAATACATAAGATTGCTCGTCACGGATTGCCACCGGGTTAATAACAAAATCATGCTCGCCCATCTTAAGAGTAAGCACTAGCATTTCAATCTGTTCGTTAATTTTCATATTGCGCCAAAGCGAATGCTCTGGCTCACCTCCCTAGAAATAAATCAAAAAAACTAACAGGTTCATTATATGACTTTGTAGTTTTTTCGTCAATTTCCTTTATTGACCACATTAAGAAGACATGTCAGAATGTGAAGGGGTGGTTAAAATGGAACAATTCAAAAGACAACTAATCGTCGATACAGCAATGCGCATTTTTAGAGAAAAAGGATATTTCTCAGCCTCCATGCAGGACATCGCAGAAGCTTGTAGCATGGCCAAGGCGAGCATCTATAAAGTATTTTCCTCTAAGGAAGATTTATTTACCGGGGTATTTGTCGAGGTACACAGAATCCTGTTCGAAGAGGCAAGGGAGCTTGATCGGAGACTTCGGCTGGAGGGGCTTCCACCAAAAGAAGTACTGCGCCAAAAGATCGAATTTCAGCTGCAATATATGCTTGAAAATTATTTTTTCACCAGTGAGTTTAAAGAGCTGCCGGTCACAAGTAATGAGAACTTTCTAATCGAATGGAGAAAAAAACGTGCCTCTCTGCTAACCTTACATCAGGATTGCTTCTATGAAACATACGGCGAGCCTATTCTCCCATATCTCGGGGATGTTGTCGCTATCTTCCGCGGCATGGTCAAAGAATATTTGTTTCACACTTTTCAAGCGGTGATTGCTGCTCCCATGGCTAATTTGGCTGGATTTATTGTGGATCGGCTGGATGTTGTTATCGGAGATTTGATCGCAAGCAAAGCCCAACCTGTGCTCAAGGCATCAAGTGCCTTTTTTAACGAAATCAATCCACCAGATGACCAGACCCGGCAGGACAATCTAGATGATCTTCTGAAGTTTTTTGCCGATAAAATCCGCGAGCTACCACGGCCAGAGCCCATTCAGAATGAACTGCTTGAGGTTATCGAATGGCTAAAGTTAGAGTTAGGACAACCCAAGCCTAATGGTACTCTTCTACGGGTATATATCAACTTTTTGGATTCAGTTAGCGAGTTAGCACCTTATGTACGACAGCTTAGTCTCGTACTGAAACGTTCGTCAGTAGAATAAGATTCACTACAAAGAAAAGCAACTGAAATTAATCAGTTGCTTTTCTGCATATAAATATACTTACTCCCTCTTTAACTATTGTCGAGATTAATTCACCACAGCATCACTTCAAGTCCCCACCGGAACCGATCTATGATGACAGCTTACCTTTTTCGATGATCGATGCGGAATTACTGAACTGGATTTGCTTTCCGTTTGCTTTTCATGAAATCCATCCCCATGCACAGCAACAGCATCAGTGCAGCAAACATCACGGATTTACCAATGGTTCTTTCAGGAAAGATCATATAGGCAGCTAGAAAATTGCCTGCGAAAACAAACAGGTAATTGCGGATGCGATCCATCTTCTCATCTCATTTCGGAATCAAATTTAGATTTCACTGTAATCTGCTGCTCTACCTTATCATAATTTTCCATATAAATCCATAATACAACTTATCTCTTTCGCTCAATCCCCTCATAGACTGCCTCGCAAAGTTCAGTTGTGAATCTGCCTGACATGCCCTCCAGAGCCGTATTCGTAAAAGCGACAACGCTCAGTTCTTTTGTTGGATCAACAAACCACGAGTGACCGTAGGTTCCACCCATGCGCCACGTTCCAGTAGATTCCAAAGTACCCGCCTCAACCGGATCTTTCAGCACCGTGAATCCCAGCCCAAATCCTCTGCCTGGCCAATAAGGCATCTCCAGATCGCCAATCTGATTAGTCGTCATTTCGGCGACCAGCGCTTTAGGAAGAAGCGAACCTCCACCTTGACGCAGCGTTTCAAGCAATATAAGAAAGTCTCCTGCACTTCCTATCATGCCCGCACCACCCGAGAGATAGGCCGATGGATCAAGGTATCTTTCGGGTGCAAGTTGGAAGCCTGCCGTTCCTTCAATAAAAGGAACCTGGTCCTCATCACGCAAGCGACGAGGTTGCCCAGAAATGTCGGAACTGTCCGCATAGGCAGCCGTCATTCTCTCCGAGTCCACTGTGACAAAATCCGTATCCTTCATGCCCAGCGGATGAGTTACGAGCAGTTGTACTGCCTCTCGCAGTGTCAGCCCGGTCACTTTCTCAATAACTGCACCGAGTACATCAGTTGCAATCGAATATCTCCACATCTTCCCGGGCTCATACAGCAGTGGAGCAGAAGCAATCCTCTGCAAATTCTCTTCCAGCGTAATGCCAGCGATATCCATTCCATCTGATACTCCGGCAAGTTCGTACGTTCCTCCGTTTTCCTGAAAAAAACGATACGTTAAACCCGCCGTATGTGTCATCAGATGATGAACCGTCATGGAGGCCACTTCCCCATTTGGCTGTTTGGGACGGAATTCAGGCAGCCATTTCATAACCGGGTCATCCAGCTTTAATTTACCTTGGGATATCAATACCATGGCGGCGGTGGATACAATCGGTTTGGTTACAGAAGCATACCTGAACAGCGCATTTTCTTGCATGCGTCTGTTCTGTTCCCGATCGGCGAGGCCATCCGCGCTGTTGTAGACCAGCTCCCCTTTCCACGCAATCTGAACAACGGAACCCACAATTCTTTTTTCTGCCAACGTACGGTGAATCACTTCTTCTACAAATGCAGAATTAAACTTCATATCTTTGTCTCCCATTTCTCTCTTCCCCTCCATGTGCCACGTGCTTGATTATTTAAAGTAAGTGTGCTTATTATATAAATGATCTCATTCATATTACATAAGACAACCAAGTTATCTGCTTTAATCTACAATGAATATAAAGGCATTCACAAAATATTTCCTATAATTTAAAAGGAGGCCATCTTATGGACCAAATCGATACTAATATCCTCTTTCATTTGCAAAACCAGGCAAGGCTATCCATGACGGAATTGGGCAAGCTGGTCGGTTTATCTCAACCCGCCGTAACGGAACGCGTGAAGCGTCTAGAAGAAAGCGGTGTAATCGAAGAGTACCGTACTATCATTTCCCCGCAGAAAATAGGGAGGTCGAGTACTTCCTATCTTCTTTTTCGCACACGGGATTGTCATGCCTTTCTTGATTTCTGCCGTTCGTCACCCGAAGTGATCGAATGTCATCGCGTGAGCGGAGAGCATAATTACCTGTTGAAGATCATGACAGATTCGATTGCTGGTCTTGAAGCATTTGGAGACCGATGCGATCAATACGGTACCTACACCACCCTCATCGCGATGTCCTCACCTATTGCAACCAAAAATCTCATCGAAGGAACGAATCCGGTGTAAATGTTTCATCGATCATCGGTCCTTAACCTGTCTTGGAAAACCATGTTTACTGGCGAACCAGGCGACGAGTAAGGCCATAACGATCAACAGGATCAGGGAAATAGGTAGGAAACGAGCGCCTGTCTGCTCCAGCAGGATGGCTCCGACGATCCCTCCCCCTCCGATCCCCAAGTTCCATGCTGTCACCAGCATGGATTGGGCAACATCGGCACTTTTGCCTCCGGCCTGCGCAATTGCAGTCTGTAATAACGTAGCCGCTCCGCCAAATGTAAGCCCCCAAGCGACTACTCCCAGAATGATCATTATCGGTTGATGGATAAAGATCCCCATTGCCAGCGATGCCAGCGCAAATAGAACAAGGCTAACCAGAATCAATAATCTCATGTAACGGTCAATCAACAGTCCAACAATCCATATACCGATTACCGAAGTCACTCCAAAGATCATCAGAACCAGGTCCACCCTTTCGGACAGCATCGTCTCGCCCAGATAAGGTGAGATATACGTGTACAGAATGTTATGGGCCAGTACCCAGGTCAGAACAACAAACAATATGGGACGAACCCCCGGTATAACAAAAATCCGATGAAGCGCAAGCTGATGACGTGCAGGCTCCCCCTCATAGTCAGGTACTTTCCAGAGCACCCACAATACAAGCACTACCGTCAATAATGAGACTGTTCCAAAAATAAGACGCCATCCTGCGTAATTGCCCAAAAAGGTTCCCAAGGGAACGCCCAATGCAAGGGCGAGCGGTGTTCCCACCATGGCGACAGCCATCGCTTTTCCCTTTAACGTGTCTGAAACCATGCGGCGTGCGTAACCTGCAGTCATCCCCCACAACACTCCAGCAGATACACCCGCCATGAAGCGTGCAGCAAGGGTCAAACCATATACTGAAGATACGGCCGTAATCGTATTGAAAATCAGAAAACCAAAGATGCATAATAGCAGCAGCGGTCTGCGTTTCCATCCACGAGTTGCTATCGTCAGCGGAATTGCCGCCAGAAGAGATCCCACCGCATACAAAGTGACGAGCTGTCCAGCAAGACTCTCTTTGATATTCAGATCTTTCGCTATTTGCGGCAGCAGCCCCGCCGGGAGGCTTTCTGTAAGAATGCATATAAATCCAGCCATGGCCAAAGCGAGTAGAGCTGACCAGGGAAGGCGTTCTTTTGCGATTGTGTTCGCGTTCACAAAAACTCTCCTTTATCCTTTATTTTTGTATAATCCAGAAGCCTCTGGCCTACAGAATAAGCTTATAAAATCGAACCCACATTTGGCATACATAATCAACGGCAGATCGAGCGTTTTATAAGGATAATCCATTTAATTTTGGTGTTTCACTTCGAATTTCAATGTAAACGCTATTAAAGCAATTATCATCGCGTACTGGATCATTAAAGAGGATGGGAGAACAACGAAGGGAACATCGAAGATGATTGATAGCATTTCTGTTACTCGCTAGAATGATAAGATAATACATAGGCTTTGACTTTAATGCCTTTTAACACATACTCAAATCGGCTTCATAGAGAGGGATATGCCAATGTACAATCTTACATCCATTGAGCACCACACCGGGCTGCCCTCTAACGGCAACCCGTTCACACATACAGAAGGACAACTGTTATTGCTGCTGGAGGATGGAGAGATCTGTCTGACCGTGAATCGTCAGCATTGCGATCTTAAGGCAGGGTATTTTATTTTTCTCCAGGATGGCAAGCAGCTGCAGATTAGACAGACTTCCGCAGATCCATTACGCATCATCGCGTTGGAGATAGAGGGGCAAGTCTCGAATAGAGAGGATTCCGAAGAGGCTCTTATTCTCCCTCCCCTTTTTGAGCATAACCGTGTGGGTATTCTGCAATCCCATGAACGCGAGTTAATCAAAGAACTGCATATACTCTGGCAGAAGCATAATCATTGGCAGCAGATTCGTATCCAAGGACAATTTCTGCAATGGGTCGCAGATGTAGGAGAACGGCTTGAATCCACCTCCGATTATGACTCGGCCAGTCTTGTACTGGATGCGCTGCGTTACATGGAGCAGAACTATCAGACGCCGATTACACGCCAACAGCTTGCCGAACGGGCAGGTTTCTCCGAGGGGTACTACTCCCGTTTTTTCAAGAAAAACGTGGGCAAAAGTCCGCAAGAATATCTGACCGACATTCGAATGCATCATGCCAAACGGCTGCTCACCAGGCAACAAAGCTCCATACAGGATGTAGCCGCTCAAGTGGGTTATAACAACCCTTTATACTTCAGTCGTATATTCAAAAAAACCGTGGGCCTCTCGCCCACCGTCTATATTCATTCAAATCCACGCCAGATCAGGGTGGCCGCCATGAATAATCAATATACAGGTCATCTGCTAGCACTGGGACTGGAGCCTTGCGCCGCAACGGGTCCTTCTTTCAAAGCCGAAACCTCTTTGCTGGATCATACGCTTTTCATGAATGCCTATGAAGGGAAAGCACCCGATTCAACTACATTGCTCCGGGCTGAACCGGATCTGATTCTGACCAGTGAATATGCAGACGAGGCACATGTTCAGCAGTTGCACCAGATTGCACCTACACAGACGATTGCTTTTCAATCCCAGGACTGGCGCAGTCAGTTCCTCGAAATTGCTGAGGCTACCGGACGAAATCAACAAGCTTACAGCTGGCTGGATGAATATGATGAGAAATCCCATCAGGCTGCAACCCATCTTCGTCAGCAGATTGGCTCTGCTTCAATCGTGTCGTTACTCGTTCGAAGTCAGGATTGTTTTGTTGCTGGCTACCGCCATATGGGCGCGGTCCTGTATCAGGATCTGCAATTGTCCACCCCTTCCCTGATCCATGAACAGCAAAGCCATTATATTGCTGAGGATTGGAAAATGGACGATCTTGATGCCGATTACATCATGTTGGTGTTCCACCCTTCGGTCAGTGATGCCGAGCGGCAGAGATGGTTGAACTCACCCTGGTGGAAAGCGCGGGAAGCGGTGAAGCGGGGGCGGGTTTATTTGGATCAGATGAATTATGTACTCGGCAGCTATAATGCCTTCTCGCATGATCTGTTATTACGGGAAATTCCCGAGCGCCTTCGGTCACTATCGTGCATGTGAATGGTTCCTTTTGTGCCTCGACGCACGGAATCTTCTCTCCTATACTAGTAATTGAGAATGATAATCAGTAAAGGGGAACATGCACATATGAATACAGATAGAAGAAACAAACGTGGATTCAAAACCAATTTGAAGGCAAGCATCATGCTAATGCTGCTGCTTATTCTGGTTGCCGGGTGCTCCAAGGCCGAACAAGCTTCTACGGGTGAATCCACTTCCACAACCAGTGAGTCAACAGAGAGCACCAACGGCACCTCATCGTCGGATAGCGAGGCAATCAGTACAGAGACACGCACCGTTGAGGGTATTAAGGGTCCTGTTGATATTCCTGCTGAACCCAAGCGTATCGCTGGCTTGACCTATGCGTATGCCGATCACCTCGTGGCATTGGGCATGAAACCATACGCCATGGTGACCCAAGTCGGTCAGGAGATGCCTGCCTATCTGAAGGACAAGCTCGAAGGCGTCATTCCACTCGGTTCAGTTAATGAATTCAACAAGGAAGCACTTCTAGACACAGAGCCTGATCTCATTCTGTCCAATGAAGTACTTGTTGATGAATACGACGCAATCAGCGCAATTGGACCAGTCTATATGAGTAGCTACTTCAGCAATTCGCTTGAATGGTTCAAGGACACAGCCAAAGTATTAGGCAAAGAAAAAGAGGCAGACGAAATCGTGGATCAGTTGTATCAAAAGGCGAAGGATCTGGGCACCAAGGTTGCTGCCAGCGATGCCGCGGATGACACCATTCTGATTTTTCGTTTGACCGATAAGCAGATTCAGGTATTTGCTCCAAGTGACAAATCACCTGACGCCTTCTATTCTCCGAACCTGCTGTACGATATAGCCGGACTCCATGCACCTGATCTTGCCAAAGCAGGCATCGTCATGAATGAAGTTATTGAGAATGTGTCGCTCGAATTGTTGCCTGAATTGAATCCGGATCGTATTTTCATGATCATCTCCGGTAGTGAAGCAGATAACGAACAAGCACTCACTAAGCTGCGTGACAATGCAGTCTGGAAAGGCCTGAAAGCTGTGAAAAGTAACCAGGTCTACATGGTGGACAACACGGTCTGGGTAGCTGGATTTGGACCGATTGCCTATGGTCAGGTTCTGGATGAAGTAGAACAAGCTTTGCTTGGAAACTGAACGCAAGATGACTAGAGATTTGCAGCATAAATAAAAAAAACAGGCATGTCGTTTACATGAAGGGGGAAGGCCCTCAACGTAAATGCATGCCTGTTTATGTTTATGTTTATGTTTATGATTTTGTTTCTCATTTTAATGTATAGCCCCCGAGATAGGTTTCCATCAGTTCATTAGAGAGCTGAATAGCTTCGGAACGATTCGTTGCAGGCATCGAGAGCATAAGCCCATCTTCGGCGCTCCAGCTTTTACTGTTCTGCTCTTCGTTCGAATCCTCCTCGGAAATGGCGATGGTGAGTTTGCTGAATGCACGATCAACAAATAGTGTTCCGTATAAGAAGATATCCGTTTTCCCATTTTCAAAAATGATGTACTCCATCGATCCGTATCCTTTATGAAAACGAATTTTGAGCATCTTTTGATCTTCGGGTACAGGGAAAGGCTCACCTTCAATATCAATGGTTCCTTTGAATATGTAATCACCCGAGGTCGTTAGATAACGCTTGCCATCCATCTTGATATGAACCGTTTGCTCTGGCTCCCTGTTGTCTTCTCCCCCCAGCCGATACTTTACACCCACACCATCAAGATGGATCGTTCTGGGCAGTAACAGAAGAACCACACTGATCACAATCATCAATACCCAGATGGCAAGCACGATCGAAATGATTTTTTTCCTCATAGTCCATCTCCTCAACTCATCGGTCTACAACTTATGAAGATATACTGTCTCTTCCTGATCTTCATTCCCTTGAATATGGACAAGGATGGGAAAATCTTCATTCTCCCCTCCTAATCAAAGATGGCATATGAATTAATTACAAATTATAACATATAAACTACTCGCATAACGGTTCAAAGCAATTCGCTTACTTTCATTAAGGCACGGAATCAGGCCTATGCTTACAAATGACTTAAAACGCATAGCTGAAATTGGCACACAACTTTGCATACAACAAAAAAACCGGTCACCTCGTGACCGGTTTAATCAGCTCCTCGGGGAGCATTTGCAAATATGAGCGAATGACAAGGAGCCCATGATTGCTCTCCTTAATGTTACTCCAGAACGGCTTCTTTGGCTGAGCTGCTGATCGAATACAAAGGCCAGCTTTTGCTTCCACGCAAAAACAAAAACACCTCCGTATTCCGTCGATGATTGCAGCAGAGCAATATGCCTTGGAAGGTGCTTTGTGATAACGATATAGAATGGTTAATATATAATGGCGTGCAAAGGGTTACAACTTGTCCACCTGTAATATTGTTACCGGCTTCACCGTACAAGCTGGACTAATCTGCTCCTCAGTGAGTATGTTCAGCTTGATCAGGCTTTTCAGCTTATGACTGTCCACCTTGGACAGCAGTCGCCAGATGTCCGGATCGGGAAGGGACGCGTACAGCTTCTGATCATTATATTCCTTGCGGTGCTGAAGCACCGTTTTCACAGCGTATCCGCCAACTTGCGTCTCATAGACACCCTGCTCCTCACAATACCCGACAATCTCATCTCGTAACACAGATAGACGTTGTTCAATTTCTTTTTGCTGCTGTTTCAGTTCAAAATAGGTTTGCACCTTCTGTTCCATACCCATCACGCTCCTCTATACCATAGGTATGCAGTGAAGGATAGTTTAGGACACTACTACAGCAGTTCATCATTTAAATATGAATTATTGCCAATAATCTTTTTAATCCGCTGCATCACACCCGGCCCCAGAGGAACATTAGACACTCGCTTTAATAGAATCCAGCGCAAACAAGCCATCGCTTCAAAAATCTCCGCATCGTCTGGTGTGTATTCCGTCAGACTCTTGAATAGAGCACTGTACATCTTACCGTTTCGTTCCCCCGTATAGATCGTCATCAAAAAAATGGACCACGCCATATCGTATCTGGGATCACCACGCTGACCATTTGTCCAATCGATGATCGCATATTGATCACCTGCCTCCAGAACATTTCCCAAGTTATAATCACCATGGATCAAATGATCTTGCCTCAACTCAGTCCGTTGAAGAAGGGTCGTCAGAATCTGATGCATATCCTCATGCAGTTCAATGGAGGGAAAAAAATATCCAACGAAATCATATTGTGGTATGTAATTTGCAGCCGCGTTACCTGTATCCTTTACATCATAACCATGGACTTGAATTAACTTTTGAGCCAATTGCTCCAGCTTGGTTTTGCTTAACTTGGCTATAGGCTCCCCGTCATAACTCGTTAACAGGACTTGATTAGAATCCACATCCATGCCCCAACCATACGGTTGGGAGACTTGTATTCCACTCTCATATAGTTCAGATAATAGCTCATACTGGTTGCGAATATTGGGTTTGGAGTCCTTGTTCCATATCTTTAACACATAATTGTGATCTGTACATTCTATCTTCACAACGTCTGCTTCCAAGCCTGGTGAGAGGGGAAGCATTTTGTATGGTTTTTCAAGCAGGCAGCGAATTTCTTCGCTCAACTCGACCCAGCGGATACTTTCCAGCGTTATACTCATATTTCCCTACCCTTCTCTGTGAAATTAGAAATAACGGCATTCGATACTCCATAGATCTTTATAATGATTTATCAAAAACCTTCTGCCACTTCTTCTCATTATATCCGATGGCAATATAGAACCGATGCGCCGCTTCCCTTTTACCGCTTGATCGCACGCGAATCTTGTTAAACCCGTTCATCCGTGCCCACTTCTCACATTCGCTCATGATCTTTTTACCAATTCCCGCACCTCTATGATGCTCATCGACAACCAAGCCACCAATTTCAGCAAAAGGTACACTTTCGATAGAATATCTTCCCTGTACGTGCCCCCAACCCACAACAAGGGAATCGATCTCAGCTACGCAAACATAATGATCAGTCATTGAGCCTAGTCGATTCAACCTTTCGATGATCTCTTCTGTTGTACTGGTGTAACCCAGTTGATGGGATAATTGGCTAATCCCCTCTCCATCCCCAATTCTAGCTTCTCTGCAATGAATCATAGTGTCTCCTTTTCTAATCTAGTTATCAGGTGTAATAAATCCTTTACCAATGAAATTGGCAGACACAGGCTTCTTGTCCAGTTCTCTGGACCATACCGATAACTGCCCCATATGGTGAATCTCATGAGCAATCACGTGTCGCATCACTTCTCCCCACGATTCCTTGGCGACGGTGCTATCCAATTCGGGATCAATGCAAGGTCTCTTTTCCATGCTGGGGTCCCAGGATAGAACAAATGCCTCCACATCAGGTCGCAGCTTGCGGTCGAATTGTCGTACGGCTTCCAGTGTTTTATAATTATCAAAATTCTCCATACCATCCGGTTTGCCCTGCAATACTTGGAGCCAGCTCCACTCTACATCGATGATATGAAAAAACGTTTGCAAAATATTGCCTACTCCCCCCGTCCGAGGTCGAAGCAGCTCTTCCAGCGGTACATCCTCACACCACTGAAACCATTGCTCACGCACGATCCAGTTATAACGAAAGAAAGATTCCATTTAGCTATTCTCCTTTTCTATATAATTGAACTAAAAAATATTTACACTTGCCACTCCGATGACAGAACAACCTTCCGATCGCTGTTATCCCCAGATTTTTTGGAATCCCTTTTTCAAAGGGGAAAATCCGGGGATAAAGGCGAACGCTCCGCTTCTTCAGGTTATTTCTGCCCTCTACGTTCTCGTGTAAATGTTTAGTTCAATTTATATATCATGCTTTTTAAGTATTTTGATCAGTTCCATATTGGCAAAAGTTTTGTCCGAATGTTCAAGGTGTTTTCCAAAATCCAATGTCATGCTTCCAAAAACTTTTAGAAACTTATGCATCCATTACGTAATCACAGCGCTGATCGGGGTTCCTAAACGGGTAAATCATTACGCTTACTTATCTGCCGGCTGCTCCATACTCATTTGAACTGACGTTACCCGTTAGCTTAAAAAACGTGTAGTGTATTCAACTGTAATCTTCAATTAAAGAAATTTTTCCTTCCTTAATCTCGAATGTTGTCTTTCCTTTTAATTGCAGCTTATCCCCACTCTTTAATCCATTAGGAAAATCTACGGCAAGAATACCTTCATAATCGATTCCTACCTCTACTTTGTCATTTATAACACTGTAATCGGTAATTGTCTGGCGACGGCTAGAGAACATCGTTGACGACTGTTCTGCCAACTCCCTAAATGCTTGTATTCCTCTGGTCTCCGTTGTAGTTTCTCCATTGGAAATATTACTGAATATTATGTCATTATGTAAGAGTTCGACCATTCTTTCAATTTCAAATGAATTGTATGCTTCAAGATAATTTTCAATTATGCCCCTTATTTCTTTACTAACCATAACCATACTCCTCTCCTTTACATAAAAGAGATGATACCCTTGTTTACCCGAGCAATTTATTCTCAATGTAATATTACCATATATTTCAACTATCCTGCCCCATAACTTAAAGAGGCATCATCACTCTAATATAATTTTACATTTCTCTATCGTCCCTAAAGGTATACAAAAAAAGGATCGTCAGCATATCTGCAACGATCCTTTTTTGACAGCCTGCTAGTTGAAAACAACATCTGACGCCGGTAAATACCGAATTCAGTTTGCAGCCTAAGATTTCTATTTTATTTCGTATTAAAGCTCTTCCTTCGTATTTGCAAGTTTAACAGAAAGCAATCCTGACATGTTGCCACTGTTTTTAGTGCTGATGCTAACCCAGTGGGTACCTGTTGCCCATGGTTTTGTTCCATATTCAGACCAAGTTACACCAGGAGCTACAGATAATAACATTTTTTGAGTACCAGACAGAGTACTTTGAGTAACTCGGACAGTTAGGGTTTCCTTAGATGTATTTTGAACCCAAACTTTGACCCATCCATAATTTGCTTGGATATTAAAACTCTTCGTGTAGCTACTTCCGGAAATCTGTGAATTCACAATCTCATTATCAACTGCCATTGGGGTAATGATTCCTTCGCCTTGTGCAGATGCAGTAGTTGCTGATGAGTCCCCTACATTATTTGTTGGTGCTGCAGATGCAAGCGTGACAGCTGCTACCAAGGATAATGCCGACAAACCTACGAACAAAGTGCTTTTCTTCATAATTAAAAATCCCTCTTATTTAAAAATATACATAAAAATAGCTTTGCAAATTTACCATAAGTTACATGTATATACAATAAGAAAATAATTACAATTTCAAAATTTTATGGGCGGCCAGCTCAAAACGTGGACATGAAGCTTAATGGGATATTATTAGTCTAATATAATTCCCCTGTTCTCTACCGTCCGCAAAGGTATACAAAAAGGATCGTCAGCATTTCTGCAACGATCCCTACTTTCATTCCGCTAGCTGGCTGTATACCTCAATTATCATAAGCCTTCTATCATAACCCATGATATGGAAAAAAAAGAGCCGCGATCGTCGCAGCTCCCTACTCTTTTGGCTTCGTCATTCTCTTCTTTACATAGAGTAAAACATGAATTCCAGCGTATATAAACAGGACATTAAACAGATAAAGAAGAGCATTCACATAAACATTGGAAAGGAACCAGATCGTATCATCAGGTTTCTTATAATGATAATCAGTAAAAAACCGCAATGGAAAACCATACTCTGTTCGTAAAGTCCCCTCCGTGTAGGCTGTTCCTGGAATAAAGATCAAACCTAATACAGCAAGCCAAGCCGAAAGATTAAATATTCTTTTATTAAACGTCAATTCATCTCATCCATTCATTACATTTTCGGTATCCACCACATTCGCAAACATACCCAGAACCGAATTGTGATGTTCTATAATTTGCTCAGCTTGAAGAATGTTGGAATTCCATGTGCTGTGAGCATCACGAACCAAGGTTAGTGCATAGCCAAGGCTACTTGCTCTGCGACAAGTCGTATCCACGCATATTTCCGTCTGCATGCCAGTCAGAATAAGATCCTTCACTTCGTTTTCTTGTAATTTCATGTTCAGATCTGTTTCGTGAAACGAATCCGGTGTAAGCTTTTCAATAATAAGGTCACCAGTGATCGGCGCAATGGACGGATGAATCGCCCAACCTGCCGTTCCACGCTCAAGGGGACTGCCTGCTCCTTCACTATGCTGAATGTAGATAACGGAGTGACCTTTTTCCCGAGCCTTGGAAATGACGTGTTGTATTTTCTGAAGCAATACGTCCCCCTGATATACGGGATCTGATTCATCGAACATAGCTACCTGAACATCGATAACAAGAAGTGCACAGTGGGTTGGCATCTTATATTCCTCCTGAAAAATAATATTAAATCAGCAATTGTTATGACTCCTTCTTCCGTTTTCGCACCGTTAACAAACCTTCCAATCCCACATCGATCAACACAAATAGTATAGCAGCTAGAACGCCAAATAAAGTCAAAACTAACGACTCTTTAAAATTTAAAATTTCTTCTCCAGCGCTCATGAGTAAATAATAGATATACATACCTAAGACTCCAGCACATGCGTAACCCAGTATTCTCAGACTTAGATACAAGGCATGATTAACGAACTGAATTCTGCTCAACAGATAGTCCAGCAATAAAGATAACGGTAGCCCGATCAATGTGATCAGGGGAGTCGCATATACAAGATAAACAAGAATATAGAAATCAAAGCTGTAGGATTCATTCATGGATATGATACTTGCAATTAAAGTAAAACTAATGATGGTTAGAACGGTCGTCAGGAGCTTTCTTCCAATGTTCATATCACCACTCCCATAAGGTTATCCATATACAATGAATGTTCCTATGCGTCAGATTCTCCCGGCTGCCACCCGATTTCTTGGGACCATAGATGAGCTTTCTCTAATATGCTCCACACCATCGGTCCTTTGCCTTCCACGTATTTTGGACGCTGGTCCTTGTATAATGCCATAAGCCGATGCTTCTCTTCTGCATACTTCAATCGATCCTCTGGATGTTGCCTCAAATAATCTCTAAAAAGCAAGTTCATCTGCTCAGAGAAACTCCCTGCTTGTCTTACATGTACATGTGTTCTCCTGCTTCCGGGCACTTCACGAAAATATCGCTTGGTTTTATCGGGATTTTCTTCTCTAAATACGAAGCCGGCCGCTTCGATTTCCTGTTTGTAGTTAGGTAATTCTTCGTAATTGGATACGGAAATTTGTATATCTATGATCGGTTTGGCGTCCATTCCGACGATGGAAGTTGATCCGACATGGTCAATCCGCACAGACTTTTCACCCAACGCCTCTCTTAATCTCATCCCGGTTTCGAGAAACATTTGCCTCCAGGTAGCATCATACGTTGCAATTCTCCATTGATCTTCCATGTAGTCCTCCCTTCGATTTCATTAAGTATAGTTTCTATCATCATTTCTCTACACGACTCTATAAACCAAGTGAGATGTTTCCTCTCCTGAAAGAAAACCTAATCTGGTATATAAATAGTCAGCCTTATTTCCTAATGTAACGAACAAACGAATGCTTGGAGAGAAACCTTCCAGATGAGAAATCGCCTTGGATAACATATATCTTCCCAAACCCTGATTACTATAGCACGGCTTAACTGCTATATCATACACAAGAGGTATATCCTCCCACATCGAAATCAAACAAAATCCAACAACCTCGTTTGTCTTTTTATCTACTAAAACCGATGATGCATTCAATAGCTCATCCTGACGGTTATGTTCAAAATAATAACTCACGTCATCCCGATATGTATCCAGATTTCCCTCATCCATTCCTCCACGATATGATTCGTTCATGACTTGAACAATGCTTGGCAAATGCTCCAATTTGGGTTTAATAGAAATAAAATCAGTATGCAGGTCATTTTCATTCTTCTCCGTAGGTCTAATCATACATTTTCTTGTGTTTAACACTTCGAAACCAGCCGACTTCAACACATCAATATGTTCAGCCAGAACATTGTATGCATCTACCTTTGACTGACCCCCTGAATTTTGAATGGCATAATTCTTTAAGAAATGAACCATATCTACAGTCAACGTGGATGGAGGGATCATAAAGAAAGAACCAAGTTCATTACTTGTCAAAGAAATCCCTCCCACTCGTTGATTATCTTGATAGATCCAATAACAATCACTTGCGTCTAACATCATTTCTTGAAGGGATGCCCAGCTCGGTCTAAACCAGATATTCTTTCTATACGTCGCAAAATACTTGGCATAGCTAGTTTGATTCGCTGCTACTAACGAATATGAAGTCTTATCACTCATTGCCTTCTCCCTCTCTACTACAACTTACTTCTTGGTGGTTATCCAAATATGTTGTTATCTATATTTGATTCTCAGCATACAACTCATTCTTTGCTACGGCTATATAATACATAAACAAGTGCTACTACACTTTTGTTTGAGAAAACACAAGAATTCAAAAAAAAGAGAAGGAACAAAAGTCCCTCCCTTACCTTTTCAGATATAATCACACTTAAATTTAGAAAACTCAGCTACAGAACCTTCTCCGCTCGCGTATAGACCAATGAGCACCCCTGTAAATCCCCCGGCAACTTCTGAAGAAAGGTATTTCGTCTGTGCTGTACCTAAGAGGATATCCTTGCCATCTGCATGAATTAGGAAGCTGTAACGTTCATGGCTTGCCTGTATAACCAATGTGGCATGATGATCACTTCCCAGTTCAACTTCATTTTCGACTGATTTGATATCCCCAATATTCAGACGCTCAATCACCTTATACCCGCTCTGCTCTTTGCGAATGGCCAAGTCATAATGGTGCTGTTCATCCATATAGATGGTGATGCCTGCCTCGCCATTCGTAAGACTAACGTCAACAGAGATGGTCGCATCAAAGTCTTTTTGGCGTAGGCCAATGAATGTCGGGGATGCTGGAACATCCAGTGTCACTTCGGTTCCTTTTAACTTTAAGTTGCTTTGCTCTAACAAATAATTTTCTGTATTGGGATGACGAAGATAACACCAGTCCAGATTCCAATCCGTGTTCTCGAACGTATAGCTTTTCTTCTCTTGTTGAATGACTATGTCGGAAATACGATCAGTGTCAAAACTCATAAGCGTCGTACCTTCATGCCCTGCCGTAAACCAGCCTTCCTCATCAAAGTTAACTGGCGTAAGGAATACTTCTCGGCCCAGATGATGATAGGTAAGCCACTGCCCACTCTGACGGAATCCCAAATGGAAGATCCACCAATTCCCTTCCTGGTCCTGGATCAGGTCACCATGGCCAACCCCTTGTAGTTCGTAACCGCCCAGATTACGGTTGGTCAGAACAGGATTCTTGGCATAGGGTTCGAAAGGACCCGAAGGAGAATCTCCCCGCGCATACGTGACCATATGACCGTATTCGGTTCCGCCCTCAGATGCCATGAGGTAATAGTATCCATTGATTTTATACAAATGTGGGCTTTCCAGATAACGTCCGCCTGATCCTTGCCATATTGAACGGCTTGGAGTCTTTTTGCGACCTGTTTCAATGTCAATTTCACACTGAATGATTCCCCCAATCCCTTCATCATCGGTCCCGTTGCTCATAAAGAAAGCCTTACCATCTTCAAAATACAAATCCGGATCGATTCCCCCTTGATCCACAATAATCGGTTCTGACCACTCCCCGTATATATCGTCAGTCCATATGTAGAAATTCTGACGCGTCGTGTCGTTCGTCGTGGTCATAAAGAATCGCCCATTGTTGTATCGAATTGTAGGGGCGAATACACCTCCAGAGCTGCCCACCGTCTCCAGACGAATCTGGCTTTTTCGAGTTAAACAATGACCGATTTGGGTCCAATTCAATAAATCTTTGCTTTCAAAAAGCGGGACACCCGGAAAATACTGAAAAGAACTGCACACCAGATAATAAGTGTCATCCACCTTGCAGATGCTCGGATCAGGATAGAATCCTTTAATAACCGGATTATTGTATTTCATTTGAGCCACCTCTTTTTCTATAATTCATATATTTAAGAATCCAACTTCATAAGTAGATAAAAAAATTAAACACTATCGCAAACATACTTTCAATGCATTAGAGTTGAAGAGTCCAGTTAAATTCATTAAATTAATATATATATGATTTCAATAGATCTGGTTAGGAGATTGTTAAAGATGATCAAAGCGAACGGAGATCCAAAATTCATACCATTATACGAAGCGCTGGCAAGCGAGGTTAGATGGAGGATCATGGATTTGATTGCAGATAGCGAAATGAATGTCAAGGATATTGCGGCTGCGTTAGAACTTAGCCCCTCCATCGTCACGATGCACATACGAAAGCTTGAGCAAGCCGGACTGATTGATAGCCGTAGGATACGCCTGAATGGAGGCACGCACAAATTGTGTTTCCTCAAACAAAATAACATTGAGATCGAACTACCATCCCCCAGCCGGACAGCAAGAATTAGAGAGCAGACAATTTCAGTGGGGCACTATACTGCATTTGAAATCCATCCTACCTGTGGACTTGGAACACACGAGAAAGAAATTGGTGTTTGGGACGACCCACGCTACTTTCTTGATCCTGAGCGGGTTCACGCTGCCATCCTTTGGTTTGGAAGAGGTTATGTCGAATACAAAACGCCTAACTATATGCTTCCCGATCAGACTGCTAACGCCATTGAAATTTCAGTGGAACTGGCTTCTGAAGCCCCGGGTTTAAGAGATCATTGGCCATCGGATATCCGATTTACGTTTAACGGCATTTCGCTTGGAACGTGGACAAGCCCCGCTGACTTCGGAAGAGCTGCCCGAGGCAAATATACACCAACATGGTGGCATCGCAATGTGAATCAATATGGATTATTAAAGACGATTCGTGTTGATGACTCGGGTACGTATATGGATGGAGAGCGGATGTCGGACGTGACGATCGAGGATATCAAACTGGAGCAGCCATTCTGGACGCTTCGTTTCACAGTTGACGAGGAGGGGGCTAACGTCGGGGGATTAACACTTTATGGTTCCGGGTTCGGCAATCATGACCAGGATATTGTCATACGCGTACAACGCTAATCTTTCTTTATGTAGTAACGAATAATCCCGTTCTTCTCTTCAAACGTATTCCTTTGAATGAACGGTCCATCAGGAACTAGCTTTACATCATCCATTGTTGTTGAAAAATAAGTGATTGGTTTCCAACATGCTTTATAGGGGATAGAGCCTTCTAATCCAACAAATTCTTCCTGATTGTATTGAGATTTATCTATAAATGATGCTTCATAGATAAAATCAATTTCATGACCTAATTCATCTTCTACTCCAAAAATATTTTCAATAACGGAAATTAATCGGGGCTCTTCGATCTCTTGATCCAACTCTTCCTTGAGCTCCCTGATCAGAGTTTTCTTACTGTTCTCACCAAACTCTATCGTTCCACCAATAGGTCTGTAGAAAGTAGTTGAAATATCCGGGAAGTTAATTTCCTGAACCAAAATGCGATCTTCTTTCCTCAAAATAGCTAGTGAGACAGAACGAATTTTCATTTTTTCTCCTTGACCTATGTTTGTTTTTATTCCTTTGTACTAAATGTCTGAATATACTTTCTGGTATCATCTCTGAATGTTTCCGTATAATGATCGTTTGTAAAATCTTTTAACACCTTTCGCCAAAACGCTATTGCAGGAGTGTTACTCTCCATCTGAGCAAGTGCCCAATTGGCTTTGTATAACTCAATGTCTGCATCGCAGCAGCATATCCAACTCCACTTCTTCTAAACTTCTTCAGGATCATAAAATCATAGATTACATGTGTAGGATCTGGATCGGTATCTAAATTTTCAAGAAGCACAATAACAAAACCTGCTATAGTGCCAGAAATCGTAATGAAATATGGCCTCCACCTGTTATCCCCTTCCCAAATGAAGTCAATATTCACATCGTATTTACCTTCTTGATTGATATCCTCGCTTGTATATTCGCTGAAATCATAATGGTACAGTTGATACAGATTCGATAACATACTTTTCTCTGCCAATGTTACTGGAGTGAGGTCTACTATCATACTGCCTCCCTATAGTTCTCTTTTAAATTCTGTCTGCTTAGCATTGGTGCTCCAACAAATAGAGCTATTGACGGCTCGAACGCATCGCCTTTACATGTTTTAAACTACTATCGTTTAAGAACTCTTTATATGCTTCGGATTCAACGGCGTAGATCGCCACTTTTCCTTGTGAATTATGATGAATACCCCAACCGTAACGCTTACCCAACGAAGAAGTACGAAGACAGGGTTGTCCCTTAGAGAAAAACTTGGTTCTCTCTATGGATCTTTGTTCGTCGGGTATATGATTGCGCTGCGCGAACACTTCAAACATGACATCCTCTTGCGTATATTGATAAGGGTGGTTTGTAATCATTTCATATTGTATAACTGGAACGGTTTTGACGCCGTTTTTGGCTTTGGGGATCTCTGCCACTTTAACAGGGCAATCTTCTGCTACTGTAATAAAAGTTTCATAGTAGTTCATGTCTTTCATCTATATATCCTCCCATCAATTCAGAAAATTAAAGGATACAAATATACGATCAAGCTTGAGCTGTTTTATAAATATTTCTTAAAAGCCTTGCTGGATTCCCCATCGTACCCTAACTTCGTGTAGAAGCCGTGTGCTTCGTACCTGGATGAACCGCTGGTGAGAAACACTTTTATACAATTTTTCTGTATGCAAACATCCTCTATATACTTCATAAGTTCAGATCCATATCCCTTGCTCTGCACATGTTCCGTAATGATAACCCGCTCAACCACGCCAAACGGTCTATTTTCCACCAAAGCATCCAGACAAATATGTAAATGCGCAGTCCCAATAACCTGATCACCGACTTCGTAAACAAATAAGAAACTGTTGGGATTATCCCTTACTTCTTCTATCCGCTCTGCCAGTACCTTCGTATTCAGGTTGTTCGGTAATAATTCTTTGTACAACCTTTCAATAACCTCGACATCCCTTGCTTCGGCCTCTCTGATCATCAGGTTCCACTCCTCAACTTAAATAGTAAATTAAATGATAACTACGTCCATAATAACCCAAAAAGCGGTATATGCGAACAGTAACTTCCTCTTTTTCCACCTGCTGATTAGCGGTTCTTTCCTTACAGGTCCAGAACAAAAAACCACGGTTTCCCGTGGTCCATCCATTCCAGTATGCTCTATTCTACCGATCCACTTACCAGTCTTCCTTCAAACCATACCGCTTGTCGCGCAGACCTTCTGGCAACCGCCTCTGCCGAGCAACTTGCTTCTACCAGTACAAAACTAGCTGTATCCCCTACCTTCGGCCATACCTGTTGTCCCTCTGAATCCAGTGGAGTGATACCACTTGTGACAAATGCAAGAGACTGAGCCAAGGAGCGTTCATCGTTATACCCGTACAATTCGGCAAAACGGCCGGCTTTCTCCAGTTGATCTCCATTCCCAAATGGAGACCAATGATCCGTCAAACTGTCTGTCGCCAGCTTCACGTTCACTCCATGTTTATGGAGCATCGGAAGTGGCATCATCATTTTACCGATAGGCACGGTCGAAGCAACACTCATACCAAGGGAGGCCATTCGCTTCGCCATATCTTCCGTTTCTTGCTGCTCCGCACGGGCGAACCAGAACGCATGACTTACGGTAACTTTACCCTGAAGTCCTGCTTCTTCGGTCAGATCAGCCAATTGCAGCAACGTTTGTTTACCCGGTTCTCCAGAATCATGCAAATGAATATCGATGCCTGCCTGATATTGAACAGCCAGTTCGACCATTGCGTTAAGCGATTTCTCGATATGCTCGTCCACGGTGTGAGGATCCAGTCCACCTACATGAGTGGCCCCTTCTGCCATGGCTTGACGCATGAGCTCAACCGAATTAGAGCGGAGAAGTCCATGCTGCGGGAAAGCGACGATTTCAGAGGATATTTTGCCCGAAAATGTCTCCAATGCCTGCTTTGTCGCTTCCAGCCGTTTCAACCCGCTGACCGGTTCAATATTGCAATGACTGCGCACATGGGTAGACCCATATCCCTGAATCAGGCTCAGAATGCTCTCCGCCTGACGCTTCGCATCGGGTAATAGCTTGGGCAGCAACACTTTCTCTTCTTCGATACGTTCGAAAATGCTGGAGATGCGTCGAACCGCTTTCCATGGTGCATCATAATACGTTTTATCCAAATGAATATGGGCTTCCTCGAACGAAGGCAACAGCAGTAATCCTTTACCATCTACTTTTGGCAACTCGCTTGTTAATTCCGTATCCCCATCCACGATGGCTGAAATGACTCCATCTTCAATCCGCAGATGACCAAGGCTCGTCCGGGTGCCAGTTACCTGCCCGTCTTCCATTACATAACTTTGCTCCAATGATACGTTGGTTAACCAGTATTCCTGCTTCAACATAGTCACTCCCTCTTTCCACTCGGTCTATCGAGCATCGAGTACCGATTCATCTGTGGTCAATGGTACCATAGGACCTCATTCAGCAAAAATAGTTAAAACGTTGGTGTTCCATACGATTATCGTCTAGATATTATTGGACTTCCCCATTAGTATACGAAGTGTAATATATCCCAAAACTTGAATCACAAATACCATAGCCACAAATTCAACCAAAATGCTGTTGCCCGCACTTAAATCAGTCATGATATCCTTCAAAATGAGGTCAGGCTGCTTCAGGACATCCCAACTATTCCACCGATTAAATCTCCCGATGTATACCCCTAAACTGCTCAGAAGTAAAATAACGCCTACAATTACCATGCTACTAAGTTGGTTTAATCGTTTATTTAACAATTTGTGGACTTGATGTATGGAGCAAATGGACAGAAGTAAACCAAGTATGGCTACGACAAACGCTAGGGTAAGGCTATACCAAAAATCAATATTAACCCAGAATTTAGTTTCCCCTTGAGGATCAAAGTATCTGAATGCATGCAAAATTTCTGTGAAAAGATATGCCGAATTCGGTAGAAAGAACAGCCAGCATGCACACATCACCCCGACTAGTGCGATGCTCGTTCTTGTAAGTTTCCTATTGCTTACATAACTAATCGTTGATGAAATGATGAATGGAACCCATGCCAAAAAAATGTCCCACGTTAAAAATTGATACATGTTCGTGTTTGTTTTGGTACGCAAGTAGTGAACAACAAGTAGACAACCTATGGTAGCAACGATCAACACAATACTCATTTTTAAATAAATTGTATTTTTATTATTGTTCATTTCTTCGCTTCGATTTCCCTTTCCTTGGTGGTATGCAAGTGCAGTCCTGATAACCTGATCATCCATTTCATAAACGAACTGTGACTCTGCCTTCCTAGTAATACACGTCCATCATAACCCAAAATGTGGTATATGCGAAAATAGCGGCGTGAACCCAGAAGGAAGACAAAAACTTTACTTTCGCAATATTTCCGTTCATCTTCCATTCTTCTACCATTAGAGAATGCAAAAAAACAGGCACTAGGGAAGTGCCTGTACATATTTAGAACCAAGCGAAGTACTTAGCTAATAGTTCACGCTTCTTTTTTATATGAAAATAGGATGATCAGAAATTAAACCGCGCATGGCCGCCATCCGTCACGCCTTCAATCTGTTCAATATCCAGCAGTCTTCGCTTCATCTCCAGTCCTCCGCGAAAACCGGTCAGCTTGCGGTTGGCACCGATAATGCGATGACACGGCAGCAGCACCGGAATGGGGTTGGCTCCATTGGCTGCCCCAACAGCTCGCACCGCTGAAGGTCTTCCCACCGCAGAAGCAATGTCGCCATAGGTTCTTGTCTCACCATAAGGAACATTCCCCAACTCCGTCCATACCTGCTGTTGGAATGTCGTTCCGATCAAATCAAGTGGAATTTCGTCTGTAAAAGCCACCTTGTCTCCGGCAAAATAGGATTGCAGCCAATCCATCATTCCCGTATGCTTCAACGCTGCTTGATTCTCTTCGAGCTCCACTCTAGGAGCAATTCGGCCAATCCAACTACTCCAATCTTCCAGCGTTTCATTGGGCATGATGACCCGGCATAGCCCTTTTTCGGTGGCAAGCAATACCCACGGACGACCGTCTAACTCCATTTTGGTCCACATGATGCTCTTTCTCATACGTCAATCGTCCTTTCCCCTCGTAGGTTTTATATCTGGTTTCTTTTCTCGTTATGCACACATACTACACACGAATCCGTTTTATCGCTTTCCGTCTCATGCTGCGGATCATCTGCTTTGTCTCGGAATCAACACGATAGGACTCCGTTATTTTCTGAAGAGCCTTATTATACGTAAAGTCGTCCAAGGTATTGTCCTGCAAATAACGCAGCGTCGCTTCAGGCTGTTTCACATAAGCGATGGAAATTGCCCAGGCCACTGCCATTTTCACATAGTACCCTTCGTGATGAATGGTATCTAATGAAGCAAGCACTCTGCTGATATATTTTTCTTCCATATAAAAGTTCAACAGCATTACAACCCCGAAGCGAATGTCGTATTCCTGGTTGGATACCAGATAGGGCTGCAAGAACTGCCACACTTGATCCAGATGTGCCTTTGTATATTTCAAACCACCGCAGAAGCTGTCGCATACAGACCAGTTATCTATTTTGGGAACAAACCAGGCAATATGCTGCAGGAGTTCCTCCATATCTGCTTGGGCATGACCGATGACCATCGCTTGCAGCATCACTTCTTCAAAATAATCATCATCAGCGTTTTTCAGATAGACACGCCAGTCCTCTTTGACGATTTGTTTCGCCATCTTGCGTATTTCAGGCAGTCTCACACCTAACAGATTCGTGATATTCGGAATGAGCGCAGCCGAGAATTTCTGATATTCCGGTTCAACCAGAGATAACAATTGTGTTCTTACAACCGATTCCACATGTCTCCTCCTCATCGGGTTTTCTACAACAAGTATATCCCGGCCGCATCCATTTGTAAGCCCATATCGAATGTTTTAGCAAGATTACAATATGCATTTCCCGTGGTCACTGTTTAACTTTCATTCCATTTCGTTTAAGAATACGGAGTTGAAATATGTTCAACCAAACATTTACACAATAACGGAGAGGACAGAAATAACCTGAAGAAGCGAAGCGTTCGCCTTTATCCCCGGATTTCCCCTTTTTCAGAAAGGAATCAAAAAAATCTGGGGATAACAGCGATCGGAAGGTTGTTCTGTCATCGGAGTGCCAGTGTAAATATTCATTAGTTGAACCCATATAGAAAGGAGACTACATATGAATCGATCCCATCCCAAAAAAGATTTTTCGGTTGAAGAAATTACGGAGCTCCTTGTGCAATTCGTGCAAACCCAAAACCTGACCGAATTTTACAAATGGGCCAAAGAACTTCATCCCTACGACCTTTCTCTGGTATATAAAAAGTTCCCTGAACAAGAGACGAAACGCTTCTTGCTCTTATTCAAACCGGACGTGCTCGCCGACATGGCAGAAGCGCTCATGCTTCACGAACAGGTGCATCTATTCGAACAGTTAGGCCCGGAGCGCACTCTTGAAGTCATGCAGCAAATGGACAAAAGTGATCTGATTCGCTTCATGCATGATCTGCCCCTCCAACGCAGAGAAGAACTGCTGTCCAATATGAATCTCGACCATTCAGCCATTATCCGCTCCGTGCTGAACTATCCACCGGAGACGGCGGGACGTATCATGACCGATCGTTACCGTACCCTGTTATCGCATGAAACCGCAAAGGAAGCACTGAGAGAATCGCAGGCAATGCTGCACATTCCTGCAACCAGTTATCTGTACGTCACCGACGATGAAGGCAAACTAGTTGGAGTCGTGAGTTATCAATCCCTTGCTCAGGCAGATGACAACACCAAAGTGGAAGAGCTGATGACTCGGCGTGTCATCCATGCAACAGTCGATATGGACCAGGAAGAGGCCGCACAACTGTTGCAGCGTTATGAGTTTATGGCTCTGCCTGTCGTGGATGAGAACCGCAGATTATGCGGTGTTATCCAAATGGACGATGTTATTGATATTATTATGGACGAAGCCAGTGAAGACATCGCCAAGATGGGTGGCGGCAGTAAAGATATCGATTTTGATACCAAACCATTGGTTGCCGTCAGACGTCGCCTTCCTTGGCTGATTTTATTGTTATTTATCGGACTGATCTCGGGCAGCATCGTGGATTTTTTCGAAGACACACTGAATCAGGTTGTGGCACTGGCGTTCTTCATGCCCATGATAGCCGGTATGACGGGGAATACGGGTACACAATCCCTTGCAGTGGTTGTACGTGGCTTGATTGGACGAAAGCTGGACAAGGCCACAGTGCTCGCGCTTATTGGCCGAGAGATTAAAGTAGGCACCATGATTGGACTTGTATGCGGTTTGCTGATCACGGTCATCGCCTATTTCTGGCAAGGTGACTGGCTGCTCGGAGCGATTATTGGAGTATCACTATTCTTCACCCTGGTTATCGGAACATTGACCGGTACTTGTATTCCTCTTCTGCTCAGTCGTTTCAAAGTAGACCCTGCGGTCGCCTCCGGCCCATTAATCACAACGTTGAATGATATATTGTCGTTGTTTATCTATTTCGGCATCGCAACTCGTTTTCTGGATGCCTTAATGTAAATTAACCTTTCAGTCTTTATTCATTGAACAGGTACTTTAATATAGTAACCAAAAGACTCAACTTCCTCTCTACATACAGTGAAGTTGAGTCTTTTGGTGTTATTTTCAATCTAAAAGAGAACTGCCTTATGCTTCATTTTAATGTATTTGCTATTTCAACTAATGTTTGATAATCGTATAACGGTTCAAGATTGTTATTTTTTCCTGAAATAAGAGAGTACGTTAAACCCTCGTTTCTCCAATAGATGGCACTTATATGTCCGTCTCCTTGGTCCCACGTTTGCGAACCATTAGATAATTTTTGACCTTTCTTCCCATTCGGAGGTGTATCAACCTTTGAGTTTGTAATCATAGTGATCAGGTTCAATCCTTCATCGGTATTGGCATACGTGATTTCTACTGCTTCAAATGTACCATTGGTATCTAAAATCCTTGCTGATTTTTGAGTAACTTGGAAAGGAACTGACGGTTGTTTGATTTCAAACGGGGTCCTAGCTTCCGCCTCTTCAAATGAAATTTCAACTGGAGGACTTAGATCCAAATTATTGATCGGTTGGTTACCTTCCCCATTTTTTAAGCAGGCAGACAATAAAAGAGGTATCATACATAGGAACAGCAACTTACTTACAGCTTTCATTTAATCACCTCGATATCAGAGTAGTTACTTCTATGACGTTTCTATTAGCTGGAAAGTTATGATTTTTTTCCACTCATGTGCATTCTGCTGCAATAATGTACTATAAGCCAAAGCCTCCCCGGAGTATGATCATGTAACTACAACTTGGGGAGGCCCTATGAATCTTACATCTTTTTTCATCTATTGTATTGTCGTTACCTTTACACCTGGCCCCAGCAATATTGTGATTCTCACTTCCGTCGGGCAGGTTGGTCCCCGGAAAACGATGGAGTATGTGTGGGGTGCCACCGTTGCATTTGGCTTATTACTAGCTGCTTCTGCTCTTCTTAATCATCTTCTCGCTGAGATATTGCCTGGCATTCTCCATGTGATGCAGATCGTGGGTAGTGTCTATATGATATATCTGGCTTATCAAGTCTATAAAATGGGTTCCACCGAGACGGCATCGAAGCAAGTTACGGGGTTTCTAAACGGTTTAATCATGCAGTTTGTGAATCCAAAAGTGGTTCTGTTCACGTTCACTGTCATTCCCAGTTATGTTCTGCCGTACTACGATAGCACCATGTCAACGTTTCTGTTCGTGATCATTATTACCATCATCGGCTTCTTGGCCTATTCCAGTTGGGCCGTGTTTGGCTCCATCTTCAGAACCTTACTCAATCGTCATCAAAAAGCAGTGAGTATCCTAATGGCCCTTTTTTTGTTATACTCAGCCATTATGGTATCGGGAATCATCTAACGCGCGGGAGGTGTGTGCAGCATGGAATTGTTTAACTATAAGAAATCACAGGACGTACTGGCTTTATCCGCCAGCTTTACGGATTTCACCTATAAAAAGCATTGCCACGAGGAATATGCAGTAGGAGTAACGCTTCGCGGTATTCAGCAATACCATCTGGACGGACATTATCAGGCCTCCCACAAAAACGGCGTGATGTTATTCAACCGGGAACAGTCCCACGATGGAAGTTCCTATGACAAAGCCGGCATAGACTATGTCATGCTATATCTGAAGCCGGATTTGGTCGAAGAGGTTCTAGGGAAAAAGGAATTGCGTTTTAATAGCCCCATCGTCTATGACCCTGTGCTTGCACGAAGCATCCTGATGATGAATGATGCTGTTCAAAACGGACAGGATGAAGCGAGATGCAGTGAACTGCTCTTGGGCCTGTTGCAATTACTCTCGCAATCGGAAATGGACACCAAGTTGTGGCGACCTCAGGACAATCTGGTTCGAAAAGCGAAAGAAATGATGTTTTGCAGTATTGAAGATGTTCTGAAACTGGACGACCTGAGTGCGGAATTCAACATGTCCAAGTTTCAATTTATCCGCGAGTTCAAGTCCCATGCCGGCATATCGCCTTATCAGTTTTTTCTGAATTGTAAGGTGGAGCGTGCCAGACAGTCCATTGAAACGCATAAGGATGTTTACTCCGCTGTAGCCGAATGTGGTTTTGTCGACCTGACTCATCTGAACAGACACTTTAAACGAGTATTCGGTATCACGGCTTATGAATATATGCTCCAGTTAAACTAATTGAATCGGTACGATTATCCGACAAAATGTATAAAATCCCCGCATGGAACGCGTTTACCTCAACGTTCCACACGGGGATTTTCTTTTCTCTTCCGTTGCCGTACTGCCATTCTCCCTTAATTCAGATCCTAACATCACGCGCGCTTCTTCCTTCTCCAGATCCAGCCACTTACCAATACAAGCAATAGAATAACCCCACCATATATGATGAGATAAAATGACCAACTTCGTCCTTGATCGATTTTTTCAAAATCATCCTGACTCACTATTTTTCCTGCTCCCAGCAGCTTTAACGCGTCTCCAGCTTGATCAATGGAAACATTGCCACTGCAAAGATTCGTATGCAACTTATCGTCCATTTTATTCTTATAAGCAAAGATCAGATAGGATTGGTTCTTCTCCAATTGAATCCCACAAGATTCCGAACCGGCATCATTACCCATGACAGTCATTCGTTTAGAAGAAACACCCTTCCATGCGGTATCCACTTCAAAGGTATATGCTCTCAATCGGTCAGGGCTGAATATTTGCGTCCCACCCCTTTTCACCACTTTACCTGTAAAAACCGATGTGGACGTCTTCAGTTTCTCTTGAGCATTCGATTCTACACAGCTGCAAGCATAAGCTTTTTCCCCAGGGAATACTGTGTAACCCAATCCAACCAACAACAAAATCAATGCAAACCATACTAAGCGCTTCATCCTTTCACCCCCGGCTCAGATTGCAACACCCATCTTGTGATCGTTCACATTTTGTTTGAAGCGATATTTATTGTAAGATTATAGCATAATACGAATATTGTATTGAGCATCATTAGAATTCAGACACCTTGGAGGAAACCGTCACTTGAATCAGAATTGGAAAAAGAATATCTCCATCCCGCTGCTCGTTGCAGCGGGATGCCTCATTGCATTTGTAAGTATCGCCCTGTCCATCAGCGACAATCAGATTCACACCTTTGATGATACCTTGATTGGCTGGATTCAGGGCATGGAATCACCCGGAATGACACGGTTCATGCAGCTCTTTACCTGGATTGGCAGCGAAGTGCCTGTGGTTGTCATTACCATTCTCGCCATGCTTGTGCTGTATATCTACCTCAGGCACAAACGCGAACTGCTCTTCCTGGCCTGTGTTATTGCGGGCTCGACTTTGCTAAATGCATTGATTAAGCTGGTATTCCAGCGCGCCAGACCTACGATTAACCGGATTATTGAGGTGAGTGGTTACAGCTTCCCAAGTGGCCATTCGATGGCAGCGTTCAGCTTGTATGGCGGCTTGGCCTTCCTGATCTGGAAGCATGTACCGACAGCGACTGGACGCGTACTCATGATTATCGTGAGCGCAATCTTTATCCTGACGATTGGAATGAGCCGAATTTATCTGGGAGTACACTATCCCAGTGATGTAGTGGGTGGGTACTTTCTGAGTGGATGCTGGCTTGCCGTATGCATATGGTTCTATCAGCGACATCTGGAACGCCTTTCCCTGTTACAGTCCAAGTCTCTCGCTTAGGCTTTTTCGATCACCATGCAATGATCCAACCCATGCTTGAAAACAAACCAAACGCAAAGAACCTCACGGGTGCATCCAGCACCAGTGAGGTTCTTTTACGTCATTATGAATCTATTTTACAGTGGCAACTTAGAGCTCCTCGCCATTGGATTCAATGACTTTTTTGTACCAGTGGAAGCTCTTCTTCGGTGTTCTGCTCAGATCACCATTGCCATCATTGTCCTTGTTCACATGAATGAAGCCATAACGCTTCTTCATCTCGCCTGTGGATGCGCTAACCAAGTCGATACATCCCCACATCGTGTAAGCGATAAGCTCCACACCATCGGCAACCGCTTCTTTCATTTGTTCAATGTGACCTCTCAAATAATCAATCCGATAGTCATCTTGAATAGAGCCATCTTCCTCCACTACATCCACTGCACCCAGCCCGTTCTCCACAACCATCAATGGAATTTGGTAACGATCATACAGGTGGTTCAGGGTGTAACGTAATCCTTTCGGATCGATCTGCCAGCCCCAGTCGGAAGCTTCCAGATACGGATTTTTGATGCCGCCCAGCAGATTTCCCTCTGCTCTATCCAACGACTCATCCGCACTCTCGACCAAGGACATGTAATAGCTAAAGGAATAGAAGTCCACGCAGCCTTCACGCAGAGTCTGTGCATCTTCCGGCTGCATCTCGATCTGGATGCCTTCTTCGGCGAAGAAACGTTTGGCGAATCCAGGGTACGCTCCACGAACCTGTACGTCTCCACAGATCATGTTGGACAGCTGGTCCTTCTTCTGCGCGAGCAAAATATCGTCCGGATTGCATGTATTCGGATATGTTGTCATGAAAGCGACCATACAGCCGATTTGGAAATCAGGATTGATTTCATGTCCCAGCTTCACTGCTTTTGCACTTGCAACAAATTGGTGATGCAGCGCCTGGAAGCGGGTCTGTGGATCATCAACGCCATCGATCAATGTCTCTTTGCCTTCAAACAGGATACCTGCAGCCATATAAGCCCCCATTGGCATTGTCAGACAGTTGATCTCGTTGAAGGTCAGCCAGTATTTCACCTGATCTTTGTATCGGTTAAACAGGGTTGTACAATATCGGATATAACAATCAATCACTTCGCGCGAAGCCCAGCCGTTATATTTCTGGGTCAAACCAAATGGTGTCTCGTAGTGAGAAATGGTCACGAGCGGTTCAATGTTGTACTTTTTCAACTCGGCAAAGACGTTGTCATAGAACTGCAATCCCTCTTCGTTTGGCTCCAGATCATAACCGTTCGGGTAGATTCTGGACCAGTTAATGGACATGCGGAACATTTTGAAGCCCATTTCAGCCATCAGGGCAATATCCTCTTTGTAATGACCATAAAAATCAACCGCTTCATGGCTCGGATAATACGTACCCTCTTCCAGTACAGGCGTAATCCGCCGTGGTGTCGTGTGCGTTCCACCTGTCATCATATCGGAAGTACTTGGGCCTTTACCACCCTTGTCCCATCCACCTTCAAACTGATTGGCAGCCGTAGCGCCACCCCAGAAAAATCCTTCTTTCATCGACATCATCAATTCCTCCTTCTTGATCTTCCTAACACTATACATCCAGTGTACCACCCATACCCTGACACCTATTGTCATGGTATAATGTCGGCATGGAAAATAACCGATTATTCAGAATGCTATTGCTGTTATTGGAGAAAAAGAAAGCTACCGCCCCCGAGCTCGCGCGTTTGTTCGAGATATCCGTGCGCACGGTGTACCGTGATATCGACAGACTGAGTGCGGCGGGTATTCCCGTATACACGACAACCGGAAAGCATGGCGGCATCCATCTCATGGACAACTTTGTCATGGACAAATCCCTGTTGTCCGAAGATGATCAGAATGAAATTTTGCTTGGATTATATAGCGTCAGCGCCATCCCTCACCTTAACACTGCCCATATGCTCAAACGTTTAACCGCCCTGTTTGATCACAAGCTGGATTGGATCGAGTTCGACTTTTCACCATGGGGCAGCATTCCACTGCAGGAGAGGGAGCTGTTCAATCAGGTCAAGCAGGCGATCTTCACGAATCAATGGATTACGTTTCACTATGTCAATTCGGATGGAGAGAAGAGTGTTCCGACGGTTGAACCTCTCAAACTTTTGTTCAAGAACAGTACTTGGTATTTCAAGGGGTACATTCACGACGAGCACGACCGAAACGAATTTCAGACGTTCAAAATGAAACGCATTACCCAGCTGAAATTTCTGCCTAGGGTTCCCCGAAACAACATGAACATCGGATCAACGGAAAATGAGACACAAGTCTCTATCAACCAAATCGCTCTGGAACTGTCGTTCTCCAACTCTATTGCGTATAGGGTGTATGATTTTTTTGAACCATCACGCGTTGAAAAAGAGCCCGACGGCAGGCTGCGCGTTGCCCTTGAACTCAATGAGGGAGAATGGCTGTACTCCTTCCTGATGTCGTTTGGATCTGACCTGACCGTAATCAAGCCTGCACACGTTGGACAGGAACTGCTTAGGCGACATATCAAAGCGGTAGAACATTTACAACAGGTCGTTAACAACAGGTTGGAAAATGAATGATATAATGTAGCTCTGATCATCTGTTGATTCTTTTACTTTTTTGCTATCTATCCATTTCCTGAAGGAGGTTTGTCCATGCAAGACATTAGACGTAACAATGTGGAACGATTCAAAGGTTTCGGTACGTTATATGACCAGAACCGGCCCGCTGCGCCCACCGAGGTCGTAGATATTCTGACGAATTATTTGGGCAGCAAACCTCGCTTGGTCGCAGATGTTGGCTGTGGTACGGGCTTATCGTCATGGATTTGGCTAAATGAGGCAGAACGTGTTATTGGCGTCGAACCAAGCGATGATATGAGAGCTGTCGCAGAGTCCAAATGGGAAGCCGCAGGCAAACCGGACCATCTTCGCTTTGTCTCCGGCCTGTCCCACGAACTGGTACTACCTGATGGCAGTGTGGATATCGTGACCTGCTCACAGTCGTTCCACTGGATGGAGCCCCAGTCCACACTGCGCGAATTTGCGCGTGTACTGCGTCCAGGAGGCATATTTGCTGCCTACGACTGTGACTGGCCACCAGTGGTCGATTGGCAGCTGGAACAAGCCTATCTGCATTTGAATACGGAGGCAGATCATCGAGCTGCCAGTCTGGCTCCCCAGGAGAATCAAGCACATAAATGGAGTAAAGACGGACATTTGCAGCAGATTCAGCAGTCCGGCTTGTTCCGTTACTCGCGTGAAATTGTGTTTCATCATCGGGAAACATTCGATGCCGACCGATACGTCAATCTGGCACTAAGCCAAGGCGGCCTGCAAACGGCAGTGAAACTCGGAGCGACTGATCTACTTGAGGTAGCAGACGAATTTAGACAGCTGGCTACTCGTATATTTGCCGGTGAATCGAGACAAGTTCTATTCTCATATCGGATGCGTTTGGGCATCGTCTGATCTTAATCTAATCTCATCCAGAATCTCCAAAACATAATTCACAAAAGAAACCTGCCCATCACGAACACAGTGATGTTGCAGGTTTCTTTTGTTTATATAGCCATCAGGATGAGAACAAATTACTTAGTTGTTCTTCCTGTACATTCAATGCCAACACTACTTTTGACGGGTCCTGCTTCGAGTAGATCACGTTAATAATATGACCTTGCTGAACCTGAGGTAGGGTAGATGGATAAATTTCCTTTGGTATAGTGACCTTAAATGTCTCTCCATTTGACTTCGTTACACTAAGCGTTAGCTGAAGTTTGATTTTGCCATTACCTCCGCTTCCAAGTGGAGTAACATCCAATATCTTGGCCATCGCTTTCTCGCCCGTTCGTGCAATATCCATCATCTCAGGTGCCACACCATGCTGCACCATCTTCTCATCCAGCAATTGCTGTATATCTTCCTGCGATAGCCTCCCCTTCAGATCAAGCCCTACCTTGTGTTCATCCGTCACAGAGACCACTAAGGGAATTAAACTGCCCGGCTGGAATTGAGACATTGAAGTCAACGGTATGATCGTTCTCAACTCGGTATCGTATTTCTCACGTCCTTTACGCGAGACGGTCAGGCCCAGTCGAACTTCCGGCTGCTCATTAATATACGTACCCGTCTGCTGGATGCTTTTAATGACACCAACCGCTGGTAATCCTGACTTCACTCTCCCAACGCCGAAGATATTAGCCAAAATGGAGGGAATAAAGATCAGCCCAAATCCGGCAAAAATCGCTGGTGTATACCACCATGCCTGCATAATGATAAAAGGATCATTCCACAGCTGCTGTGCCAGAAATGGGGAGAATCCCACCCCAAACACAGTCAACACACCGACCAATCTCAGGAAACCTACCATCTGCCCCACCCTCTCTATATCTCTATTATTCGTTGTTAGTTGTCTTTATTAAATGATAGAATGCTCGTTTGTAGTTCGAACACCTTCTAGATAGACAACAGACCCATGTAAATTAGCTCTGTCGGATTCGCCGGATTTTGCCCCAATCCCACTCGATCTCCCACGCGTGGAATCTGCATCTTGGACACCAGTGTTTCCAATGTTCGCTGATACTGATTGCCATTCGTCTCTGTTACATCCAGCACAAGCACAACAATTGGATCAAAATTGATCAGCTTGCCCGTATCGGTAATCGTGATTACCGTGGCTGTTGCAGTTAAGGGAAGGGAACCACTTGCCGCCAGTTGTGCCTGTTTTGCCGAATCCAGACTCTGGTTGATGGCTTCCCGATGCTCCTTTGATACAAAACCTTTCATCATCATGCCGGTAAGTCCTTTATTCATCATTTTATCCGCCTTCGCAATCGCATCTTCCTGCTTGTTCTTTTTACCAAACCATCCCATAATGAACACCTCGTTTTTTTTGTTTTTGGTTATAGTTAAAGTATAAACAGGACGGCTTGTCCTTGAATACCCTTTTGACTGCATACAAAAGAAACGAAAAAACCGGTGATTAAACCACTGGATTTTCGTTTCTTTAACATACATTTCGGTTGATTCCGCAAAAAAAGAGCCGAAAACGACTCTTGAATGAAAGGTTGGCAGGCATATTTTGTGCCTAATGCACCGGTGTTGAACAAAATCATGCAAAAAAATGGCGGTTCCAAGCCGATTTTCAATCTATTTTTTGCGTAACAGGTAGACCAGCTTCCGATAATACATGGCGGCTTCCTTATATTTTCGCTGATCCTCGGACACCACGGCCATTCCCTCATATAAAGGTTCAAGACGCATGACATGCTGCACGGACTCAAAATAAGGCAGACACGAAAGCGCACGCTCCATGAACACTTCACGATCTCCATGTGCAAGAGCCAGATGGCTCTGGTAGAAGGTTGCACTCATCTGCTGATCCTGAGTCGTTGCACTATTCAACAGTTGATCCACACTCTGCGCGAGTCCCCCCCAGTTCTTTCGTGCCAGTGCCACTTCACAGCGATACACACTCACTAAAGGCTTCATGGCCTGCTGGGTTTCTTCGGGTTCCTGCTGCAACAGGGATTCGAATCGCTCGATCTCCGACTGCGCCTGATCCAGCTCCCCTGTCATGGTTAACATCACAATCCGATTATTGGCAATGGCAGTGACAAGATCGCCCTGATTACCCGCATACACCAGATTCGCCTCTGCCATGGTCAATGCCGAGAGCGCCTCCTGTACAAGTCCCATCGCAAAGCAATATCCGCTGTACGCCACATACAAACCGGACAACCGATGAAACAGCCGCTGATCATAGACATGTCTCATGGTGAGATCGAATACCTGCTTGGCCTCTTCGTACTGTTTGACCTGAATGTAGGCTTCCATCTTGATATTTTGCACAGACAGCCAGAATTCACTTCCAGGAAGGGCCAATTCACTGAGCCTGGTTGCATGTGTTAACACATCCACAGAAGCAAGCTTGGAACGATAGTACTGCACTTTGTAATATAATAACGCCTTTGCTAACGGACGGGGCAGATCCACATCGTCAGGACGGCCGTATTTCTCCAGATAAAAATTCAAATAGGATGTATGTATATATTCATGAGCCGATGCATCATTTAATTGTTGGTAATAGACCGCCTTCATTAAAGCCGTGGTTAGCTCTACTGTCAGCGTATCATCCCGATCTTCAAGTGCATGGACCGTTTCTTCTAATATGGCGGAAGCTGGAACTGACATTTGTTCAAAAATGGCCTCTGCCCGCGCCAGTGTTTCTTCATCCTGTGCAGAAGCGTTTAACAGATAGGAAGTCGTTACGCCAAGACGTGACGCAATAGCCTCTGCCAGATCTTCAGGGAGTGGATAACGATCGGCCAGAATATTGGCAAAGTGAGCCTGCGTAACCAGACCTTCCACGAGGTCTTTGCGGGAGATTTGCTTTCTTTTGCTCAGAAATTCAATCCGTTCCTTCAGCATGGCTAGTCTTCCTTTCGTTTCGATCCTGGAATTACTATAAGTTGAACGAATGATTTTACACTAGAGCACTACGTGGCCAGAACCATCTTCCGATCGCTGTTATCCCCAGATTTTTTGAAATCCCTTATAGAAGGGGAAAATCCGGTGATAAAGGCGAACGCTTCGCTTCTGCAGACCTGTTCTGTCCTCTCCGTTATCGTGTAAATGTTTAGCTCAAATTATATAATATCATCCCGGATGCGAAGCCGGATACCGTCTTTTAGCCAAATCCATCGAAACGGTTTCCGTTTCGGAGGCAATTGTTTTACAATAAGGTGGTATGTACAAGAGCATTATCCAATAATGAAGAACAAGAGTTGAATATGAAAGGATGCAAATGAATGATTATTAAACCAAGAACACGTGGTTTTATTTGTACAACTTCCCATCCTGTAGGCTGTGCTGCACAAGTCCAGGAGCAAATTGATTATGTCAAATCCCAACCGCAATTGAACGGACCGCGGAACGTACTCGTTATCGGAGCTTCTACTGGATATGGACTTGCTTCGCGTGTCGTATCCGCATTCGGTGCCGGAGCCAACACCATCGGCATTTATCGCCCAAGCAGCTCCACTGAAAAACGTACGGCTTCAGCAGGCTGGTACAACTCCGCTGCATTTGAGAAAGCTGCAGAAGAAGCAGGACTGAAATCATACAGTATCACAGGTGATGCCTTTGCCAACGAAACAAGAGAAAAGACCGTTGAACTGATTCGCAGTGAACTCGGTCAGGTTGATCTGGTTGTCTACAGCGTAGCGTCAGCACGCCGTACCGATCCGAATACTGGTGAAGTATTCAACTCCGTGCTCAAACCGATTGGACAATCGTATACGAACAAAACAGTCAATTTTCATACGGGAGAAGTTACGTCCGTTACGATTGATCCGGCATCCGATGAAGAAATTCGCCAGACCGTAGCCGTGATGGGTGGAGATGATTGGGAACTGTGGATGGATGCCTTGCAACAAGGTGGCGTACTCGCCGACAATGCAACAACCATTGCCTTTTCTTACATCGGTCCTGAACTTACGCATGCCATTTATCGTGATGGTTCCATCGGTCAAGCCAAAAACCATCTGGAAGCGACAGCCCACAAGCTGAATGATCGTCTGAGTGCAAAGGGCGGACGTGCTTACCTAACCGTAGCCAAAGCGCTGGTAACCCAGTCAAGCTCTGCAATTCCAGTGGTGCCGTTGTATATCTCTGCATTGTACAAAGTCATGAAGGAAAAAGGCTTGCATGAAGGCTGCATCGAGCAATTGCAACGCTTGTTCGCTGATCGCCTCTATGCGGGAGGAGAAGTTCCGACCGATGAAGCAGGGCGTATTCGTATTGACGATTGGGAGATGAGAGCGGATGTTCAGGAAGAAGTGGCGAAGCTCTGGAACGAGCTGACCACCGAAAACATCTACGATCTGTCCGATCTGGTAGGATACCGTCAGGAATTCTTCCAACTGTTTGGTTTCGAAACCGACGGTGTGGATTATGAAGCAGATGTTGATCCAAATGTTGAAGTACCACATCTGCGTTAATTGAAAACTAATTTTGCTGTTAGACTGGAGTAAACAAGCTTATTACAGGGTCCAGATCCAGCCTTAGGGGAGCGAGCTTTCGCTCCCTTTTTGACGTCTACCGATTCTATAAGATCGACTTGAGTTGCTTTTTCAACCCCTTCGGCACCGTCTTCTCTACCGTGATGGATCTCGCTCCATGCATCGTTGCAAAGAAATGGAGTCCCTCCCGAAAATCCGCGATCCATTCCTCCACAGGCGAAGCAGTCTCTTCCATCGATAACAACCGAACCGTTAGCACGCCCGTTTTGCGATCGAGTCGCGGGTCCATTCGTCCAATCAGCCGATCGCCGTGAAGAATGGGCATGGCGTAATATCCGTAGGTTCGTTTCACCTCTGGTGTGTAAATCTCCCACTTATAATGGAAATCAAATAAATCCACAATCCGTTCCCGTCTCCACAGCAGGTTGTCCAGCGGGGGCAGGAATCGTACCGGACCTGATGGATCATAATGCATTTCTTCCCTTTCCATCTCACGCAACAAACCCTCATCTTCTGCACGGATGTAATAAGGCGTCGCGACGTCCTCTACCTCCAGTGCGATCATGCGACCATCTGCGACACGTGCAGCCATATCATTCCGACGTTCGGCAGCCGTGGATTTCATCCAGCCTAATCGTGGATCTCGGGCATCCACGACCCGATATGCGTAAATGTACTTGTCCATCAAAGCTTGCCTTTGAGTCAAAGGATCGATTTCCGCTGTCGTGGATTCGCCCTGCTCCAACAATCCGGATTCAGTAATATGAAAATATCGTTCATTCCCCTGCCTTGCCACGACACGAATGGCAGCCGAATCCAGCAGCAAGTTTAACGCTAGCGTAGTATCCTTCGTTTTCGGTACATCCGCATTGTCCCAATATCCGCTTACCCGTTCGACGGCACGAAAAGCTCTGGAGGGTAACGGCCCCTCTTCTTCCAAACGCTTCAGCACATGCTGCACCGTGTTTCCCAGCCCTTCCAATGACGGAGCCAGACGATCCCTTAATCGGGCACGTACAGGTTCGAACATCGCATAATCTTCGATCGGAATAACACATGCGGCATTGGCAAAATATTCGAACACTTTATGATCACTTAGCAAGGTATGTAAATATTCGGAGGTATAGCCCGAATCACGAGCGCCCAGCACCAAATGCTGATTCCCGGTTACGGCAGCGACAGGATCAATCTGTACGCAGCCAAGGGAGCGAATCAGCTGCATCACCTGTTCAGGACCCGAAGGCAAGGAAACGGCGGGCCAACGTCCCAATAAAAATTGCGTCTGCAGCAAAAAACGCCGTACGATTCTTTTATTCATGCGAAGCGCTTTTGTCATATGTAGAATTCTTCCCTTCATCGAAGATAGGAGGATGTATAGCTATAATTGATCCAATTAAAAAGATATACATTGATTTTAACAGTCCAAGGGATGTCATACCAATCGAAGGAAGAGCTTTTTTTAAAATTTTGATGCTTATGCAGCACTCCGCACATCACAGACAAAATAAAAAGAAGCACCACCATCCTGGGTCCGCTTCTTGTGTTTGACCTTTTGCAATTTTTCCTGTTTCGTGGGCATGAGTCGAACATGCTGGGATAATGCTCCATAATCTCCGTTTACTCTCCGACTTTGCTCTGGACACCATTGTCCTGACCGCTCTGCTTTGCGCAATGCTTTTTGCGTTTGTGTACGTGCCATGATAATTGAACACACTCCCTTGGTTGGTATGCACTCAATATATCATGTGCAGGCAGACAAGTGAAGGTGATTAACGTGGAACTCTTTTCCGCCGTGATTGCCATGTTTCCACAGGTTCCTGATCGTCTTCCTCAATCAATTCCAGTGCTTCTTCCATTCTTCTGGATTTAAACAGCATGATCAGGTCCATCAGATCTTCACGGTCCAGCAGCTTCACCCCGTTGACCGCTGCTAGCGTCCGGCATGCTTCCGTATATCTGGCTGAGGTGAGCACGATGGATCGATCTGCTTCATAATAACGCATGGACGTGTAAATCTCCTGTACTGCGCTGAGTCCAACCGGATGATTTGCTCCGTAACGCTTGGCCTGAATGACATTACGTCTGCCTGCTCTATCCACAAATACAAGGTCCGCACCAAAATCACGGCTGCTTGTAGTCTTATGTACTTCGGCATAACCGAGTTGTTGGAATAAATGATACAGGTACAGTTCAAATTCCGATCCATCCTGCATTTTATCGATATCCTTAATCGTAATCTTACGCGGATTGGCCTCACTTCGTATGCGCTGCCCTCGCCGAATTACACGGCGAATGATCCAGGCAATGAGCAGTAAAAGGACGATAACGCCTATACCCACAGTGGTCATATTTTCATTCCAGTTCATGTCTGTTCTCCTTGTCGTTCCTCTAATCTGTCAGGCTAATCTCCCTCTTAGCCCTCGTCACCCGACTAAATATAGCAGACTTCTCTCGTAACAGAAAGAAGATGAATTCCCTGTAACCCTAGAACTTCTCGAAACAACATTAATATTACACCTCAATCATAAAAGGTTACAGACACTCAGGTTGAATTTCACATGTGTGAAATGGTAGAATTCAACAATCGGTTCTATTTTGAATCGAAGAAAGGTGGTTTATAACTTGCATACATCCAACAAACGAAAGTCCAAAACATGGGCTGCGCTTCTTCTCAGTGGCACGCTCCTCTTCAGCCTGCATACACCAAGCTACGCGGCCGCAGAACAAAATGCACCCTTGCCTAAGCCTTCATGGACATCATCTTCTCTCTCACTCACCCAAGTGAATACGGAGAAAGACGTTATCGTCAACGAAGTGAACGCAGTACCTGCGAAAAATCTGGTGTATGTGCATTCTTCCCAGCCCGTGACCAAAACAAGCAGCAATACGAAGCTGGATTGGCAGCTAGATTCGCTTCAGGCGCTGGATGCCACGACCGGACAATTGAAATGGAACGTTATTTTCCATGAGAAAAGTGGGCCTTATACAACCTACTCCAATTCGCTATATACCAGCAACGGCACAGCTTACGTATATATGGAATATTCGGATGGAACCAAAAAGGTATACTCGTTCAATACTTCCGGCAAAACCAACTGGGTCAAAAACGTGAGTAATTCATCATCCATGTACCTTCTGGACGACGATACGTTATTGATCGCTTCGAGCCCTGGTGTTCAATCGAACGGTTCCGTTCGTTCAGCCATCTCGCTGTATGACAAAAAGGGAAAACTGATTACGGAAAAAACAATCAACGGTGCTGTACTCAAAGCAGGCAGTGATCGAATCGTAGTCGATGCAAGCAAACAAACCAAAGTGGGCAGCTTCTGGCAGCAGGCCGCTAATCCCAAAGTGGAAATTTACGATCGTACGCTGAATCGTCTTTCCTTCTATCAGTTCCCGAGCAATGCCAACACTCTGGGAGACGGTGGCGGTGAATCACTGGCCATTCTGGAAGATGGCTCCGTGATCATGCGTGCCAATTTTGCCAACACGGGTAACAAGCTGATGGGCTTTGGCACCGATGGCAAACTCGCCTGGGGCCGTGCGATTGCCGGTGATGCCTATGTTCAGACCGCAGGCAACAGTTACACTCTGTTTACAGGCCAAAAGCTGGAGCTGTACACCATGAAAGGCCAAGTGACTGAACGTACATTTAAGGAAGAGCAGCCTATTCTCATGCAGGTTGATCGTACACAGGACGGGCAGTATAAACTTGATTTCGCCAAAAAAGGTTATATTCTCGATCCGCAAACATTGGATACAGTACATGAATATACGTTTGCATCCTCTCCTGGATTGCTCGATGGGTATTCAACGTACAACGATCATATTATTTATCAGATCAATGACGATGCATTATCCAAGTATGTATTGAAGACAGCCTCAGCTAAATAGTAAATGGAGCGCTCTGGTTGACCGACTAACGGTTAACAGGGCGCTCTGTTATTTCACACAACGATGTAGAGTTCTCCCAACAACGCAGAGAACGTAGATAAGTTCTGTAGCCATTGAGATAACATTCTCTTAATCATTGAACAATCAAAAAAAGCTGGGGAAGTTCCTGTTGGAACTCTCCCGGCTTTTTCAATAAGATCTGATGCAAATTGATCTAATGTAATGGAATTAATTATTCCAGTTTTCTTCAATAAATTCATCCCGTCCGGATTCCGCACGGTCTTCTTTGTAATGCTTCTCATTTTTCTTGTGGTAATCCTGGTGATAATCTTCTGCCGGATAGAACACAACTGCATCCCGAATCTCCGTCACAATCGGTTGATTGAACCGCCCGCTTGCTGCCAGCTCCTGCTTGGACTGCTCTGCGAGCTCACGTTGACGTTCATTATGGACAAAGATCGCTGTCCGGTACTGACTGCCACGATCCTGAAATTGCCCTCCATCATCGGTTGGGTCCGTCTGGGGCCAATATAGCTCCAGCAGACGTTCATACGGAAACACCTCTGGATCAAATGTGATTTCAACGACCTCGACATGACCGGTCTCCCCGGTTTTGACCTGCTCATATGTTGGATTATCGACGTGACCGCCGGTATAGCCTGATACAATACCATGAATGCCTGGTTGCTCTTCAAATGGTGTAACCATACACCAGAAGCATCCGCCGGCAAATGTAGCTTTTTCCATGCACACTCATCCCTTTCTGTTGTACCTATATCTTAAAACAAAAAGAGGTTGATGGAAAGCCACGTCCGTGGACTTCCATCAACCTCTTCAGAAGCATCTGTTATATCAACAGTTATTCAAAGTGCGTGTTGCCGACTAACTGTATATTCAAGAATTCTTGAATTCGTTACCCGCGGCTTCGGCCCATAGAACGGAAGATCAAGCTCACGATTGCTACAAGTACAATGGCACCGATTAATGCCGGTACTATGTAGAATCCGCCCATTTCTGGACCCATATCTCCCAGGATTACTCCACCTAACCATCCGCCGATAAAACCGGCAATGATGTTACCGATAACGCCGCCGGGAATGTCACGACCAACAATCAGACCTGCCAACCATCCAATGATACCACCGATAATTAATGACCATAACCAACCCATATCATTCACCTCTAATTAAAGTTTTTGTTGTTGTCTGTCTACTATTAACCGCTACAGAAGCATTTAAACAATTGGCATGAAAATTGTTGTATATTACCTTTTGTTCATATGCCCTTTTCTCTGTTCTACAGCCTATAACAAGGCATTATAAACAGATTGCGTCACTTCCGGGCATCTTACACAGTTCAAGACTGCGTTATGTACCTCCCAAAAGTCATTGTATGTTGATTCAGACAGCCTTAGTATAACCAATTGAGGTGAGAATATTTTAATGGTTATATTCGATTAATAAAAACCTGCACGGCCTTTACCTGGCTGAGCCAGCCAGTTATGTTTATGGCTCTTGTCCAACTCTCCTCGCATCGACTGAATGATCTGCACAATGTCTGTCTCGCCATTCTGGTGCCATTCCAGCGCTGCGCTGACATACAGCTCTCCAAGTTGAGCAAGAGAAAAGGTATCCGTCAATCGTGCAGCTTCCAGCGTACCTTCTTCCCCTGCGAAGACATCAAAGCCGCGTTGGTTCAAATATTGCAGGCGCAGCCCTTCGTCCGGTAGCGGTATTTCATAAGCCCGATCAAACCGACCGGCACGGTTCATGAGCCCTGGGTCTATTTTCTCCGGATAATTCGTGGTGCCAATTAGGAAAATGCCCTCTTTGGACGTTGCCCCATCCAATGTATTCAGGAAAAAGGAACGAACTTCATCTGGCATGGAATCGATATCCTCAATAATCAGTACCATGGGAGCCAAACGTTTGGCTGCTTCGAACACTTCACGCACCGATTCACTGTTTGTGTATTCGGTAATTTGCCAATATGCCGCAGGCCCCGGTATGCTTCCCGCAATGGATTTTACGAGGGTCGTTTTTCCGTTTCCAGGATGGCCGTACAGCAGGATTCCACGTTTGTAAGGAATATCATAGTCCCGATAAAAGGAACGATCTGCCTCGAAAAACTGGTCCAACGAACGGAAAATATCCTGTTTAATTTGCGGAGAAAGCACGACCTCATCCCGCCCCACAGAGCGGGTAATGGATTCCACATGACGATCACTGCCATTGCGGGCATCCGTGTACACCGTGACTTTTTTCATATTTTGCTGCCGTTCCCGTTCCCTTACACTGCCCAGAAATTGCTTCAATTCCTCTTCTCCTGTAGCAAAAACAAAATCCTCATTGTATATCCCATTCTCCCGGAAGAAAGGAATGCGGACGAGAGCCACTCCCCACTGCGGATAGGCAAATACATTGTTGCGAATCGAATAATGCACCCCATATGTCGGTGCATCTCCATCATCCTCATAATGCAGTGTACGCAGCTCCAGATCTTCGAAAATCCGGGCAACCAATTCCACTTCCGTACTGTTGCTTTGCAGATCTTCTTTTAGCAGATCCCAGTATTCACTGTTTGGATCATCACTTGCATAGAGTTCATAACGAACGCCGTATCGATTGCCAAGCGCTTCAATGATGCCGCGAATCAAGCGGGCATATATGGCATAGCCTTCGTTTCGGATTTGACTGTCTTGTTGCTCCTCATAGGAATAGATGACTCTATTATGATTCAATTGTTCTTTCTCTATCGTCATTACTTAGCTCCCTTCACAGCGGCAAGTGGTTTACATTTGGCTACAACTTGAGCCAGACCTGCGCCGGTAACACTATCAATAATTTCATCGACATTTTTATAAGCTTGCGGCGATTCATCAATAATCGATTCAAGCGAACGCTGGTTCACCACAATCTCATCTTCAGTTCCCACACCCAGCGCCGAGGCAAAATCCTCCACGGTAACCAGGCGCTTCGTTGCTGTACGCGAACGAATGCGTCCTGCCCCATGACAAATCGAATAATAGTTATCCTTCCCCTCGGGTTGACCTACCATGATATACGAAGCCGTCCCCATTGAACCGGGTATAAGCGCGGGATGACCTGTTGCCAGATATGGCTTCGGATTATCCGGATGACCAGCAGGTAATGCACGTGTAGCTCCTTTACGGTGTACAAAAACGGAACCTTGATCCGAGTGCGATTCCTCCCATGCATAATTGTGCATCAGATCATAGAGGGTTCGAAATTCGCATTTTGGACCAAACACATCCCGAAAAGCTTCGCGAATTGCATAAGCAATCAGATGGCGGTTCACCACAGCATAATTCAGTGCAGAATACATCATATTGACGTAATGGAGACCTTCCGCATGTTCAAGCGGAGCAAAAACCAGTCTTGGATCGGATGTCCCCAGACCATTTCGCTGCATCACTTTCGCAATCGCTGATGAACTAGTTTGGCTTACATACCCACCCCAAGCCCGGGAACCGGAATGAATCATGACAACAATTTGTCCATCGTACAGACCCCAGGCTTCCGCAATCTCCCGATTTTCCTCCGCAATCTCAATCGCTTGAATCTCGGCAAAATGATTGCCTCCACCCAAAGTTCCTAACTGGCGATGAGCCCGATGCCAAGTCATATCCGGTACCAGATTCAACACTTCCTCATCAAAGGCAAATTTGCTGCTCTCTACATGAGTGATGGAAGTTGATTTTTTGGGTGTATAGCTGTCCGGGATATATTTTTTAGGTAATCCATGCAGACCCTTTCGCACAATATGCTCCAAACGAATGTCCGAGTAATGACCGCGCTGATTTGCCTCCATCGGCAGCACTTTCTCAATGGCTTTCACGAGTTTACGGCGCAGCTTCACATCCTTCAGGTCGTCCTTATGCAAATTGGTCATATGCACCCGCATGCCACAGCCGATATCACTGCCTACGATGGATGGAGATACATAGCCACTCTTGGCATCCCATACCGCCGTTGTACCGATGCAGGTGCCTACACCGACATGCACGTCAGGCGTATAGCTCATATAGGAAATGCCCGGGATTTGAAGATTGTTGTTCGCCATCTCGAACACCTTATAGTCCAATGACGAGAATAGTTGTTGTGCCGCATATACCGTTAAGTCCCCAGCAGGCAATTTGACTTCATGTCGGTAGCCACCTGTGAGTTCATTTTGAGTCGTAAATAAATTAGGTTGTGTATTCATAAATGTTTATTATTCCTTCCTGTACGTTCAGCTAATTCGGTTCATTTCAAAATTGAACCCTAACGTTATTCCGAATTCATATCCATATTCAGTACAACAAAAAAGAAGCCACGGACAGTTCGCCCGTGACTTCTTCATGACAATAACAGAAAACAAAAGCAGCATGAACATGCCGCATCTGTTCTCCATTGCTATATACGCCGAGAGTAGCATATCGATTAATAACGTTCCAAGGATAAACGATATGCATCTTCCCCTATGTCGCCCGTATGAGGCCAAAGAGACGATGAACTGGATATACAATTGTGTCTGTGCTTCGTAGTGTCTTTGTGAATTTCAAATCATAACCAACCATCATATCTCTCGGCCTCCCTTCATTAATATTATGTTTATATTAAGCGGACTCGTTTCGATGTGTCAACCCTTTTCTTGGAAAATTACCTATTTTGCATATGCATTAGATTTAACTTCGTGCCAATAACTTATATAAAAAAAGCAGGGTCTGTAAGGAACAGACCCTGCTTAATCATGCATATCATGAGATTAGATATCGATTATTGATGGTACATGTTTTGACAGATTTGATTCTGCATCTTATCATTTCCCTGCTTGTTTTTCCAATTCTTCCACAGGATTTTCATCTTCTTTTTCAGGCACCTTGGAAGACAGGAACCAACCGCATACTGCAATCGTAATCAGCACAATGTAGAATCCAAATTTCCAAATTTTATTTTCCGGGAAATGCTCATCCAGAACGCCCAGTGAAGGGTGTGCAAGTGTAATAACAGCCAACTTAACCCCAACCCAGCCGACGATAACGAAGGCTGCAACTTCAAGCCCTGGACGGGAATGAAGCAACTTAACGAAGAAGGAAGCCGCAAATCTCATGATGACGAGACCGATAAATCCGCCGAGGAAGATGACGATAAACTGGCCACCGTCAAGTCCACCGATCGGAGGAAGACCACTTGGCGGCAAGGCAACAGCCAGCGCCACAGCTGCGAGAATGGAATCGACCGCGAACGCGATATCTGCCACTTCCACCTTGAATACAGTCATCCAGAAACCAGATTGTTTTTTTTGTTTTTTGGGAGCGGAATCAGCCGCTTCATCTGTTTTGTTTCGGCTACCCATAACCTTCTTGATAATGTGGTTAATCGAGATGTACAACAGGTACAGGGCACCAATTGCTTGAACCTGCCATACGTCCACGAGGAACGAGATGAGGAACAACGAACCCAATCGGAAAATAAACGCTCCCATCAAACCATAAAATAACGCCTTTTTGCGTTTATCATCAGGTAAATGCTTAACCATAATGGCAAGAACCAATGCATTATCCGCTGCAAGCAATCCCTCCAGGACTACTAATACGACGAGAACCCACCCATACTCCAATAATAATGACAAATCCAAAATTGACTCCTCCTTAGTATCCTTATGATGTACAAAAAAAAGGACCTTTACCATTACTGGTAAGGTCCTTTTTATTCACAAAAAGAGACCTTTACCCAGTATGAAAACTTGGTAAAGGTCTCGCTAACAACAAAATTGCTGCCAATAAAGCCGGGGATATAATCCCGAACTGACGACTTTACTGTGAAAGCTACTCCCCTTTAACATCAGGAATATTTAGTTTTAAGTTGAAACAGGTTCAATAATCTGTTCTCATCATATTCATAACGATAAGCAAAGTCAAGCTTTATTTGACTGACTACGATCCAGCTTGCGAAAGACCAGCAGATCATAGATGAAATTGCCTAGCGGGATAAATGAGACAAAAAACAAAGCAATTGGACGACGTAAACGCCATTTTTGCGTGGTATAAAGACTCACCATAAATAATAAATACATCAGAAATAAAAAGCCATAGATGTTGCCAAACCACGTGACTGCCTGAGGCAGGATTCCTGATTCCCTTAATGGAAAAGCAACAAATAACAACAGCACATATGAAAGCCCCTGCAACCACAACAGCAGTCGAAAGCGGCTGAGTGTTGAATGTAACATTTTTTTCCTCCTGCTTCTAAATACGCGCAACGATTTCACTGCACCCCGTACAGTATATCACAAAAACGAAATTTCCCCTCACGCGTAGTTCCACAGGAGCCAAATCCACCCGATGCACATAGGATATATGACCAAAGTAGATTGTTACGAATATGGACAAGGAGGAGCCTGTTGATGAAAATAGCCCTGATAGCGCCTGAAAAATTGCCAGTCCCAGGTAACGGATCAGTCGAAATCTGCCTCCTCGGCATTGCTCGCGAACTTGCACTCCGTCACCAGGTGACGATCTTAAGTCGTCAGATGCCCGGCCTTGCCATCACAGAGCAATTAGATGGCATTACGATCCGTCGTGTAACAGCAACCAGCCCCAGCGAGTACACAAGGGCAGTGATCCGTTTTCTGAAAATTCAGCCCTTCGATTTGATCCAGGTAGACAACAGACCACATAGTATGGCTGCAATTAAACGCGCCTTCCCTTCGTTACCTGTGGTGCTCTATCTTCACTCGTTAACCTTTGCACAACCAGGTCCTGCAAGATTAGCGCTGTTAAAAAAAGCGAACTGGATTGCCGTCAACAGTCAATCCCTCAGACAAAGGCTGGCTCGTCGATTCCCATCCTTGAAACGACGGATGGGTGTTGTACCACTTGGCGCAGACCTAAGCCGCTTTTTGCCTGCAACTAAAGGAGAGCAGCAGCTTCTGCGGAAGCAGTTTGGTATTACAGGGCCATTCTCCATTCTGTATGTAGGCCGACTGATTCCCGGCAAAGGTGTGGACATATTGATTCGTGCCGTAGCTCTTATTCAGCAGCAGGTATCCGTACAACTGATCATTGCAGGTAAAGGACCTCCAGTTTACGTCCGCAAGCTGCGACAGCTTGCCCGAAAATTAAAGGTGGATGCCGCCTTCCGAGGTCAGATCGCTCATGAACGTATTGACCGTTTGTACAGGGCTGTGGACTGTCTAGTGTGCCCTTCCCAACAACATGAGGCCTTCGGGCTGGTTAATGTTGAAGCCATGGCTTCAGGACTACCCGTCATTGCTTCAGACAATGGAGGCATTCGTGAAATCATTGTATCGGGGAGTAATGGATACCTTGTGAGACAGTATCACAATCCCCGAAGTTTCGCTGCTTACCTGTCTAAACTCGCAGACAATCCTTCTCTCGCTCGTTCGCTTGGAGAAGCTGGCCGTGTCAGTGCAGTTGAACAGTTCAGTTGGGCCCGGACAGCCATGCATCTTGAAGCAGCTTATACAAGACTCATCCGCGCATAAATCTTGTTGCACTTGTGATTTCGTTAGGCTTTTTCACGTGACTGCCAGTCTGCAATAAAACTATCCATATGCGGAACAGGAACGTACATCATTTCAATTAACTCCACAATAATCATATCTTTCATGGCAAACCTTACTTTAGCGCAGGTTTGTTGGCGGAAAGCATCATAGATTCCCGAGCCTGTCCAGCAACCATGAGGAGCGAGCAGCGGATTATTAACAATATATCCAACCGTCCCAATGGGTGGAACCACTACCTTGATGGCTCGAGAGTCCACCCGATTGTCGGGGTCTTTGACCAGAAACAGGATATCGCCTACATTTAAAGCTTCTACACCATGATAATGTTCCATTCCATACATGGCTGCAAATAATTTGGTACTCATTGAAAAAGCTCCTTTTACACATTTTTTTGATTTTAGAAGGGTTGAAATTATTGATCTTCCGCATAATGCTTCATCCACTCTATGAGTTGTTTACGAATTTCTTTACGATATTCGCGGGGTTCAAGAACCTCCGCTTCGGGGCCAAATTGATATAACCATTTCAGGAATTCACGACTACTGTTCAGCGTTACTTCAAATAACAATCCGCCATCAGGCAAATCAGTCATTCGTGGACGAACAAACATTTCTTCTTCTTTTATGTAGGGGGCCACCTCTTTACTGAACCTTACTTTAAAATGAATCAGTTTATCCCCACGATCAATGGACCACGTATTTTTCATGAACTGCGTTATGTTGAAATCACCCATAACAAAATGGGTATTGGTCTGGATAACGTCCAGAAAGCGACTAATCCGAAACAAACGTACTTTCTTCAGCAAGTGGCAATAACCAATCAAGTAGAAACGCTGATCGCGCGGAATGAGGTAATAGGGGTCAATATCGCGGACCGTTATTTCATTTTTCGTAAGCGTATGATATTGGGTTCGAATCGTTTGTTGATCCAGAATGGCTTCAATGACTGGAATAAGTAAATTGGGATACTTCCCTTCTTCCCGGTATGCAGGTGTACCCATACGAATAATGCCTGCAATATTTTCTACAATGTCACTGTTTCTCGATTTCATTTTGGTATGAGCTGTCATCACCTTGTCAAAAGCTGAATCAAATTCAGCCGGGAGTTGCGAAGTATCCACCACGGATGGAAGCATCGAGAATACCATCGCTTCCTGTTCGGTAAAATCCAGAGGATACATGGCAAATTCACCAATGAACCGATATCCCTTGCCATAACCTTCATTCATGATAGGGGCAACCCTGTCCAAAATTCGGAGATCGCGATAAATCGTGCGCACAGTGGTACCGCATTTCAACGCCAATTCTTTGGCGGAAATTCCGGGATTCGCTTGTATAGCCTGAAGTATACGCAGAAGACGAATTAATTTCTCTGTCATGTAGTTTCTCCCCTTCGATATTTTATCGGCAAGGAAAACTAGTTCCTTTAGTCCGGTACTAAATCTTTAGTCCCAAACTCACTTTCGCAATTTCACCTTATGCATATAGTTCAATCGCACTTATTCGGCTTATTAAATATACATTCTCTTACTTGCTTGCGTAAAATATTAACCTCAAGTCCTTATACCTACGCCTGATAGCCTATTTGGCATTCAAAAAAAAAATAAAAAAAGTCTTGTCTCTTTGAGCAGAGACAAGACTTTTTCGCTTGGTTATTTGTGCAATTGCAATAATTTAGTCAGCACATTGACCATATGGTCGCACAGATCAGGGATATCTCCCATCTGATCTTCATTCACACTACGGTCAAAATGTACTTCAGCAGTGACGGCGTAAGTTGCTGGCTGATCTTCAAATATATAATGAATATGCTGCAATTTTCGTTGTTCCGGCCAGCTCTCTTGTAATAGGGGGCTAATCGCCGGACATTGAGTCTCAGGCTCCTTAACAACCATTCTGAACCGCAGCCGCAAACGGCAACCTGATGGACCACCTGGTGTCTCCAAAATCTCAGCCGCGAGATCCTCAAGCGATGTGCTCAGTACCACTTCGCCAGTTACCTCAGGACAATCTCTCAGGCAGAATTGCAGCACGAACTCTCTGGACATACGAGCCATCTCAAGCTGATCCTTCCGATCTGTTATGGAAATAAGTTCATCCAAATTATCGAGATCATATAGGTAATTTTCGAAGCCTACTTTTAAATTGTCATAAATCGTCGGATCAAACATATTGCGAAACCTGCTTTCTTGTGTAAATTATTCCGCAGTGAATTGTTGCTGCTCCGAATCATAGTATACTGTAACGCTGTTTCACGCAAACAGGCAACGTTATCATACCGAATAGCTCGACTATGTAGCCATCTGTCATAAGTCAAAACGACATTCATTATCGCGCATCTCCAGCGACTCCACTTGTCCATTTCCAATATAAAAAAGCCCGGTCGTGATGACCGGGCTTGGTTGAGATACAGAATAATAAATATTCTGACTCCCTATTCTTCTTTAGCTGGTTCTTCTGGTGCTGCTGGTGCTGCTTCATCAGCAGAAGCCGTAGGCTCTTCCTCAGCCGCTTGTGGCGGCATCACGGAAGCGATGATGGAATCACCTGACGTCACCAGAGTCAGACCTTTTTCGAGCTTGATATCTCCAGCTGTCAAACGATCACCAATTTCCAGTCCGCTAACATCCACCTCAATGGAGGTTGGCAGATCAGCCGGAAGTCCTTCGACCTCCAGTTGAGTTTCCTGTGTCTGGAACACACCGCCTGCCTTGGAGCCGGCTGCGGTACCTTGGAAGTCGATCGATACACTAACGCTGATCGGCTTGTTCTTCGAAATTTGCAGGAAGTCCACGTGCAGCAGACGTCCGTTACGTTCCTGCTGATCCTTGATCAGCACTGGAACCGTTTTGCCACCCTCAAGATTGAGGTTGAACATCTCGGAGCGACCTGTACGTGCTACTTTCAGCACTTCTTTTTCATCTACATGTATCGCGGCACCTTCTAATCCCGGGCCATAAACGACAGCCGGAACACGTCCGCCTTGTCTTAACAGGCGCAATGCTGCACCTTTCTTTTCAGTTCTTGGTGTTGCCGTAAGTTGAGCCATTTTTCCGTTGGATTTCATGATTGAACATCCTCCTTCAAGGGATCCTTACTTTATATTTGTTAGGAAGCGATAAGCTTCTCTCTTAGACCAGAATGGCCTTTTCGTGCGTGGCCGAATCTGGGGCCATATCTATATTTACCCCAATGAAAGACCATCTCAAACACTAACATGTACAGTTTTTTTTATTTTTCGGGTGAAAATGGTTCTTTCTGATGAACAAAAAAGCAGCCGGAATACCTTCCGACCGCTTGTTAAGCCTATATTTTTCAACCATTTGTATGAAGTTATAACCTGGCCAGCTAAGCGCTGTTACGATCATCCTCTACATCACTTTCACGGATAACCTGCATCTGATCCGACCCACTCTGAACGATAATGTGCACATCTCCGTCTTCAGGACCGATATCAACATAACGATCTCCGCAGGTATCTTTGGCTTCCCATTCATTCAGACGAATGATTAAGCCCAGATGATGCAGTCCTGCAGCCACCCGAAAACGGGCTTCTGCTGCATTGCCTACTCGCTCAAAGGAGACCGCTCCATCCTCCATGCCTGTGCCCCATACCCAGACATCCCATCCCTCATAATGCTGATCTTCCCGTTCATATCGGAGAGTGACAATTCGCGAAATTGGTTTGTGGATTTTGATATTCAGCGATGCCTGAATTCCTCCAGCCTCCGCGATAATCTGGGTAGATCCTGGTGTTAAAGCACGCACAATGCCTGCTGTACTAACCGCTGCATGATCCAGATGAGACGAGCTCCACCGTATATTCATACCTTGCAAAGGCTGGCCGAATTGATCCAGAACCAAGGCGCGGAATCGACTGACACGTGTTGTGTACATCACGGATTCCCCGATAATTTCAATTCGTTCCGGATGGAGGTAATCAACCTGCAGCGTACACTCTGTGGTAATCGTGCCACATTGGACGCTAATCGTGGCTTCTCCGGTCTCCCCCGTATGAATTGTCCCATCGGATTGAATCGCAATAATCTGTGGGTTCGAAGAGCTCCAGGTCACAGATGCGTTCTCCACCACATTACCAAAACGGTCTCTGACCGATGCTCGCAAACCGGCAATCTCTCCGACACTGTACACAAGACGCGGCGAATGAATCTCAATCACAGCGGGTTCAGCACCGCCAGCATACTCCGTGTCGTACATTACCATCAGTGACCATCGTTCTACCATTGCGGTTCCGCTCACCGTCTCAATGAGATCTGTACCTGCCTTGTGATCATTCACCACGATATGCCAGTCACCCTCCGGCAGACTCACTTGCTGCTGCTGACCTGTACCGTTGTAAATCACCACGATCTGATTCCAGGTATCCTGATTCGCTCCGTGATCCAGTGTAAATGCAACCACATTTCCTTCTGCTCGCATCATGCGAAGGTGACTCCTTACCTGCTCGGCGTTAATCATACGAAAAGCCGGATGTGTGCGGCGCAGATGAATCAGGCCGCGATAATAGTCAAAAACAGGTCTGAATCGAGCTTTGTTAGCCCAAGTGATCGTATTCACGGCGTCCCCGCTGCGATAACTATTGTGATCTCCTGCTTTGGATCTCAGCATCTCATCCCCTGCATGGAGAAATGGAATCCCCTGTGAGGTAAGTAGAATCCCTGTTGAGAGCAAGGAACGACGGACCATCTCATGATCAAGTACATCATCCGCATTGACATAACGATAAGGGTCCGCCGCTTTAACCGCCGATTCCGCACTGCCTCCTTCTACGGGCTGCCCGTCTCTCCATACCGGGTAACCGAGATCATGCCTGAGGTACATCGTTGTTGCGATTTTGTCCCACAGGTTGAGATTATCATGTGCTGTTACATAATTGACGGATTCCACCGGTGAAGATGTGAAATCATCCAGCGCTCCAGCTACACCCATGGCAATTTCGTACTCCCTACCGTCTGCTCCTGTAACAAAACCTTTGCCGATACCATCACTATCCCCTTTGATGGCACTGCGGAAATGATCGTTAAAAACGGAAAATCCCTGACCGCGCTGTGTTCCTTTTAACGTTTTCCGATCCAGAGGTGAATCTCCGCCTGTCCACGGCTCCCCGTAGATCAGAAAAGCCGAATCAATCTGTTCTCTCAGCTCACGGGTCACTTCGTTCATCGTGTCTGTATCAATCAGACCCATGAGGTCGAATCGAAACCCGTCCACATGATATTCCTCTGCCCAATACAGGAGAGAGTCCAAAATATATTTTCGTACCATGGGGCGCTCCGTAGCCAGTTCATTGCCTACACCCGAGCCATTGCTCAATGTGCCGTCCTCACGGTAACGATAATAATAACTTGGTACAATTCGTTCAAAAGGTCCATCATCCACGCTGTACGTATGGTTATAAACCACATCAAGCACGACACGAATGCCTTGTCGGTGCAAGGAATGAATGAGAGCCTTGAACTCCCGAATTCGAACCGCAGGATCACGTGGATTGGTGGCATAGGAACCCTCCGGCACGTTATAGTGCTGCGGATCATACCCCCAGTTGTATGGCAATTTGGCATTCGAACCGGCGTCCGTTGTCGATGCCAATTCATCCACCGTCTGATAATCCGCTACAGGCAGAAGATGCACATGCGTGATGCCGAGTTCGACAAGATGATCTACTCCGATGGAGTTGCCGCCTCTGTCCGTCAACCCGGAAGCTGTAAATGCCAAATATTTGCCCTTATACGGAATATCGGCATGGGGGTCGGAGGAGAAGTCACGCACATGTAATTCATATAGAACTGCATCTGCCGGACGTAGAAATACGGGCTTCACATCCTCTTCCCAGTCCACAGGATTGGTTGTATCCAGATCAATTATGGCTGTTCGCTGTCCGTTCGCCGATACAGCACGAGCGTAAGGATCGGGTGCCACTGCAATATGCTGATCATCATGCGTAATGTGATACATATAATAATGTCCGGCCCAATCCCCTTCAAGCTGTACACTCCATATTCCATCCGGGTCACGGGTCATCGACCGTTGCTGTCCGTCATCATGTTCGGTTACTTTACCACTTGCATCATAATGTCCCTCATCATCAAAAATGAGTATAGAAACCTGCTGAGCTGTAGGTGCCCACAGCTTAAATGTGCTTACTGTACGCGTATATGTTAAGCCAAGATCGTTGCCTTCATAACGAAAAGATGTCCATTCCGGCATCGTTCCCACCGCCTTTATATCCATTGATTTCGTGTTGTCCCGATGTTACGGAGCGAGACGTCATTTGTCAACCCGGGGTTGTCTGTACTCAACATATCGGTTGAGCAGAGGCTTTCAATTAGCATATTGAATATGATGCAAATCTACATAGCAATCGCTTTCAAGATACAGCATATGTAAACAAGCGCCATAGATTGACAGCATTTGTACCTGTCCTGATGAAAAAAAGGCGGGAGAAAACAAAACACCCTCGTCCCACAATGGAGAAAGGGTGCAATAACGTTCATTCACCTGTATACATAACCGTCATGGATATAGCGGGAATGCTGACCTGACCGTCCTTGGCCGTACGCAGCGTCTCGGTACCAGCCTGCCCCTGCTCTACGACCACATTCCATGTACCTGAAGGAACGGAGGTTGTACGGGTTTCTTTGGAAGCATTATATATAACGATTATCCGTCCCCATGAATCTCCGACAGCCGTTCCTGCCAGTTCATAGGCCAACAGCCCTTTTCCTTTTTCAAGCAATCGAACATGGTGCTCAATCTCTTCCCGGGTGCGAAGACGAAAAGCAGGATGCTCGCGCCGAAGACGGATCAGACCACGATAATAATCATGAACAGGTTTAAACTGCTGCTTTTGCTCCCACCGAATGGCATTGACTGAATCCCCACTCTCATGACTGTTGGCATCACCATATTTACTTCGCAGAAATTCATCTCCAGCCGCAAGCAAAGGAACCCCCTGGGAAGTCAATACGATGCCATTAGCAAGTAGACAACGCCGGACCGTTTCGTTCTCCAGTATACGATCCGGGTCAACGTGCAAATACGGCTTCGCCTGCTGTACAGCCTCTTCCACGTTGGCGCTGCCTTTCACACGACCATCCTCACTATATGTGATAAATCCCAGTGTATCGTGCAATCCTTGTGTCTGGGCGACTTTGTCCCACAGGTTGAGATTATCATGTACGGTTACATAATTAATTGTTTCAGATGGGTTATCCGTAAAATCGGTAATGGCTCCCCGTACGCCTGTCCATATATCATCTTCCTTTCCCTCCGCTCCAGTAGCAAATCCGGTTCCCGTTCCATCACTATCGCCTTTGATCGTTCCACGGAGGTTATCGTTAAATACAGCAAATCCGGCTTTACGCTGTGCTGCCTTAAGTGTCATTTGATCCCCAAGGGGTGATTCCAGCGCACCCCAGGGTTCACCGTATAAGAGAATGGATGGAGAAACCTCGGCATGCAGTTCTGCTGCGAGCTCTTTCATTGTTGTCGTGTCGATCAGACCCATCAGGTCAAAACGAAACCCGTCCACATGGTATTCCTCTGCCCAGTATCGTACGGAGTCGATAATGAACTTGCGCACCATCGGCCGCTCCGTAGCCACTTCATTGCCTGTACCAGATCCATTGCTGTACGTGCCATCCGGGTTCTGACGGTAGTAATATCCTGGAACAAGCTTCTCAAATGAACTGGCTGCCTTATCAAACGTATGATTGTACACCACATCCATAATGACTCCGATCCCCTTCTCATGAAGGGCGAGTACCATCGATTTGAACTCTCGAATTCTTGTCTCCGGCTCATCTGCACGGGATGCATAAGAACCTTCTGGAACGTTGTAGTGGAGCGGATCATATCCCCAGTTATAACGTGAGCAATCGGAAGTCCGATCATCTTCCTTCGATTCGTCCACTGTCGCAAAATCAAAAACCGGTAGCAGATGTACATGAGTAATTCCCAGCTCAGCCAAATGATCGATCCCCAGTGTATTCCCGTTTGAATCGTGCAAACCTGTCTCGGTAAAAGCAAGATACTTTCCTTTGTGCCTCATGCCGGATGACTCATGGATCGAGAAATCGCGCACATGCAGCTCATATAAGACCGCATCTACCGGGCTCGCCAGTTCTGGACGAATATCCTCATTCCAGCCATTCGGGTGGGTCTGTTCGAGCCTGACGATGACTCCCATTTCTCCATTCATGGTCACAGCCCGTGCATAGGGGTCAACCGCTATCTCCTGCCGTCCGTCCTCAAAGGTGGCTCTGTACATATAACGATAACCGCTCCACTCACCTTCGAGCTTTAGGGACCAGATGCCCTGATCCTGTTTGTTCATTGGTATTTCTTTCTGTTCGTCCTGATTCTTCTGTTCATTGGGACTTCCCCCTGTTGAAGGCGGGTAAATCAGCACATCCACCTGCTTTGCGGCAGGAGTCCACACTTTGAAACCACAGGCTTGTGGTTCCATCGTGACACCCAGATCTCTTCCTTGGTATGTATCTAATACGTTTAATACGTCTAACTTGTGATGGTCATCAATCATGCTGTATATTCCCCTCTCGATGAGCAATAAAATGAATGTGAACAAATGCTCCTTACCTTTTATACCCGTTCTGTCACTTAACCATAATCTTAGGGATGAAAAAGAACATAAAAAACAAGCCATGCTTCACGTCATTTCACGCAAAACACAGCTTGTTCTTCAAATTACTTCCCGTTTAGCTGGGCATAAGACGCTTCAAATTCGGAAATGAGCTGTTCGCCACCGGATTTTCTCCAGTTCGCCACTTCCTGCTCCCATCCAGCATCATCGATTTTGCCCATAATGTATTTGGTCTGTGCATCCCAGATCATCTGGTCCAGCTCCTGGCCTCGCTCAGTATAGATGGCAGAAGACAAGGTCAGCGCCGGATTTGGAATGGCATACTGCTCATTCTCACGTGCCATCTTCGTGCCCTTCATACCGATTGGTACATCGACAAGTTCAGGCACGTTATAACCTTCAATGCTTAACAGATTGTCACGATAAGGCTTCACTTCACGCTGATACCCGTCGAAGTCCTTGAACTCGGTTTTGCCATCCGAAGTCTTCGTATAGTGCACGTCTTCCAGACCACGCAGCTGAAGCGTACTCAGTGGTTCGTCCATCAGTTGATCCAGGAACGTCAGCACCTGTTTTAACTGTTCTTCGTCCGGTACGGAAGCTTTGGGAATGACAAGCATGCCATAGTTCCCTGGTTCCCCGGCAATTCGAATGCCATCCGGTCCTTGGAACGGAGCCACATCAATCTCGCCATCAGGCACGTTTGGTGTCAGCCGCTGTTGAAACGACTTTCCGTTCTGAGCAACGCCGTTCAGCTTCATAGCTACAAGACCCGAGTCGATTTTTTTGTCCGCATCAGAAGGGTCCAGCGCTGGGAAGTCACTGTTGATCAACCCCTCACTGAACAGACGCTTGAACAGCTTCATCGTGTCCACATATTCTGTGGTCAGGAATTCAGGGGTAAGTTTACCCGCATCGTCCACACCCCACTTGTTCACCCCACCAATACTTACGGCGATCCGTGTCAGCGGAGAGGATACTCCTTCGTTGTACTTTTTGAATAGTACCGTTCCATACGTATCTTCCTTGCCGTTACCATCAGGATCATCCTTGCGAATGGAGCGCATCACTTCGTACCAGTCATCCAGCGTTTTTGGTACATCCAGCTTAAGCTTGTCGAACCAGTCCTTGCGGTACACCATGGCTGTACGCCCAATATCGCGGAAGTTGGGTACCCCGTAGACCTTTCCTTCGATCTTGATGTTGTCAAAATAAGCCTCGGATTGGGCAGACAGGTTCTTATAATCCTTCAGGTAGGGTCCAATTTCCCAGAACAGCCCCGTTTTGGCTGCGTTAAATGTTGTGGGTACATAATTCACACGCATGATGGTCGGCATCTCGCCCGAAGCTACCATGACATTAACTTTATCATCAAAAGCAGACTGCGGAATCCACTGTACACTGACATCCGTATTCGTATATTCCTCAATCTTTTGTTCAATCCCATTCTCCTTGGCCGGCACATCACCAACCTGCATCAAAGAAATCGAAATGGGAAGCTTGCCTTCCCCTGCCGCAGGCGCTTTTTCTCCCCCACAGCCTGCAAGCAGCCCGGCGGACATTGCACCAACCACGACCAATCCGCCTAAACGGGACATCCGACCTTTTGGACTCATGAACCATCTCTCCTTTGGTTAACCAAATTGTTACGGGCACGCTCTATGATTGCGCTATCATAAATGGGTCTGAAGAAAAAAACTAGCGTGGCGCCAGTTCCATCTCCACTCCTGCCAAAATAAATGGAGCAACCGATTTCGGATCATTAATCCGAATGGATTCAGTTACATAATACTCGTACGACCCGTCACGATACGGGGTACCGCCCAGACCTGCCCCACCGTTACACTGCGTCAGGGACAATACACCTTCACGGTCCGTTTGCAGCAGATGCAGCAGCAGACCCTGATACCCCTTTTCTGCGATAGCTTTAAACTTGCCACTCAGATAACCCTTACGTACGCCCTTCGCAAGTGCATACACAAACATTGAGGTTCCCGAAGCCTCCAAATAATTACGCTCACGCCCCGGCTGATCGAGCAAATGAGGCCATAACCCGGACTGTTGGTCCTGTACATGTACAAGTGCATTCGCTACACGTTCGAAAATCCCCACAATCTGACCCCGCTGCTCATGATCTACAGGCAGATGATCCAATGTATCCACTACCGCCATCACATACCAGCCCATCGCCCGGCTCCATACATGCGGAGAGCATCCGGTTTCTCCCGAGCTCCAGCGCTGTTCCCTGCTCTCATCCCAGGCATGGTACAGTAGACCGCTGCGTGGATCACGTGTACGTTTCTCCACCAGCAGCAGCTGTAATGCCGCCTTGTCAAACCACTTCTCCTCGCTAGTAACCGCACCATATTGCGTCAGGAACGGCGTGGCCATATACAGCCCATCCAGCCACATCTGAAACGGGTAAACCTTCTTGTGCCAGAATCCGCCTTCACTCGTACGAGGCTGTCCCTTAAGCTGTACCATGAGCAAATCCGCGGCTTTACGGTACTTTTCTTCGCCCGTTTTGTCCAGCAACAGGAACAGCGATTTCCCCTGGTTAATTTGGTCCAGGTTATACTCCTCGACTGCATACGAGCGAATCGAGCCATCTTCCAGAATGAAATTATCCATCAGTTCACGGATGTAGTCGAAATATTTCTGTTCTCCGGTATGGGTGTACAGCTCTTCCAGCGCTTTCAGCAGACAACCATTTTCATAATGCCAGGTCGGATATAACTCATGATTGCGATAACTTTCCATGAACTGTTCAGCCATCCGTACCGGTGTGAATTGCAGGGTTTCTTTCATGATGTTCCTCCGCTTCCGGCTTTTTATTTAGCCTGTTTTTTGTAGTCTTCGGCATATTCCTCACGAATTTTGGTACCGCCCGCATTGCCCCAATTCTCGATCTCCTGTTTCCAGCCATTTTCATCGATTTTGCCCATAATATATTTGGTCTGCGCATCTGCAATCATCTGATCCAGATCTGCCCCACGGTCGCCATAAGTAGACGAATACAAGGTTAATGCAGGGTTTGGCACAGCATGTTCCGCCAGCTCTTTGGCAAGTTCCGTACCCTTCTCACCGAGTTCGGTATCTTTCAATTTCGGTACGTTGTAACCTTCTACGTAAGGCAAGTTATCACGATATGGCTTCACTTCACGCTGGAACGCATCGAAGTCGCTCATCTCCACCTGGTCCTCGCCAGCCTTCTTATAATGTTTGTCTTCAATACCACGCATCAGCAGCGTTGCCATCTCCGGGTCCATCAATTTATCCAGGAAAGACAACAGGTTTTTCAGCTCTTCTTCCGATTTCACCGTCGCTTTCGGGAAGGCCAGAATACCGGAGTTACCCGTCTGCCCCGCCACACGGTCGCCACTCACACCAAGCAAACCTGCAATGTCTACTACGCCATCCGGGTCATTCTTAGAAAGACGCTCTTGTTGGCTCTTTCCGTTCTGGGCGACACCGATGCGCATGCCGACAACACCTGTATCATATTTCTTCTCCGCTTCTGTGGAGTCAAATACGGCAAAGTCCTGATTCAGCAGTTTCTCGCTATACAAACGTTTCAGCAAATCCAGCACCTGCATATATTCCGGTGTCATGAATTCCGGCGTAAAACTGCCGTCATCTTCTACCTTCCACTTGTTTGGTGCACCAAAACTTACGCCAAGACGTGTAGTGAAGGAATATTGATCCTCGTTATACTTTTTGAAAAGCATGAGTCCAAACGTATTATCCTGACCGTCTCCATCCGGATCGGAGGTCGCCAGCGTCTTTATCGTTTCATACCATTCATCCGGTGTCGTTGGTACCTTGAGATTCAACTTATCAAACCAGTCTTTACGGTAAATCACCGTTGCACGGGCAATATCAGAGAATACGGGTACCCCGTAGATTTTGCCTTCCACCTTGATATTGTCAAAGAAACGCTCGTTCTGTGCAGACAGATTTTTATAATCCTTCAGCAAAGGTCCAACTTCCCAGAATACATCGTTACGCATCGCACTGGTTACGGTTGGGTTATACTGTACTTTCACAATTTTGGGCATATCGCTGGATGCAATCATGACATTGATTTTGTCATTGTAAGCCGAAGCCGGAATCCACTGAATGTCCAGTTTGGTGTTCGTATACGCCTCAATCTTTTGCTGGACCTCATTGCCTTTGCTCGGTACGTCGCCCACCTGTGCTATTGCAATGGACACGTTCTGCACTCCGCCCTCGGCAGCCTGACCTTCATCCGATCCGCATCCTGCCAGCAGGCCTGTTACCAATGCCAATGTGCTCAAGACAGCTACGGCTTTCTTTTTTGTTGCTTTCATTAAACGAAAACCTCCCCTTTTTTATACAGTCATGAACCCGTTTTGATGTACAACCATGCGCAATTTCAACCTTTTACCGATCCCAGCATCACTCCTTTGGCAAAGTGTTTTTGCAGGAATGGATACACCAGCATGATTGGAATCGTGGAGAACACGATAACGGCCATGCGTATGGTGAGCGGCTGAATCTCGGTCTCTTCGATACTGGTATCCCCGATCCGGCTCTGAGCCAGGATGACAATCTCACGCAGCCACACTTGTACGGGCCACTTTTCACTATCGTTGATATAAATGACAGCGTTGAAGAAGCTGTTCCAATGAGCCACCGCGTAAAAGAGAGAGAATGTAGCCATTGCTGGCATCGACAAAGGCAAAACAATACGGAACAATACGCCCACATCGTTACATCCATCGATTTTGGCGGCATCCTCCAGTTCATCCGGAATGGCTTGGAAGAAGTTCTTAAGTACGATCAGGTTGAACGCACTAATCGCTGTAGGCAGCATCAAAGACCATAATGTATCCGTCAGGTGCAATGATTTGACGACAAAGTAGGTTGGAATCATCCCACCGCTGAACAGCATGGTGAACAGTACACCCAGCAAGATCGGCTGGCGTCCACGCAAGTATCTTCTGGAAAGCGGATACGCCATTAGCGAAGTGAACAACAGGTTAAGCAGTGTTCCGATTACAGTGATGTAGATCGATACACCCAGACTGCGAATCAATGTGTCTGTAGAGAAGATGTAACGGTAAGCGGCGAGGGAGAATTCTTTTGGAAAAAGAATGAATCCTCCCTTAGCCACTTCATGCGGACTCGTAAACGAGACGGCCAAAATATAAATGAACGGGATAACGGTCACGATTCCGATCAAAAGTAGAAAACCATGATTGAGGATATCAAAGATCCGGTTGCCCCACGTTTTATCCTGTTGCATCTTAATGTTCACTCCTGTCTGGTGAAGGACGTCTGCTGCCAAGCTTTAGTAGACGCCTTCCTCCCCGAATTTTTTGGCCATCGTGTTGGCACCCAGTACAAGTGCCAGTCCGACCACCGACTTGAACAAACCAACAGCAGCACTATAACTGTACTGTGCCTGTGTGAGACCTTTGGTGTAGACGTAGGTATCAAATACCTCACCCACATCCCGGTTCGTCGGCGTGAGCATCAGGAAGATCTGTTCAAAGCCTGTATCCAGGAAGTTACCCAGACGCAGAATGAGCAAAATAATGATTGTACTGCGGATGGCAGGCAACGTAATATGCCATGTCTGACGCCAGCGATTGGCACCATCCATCCGTGCAGCTTCATAGAGCTGTGTATCTACACCGGAGAGTGCCGCTAGGAAAATAATCGTGCCCCAACCTACCTCTTTCCAGATGGATTGTCCAACAATCATCGTTCGAAACCAGCCGGGCTCAAGCAGGAAAGCCACTTTTTGTCCCGTCAGGTTATAAAGTAATTCGTTAATAGCGCCACCCTCGGTTGTGAACAGCATGTAGAACACACCAACCACAACAACCCAGGAAACAAAGTGCGGAACATATACCAGCGTCTGTACAAAGCGTTTGAATCGTTCACGGCGAACTTCATTCATCATGAGTGCCAATACAATTGGCAGCGGGAAGAAGAATACCATATTATAAATCGCTAGCAAAAACGTATTCCGGAACAAAGTCCAGAACTGCGGTTCCCCGAAGAAACGCTGGAAGTGCTTAAACCCTACCCAGTCGCTGCCCAGAATGCCCTTGTAAGGCGTGTAATCCTGAAAAGCCATCGTAATACCGTACATGGGTATGTATTTGAAAATAACAAAGTAAAGCACGCCCGGTATCAACATAATATAGAGCCACCGGTTTTTGATGATGTCCCTCCACAGCAGGTTTTTGTCACTGCGGGTAGCGGGTCGTGTCCGAGCCGCCGTTTCGGCTTTCATAGTGTCTTCCTCCCCACATTGGAAACGATTACAAAATATCACTTCCTGAATTCATGTCTTCATTGTGGAGGATAAATGGGTAACTGGCTATCGTCTCATTTTAGCTTCTTGTTTTCCCTTATGCAGCAAGGGTTTAAGGCATTTGTAATTCTGGAATGCTCCCCTGAATGAACCACATTTAACCTCCGATATTCCTGTCTTAACTCTGCTGCAAACGCAGAATAAAGGCTGACCTTGAAACAAAGAAAAACCTGCCTGCCATGGCAGGCAGAGCAGGTTGCTTTTATCGCTGCTGCTCCCGGTATTTTCCGGGGGTAGTTCCCGTAATTTTACGAAATGTACGGATAAAAGCGGTAGGGTTGGTGTAATTGAGTTTCTCGGCAATCTCCGATATTTTCAGGTTGGTCGTCTGCAGCCAGGTTTTGGCTTTTTCCATCCGGTATTCGGCAAGGTATTCCGTAAAGTTCACACCAGCCTCCTTCTTGAACACACGGCTCAGATAGACTGGATGAAAATTCAGTTCTTCTGCGCAAGCTTCCAGCGACAATTCGCGATCATATCGCTCCTCGATCAGCCGAATCATGCGCCGGGCAATATTCAGATATTGAGATTCTTCCTGTTCACGCCAGAATCGAATGACAGGGTGAAATAAACATTTGCGGAACCAGTTCGTCATTTCATCCAATGTGGATAACTTGAGTAGTCGAGCCATAGAGGCCTTTTCGCCCAACACTTCCGCAACATTCCCACCCTGCTCCTGTACAAGCTGATACACACGGGACAACAGTTGAACCATGATAACGGGGTATTCGCTGAAGTGCAGCTTCTTGTCTGCAAGCAGACCGAGGTATTGCTTAAAGTACGCATCGGTTTTCTCCTCGTCCCCTTGCTTGAGTGCAGAAGCCAACTGGTCTTCAATCATCCTGAGCTGTGTATATAACGCTGCCTCCGTCTGACCTCGCGGCTGAATATCCTCGTAATGCAAAATAATACGGCTGCCCAAACTTACCCTGCCTTGCAGCGCCTCACGACTCTCCTGGTAAGCCCGTGGTGAATCACCTATTGCAGAGTAAGAGCGACTAATACCGATACTTACAGGCAGATTCAGATAGGTCACGACCCGCTCACGGATCAATTCGGCTTGAGTGTGCATCCACTCTTTTAGCTGTACTTCATCATCAAGCACGGATGCCAGCACCGTAACCTGGGCGTCATCAATCATGACAGGTGCGAAACGAATATCAGAGGGCAGCAGCTCACCGACCATATTGTTTAACGCAAACAGCAGCAGATCCCGGTCCTGCTCCTCATACCTTGTCCCTTCAAGGGTATCGATCTGAAGTGTAAGTAACCCAAGTCTGGACCATGAGGTTGGAAAATCGTATAACTGACCCTGATATCTGAAGTCATCTTCCGATATTTTTCCTGTAAGTAGTTTGGTCATAAAAAATTCCTGCAAATGAACATGCTGGCCCTTCATCTGCTCACGCATCGTCTTTTCCGAACTGAACAAGGTCGATAATCGCTCTTCGATGTATATAAATTCATCCTGACGGCGTCCCGACGGAGCCAATGGAGAATCCAGTCCTTTTGTAACCTGCAGAAGTCTGGAAATGGGAGAATACATCTTGCGACTGCCGTAGATGGCTACTAATCCCGTCAAACATAACATGACTAATGTAGCCACTCCCGTAACCAATGCAATTTTCTGCGATTGGGCGGTTATCTGACTCAGCGATACAACGGATACATACAACCAGCCATTGAGTGGGGATTGCCTGTAGCTAACCGCCACCTGACTTCCTTGAACCTCTGCACTGAAGAAACCCTCCGACTGTCCCGTCGTTTGTACCTTTTCATGGATTTCCTGATTCAGCGCGTTGTATTTCCCGTCTTGTTCTGTATCGTTGAGAAAATATTTCTGCTCCCGATCAAGGACGTACATATCCCCTGAATTCGGATTTCGGCTTAGAAATGTACTTAGTTCTGTATCGGCTATGTCTATAACCAAAAATCCCTTGGGTTTCACATTTGTTGGTATCATCGGAATCTTGAATACCATGCTGACCACGTTATCGGATGAAATAAGAGTAGGTGCATGTTCTGGCGTTGCTTCACCAACTCCCGCCGATACCGGCACACTTTCTTTGGTTGAACTCACATTTTGCGTTACCCAGAACAGGCTGTTTGTATATTTCAAATAAGAGCCTATCCGGTCCCGAATACTGAAATCATCCAATTTTCCAAAGGAACGCATCGAAACGACCCAGTCTTCATCCAGATTCACGAGATAGGCCTGATCGATATTAGTAACCGATTGCAGATTATTAAATCCGGAAGTCAGATCACGAATTTCCTGAAATTCGCTGCTGTCCAGCGGTTTTTTCATCGCTTTTAATACCAGTGGAGAATTCACATATTGGATGGACGATAATTGCAGGCTGCGCAATACTTGCTCTACCCGCATTTGGGTCTGATGCAGAATCTGCAAATTACTCTCCCGGACCTTCTGTTCAATGTCACGTGAAGCAATCGAATAGGAGACTGAACCAATAACAATGACCGGAAGGGCTCCGAGAATCATGGTAAAACAGAGCAAACGCAGCAGGTATTTAGGCAAAAAGAGCATCCTCCTTTGTGCATTTTGCGTTATTTGATCGAGAACGATTTCGGAATCACTACCCGATCTAATGCAAAACGTATATATAATATCGCTTTCATTGGATTAATTTACTATTGTTATTTTAAAACCCATTGTTATTCAAGTCCACTATTTATTATTGAAGGTTGACTTCAAGGCAATTTCCAGTTTATATTGGTTGCATATTCCTCAATCAAAGGAGAGATTTTGATGTCGGTGAGCGTTCTTAACTAACTAGTTTCATATTCAGGAGTTTGGCCTTCGATTCACTTGTGCCTTGTGGCATACGTGTATTTCATGATGCGCCATTACCCTGTACTTAGTTAAGAACAGCGGATATCATAAATCGCCTCCGGGATTGTACGTGTCCGGGTCTATTTCCGCGCTGTGTTCAGCGTGGATTTTTTTGTATAGACCTATAACGGGCCCTACTTTCCCGTACGTTAAGGGCGGAGAATGACGTTTGTTCATTCTCCGCCCTTTTTGCGTTTTCCGGGAATATGTCCCATCGCTTTAACCGAAATTCCATTTTATATCCAAGGAGAGATCAAGCATGAATGAAAAAACGTTAACCAGTCTGGGTTATCCCCAAATTCAAAAAAACGTTGCAGCCTGTGCCCTATCCTATTTGGGCAAACGTTACGCAAGAGACATGAAGCCAATGGTGGACGCTTCTCTGATTCAAATGCGGCTGGAAGAGACCGCTGAAGCGGCTGCTTTGATTCGTTACGGTGCCAGTGTGCCCATTCCTTCACTGGATGGCATGGAGACCATCATGGATCTGCTCGGCACCGGTTATTTATTTACGGAACGTGATTTCAGTCATCTCGCCCAATTTCTGCGCAGCTGCGCACAGCTTATGAAATACATGGAGGGCAAATCCGAAGTGGCCCCCACAGTTAGTCGCTACGCTTCATCCATGATATGGATGGAATCCCTGCTCAGCGAGATTGAACGCTGTATCCATAGTGGACGCATTCAGGATCAGGCGAGCAAGGAGCTGATACGTATTCGTAAAAAAATGACGGTGAATGAGGAACGCATGAAGCGCAAGCTGGATTCTCTAATAAGCAAACACCGCTCCATCATGCAGGAAAATGTGATTAGTCAGCGTGGTGGAAGAACCGTGCTGCCCATTAAGAAAGAATTCCGCAAACACGTTAAAGGCAGTGTGCTGGATGAATCAGGAAGTGGCCAAACCGTATATATTGAACCTGCTGAATTAGTAGGTCTGCAAATGGAGCTGTCTTCACTGCAAGCCGAGGAATCACGGGAGGAGATGAAAATTCTCGGTGACTTAACCTCCCTGGCAGAGTCTTATAATCGTGAAATTTCGTTAAATACGGAAACGGTAGGGATTCTGGATTTCCTATTTGCCAAAGCGAAATATGCGGCCACCATGGATGGACGAACTGTACGCGTCAATGCCATTGGACGTGTTCGGCTTCATCATGCCCGCCATCCGTTTATGGGTGCATCCATGGTTCCGCTTGATTTTGCAATTGGTCAAACTTATTCCTCGCTAATCATTACCGGGCCGAATACGGGTGGCAAAACGGTTGCACTCAAAACATTGGGTCTGCTCACATTGATGATGCAATCTGGTCTGCTTGTGCCTGTCGCTGAAGATGGCGAGATGGCCGTGTATCATGAAATTGCTGTTGATATCGGCGATGGACAGAGCCTGGAGCAAGCACTCAGTACCTTTTCTGCACATATTCGCAACATGATTGGCATCCTGGAGCAAGCCGATTCATCGACACTTGTGCTTATTGACGAGATGGCCTCCGGTACCGATCCCGGTGAGGGAGTGGGACTCTCGATCGCCATGCTGGAGGAGCTGCACAGCCGTGGAGCTACCGTTATCGCTACAACCCATTTTGGGGAAATCAAACATTTTGCAGCATCCACGCCTGGATTTGAGAATGCAAGAATGGAATTTGATACGGTCTCTCTTCAACCTCTCTATCGATTGCGGATCGGAGAAGCCGGGGACAGCTATGCCTATTCCATTGCACTGAAATTGGGTATGCCACAGCGTATTATTGAGCGCTCCAAGCTCATTTCAGATCAGGGTGTCTCGCAAAGTGTCTCTTCCACCTCCTCTCCATCCGTGCCTAACGTAAGTTCAACGTCATCGCAAATAAACAGCACGGTTGAACAAGAACAATTGAATGAAGCAAGGAACACGATAAAACCTATCAGCCCGTCCGTACAGACTGGAACTAGAAAGCAATCTGCTGATCGGCCTGAAACATTAGAACCCGCGCCCCCTGCCAAAGCATTCCGAAAAGGGGATCGCGTCTATGCAGCTTATCTGAACCAGTCAGGCATCGTATGTGATGTGGAGGACAGTCGCGGAAATATCGGAGTCATGCTGCGTGGACGTAAAGTCAAAATTCATAAGAAACGTCTAACTCTGCACATCTCCGCAGATGAACTATATCCGGGTGACTATGACCTCGACATTGTGCTGGAGTCCAAAGAGAACCGAAAGAAACGCAAACTGATGAGTCGCAAGCATGTGGAAGGACTGAAAATTGAATTGCCCCCTGAAGAATAACCACAGGATTGATATAATGGGTTGAGTTGCTATACTTTAATAAACCTATCGATCGTTCGTGGTTAGAAATTTATCGGGGAAGGAAGACTCGTATGTCTGTTGAGCAGGATACAAAGAAAGTCACTCCAGAAGTTCTTGTATGTCCTTTATGCGGTGAGGCCAATGGCTGCTCCTATGCGGCTGGTCGTCCTCATTCAGAATGCTGGTGTAACTGGGCTGTGTTCCCAGAAGGGGTATTTGACCCCATTCCGGCAGAACAGCGCAGGAAGTCCTGCATCTGCGAGGCATGTCTGGATACGTATAAAAAGAAGACAGAGCAAAATAAAGAGCCCCACAGTTAACCCTGTGAGGCTCTTCTTCAATCAATATTATTTTGTATTGAAATACAGAACGTTACTTCTGCATTTGTTGATAATGCGCTACAGCCTGCTTCAGTACAGGATGACTCTCATCCATGGACGTATACTGGCTGAGTGCTGCTTCAATCCCTTTTTGCTGGATCGTAGTCTGGAGTTCCACCGCTTCCGGGTCTTCGGATACGTCAAACTTGCAGGCAGCGGCCATACCCATCGCCAAAAGTGTTGTCTCCGTTCCATACTCGTAAGCCTGGAGAGCTGGGCGAACCAGACGGTCATTCGGGGACAGTTTCCGCAGTGGAGAACGTCCTACACGAGTTACCTCATCCGTCAGATGCGGGTTAACGAACCGTTCCAATATTTTGGCAATGTACAACTGATGATCGTCGGCATTGAATCCAAAACGCTTCACCAAAACGGCTCCGGTTTCCTGCAAGGCACCATATACGATGGATTTGACTTTTTCATCGGCAATAGCCTTCTGAATTGTATCAAACCCGTTCACATATCCAATATAAGCGGCAATACAGTGTCCCGTATTTACGGTAAACAGCTTCCGTTCGATATAAGGCTCCAGATCATCCACATACATTACACCCTCAACCGGTTTGAACGCAGGAGCCATTTGTGAACGGTCAACAACCCATTCATAGAAAGGCTCTACCTGTACATGCAATGAATCTTCATGATGCTGAATCGGCACAATCCGATCTACGGCAGAGTCCGGGAAATACACGTACTGATCCGCAAGCAGGCGAGTCCGCTCATCAAGCAGGCCATATACATGTTCTTTCAGCTGAGTGCTGGCTCCAATTGCATTTTCACAGGCAATAATGTGAAGGGGCTGGAAGACATCGCCCGTTCCCAGTCTGGACGTAAGTCCTTTGGCAATACCGGGAGCAATATGTTTCAGAATGTTCACACCCACTGCAGTTGTGATCAATTCAGCTTCTGCAACATTCTGAGCAACGGTATCCAGATTGGTTCCATCGATTGCACTCACACCGGTAACTGTCTCCAGGTCTTTGGCCTCGTTAGCCAGTTCAACCGTATACTCTCCACGCAGCTCTAGAGCCTTAACCAGATCCTGATTAACGTCGGAGAAAACAACATTGTAGCCTGCACGGGACAGAATCAAACCGATAAAGCCACGTCCAATATTACCTGCTCCAAAGTGAAGGGCCTTCATAGTTCCATTTCACTTTCCAAAATAGTGATGACTTCTTCAGCGGTTTGAGCATGACGCAAAGCTTCCATGTTCTCTTCCTCGGCGCAGATGACTGCGATGCTGGTCAGGATCTCCATATGTTCTCCACCTTGAGCGGCGATACCAATTACCATATACGCTTTTTCTTCCCCAAAATCAACACCTTGCGGGAACTGAATGACGGAAATGCCTGTGGACAGGATGAATGATTTGGATTCCTTCGTGCCGTGTGGAATCGCAAGTCCGTTGCCTACATACGTGGAGACAATCTCTTCACGCTCCAGCATTTTGTCGATGTATTCAGCGGTGATATGTCCCGCGTCTTTCAAAATTTGACCTGCCATACGAATCGCTTCGTATTTGTCCTGAGCCGTTGCATTCATGATGACTTTATCTTTAGTTAACACACTCATGTTTGAATACCTCCAATTTCGGTTTTGCTGCGGTAAAATCCCGCAAGTTCTTGGGACAAGTAATGAATAAGATCATCCCGGTTGCCTTTTTCAAGTAATGCAATCATTTCTTCCTGCAACAATAGCGCACTGATTTCACTCAGTACCTCCAAACTTTCCTTCGATAACTGTCTGGGTCCAAGCATCAAGAGCACATGGCTGACACCTGCCGGGTCTTCCGGCGTGCGTAGAAGCGGCTCTGTCAATTGGAACAGCGTAATTGAAGGACTGTGAATGCCATCACTGCGTGTATGAAACAGAGCGAGGGAAGTTCCGGGAATCTTCTGACTTCCAACAGCTTCACGCTCCTCCAGCAGCCTGGCAATCTCATCTGGATTATTCAATACACCGGATTGATGCAAAACGCTGCACATGGCGTAAGCCGTTTCTAAAAATCCGATCTCCTGATTATCCAGCGGGAACACCTGAAACTTGCCGATTATCTGTACGATTTCAATCAGGGTCGCTTCCAGTCCAACCGGATCGGAAATTCGTCCTGTTGTCCTTGAGTCTGCTTCAGGTGGGGGACTATGTTCCCGCTGAAGCGTCGTTGTCCTGATGAAATGTCTTAAACGTTCACTTTCTTCTGCCGTCAGCAGTGGGCTCACCTTGTAGTATTGATGTTTATCCATCGGCAGATCCACAGTAGAGAGAACCAAATCATATTCCGTCTTTGGGATACGCGCGGCTTCATACCAGGACACGCTGTCCACAATCCGAATTTCGGGAATTTCCTTGGACAGACGGCTCGATAACATCCGTGAAGATCCGATCCCACTCGTACAAACGACGACAGCCCTGATTTCACGCTTCAACACCCGCAGCCGTTCAATGGAAGCACCGAAGTGCATTACCAAAAATCCGATCTCCTCATCCGGCACATCCGTATTGGGCCAAGCCTCTCGCACGGCTTTCTTTACATCCTCAAACAGTGATTCATAATCCTTGCGGATCTGCTGAAGCAACGGATTACGGATGAGCTGCCGCCCATCCATTCGTTCCAGCACCGGCTCTATATGGGCAATCAGACCTTCACGAAGCAGACGATCCTCATGGAACGAATAATGAGTTTTCTCCTGCATTCGATCTGTAAGAGAACGAACCATGTCGAGTAAGACCAGATCGTCTATGGGCAGAAGACGCGAGGAATGAATCGATTGCTCGATTTCAACTAGCAGCCTGTGAAAATAAGCCTGCTCCTCGCCGACAAACTCCAGCCCAAGCTGGGCAGATAGAACGCCGCACAACCGTGAAGCCAAATATTCCGGCACCTTCCGCTCATCTTGCAGAGGATTTCCAACGTCATTTTTGTCCTGTTGTGTGCCCCGACCTATGCCAAAACCTTTGCGAATACGCACAACGGCTACAGACAATTGGATCAGCAGCTTCATGTATTGACGTTCCGGGATATTTTCCAACCACTCAATATCCGGCTGCCATAATGCATTTTCGACCGTAAGTACATCCTCATGCCCTATCATTCCCAGAAGTTTGCTGTTTACTTTGGAAACTCCCTGCTCCGCCTGTCTACCGAACAAATCGGATTCATCCAGATATTCAAGAGCGAGCGCGGAAATAGCCATGCGATGAGCCAGCTCGCTTCCATTGATCTTGACCCCATATCCACGCCTGCGAACCAGCTTCAAGCCAGCCAGCTGAATGCGTGGTTCCAGATCGTCCAGATCATTGCTTGCCGTAGACACGGTTACCTTCAGATCTGAGGCCAATGCAAGCAGCTTCACAGGCTCGGATTCATCCAGCAAAATACAAAGCATGAAGAGTTTACGCTCTTCGGGCGTAAACTCCACATATTCGTTAAGTTCAAGTTGTTGACGCAATACGGCCAAATCATCGGAACCGGGATCAATTCGAACCCCGGTTCCCGATTTTTTTTCCAATCTCATGCCAAGGGGCTCAAGCCATTGTTCAATCATCTGCAACTCTCGATGTACGGTACGAGTGCTTACTTTGACCGCAACAGCTATATCGCCAGCAGTTACCTCATGAGGATGCTCCAGCAGGAACTCCACGATCTCACGCTGTCTCCTTGTAATATTACTCATCAGGAGTCGGATTTGAGGCGCTCCACCAGTGCCTCATATTCAGGACTCTTCAGGAAGTTATCGATGGAAATATGCTCTGCATTTGGAGCCACGGATTTGGCCCGGTCAGTCAATGTTTTCTGTGTGATGACGATGTCGGCATCTTGTGGAATCTCACTGATCGCCGTGTTGGTTACAGCGACATCCACACCGGCTGCCTTCATTTTCTTCCGCAGAATCGAGGCACCCATGGCACTCGAACCCATACCTGCATCACAGGAGAATACAATTTTATTGATATCCGTTTTTACTGCCGAAGAAGCAATATCGGCTGCACGGTCAGCTTCACGATTGTCTTTATCAACGGTGAGGTTGCCCGTTTTGCCCTGATTTTTCATATCTTTCATGCGGTTGGAAGCACTATCCAGATCTTCGTCATCCTTCTGTTTACCTGTTTTGAGCAGTATGGATGCCACGAGGAAGGAGATGACCGCAGCTACGGCTACCCCGGCAAACATGCCAAGATATCCACCCTTAGGCGTTAACAATGAGTAGGCAATGATACTTCCCGGTGACGGTGCAGATACCAAACCAGCTCCTGTCAGCATGAAGGTCAATGTACCCGCCACACCACCAGCCATCGCAGCCAGAATCAGTATCGGTCTCATCAGAATGTAAGGGAAATAAATCTCGTGAATCCCGCCAAAGAAATGAATGATTACAGCACCTGGAGCGGAAGATTTGGCTGATCCGCGACCGAAGAAGCAGTATGCCAGCAAAATGCCGAGTCCAGGTCCTGGGTTGGATTCAAGCATGAATAATACGGATTGCCCCAGTTCTCTTGCTTGATCCGTACCAATCGGTGTCAGAATACCATGGTTGATCGCATTGTTCAGGAATAATACTTTTCCTGGCTCAATGATCAGGTTGACCAGCGGGAGAAGACCAGCATTCATCAAAGCTTCTACCCCAGCCGATAACACCTTGCTAATCGCTTCAACGAAAGGCCCGATGCCTTTAAGGGCTAGAAGGGCCAAAATCCCACCAATAATACCAGCGGAGAAGTTGTTAACCAGCATCTCAAACCCTGATTTGATTTTGCCATCGACAGCTTTGTCAAATTTCTTAATGACCCAAGCTCCCAATGGTCCGGCAATCATAGCGCCAAGGAACATTGGAATGTCACTGCCGACAATAACCCCGATGGTCATTATTGCACCGACTACACCACCACGTTGGCCGTGTACCATGGTACCGCCTGTGTAACCGATAAGCAAAGGCAGCAAATATTTGATCATTGGATCAACCAGCAATGCAAAATCTGCGTTAGGGAACCATCCTTTTGGAATGAACAATGCCGTAATCAAACCCCAGGCGATAAATGCACCCATGTTCGGCATAACCATACCACTCAGGAAACGTCCAAACTTCTGAACGCCGACCCGTATTCCTCCGCTTTTTTCGGACTTTGCGTCCACTGAACTCATATTGAAAACCTCCTCAACATATTAAACCTTAATTCCACTGAATTTTGACAACGATGATCCAGACGAACAAAGGTACAAATCTTCAATAAATCTTAATTTACAACCATATCGTAAATGAAAACGGTATCTTCTACAACGAAATGAAAACCTACTTCCGTCATGAACGTTGATGACAAGATTTAAATTTAAAGGATTGTCCCATGTTTGAACCTTGTATATGGAATGGAACCTGTTATTCCCTTTCATGTATCATACCCACGAAATGCCCCATTTTAATGACAAATGAAATTGTAAATTTATTCTATTTGAACGAGCTGTTTCTATCTCAATTAGAAATAATGATGAAACACGTTAATTGATATTCATTCCATCCCATTCGTCTGTTAACAACGAAAAAAGCGCAATTGCCTCACCCTGTCCCAGGTGAGGCAATTGCGCCTAAGTATTCTCCGAATGAGCTGTATCACCATCCGGATCTATAATCAATCGATTCATTTTTAATACGTTAAACGAACTTTCCATTAAGCTGAAACTCCGTATCTAGCGGAAATTTGTACCTTAATATTATTCCGTATGTTTACGATACGCATCCGCGTTCATCAATGTGGAAAGTGCTGCTGTGAGGTCGCCCTCAACACGAATCTCGATCATCCAGCCTTCCTCATATGGGGAGTTGTTAACCAGCTCCGGGGAATCCTGCAATGCATCATTCACAGCAATAATCGTTCCACTGACAGGAGAAAACAAATCCGAGACGGTTTTGACGGATTCAATCGTTCCAATGCCGTCTTCCGCTTTTACATCCGATTCAAGGTCAGGCAATTCTACAAACACAATGTCACCCAGCTGATGCTGCGCGAACTCGGTAATGCCAATACGTACGGTATCCTCCCCTACGGTCTGCACCCATTCGTGCTCTTCACTGTACAGGAAATCACTTTTCAATTCGCTCATCGATATCCGCCTCGCTTTTCATTAAATGAGTGCATGCGTTTCTTTGACCTTAACCTTTTTCCCAGAACATAGCGTATGATATTTTCGATTCAAATGTCAAGATACCTCACAATTTATTTGTTTTTCTTCCTTATATGCCTGTAACTCAAATGGACCCTCCCTACATATAATGGTGAATATTAGAAAAGTAAGCGCACTCTTTATAAATAGACGTACATTTTAATGTTAATTAAAAATTTCATTCGGATTTTTTGTTCATATCTATGATATCGTTCTTGACATCAATAGACGATTCAGGCTTTAATGAGAGTAGTAAATGTGTTTAATTGGTCTATGCAATACCCGCGGATGAATGTAAAGGGAGAGATTACCCTTGACACCCGAATCAGGGTGTACATGCGGTAACGCCGAAGGAGTAAGCCACCGACAAGCGGAGGTGAATCTCTCAGGCAAAAGGACTTTTACGGGACGCAACTCTGGAGAGCATCTAATCGCCTGTATGGGCGTTATGATCACCCAAGGGGAAACCTGCTGCATCATGCGGCGGGGTAACTCTCAGGTACCAAGGACAGAGCCTAAGAATACAGCGTGCTTCTGGCATGCCGATTCTTTGGCCTGTCCTTTTCCTTTTTCCCAAAAAAACGAAAACAGGTTATAGAGCGGCGCTGCCTATAGCGTCCTTACCTTACTTTTATAATAAAATATGATGCCAGATTCATTGATCCACGGTTATACACTCGGCCGGTTGACGGCCCATGACGAGGTGATTGGATGTCCGATTTGCTTAGAACCCCACTCTTTCCACTCTATCAGCAATATGAAGGCGTACGATGCATTGATTTTGGTGGCTGGGAGCTCCCGGTACAATTCAGTGGAATTCAGAAAGAGCATGAAGCGGTGCGAGAACGTGCCGGATTATTTGATGTATCTCACATGGGTGAATTCACCGTACAAGGTGAACACGCAGAAGCTTTTTTACAGCACATGACCACTAATGATGTAACAACACTCGTTCCCGGTCAGGCCCAATACACGTTAATGTGTTATCCGGATGGCGGCGTGGTCGATGATCTGCTGATCTATAAACTGAAAGACCAGCATTATATGCTGGTGGTTAACGCCTCCAACATCGACAAGGACTGGGCATGGCTGCAACAGCACATGACGCCAGGCGTAACGATGACCAATGATTCGGATCAAACGGCGCTGCTTGCTCTGCAGGGTCCGCTGGCAGTGGATATTCTCAGAGCGGTGACAGACACTGATGTGTCTTCGATTGAGCCTTTCCGCTTTGTGGCAAATGCGAAGGTATGTGGCGTTTCATTGCTGTTATCCCGCACCGGATATACGGGTGAAGATGGCTTTGAGCTCTACGTTCCCGCGGAACAAGCTGCTGAGGTCTGGAACGGATTGATGCAAGCGGGAGAAGGTCACGGACTCGTTCCGACAGGACTGGGTGCCAGGGATACGCTGCGCTTTGAAGCCAAGCTGCCCCTGTATGGACAGGAATTGTCTGCAACCATCTCACCGCTGGAGGCTGGCGTAGGTATGTTTGTGAAGCTAAATGCAGGACCGTTTATCGGACATGAAGCCCTGTTGCAGCAAAAAAATGATGGGCCTGCCCGCAAGCTGGTCGGCATCGAAGTGCTGGAGCGCGGCATCCCTCGCCCTCATTATCCCATTTACGCCGAAGGCGTACAGATTGGTGAAGTAACCACAGGCACCCAGTCGCCTACGTTAAAACGTAATCTGGGTCTGGCCTTGATTGACAGCAAATATGCTGCACTGGGTACCCCGCTGGAGATTGAGATTCGTGGCAAGAAACTGAAAGCCGAGGTCGTGAAGACCCCTTTTCATAAACGGACACGTGCGCCAAAGACACCTACTCAAGGAGCTGATCAAGCATGAGCAAGCATCGCTACATTCCCATGACCGAGCAGGATCAGAGTGCCATGCTGGCAACCATCGGCGTGGAAACGATTGAGGATCTGTTCCATGACATTCCACAGGAGATTCGCTATCAGGGCGAACTGCCTGTTTCCTCCAAACTGGATGAATACGCACTGACACGTCATATGTCGAAGCAAGCGGCAGCGAATGCCAACTTCGAGACACACGCCAGTTTCCTGGGTGCAGGCATTTATGATCACCACGTTCCCTCCGTCATTAATCATGTAATTTCCCGTTCCGAGTTCTATACAGCCTATACACCCTATCAACCCGAGATCAGCCAAGGAGAATTGCAGGCGATTTTCGAGTTTCAATCCTACATCTGTGAGTTGACAGGCATGGCTGTAGCCAATGCCAGCATGTACGATGGTGCAACTGCATTTGCGGAAGCAGGCAATCTGGCCGCAGCGGCAACCCGCCGCAAACAGCTGATTGTGTCACGTACCGTGCACCCCGAATCCCGTCAGGTATTGCAAGCTTATGCTCACGGCCTCAATCTGGAGATTGTTGAGATTGGATATCAAAATGGTGTAACAGACTGGGATGCCCTGCAAGCCGCCGTGTCCGATGACACCGCAGCCGTCATGATTCAAAGCCCGAACTTCTTCGGCGCCGTGGAAAATGTAAAACAGGCCGCAGACCTTGCGCATGCGCACAAGAGCCTGCTCGTGGTCAGCGCCAACCCGCTATCGCTGGGTCTGCTGGAAGCCCCAGGCAAGCTGGGTGCTGACATCGTCGTTGGCGACGCGCAGCCCCTTGGCATCGCCGCTTCACTCGGCGGCCCAACATGCGGATACTTCGCCGTATCCCAGGCTCATATGCGCCGAATTCCTGGCCGAATTGTAGGCCAGACAACGGACCGCAACGGCAAGCGTGGTTTTGTACTCACGCTGCAAGCACGGGAACAGCATATCCGCCGTGAAAAGGCGACGTCCAACATCTGTTCCAACCAGGCGTTGCTCGCGCTGAGCGCCTCTGTATATATGTCCATTATGGGTAAACAAGGCATGATCGACGTTGCTGATTTGAATTTGCAAAAGAGCCATTATGCCCTTAATACGTTTACCGCAATTCCAGGCGTCTCTCTTACGTTTACCGCCCCTACGTTCAATGAGTTTGTTATCCAACTGCCTGAAGGAACAAATGTGGAACCACTGCAACTGAAATTGCTCGATGCAGGTTTCATTGGCGGGTATGAACTTGGCCGTGATTATCCCGAGCTCGCCGGACATATGCTGATTGCAGTTACTGAACGACGCAGCAAGGAAGAGATCGACGAATTCGCACGTGTATTGGAGGGATCGCTGTGACTCAGGAAACGACAACAAAGACAACTACGACGACATCAGCACAAGGACAATCGGAAACGGTAACCTCTATCTCCACTTCGGGCCAACCTGAAACTATCACAACAGACACTAACCAGGCTGCCTCTCCAGCACCGGAGCAATCGTTGATTTTTGAACTCAGCAGTCCGGGTCGGGTCGCTTATTCGTTGCCCGAATGCGACGTTCCCCGTCAAGCTGTGGATTCCCTGATTCCCCGGGAAATGCTTCGGTCGGAAGCAGCAGCATTGCCTGAGGTTTTTGAAGTTGACGTCATTCGCCATTACACTGCCCTGTCTCGTCGTAATTTCGGGATAGATAACGGATTCTATCCGCTGGGCTCTTGTACGATGAAATATAATCCGAAGATTAATGAGGATGTGGCCCGTTACAACGGGTTCGCCAAAATTCATCCATATCAGCATGAATCCAGCATTCAAGGTGCACTTGAACTGCTCTACACGTTGCAAAATGACCTTGCCGGACTTACCGGGATGGACGCCGTTACGCTGCAACCGGCCGCTGGTGCACATGGCGAATGGACCGGGCTCATGATGATCCGTGCTTACCACGAAGGTCGTGGTGAACGGCGTACGAAAGTCATCGTACCCGATTCTTCTCATGGGACCAACCCGGCAAGTGCAACCGTAGCAGGTTTCGAAACGGTAACGATTCCTTCCCGCGCAGACGGTCTGGTAGATCTTGACGCACTTCGCGCAGCTGTTGGTTCGGACACCGCAGCGCTCATGCTGACTAACCCGAATACACTCGGACTCTTTGAAAAAGACATTCAGGAGATTGCCTCCATTGTGCATCAGGCAGGTGGCTTGCTGTACTACGATGGAGCCAACTCCAATGCCATTATGGGCATCACCCGACCTGGCGATATGGGCTTCGACGTGGTGCATCTGAACTTGCATAAAACGATGAGTACTCCGCACGGCGGAGGTGGACCTGGTGCCGGCCCGGTTGGTGTGAAGAGCCGCTTGATTCCATTTCTGCCGAAACCGATGGTCATCAAAAATGATGAGGGTATATATGCATTGGATCGCGAAGGTGATCAATCCATTGGCCGGGTCAAAGCTTACTATGGTAACTTCGGTATTCTGGTCCGCGCCTATGCCTACATTCGTACTTATGGACCTGAAGGCTTACGCCGGGTATCTGAATGTGCGGTGCTCAACGCCAACTACATGATGGCCCGTCTCGCACCTTACTACGAGATTCCGTATCCAGGCGTGTGCAAACATGAATTCGTTATGTCTGGCCGGGGGTTGAAACAGTATGGTGTACGTACACTGGATGTTGCCAAACGATTGCTTGATTTTGGGTATCACCCGCCAACCGTGTACTTCCCGCTGAACGTCGAGGAGTGCATCATGATCGAACCAACCGAAACCGAGAGCAAAGAAACCCTTGATGGGTTTGTCGATACGATGATTCGCATTGCCAAGGAAGCAGAAGAAACGCCTGAACTGGTACTCAATGCCCCTTACGGCACACCGGTTACCCGTCTGGATGAAACAACAGCAGCCCGTAAACCTGTACTGAACTGTGCTTGCAGTTAAAAGCTAACCTCTAATAAACTAATGAAAACATATTCAGTCGTTGATAATCATTAATAAATGCCAAAAACAGCCGCATTTTGCTTTCTGCGCGGCTGTTTTCTTTATTGCTTATTAACCTGTCAGCTTTATTTTATCTTCTCCGGTCTAGGGCTTCCAATTGGCCCGTTCCTTCTTGCCCAATCGCGGACAGGTGTAACAATAGGAGCGACCTTGTCGTAAATATTGCAAGCAACAGACGTTTTTGATCGCAAGTCTCTTCGTAGGCTCCAGCGGATGATCAATCATCCGAACCCTGACACGAAGCGGATTCTTGGCCAGACCAAATACATCAGCTTCCAGACCATTTTGCAGCACCAGTTCATCAGCGGCAAACTGACGCAAGAGAGCTTCATCGTCTTGATACGTATTATGAATATTCTCCCTGTAGTTTTGCAGAGCCGTTGGCAACTGCCCCCACAACATGCTGACATGCAACCCAGAAGCTTTGGACAAACACTCCATGAGGGGACGTGCAGTCTGACTGTAAAAACGTCTTAATTCTGCTTCAAGCCAGACCGTTCTTTCCTCCGAATCCTTCGGAGCGAGAGTGACATCCATGTTCTCAAGTTGAAAAGCAATTCGTGTATACCCGGTTTCCTTCATCAAATGTATACTCAGATTGGCTAGCGAAAAATTCGGAGCTGAATCATGGACGGATACGGTATATTGCAGCGCAGCTGCCACATCCCCGAACCAACTGGTGAAATAGGCTGCGGCAACCGTTAGATCCTGTCCCTCGATTAACTGTTGATAGGCGGACAAAAAGCTTCTCATTGCCTCCGGATCAACAATAGATTCTCCACATAGCGATGCCACGGGTACACCATTCAGTTCCTGTACAAGATTAAAGTGCTTCCCCAGTTCCTCACGAATCCGGTCATTCATCATTCGCCGAACAAACGATTCAGGTCATCCAGCATGGAAGTAGCCGCATTGGGTCCATACCCGCCAAACCACGAATCTGAAGCCACCTGGAATACCTGATTATTTTTAACAGCCTTCATGTTTTTCCAAATCCCCAAGGTCTGCAGATTGTTATAGATCTCTTCATTATCATTGATAAGGATAATGTAATCCGGATCGATTTCTGGCAACTTTTCATTAGACAATACTTCATAGCGACTTTCAGCGCTTGTCACGGGGAAAACAGCCGGTCTGGAGAAACCGAAATCATCATAAAGCCATTTGTAGTCCATGTCTCCGTAATACCGAATATCATTTCTTATCCGCAATACCATGAGTGTCTTACCCTCTGCTTTGGCGTGAACTTTTTGGATCGCCTCAGCTTTATGCGTTTCATAGGTTTTTATCACTTCTTCTGCCTTTTCGTTCAGACCAAAGGCCGCCGCGGTAGCTCGAAATGCCGTCTGCCAATCAGGTGCCACATATCCATTCTCAAGCATGGCCGTTGGAGCAATTTTGGCATAATTCTCGTATTGCTCTTTGCTGTTCGTATCCGTCACAATCAGATCTGGTCCAAGAGAGAGCATTTTCTCTACACTGACCTTACCTTGATCACCGATGATAGCCACATCATTCAAGAATGGCTTCAAATATAACGGAAAATCTTCGTTCTGTGATTTTACTGTAGCTTGTGGCGTCATGCCAAGTGCAATCAGGTGATCCGTCAAATATGTCACTGTGGAAGCGATATTTTCTGGCTTTTGTGGTAATGTCTGCTCACCATTTGTATCCTTAAATGTAAACGTGGCATCTTGGGACTCTTCCGAAGCCGCTTGTTCCTGTTTCGTCGGTTCTGCCTCAGACGAACCTGACTTCTCTTTGTTGCCACAGGCCACAATCAATAATAGCACCGCAAGCAAAACTGCTGTTAACGTGAAGTAGCGTTGATTTCGTTGTTTCATTTTCTACAGATCCCCTTATTCATTCGTTATTCTGTTATTTTGTCTTCTGCCGTTCTCTCATTTCTCATTACACGTGTGCTTGTGATCCAGCCCTTTTCATTTCTTAGATTCATAAAAAACGAACTTCCATGCTGTGGAAGACGTATGAGCGCTTTGCAGTTCGTTGTATCCAACGAAGCAGGGATGGACTCCCATCTTGCGGTTCTCCAATTGCGATCATCCACGCACCAATAAAGATTGGCCTCCAGGACAGGAAGGCATGAATCATACCGAACGACAAACCAACCGTCCTCGTGCTTCTCCTCACATATTTCAATAAGCGCAGGTTTCGCTTTAACGATACTGTCTGCAAAAGCGAAGACCCCCTCGCATGCCCATGCCTCCTTATAAGAATGTCCAAGACCCGGATGAAGGCTTAGTCTGCTTTTGTTGTTCGGATGGCACTCCAGATGCTGCTCAAAAGACTTGTTAAATATGGTCAACGGAAAATGGGTATCATTACTACCGTTAAGCCATAACATCGGCAAGCTGCTTTCCGACAGATATGTGGATGGATCCCATAATAGACGAACACGTTCTGCCTCTGCCTCCGGCATCGATGCAAAGCTAAGCCCATAATAGGAACCCGGTTCATGCAAATACCCACAGCCATAAACGGGCATGGCAAAAGAAAGCCTGGTGTCTAACCCCGCAACCAAACTTGTGATGATGCCTCCCCATGAAATTCCTGTTATACCTATGCTCTGCTTGTCTACACCCGGAAAAGAGCGGAGCAATGAATGAGCCAATATTACAGCGGCTACGGCATGATACATCCATTGATCTTCAACAGGCTGTTCGTAATCTGCAAATACACCCTGTTTCTCAGGACCACTCCATGAATGTGAAGGCCATTCCATCCGTTCGGTGTGCTCCTCATCCCCGAATGGAACATGCCCTTCCAGATCCATGGCTATCGCAGCATACCCTCGTGCCATCCATTCTTTCACCCAACTGCTAAAAGCTGTTCCCGCACCACCGTGAACCAAAATTACCGCGGGAACTTCCTCGTTAGGAGAGACCGGACGCGGGATGCCGTAGTAGCCAAATATGCGAGTAGCACGACCTTTATATGACACACCCTCATAGAAGCAAGCATGTACGCCGGTATGTTGATCTTCGGAAACCGGGTATAATCGAGGTGCTTTAAACAATTGCTCTAGATTCCAAGGCGGCTTTCCAGAAATGGAATGTCACCTCCTCTTTACACTGATAATGATTTTCTTTCTCAATACGTATCATATCATTCATTGCTTCAGCTAAACATGGATATATAAACGGAGTGAACTGGACTTTAGTCAGCCAAATAACCGCATAAAATAGGATAGCGCCCGATCATGCGACCAAGCTGAATACTCAAACAATTTTTCTGTCCCCACCTCGTACACATGTCCATGCCGAACCGCTGTCAAACGATGCCACTGCTCACTGGCCTGAAGCGCCTTCCATTCCCGGGCCGCCTGCTGTGTGGAATCTACCATGATAATCAGCATATCTGCGTCGTATTTTTCCAGAGCTTCTTTAGTCACCGATTCAAAAACATTGATGTCATCGAGACGATGCGTAGCTGCCAATCTAAAATCATCATAAAGGACCGCGCCAGCATTGCGTTTGCCATATATCCGATATTCCGAATCCGTGATACGCCATATGTTGACGGTAGCTCCACCGATGTTACGTCTTACTTTGCGGTAGACCGCTTCCGCCTTGCCATCATATTCTGACAGCCACACCTCCGCCTCTGCCCGATGCTCCATGACTTCTGCAATCATTCGAAGCTGCTCGCGCCAGTCTGCGGATAACCAAGGGATGGCAACTGTCGGCGCAATCTGCTCCAGCTCTTTTCGCGCCCGCTCGCCCAGAATGTCAGTGCAGAAAATAAGCTCCGGCTCCGACGCACGCAATCGATCCACATTTTCTTGCCAGATCTGCCCTTCCCCCAGCTCATAAGAATGCAGACGAGTCATTCGGTTGTATAATTCATGATTTGGATAAAAGGCAGCAGCTTTCGGAAGCAGGCCAAGTGCCAGTAAACTGCCCGAGATTGGATCAGAGACACTTGCGATACTATATCTGCGGCTTTTGACAAACGCATTAGGCGAAAGTCCCATCTTCTGTTTGAATCTGCGGCTAAAATAAAATTCATCTTCATAGCCGACTCGGACCGCGGTCTCTTTTACACCATCACCTGACAAAAGGAGCTCCTTGGCCCGTTTCATTCTGACATCCATCAGATAGGCCGTCGGGGTCTTTCCTGTATATTGCTGAAATGCCCACGAAAAATATCCTGGACTCAGGCCAGCAAGCTTGGACAATTCATCTCGTTTTAACTCATGATCCAGATGTTCATTCATATAATCGGCAACACGGGCAATCGCAGAAGCGGTAGACTCAACGCTTTCCGGCTTGGCCTCCGCTTGAACAAGTGAAGTCATCAAACCGTATAATGCGGCCTGTCTATTGAAGTGTTCCTCGTCACCAGCGACCTCCAGTTGAAGCAATCGATCACAAGAGAGCGCGAGTTGATGCGGATCTTTGCACCAAAACAAACCCTCCATGAAAGCATGGGTAGCGGTCATCTGCTGTTCTCCGCCATATTCGTATACTTCGAAACGGACCATACAGCCTTTTAACGCCTGCTCATCTGCCGCCAGCTTGAACCTCTGTCCAGGAGCCAGCAAATAGACTTCCCCTTCATTCAATCGGGATATGTGTTCGTTCGATACCAAAGTTCCTGAGCCACTTATACAAAGAATAGCGAAGTGTTCCGCTGTCGCTGCATGAACAATTTCTCCATTCGAGGACACTTCAAACGAATCGATACTGCTATATTTAAGCATCTTGCCTGCCTTTTTTTCATTGACCTTCATGGTAACCCTACTTTCTCCCTCAGCATGATGTCCATTGATTGAATTGTTCGAATATCTTAATGATAATGATTTTCAACCAAGATACAAACGGAAAAATGTAACTTCTCTGAAGAATAGTGATATCGGCCCAAAACAAAAAAAGCCGGTATCTGCTGTAACAACAGATACCGGCAAAATCGCTGCAAGACTGCAGCTTTTTTATCGGAAAAAGAAACCCTAAAAATCGGGTGGAAACCCCGTAAAATTACATTACGCTTGAATGCTTTGAACCAATTCAACGACTTGTTCAGCCGTTTGCATATCGAGTGCTTTGGCAGCAAGTTCTTGCATGTCTGCACGGGACAGCTTGGTGATCTGACTGCGAGCTGGCAGAATAGATGTTGCGCTCATGCTGAACTCATCCAGTCCGAGACCGAGTAGCAATGGAATTGCTGTTTCGTCTCCGGCCATCTCACCACACATGCCAACCCATTTGCCTTCACGATGCGCTGCATCGATAACCATTTTAACCAAACGTAAAATGGCTGGGTTGTAAGGTTGGTACAGATATGCCACTCGTTCGTTCATTCGGTCAGCAGCCATCGTGTATTGAATCAGATCGTTCGTTCCGATACTGAAGAAATCCACTTCTTTGGCAAATTGATCCGCCAGAACTGCAGTCGAAGGAATTTCGACCATGATTCCGAGTTGAATGCTGTCAGAAACAGCAATACCTTCAGCAACCAGCTTCTCTTTCTCTTCGAGCAAGACAGCTTTCGCTTCACGGAATTCACCAAGTGTTGCGATCATAGGGAACATGACACGCAGGTTACCATGTACGCTTGCACGCAGCAATGCACGCAATTGAGTACGGAAAATGTCCAGACGGTCCAGACACAGACGAACTGCGCGGAAACCTAGGAATGGATTCATTTCTTTTGGCAGGTCCAGATATGGAAGCTCTTTGTCTCCACCGATGTCGAGTGTACGAACAACAACAGGTTTACCTTCCATTTTTTCCAGTACAGCCTTGTAAGCATTATACTGAATGTCCTCGGAAGGAAGCTTGTCTCTGCCCATGTACAGGAACTCGGTACGGTACAGGCCTACAGCCTCGCCGCCATTCTCCAGAACACCAGCAACATCATTCGGTGTACCAATGTTGGCTGCCAGTTCCACATGAACGTTGTCCACCGTTACCGTTGGCTCATCACGCAGTTTTCTCCACTCGGCACGTTGTGCATCATATTGCTCCTGTTTGGAACGATACTCAGCAATAACATCATCCGTTGGATTAACCAGTACGTGACCGTCCAAACCGTCAACGATAATCATGTCACCTTGTTTCGCTTGAGCCAGAATGTCCTTGGTTCCAACGACAGCCGGAATTTCAAGCGAACGAGCCATGATTGCAGAGTGAGAAGTACGTCCACCAATATTGGTTGCAAAACCTTTAACATATTGACGGTTCAGTTGAGCCGTGTCGGAAGGCGTAAGATCCTCCGCAAGCACGATCACTTCTTCACTGATCTCAGCAGGACTCATGAATTCGATACCAAGCAAGTGATTTAGCACACGTTTGGTTACATCACGCATATCCGCAGCACGTTCCTGCAGGTAAGCACTCTTCATGTTTTCGAACATTTCGATAAATTGCGTTGCTGTTTCGTTCAATGCGAATTCCGCATTAATCTTATCATCTGCAATTTTCGCTTTAACCGGATCAATCAGTTCCGGGTCATTCAGAATGAGCAAATGCGAAGCAAAAATCTCAGCTTTTTTCTCGCCAAGCTCTTGTAAAGTACGCTCTTTGATCGCCTCAAGCTCAGCCTGGGACTTGCCCAGAGCTGAGTCGAGTTTCGCGATCTCTGCGTCAACGTCGTTGATTTCGCGTTTTTCTACAGAGTAATTGGGATGCTCCAAGATAAACGCCTTGGCGATAGCAATACCCGCCGAAGCCGCGATCCCAGAGACATTAAGCATTAATTTCGCCCAGCCCTTCGTTAACCATAACGTCTGTCAGAGCTTGAAGAGCTTCAGCTTCTCCTTCGCCTTCAACGATGATGTTGATGGTGTCGCCTTGTTCCAGACCAAGGGAAAGTACACCCAGGATGGATTTCAAAGTTACTTTTTTACCGTTAGCTTCTGCAAAGGATTCTGCACCTTTGAATTTGTTTGCTGTATTAACCAGGGCTGTCGCCGGACGTGCGTGGATACCATCTTCGTCTGTAATTCTGAATGTTTGTTGCATTACAATCATCTCACTTTCAATAATTTAATTTAGGCATTGCATATATTTACACTTGCTTGCCATCGTCGTAACACTTCTTATTTTATCTCAATAATCGGCTGATCGCCAATTTTCAGTAACCCACTTTTCGTTAGCGTTACTGTCGAGCCTTCTGGCAGGTTGGTGAAAATGATCGGAGAGATGATCGACGGAGCATTAGCTTTCACATACTCCAGATCCACTTCCATAATCGGCTGTCCTGCCGATACCAGGTCGCCTTCCTGCACAAGCACGTTAAAGCCCTGACCTTTCAGCTTCACCGTGTTGACACCTATATGAACAAGTACTTCCTTGCCTCCGTCAGACATAATGCCCACGGCATGTTTGCTTGGAAATACGTTAAACACCTTACCATATACAGGAGAAGTAATCTTGCCATCATGAGGCAGAACAGCAAAGCCATCGCCTGTCATTTTCTCAGCAAAGACCGGATCAGGAACGTTTGTGATGTCCATCAGTTCACCATTTACTGGCATAACGATGTCTTCCGCAATAATACGTTCACCTTTTTCACCTTGCGCCTTTTCCTGTTCAGGAGCTGGCTTAGCCACAGCTGCTGGAGCTGGTGCCGGTGTCCGTCCTGCAATGATATCCTGCATTTGAGATTTAATCGTATCTGAACGTGTACCGAAGATGGCCTGTACATTATTACCCACTTCAAGTACTCCAGATGCACCCAATTGTTTCAAACGATCTTTATTTACACTGGATTTCTCATTTACTTCAATCCGCAAACGAGTAATGCAGGCATCCAGATGTTTGATATTATCTTGCCCGCCGAATGCAGCAAGAATATTGTGAGGCAGATCATCCGTTGAACCTGAGCCTCCACCGCCCGAAGCAGTTTCAGGAGTTGACTCTTCACGTCCTGGTGTTTTGAGGTTGAATTTGCGAATGATCAATCGGAATCCGAAATAGTAGATCACTGCAAGAATCAAACCTACGATGATAACATCCCACCACGGCGTGCGGTTCGGGATAATTCCGAAGATCAGGAAGTCAATAAATCCACCGGAGAATGTCATCCCGATTTTGACTCCAAGAATTTGCATCGTCATGAAAGACAAACCTGCAAAGATACAGTGTACTGCAAACAGGATTGGCGCTACAAACAGGAATGAGAACTCCAGTGGTTCTGTAATCCCTGTGAGGAACGAAGTCAGCGCAGCTGATCCCATGATCCCTGCAACATACTTTTTGTGCTCCGGTCTTGCTTCATGGTACATCGCAAGCGCCGCAGCTGGCAAACCGAACATCATGAACGGGAATTTACCAACTTGGAACGTTCCCGCTGTAAGGTTCACACCATCACGCAGTTGATTGAAGAAGATTTGCTGGTCTCCACGAATGACATCTCCAGCTTTGTTCACATATTCACCAAACTCAAACCAGAATGGTGAATAGAAAATGTGATGCAGACCGAACGGAATAAGTGACCGTTCTACCACTCCGAAAATGAACGCCGACAATGTCGGACTTGTATCTACCATGAAGTGAGATACAGCATTCAGCCCATTTTGAATCGGAGGCCAGATGATTACCAGAAGCAACCCGATTAAGAGGGAAACGACTGAAGTGATAATTGGGACAAAGCGTTTACCTGCAAAGAAACCAAGGTAAGACGGCAGTTCGATTTTGAAAAATCGATTGTAACATAGCGCGGCGGTAATACCTATGATAATACCTCCGAACACGCCAGTACTCAATGTAGGGATACCCAAGATGCTGGCATAACCGGGTACTTCACCGATCATGGCCGGCGTAACACCAACAGCCGTACCCAAAGTCACATTCATGACCAGGTAACCGATGATGGCCGCAAGACCTGCGACCCCTTCGCCTCCGGCCAGCCCGACGGCTACACCGACAGCGAACAGTAATGCCAGATTATCAAATACGATCTGACCCGCATTCATCATAATCGTCGCGATCGAGCTTACCCATGGGGTATCTAGCGCTGTAGCATATTGCAGAAAATCCGGATTTACAAGCATGTTACCGATCCCGAGCAACAAACCTGCTGCTGGAAGAATCGCTACGGGCAACATGAGAGCTTTACCTACTCTTTGCAATACACCAAAAAGCTTTTTAAACATTGCGTCGTATCCACCCTTTCTTTTAAATTTTTATGTTGTGAAGCAAGCAAGGGAAAACAAAAAAGGCACGAGTTAACAAAGCAAATTGGTCCAACCTTCGGGTATAGCATACCCGGTATAAGGTAAGAACAATCACGCTCTAGATAACTCATGCCTGATCGAATCAGTAACACGTCGTTTGTGTTTATTCAGTTGCTTGATTACGGAGACCATTGTAGCACCACTTCAAAAACGATGCAAGCCTTTACACGAAATTTGTCGAACCAGAATTCCAATGATGGAATTTTTTCACTTACTCTCTTCTTCTTTCCTTTGATTCAAGCGCTGCAAATGAATGGTCAAATAACCTACTTCCGCAGGATACACTGGGAGATTCAACCTTTTTTCCATCACCTTCGTTAGCTTCCATGCAAGCGAGTACATTTCAGGATATTCTAACTTCAACAGGGAATCCAATTTGTGGATTTCTTCCACTTTGTCTCCCCGACGGACACGCTCTAATGCAAACCGAAGATGAGTCAGTAACCGGGAATAATCCAGTGACTCGGTCTCAAACGAATAATCCAGTTGGGTGGACACCAGGCTCACCAAATCAGTTATCAATTGCGAGTGCTCGCGAACTTGGGAAATATTTTGGTTGGTCATGGCACTGTAGATGTGAAGCGCAATAAAACCGATTTCATCCATTCCTAGATCTACGCCCAGTTTTTCTTTAATCAAACGAACCGCATATTCACCCATACGATATTCGTCAGGATAAATTTCACGGGTCTCATATAGAAACGGATTCTGGATAACAATCCCTTGTTCTTTCCGTTTTAATGCAAAAGAAATATGGTCGGTCAGTGCGATATGAATATGTTCGTTTAAAGGAACGTCCGTACGTTCTGCAATATACGTAATGACTTCGTTAATAATTTCGATCAATGCTTCATCCACTTGTGGAAGAAGCTGTTTATACTGCTCCTGCTCCTGCTGGTTTCTCAAAATGAACATCTTCTCCACAGCCATCAGAGGAATAATATCATTCGTTTTCCGATTGAAGCCGATGCCTTTACCAATCACGACAACTTCTCCATGTTCAGGATGCTGTGCAATAATTACATTATTATTTAGCGCTTTGGCTACTTGCAGGCTACTCAATATTTGCACCTCTTTTTCACACCATCTTAGGTGTGATTCAGTCACACCCTAGTAAGAAAGAAAAGACATCCGGAAGCGGGCAAACCGCGCCGGACGTCTCGCTTAAAAAGTAACAAAAATTCGCCTTGAGGTCAATAGAGCATGACTGCTTTATAATTCGTTGTCTTACTCGTCAACTCCAGCTTTTTCCACAATCTTATCGATTATAGAGGGAGTCGTTACAGGTTCACTCTGTTGGATAGCAACCGGTGCTGTTGTTTTAGGTTTGGTGAGGCCTTTAATTAACTGCTCCACATCAATGCCGGAAACGCTTTTGAGCATCTCAGGGGCCGTCGCCATGAGCTCAGTTACATAATTGCTTACACGAGTGGCGCCTTCACCTTTACCTGTGTCCACAACAGTCAGTTTATCAATCGCAGAGATCGGCTCCGCAATTTTACCAGCAAGTTCAGGCAGCATTTTGACGATGATATCGAGCACGGCAGCTTCGCCGAACTTTTGGAACGCCTCGGCCAGTTTTTCCTTCGCTTCCGCTTCTGCAAGTCCTCTCAGACGAATAACTTCTGAATCCGCTGTACCTTTAGCGAGTTCTGCATCCGCCATAGCCTGCCCTTCAAGACGCTTCTGCTCCGCAGTAGCTTTCGCATGCGTTTCAATGGAGTACTGTACTGCATCGGCTTCACGCATTCTTTTGGCTTTATCCGCTTCGGCAGCCTGCTCCACCGCATAACGATCCGCTTCTGCCTTTTTCTTCACTTCAGCATCATACTGCTTCTCACGTACGATAATTTCTTTCTCTTGCAGATCAATCTCACGTTCTTTACGAACGAGTTCAACTTTCATTTCTTCCTCCACCACGGTTTGTCTCGCACGCGCTTCGTGGATATGGTAAGCCTGATCCGCTTCTGCTTTAGCAGTATCCTGATCCCGCTTAAACGTCGCTACTTTCAGTTCCTTCTCTTTTGCAGCTTCAGCGATATTCGTATCACGCAGCAACTCGGCTTTTTGCCCTTGCTCTTCTGCATTGGCCTTCTGAATACGTGCATCCCTCATCGCTTCCGCTTCCGCAATTTCAGCATCACGCTTGACGGCTGCTATTCTCGGTTTACCGAGGGCATCCAGATAACCTTGTTTGTCACGAACATCTTTGATGGTAAAAGAGACAATTTGCAGTCCCATTTTTTTCAGATCCCTGGCAGCTACACCTTGAACCTCTTGCGCGAAGCGATCGCGGTTACGGTATACTTCTTCCACCGTCATCGTTCCGAGGATGGCCCGCAAATGCCCTTCCAGAACTTCCTGTGCTTCGCCTCTTAACGATTCTACCGGCTTACCGATGAATTGCTCGGCTGCAGTAGCCACGTCTTCTATTGAGCTACCGACCTTGATAATGGCGACACCATCGGCAATGACCGGTACGCCTTGTTCCGTGTATACTTCTGGTGTGGAAACGTCCAGCTTATGGGACAACAGCGAGATAAACTCTGACTGCTGGAATACTGGCAAGATAAATGCGCCGCCTCCACGAACAATTTTAATTTTGCGTCCGGAGTCATCGTCGGAAATATTTTTACTTCCAAGGAATGAACCCGTAACGATCATGGCTTCATCCGGCCCAACCGTTTTGTACCTCGCCCAGAACGCCAAACCAAGAATCAGAATAACACCGACAACTATTGCAGGAATCAACAATACATCCATATCCAAATTCAAATCACTCATTCCACATCTCTCCCCTTATTCATACATGACTGCTTACACTGCTAACGGTTAAACTACCTTAAACATCTTTAAGTACATCTTCATCCCATTCCGACACACGCAGCACGCCTTCGGTTACATCCACAACTACAACACGTGCTCCCGCCGCAATGGGACGATGTTCAAAGCTGGATGCCGTGTGCACCGTATTACCGGCAGCAATCTTGATCATGACTTCACCAAAACCTTTTTCAGGTACCGGAATGGTAATTTCTCCAATTTTCCCAGATAGCTCTTTCATGGAAAACGCAATGGAAACGTCACTGTTACGCATCGGCTTGATATATGCAAAGAATACCAGCATGGCTGCAGCAATACCTATAAGCAGGGATAGTATCAGTGCCGAAATCGCACTTATCGAGCTATAACGTGTCAGCATAATACCGGCTCCGCCAAAGGTTGTTATGGAACCAGCCAGCACAACAGGTTTGAAAAAATCAAGGCCTGGCAATTCAAAGGCCCCGTCCAGCAAGCCATCAATCAAGTCACCTAGCACAAGGCTGACGACTGCAAATATGGCTCCTCCGATTAGACACCCCCAATAGATTGACTCCATTCCCCGTTCCTCCTCTCTTCTGCCGCAATTCCATCCAACTGGGCATTCCTCATGTAAATAAATACGTAGCAACCCACTGTTATGTTTCAAAATCTTTCCTCATTTGGTTCCTAGACCCGATAATGGTTATTCTGGTTGAAAAATGGTCCAGTTCCTAGAACATTCTCCAATTCGCTCTTATTCACAACAAAAAAACCGCAAATCTCCGTTAAAGGAGACGTGCGGTTCAAGAACACATCGCTGTGTTTTTATGTTTTATTCTTATAGAGAAGCCTTGTAGATAGATACAACGTCTTCACGTTGCAATTTTTTGAAGTTACCAAATGGGCCGAAGAGCATGGCTTTGTCAGCCATCACTTCGATTTGGCTGTCATCGATATCATAATCAGCCAGACGGTTAGGCGCACCAATGGATGTCCAGAATTTGCTCAACGCTTCGATGCCTTCTTCAGCAATCTGTTTGTCCGATTTACCTTCAGGATTAACTTCGAACACATTGATCGCGAGACGTATGAAACGATCCACATTGACGTCCACATTATGCTTCATCCAATGCGGGAACAGAATCGCGAGCCCTCCGCCATGCGGAATGTCATACACTGCGGATACCGCGTGTTCGATATTGTGAGTAGCCCAGTCACCAGCGAGACCCATGTTCAGTACACCATTCAATGCCATCGTTCCGCAGTACAGAATCGTTTCACGCAGTTCATAGTTCTCCAGGTCTTCAACCAAACGAGGGGCTGCATCCATAACTGTGCGCAGAATCGTCTCACAGAATCCGAGTTGAACCGGTGTGTTGGCATCCAGATGGAAGTAATGCTCCAGTACGTGGGACATCATATCAACCATGCCATAAACCGTTTGGTCCAGAGGAACGGTATATGTATTTACCGGATCAAGAATTGAGAACGCAGGGAACGAATACGCGCTGCCCCAGCCCAACTTCTCCTGTGTATCCTGATTCGTGATAACCGAACCGGCATTCATTTCCGAGCCAGTTGCAGCCATTGTCAGCACGGTTCCGAGTGGAAGAGCATCCTGTGCTACGGCTTTGCGCTGAGCAAAGTCCCACATGTCGCCGTCATATTTAGCACCTACGGCAATCGCTTTGGCACAGTCCAGTACACTGCCGCCGCCTACAGCGAGGATCAGGTCAATGTTATTCGTTTTGCAAAGGTCTACGCCTTTGTGAACCGTCGAAAGACGTGGGTTCGGTTCTACACCAGCCAACTCCGTAACCTCAGCTCCAACTTCCTTCAGCAAACCGATCACCTGATCGTACAATCCGCTGCGTTTGATACTGCCGCCACCATATACAAGCAGAACCCGTTTGCCGTATTTCGGTACTTCGGTTTTCAGTGCTTCCAGCTGACCTTTACCGAAAATCAATCGGGTTGGATTATAAAATTGAAATGATCTCATATCTATGTCGCCTCCAATGGAGTTTAGAATTTTTTAGTGCAACTCCAATTATAGTACCCCGTTTATAGAAAAACAAATCCATAGTCACTCACTTTATAACAACCCGTTAATCTGCAAGTGGGCTCGAAACATCTCGCTCGTTGAAGGCAAATCTTCAGCATCCACCCAGGTTTCTGAGGCCCATAATCCAGCCTGTTTGAATGCCCGCGGACAATGGATAAAGCACTCTTCCACATCCACAATGACAGCCGCACCAATCGTTTTACCGGTCCAGCCCATACTCGCGATAAATTCTTCATCCTTGGTAATGGACGCTGTACCATTAATGCGCAGCACTTCATTCAGACCCGGAATCAAAAAGAGCATGCCAATACCAGGGTTAGACAAAATGTTCAACAAGGAGTCTATCCGCCGATTGCCCGGGCGTTCGGGATAGATGAGCCGATATGTATCATAAACTTTTACAAATCCCGCTCCATCGCCCCGGGGTGACACATCACTTTTCCCATCACGATCGGACGTGGAGAGGAAAAATAATGGTGATATGGATAGAAAGTTCTGAACATGTGAATCCACAAATGAGATTGCCTTGTTACGCACATGTTCATGCGGTTCACCCACCATGCCTTGCAGTTCCTCAGCATCTGTGATCAACGGAATATCCAATGCCTTCTTTTCCATATTATTAACCCCATTTCCTCAATTCATTGTGGTACTCTAAGACTTCCCTCTATTATAACTGGCTCGGTAGTTCATTCCAATGCACACAAATGTCAAGAACGACAAGAACACCCGCTCATGATTGGGCGGGTGTTTTGGTTAGTTGACTACTATTCGGTGTATCCCATGCTGCTTACAAAACGACGGAAGGCTTGACGTCCCGCCTCATCATATTTGTACACACCTGCATGCTCCAGAATCTCGGCGAATTTCAAGCCGACTTCCTGTTGCACGAGCGCAACAGCTTGCTCCTTGTTCAGGTTGGGACCGAAACGTTCGATCAGTTCTTCTGCCCAGCCCAGATGTTTATTCAACACATGTTCGGAAGCTTTGGCCGCCTCAGCAAGTTTGGTATCCCCAGCGAGAATATCCGCGATGCTGTCCAGCTCTTCTTTCAAACGACCTGGCAGGATTGCAAGCCCCATCACTTCGATGAGTCCAATGTTCTCTTTTTTCAAATGATGCATTTCACGATGCGGATGGAAAATCCCTTCGGGATGTTCATCATTCGTGCGATTGTTCCGCAGAACGAGGTCCATCTCATATCCTCCGTCCGCACTGCGACGAACGATTGGAGTCACTGTATTGTGTGGAATCTGTTCTCCATCAACCTCACTGAATGCCTCGATCTCCACCGTAGAATCACTGTATACCTTCCACGCTTCATATAATGCGTTACCCGCTTCAAGCAGCTCTGCAGGATCGTGTGAAGCCAGCCGCAGAACGGACATTGGCCATTTCACAAGACTAAGCGTAAGCCCCGGCGAACCAGCATGGCGGAATACTGCCTCTGGTTTCGCATTTTGAATGGCAAAGGTATGACGTCCACCCTGGAAATGGTCATGAGTCAGGATGGAGCCGCCAACGATAGGCAGATCGGCATTGGAACCGATAAAGTAATGCGGATACTCCCCCACGAAAGCCAGCAGCCTACGCAGCGTATCCTTGGTTAATTTCATCGGCACATGATCGTGATGGAAAATAATGCAGTGCTCGTTGTAGTACACGTATGGCGAGTATTGGAAGAACCAAGGTTCGCCGTTCAATTCCAATGGAATGACACGTAGGTTTTGACGGGCCGGGTGGTTGACCCGTCCCGCATAGCCCACATTTTCACGACAAAGTTGGCATTTCGGATATACCGGAGGCGGAAGCAGCTTTGCCATCGCGATTTCCTTTGGACTTTTCTCCGGCTTGGACAGGTTGATTGTAATCTCCATATCTCCATAAGCTGTATCCTGTGTCCAATACACATTCTTGGAGATACGGTCCATCCGAATGTAGTTGGAATGAATTGAAAGCTCATAAAATTGCGAGGTAGCCGCCTCAATGCCTTCAGTCTGCTCCGTATGACGGAATGCGCGCACCACCTCAGATGGACGTGCCATCAATTGACCCATAATTTTTGCATCGAGCAAATCACGGAACGTATCGCTATTTTCAGGAATAAGTCCAATGGTGAACCCATAATCAATTAACGTATCCAGCAATGGTTGGGGTCCATCCAACACCGTCTCGTTCAATACTCCAGCATACGGCTCGGAGAACCCAAACTGTTCTAGCAGTAGATTACGGCTGTAATCCCGATCCGCTTCTTCAATCAATTTGTTCTGCAAGGAAAATGCTACCAGACGTTCAATGGCATGCAGTGCTTCCTGCTGCTCCGGTGTCCGCTCTGTGGCACCTGCTGCAATATGAGTCTGTGACATATCGATGTTCGCCTCCTAGTTTTTTCCGTAGCCGTTAGGGTGGGACTGATGCCAGCTCCATGCGCTTTGAATGACATCTTCCAGATTGGTCCATTTTGGATTCCAACCCAGTACGGATCTTGCTTTGGCAGACGAAGCCACCAGTACAGCTGGATCACCCGCACGACGTGGTTCCTGTACAACCGGAATATCCAGTCCGGTTACTTTCTTAGCCGTCTCAATAACCTGTTTAACAGAGAAGCCTTGACCGTTGCCCAGGTTGAACACGTTGCTGTTCTCCCCTTTACGGAGATAATCTACGGCCCGCAGATGCGCATCCGCCAGATCACTTACGTGGATGTAATCACGTACACAGGTTCCGTCTTCTGTCGCGTAGTCGTCACCGAACACGGCGATGTGTGGACGTTGTTTCAATGCCGTTTGCAGTACGAGTGGGATAAGATGACTCTCCGGCTGGTGATCTTCACCGATTTTGCCGCTATCATGGGCTCCGGCAGCATTGAAGTAACGAAGGGAGACGTATTTAATTTCCTGTACTTTATCGAACCAAGACATCATGCGCTCCATCATCAGCTTGGTTTCACCATATACGTTCGTAGGCTCTGTGCGATCGCTCTCTTCAATCGGCACTTTCTCCGGCTCGCCGTAAGTAGCAGCCGTGGAGGAGAAGACGATGCGACGTACATTCGCTGCATTCATCGCTTCCAGCAGGCACAATGTGCCAAACACGTTGTTGTCATAGTATTTCACAGGATCTTTCATACTCTCGCCAACCAGTGAGTTAGCCGCAAAGTGGATGACTGCATCAATGGAGTTCTCAGCGAACAGCTTCGCCAGAAGTTCCTTGTCACGCAGATCACCTTCATACAATTTTCCGCCCAGCAGAGCTTCACGATGCCCTGTCTGCAAGTTATCCAGTACAACTACCTCTTCGCCACGCTCCAACAAAGCCGCTACCGTATGAGAACCAATATATCCTGCTCCACCTGTCACCAAAATCGCCATCTTAATTCGCCTCCTTCAATTCTTTAACGCCATCGCCTACTCCGCATACATAGAACTCGCCTTTTAGACTGGTGCGTGCTTCATATGCCGCTCCAACTTCGCTTACAAAACGCTCTACATCGTCCTCATGCACAAGAGATACCGTACATCCACCGAATCCTGCACCAGTCATCCGAGCACCCAGAGTGCCTGGAATACGTTGAGCCTCTTCAACCATCACGTCCAGCTCTTCGCAGCTCACTTCATATAGATAACGAAGGGATTCATGAGAAGCATTCATCAGCTTACCGAAGGTTTCCAGATCGTTATCACGCAGTGCATCCACCGATGCAAGTACACGTGCATTCTCTTCCACGACGTGCTGGGCACGCTGTCTTACCTTCTCATCCTTGATGTGATCCTGCAGTGTAACGAATTGTTCAGGTGTAAGTTGCGCCAAATAGTTCAATGCAGGCAGTTGTTCTTTCAAAATGGCAAGTGCTTGCTCACATTGGGAGCGACGTTCGTTATAAGCCGAGTCCACCAACCCCCGACGTTTGTTCGTGTTACCAATGACCAGCTTGTAGGCGCCGGTACGGAATGGCACTTTTTCATATTCAAGGGTGTCACACATCAGCAGGATCGCATGATCCTCTGCTCCATTAGCTACAGCGAACTGGTCCATGATGCCACAGTTGACGCCAACGAATTCGTTCTCTGCCTTTTGGGACAGCAGCGCAAGTTGAACCGTATCAATATCATTCACACCTTCAAGCGACTGGATAGCAAACCCGGTAAGAACCTCCAGCGATGCGGAAGAGGAAAGTCCTGCGCCGTTCGGAATTTCTCCATGATAGAGGAAGTCATAACCTTTGGTTACTTTTACGCCTTTGCCTTGCAGTTCAACCATGACGCCTACCGGGTAATCCGTCCATTCCCCTGTTTTCTCTTTGCCAATGGAGGACGTATCCAGCGTTCCTTCATAGGGCATATTCGTGGAAGCCAACTGCAACTTGTTGTCCTCACGCTCACGGATAATCAAAGTGGTACCGAATTCAAGCGCTGCCGGAAGCACGTACCCCCCGTTATAGTCAATGTGCTCACCGATCAGATTCACCCGCCCAGGGGCATGGAACACACGGATGTCCGCTCCACTCTCTCCGTACTTGTCAATAAACTTTTGTTTCAATTCATTTATGTTCATTGCTGCTGCACCCCATCTCAATGTTGTTGGTTTTCTTAATGTTATTATACAAGAAGGCGGTTCCTCTTGAAATGCAACCATGTGTGTTCCATATGGATAAATGTGACCTTTCGACGTATAATGAATGGAACACCCAGGAAGGAAAGGAATGTCATCATGACTGAACAACGTAAGGAAGGTCTAACGGGGGATCCGATAAAACAAATTCCGGAAACCTCTGGCAAAAGTGGAGCACTCAGCTATTCGGTTGCCTCCAATCCTGTTTATTATGAAAAAGGGGCATTGCATGTCCTCTTTGCAGGGGCAAGCCAGACCCTTCCCGGTCACGCCCTTGGCCCGAAGCTATACGATTATTATCTATTGCATTATGTAGAAAAAGGAGCCGGTACGTTCCGTACTGAACTACATACCTACGAACTATCCGCAGGAGATTGTTTCCTTATTCAACCAGGGCAGCTTGTAAGCTACCAATCTCATGCCCGGAATCCCTGGCAATACCGCTGGATGGCCTTTACCGGCAGCCAGACTGCCAAGCATATAGAGGAAGCAGGTTTCCGTCCGGAAAAATCCGTCTTTCATGCCGGTCCTTCCTGCGGTATTTCCGATTGGTTATCCGTGATGCAGACGGCTTTTGCCGAGCGAAAAGAAAGCTCTCATTTTACATCATTGGGTACGTTATATATGATTCTAGCCGAGGCACAAAATCACCTTTCTCAGGGGCAAACCTTAGTACCAGGTGAATCTTCCATACGACGAACTGTAAAACAGATGATTCAATACATGTCTACTCAATATGCCTACCCTGTCTCGATTGAGCAAATGTCGGCCAGTCTTGGCTATAACCGTGCTTACCTGTCCCGCATTTTCAAACAGGAAACCGGACTATCACCAGTTACCTACCTGCTTAAACTGAGGATCGATAAATCGCGCCAACTGCTGCGGGAACGTCCGGATCTGTCCATTGAACAGGTATCGGCCTCCGTGGGGTTGCCAGATGCGCTGTATTTCTCCAAACAGTTCAAGCGATTCCATGGGGAAGCCCCTAGTCTGTACCGGGAGAACATTCTTAACAGGCCCTTGCATCAAGCGACACGCCAAGTACCACCGAACCAGCGATAATCCTGTAATCAAAAGTAGGATCTCCTATCGCCTAGGTCAGCATAAATAATAAAAGACAAAAAAGGTGCATCCCGCCATTATGGCTAAGATGCACCTTTTGAACTTTATTTATGATCCGGTTCCGGACGAAGAATCGATTCAATGCGCTCCAATTCCTCTGAGGAGAATTCCAACTGGCTGAGAGCAGCCACATTCTCTTCAATCTGCGAAGGACGACTTGCACCAATCAGCGCAGAGGTTACTTTGCCATCACGCAATACCCAGGCCAGAGCAAATTGGGCCAGACTCTGACCACGTGATGCTGCAATCTGGTTCAGAGCACGCACTTTGCGCAATGTCTCTGGCGAGATGTTGTTCTCATTCAGAAACACAGACGGGCCCTTGGCACGTGAATCTTCTGGAATACCGTTCAGATATTTGTTGGTGAGCACGCCTTGTGCCAATGGACAAAAAGCGATGCTGCCTGTTCCATACTCATCAAGTACATCCTGCAGCCCATCCTCAATCCAGCGATCCAGCATTGAATATTTGGGTTGATGAATCAACAGAGGTGTACCCAGACCTTTGAGAATCTCGGCCGCCTGCTTCGTCTGTTCTGCAGGATAGTTGGAGATGCCGACATACAATGCTTTGCCGGAACGAACAATATGGTCCAGCGCCATCATGGTTTCTTCCAGAGGTGTTTCGGGATCATAACGATGAGAATAAAAGATGTCTACGTAATCGAGACCCATGCGCTTCAAGCTCTGATTGAGACTGGAAACCAGGTTTTTACGAGAACCCCACTCACCGTAAGGTCCAGGCCACATATAGTACCCGGCTTTGGTGGAGATGACGAGTTCATCTCGATATGGCTTCAGATCCTGTGCCAATACCTGACCGAATAACTGCTCTGCCGAACCTGCCGGCGGACCATAATTGTTGGCAAGGTCAAAATGCGTAATGCCCAGATCAAACGAACGGGTAATCATATTTCGGCCGTTCTCCGCATTATTAATGCCACCAAAATTATGCCATAACCCAAGTGAAATCGCTGGCAGTTTCAAACCTGAACGTCCAACGCGGTTGTATTTCATTGTTTCGTAGCGTGCATCGCTGGCTACGTAGACCATCATGAATCCCTTCTTTCCCCAGGTTCCGCCTCTAGTTCCCGGTCCGTATGCCGGAGAATGCGGTTATTCGGACAATGTCGACTTACGTTTAACCAAGAAGCTGGTCCACCTTATTCATTACCTCACCAATAGGGTCTGTAATCAGCAAATCAGCTCGCCTGTCGTAAGCCGTAGGTGTAGCGTTCAGCAAGACCGTGTGTTTCCCTTGAAAGTACGTAATCAATTGTGCGGCAGGATACACCGTTAGTGAAGTTCCACCAACCAGCAGCAAATCTGCCGAGGACAGTGCGTCAACCGAACGATATAATATCGTCTGGTCCAGTTCTTCTTCATACAGCACGACGTCCGGCTTGATCACGCCACCACATTCAGTGCAACGAGGAACCGTATCTTTTGCCGTAATAATGTCATCCAACCCGTAAAATCTCTTGCAATCCATACAAGCGTTTCGATGGATCGAACCATGAAGCTCCAGGACATTGCTGCTGCCAGCCTTCTGGTGCAACCCGTCGATATTTTGCGTGATAACCGCCTGAAGTTTTCCTTCCTGCTCCAATCTGGCGAGCAGTCGATGGCAGCCGTTGGGCATCGCATTGGGATGAAGCATTTTGCCTCGATAAAAATCATAAAAAATATCAGCATGCTGATCAAAAAAATGTCGGCTCAGCAGCTCTTCCGGTGGGTAGGGTGAATGCTGCTCTGTCTGGTATAAGCCAGCGGCAGAGCGGAAGTCGGGAATCCCGCTTTCCGTTGAAGTTCCGGCCCCTCCGAAAAAAACAATATTTGAACTTTCCTTAATCCAGGCAGCCAGTTGTTCTGTTGCGTTCATCCTCTCTCCTCCTTTATGAGATCACCCCTGTGAAGAATATTCAGAGATGATTTTTAACTCATCATAATTTTGGATAATTGCATTGGCGTCATGTAAATAGTGGCTTCTCTGGATTTCTGGACAGAAACCAATTCTATAGGACACCCCTGCGTTACGTCCCATCTGCATATCCCCATTGCTGTCACCGATCACCACACCCTCCTCAGGAAGAATATGTAATTCCCGGCAAGCCAGAACCGCAGCCTCTCCATCCGGTTTGCCCAGAGTCACCCGGTCACTGCCAACAATCGATGTAAAATATGACCGGATTCCCATCCACTCCATATGCTCCTCGGCAGCAGCTGTACTGTCCGAAGTGACCACTGCCATCGGAATCGATGCTTTCTGGCAGCTCTGCAAAAATGCATTTAATCCAGGCAGTGGTTCAGCCATTTTTCTCTGCCGTACCTCATCCATGGCGACACTGGAAAAATGGCGGATCGTAGTGATTGCTTCGTTCCACGGCATGCCTGCGGCATACAACTGCCCAGCAAGCAAACCGTTGCTCTCGTCCACCGTGGCAATAGCTAATGGCCCTTGAAGATCATATCCGATCAGCTGACCTTCGCGATTGCGGACCGTACCGAGAACTTGCTCACGCTCCACCGTGAACGAGGCACCAAGCTCTGACAGCTGTGATTCCAACTGATTCAGCAAAGACTCCGCCCACGGCCCCCATAGCTGTAAGAAATTCAGCAGCGTTCCATCCTTATCAAAAAGAATACCTCGGCAGGTAACTTGCTTACCACGGATTTGAAGCATAGACATACGTATCACCCCCAGTTCCCATCTGCTATGGATTCGTTCCATTCACCGTTGAAATTGCAGCTTACTTGATTGTATCCAGCCAGCCCACAGTCGTTTTAACCGTTTGAGACAGTTGTTCCTCTTCACTGACCCCAGCTTCGCCGTCACCGCTCTGGTGGCCATAGTCACCAAACTGCGAATGGTTACCACCTTCAATGGTGTAATACACCGTATCTTCTGGCAAATATGCCCGACCATTCTGATACTTTGTTGCATTCACAACTTCGTCATTCGTACCCAAGATGGATAACGCGGGTATCCCCAGTGACTTCACACTGCCTTTTTCATCCGGATAAGATGCGAGGAAAAAGATGCCCTGAAGTGCATCTGGATGGGAAGCAGCATAACGTGCTGCCATTGATCCACCAAGAGAATGCCCTCCCATAACAAATTGTTCATCTGGATAGGCTTTAATAATATCATCTGCGAGATTCTGCTTGATTACCGCCAGATTAAAAGGCATTTTTGCAATAATGGTATGATGTCCTGCTGCCGCAAGTTCATGGGCAAGAGGTGCATAACTTTCCGGTTTAACCAATCCACCTGGATAAAAAATAACACTCACCCCAACAGATTTGTCCGGTACAAAATCAATCCAGTTGTCTTTTTCAGTTACAGTCACCTGATTTGCAGTTTCCATGGCTGTCTGAGCCACCTCCTGTGGTCCATAAGGCGTAAACAGCTTCCAGGCCACAAACCCACATCCAATGACAATGAGCGCCAGAAGAACGAGCAGGAATTTCCCGATGCCCCTCTTCTTGCGCCCTGTATTATATCGGTTTCTCAACGTTCATCACCTTTCTGCACTTCCGCAGGTGCCGCGGCTTGCAGAACGGGAGCCTTCATTCCTGAGGCTCCCCTTCTCCATCATTCATCGCTATTCAGCCTTGGCCTTGCGGTAAGCATCCATATATTGTTCCGCTTTGCGGCGAACATGACTCAAGTCCCCCGTCTTCACTGCTTCCGCTGTAAGGTCCGAGCCAATACCTACAGCAACAGCGCCTCCCTTGATCCAGTCACCTAGATTGGACAAGGACACCCCACCAGTCGGCATAAAATTTGCTTGTGGCATAGGTCCCTTCATCGTTTTGATAATGGACGGATCGTAGAGATTACCGGGGAACAACTTCACAATATCCACGCCAAGTTCCAATGCACGTTGAACATCCGCAATGGTCATTACCCCTGGAAGAATCGGAATCCGGTACAGGTTGCAGATTTTCACAGTGTCCGGGTTCAGGGAAGGACCCACAACAAACTCGGCACCTGACATAATCGCGGCACGCGCTGTCTGGGGTTCAAGCACTGTTCCAGCTCCAATAATGGCAAATTTCTCTGGATCTTGCGTGTTCCAATGGTATACACGGCTTAATTTCTCGATGGCCTTGAGGGCACTAGGTACCGTCATCGTAATCTCGATAATCTTGATGCCACCCGCGATGGCTTGTTCGGCCATGGCGATAACCTGATCAGCAGAATCTGCACGCAGAACCGCAACAACCCCACTATCCGTTATTTTTTGTAGCAGCTGAAGCTTCTTCATTTCATTCTCTCCCTTGTCAATGTGGTTGTCTTTTACAAGCCTTACATTAATGAACGAAGATGAGACATATATGATATCAGCAGCGACTAGCGCTCAACATGAGCTACATTGTTCAGCTTGGCCTCGACCTGCTCCCACGTCGGGAGCGCCTCCCAATCGCCAACAGCCTGTATTACCATGGAACCGGTCAAATTCCCGAGACGGGTCGCCTCCTGCGGAGAATATCCTTTAATAAGGCCGGACAAAAAGCCCGCACAGAATCCATCTCCTGCCCCAACCGTATCCAGGACATGATCTGCCTTGAAGTACGGAACTTCCGTTAGGGTACCATTCACCAATACGTAGGTCAAATCAGGGCCGCCCTTCACGATACAGACTGCATTCATAGCGGACAAACGCTCAAGGACTTTTTGATCATCTTCTTCGTTATACAGAAGTTTCATCTCGTCCAGACCCGGCAAGAAATAATCCGCTTGCTCAGCCAGACGAAGCAGAACAGGACGCGCTTCTTCAGCTGACCACAGTTTAAGACGCAGATTCGGATCAAAACTCACTTTCACACCAGCCTGCTTAGCTATATGTATAGCAGCTTCAACAGTAGCAAGTCCCGACGCGCTTATTGCTGCGGTGATGCCTGTAACGTGAAGGATTTGCGCACCCGCAATATAATCCGTGTCCAGGTCTTCAGGAGTAATCGCACTTGCAGCGGATAGCTTCCTATAATAGTGCACCGAGGCTTTCCCGGAAGCGTTCTCACGAATCATCAAACCAGTGGGCTCTTTGTCGCTCATCCTTGCTCTGGATACATCTACACCTTCACCACGAATTGCCTTCAAGATCATGTTACCGATCGGATCATTACCCAGGCGGCCAAACCAGCCGCTGGTATGCCCAAGCCGTGATACACCAATAGCCAGATTACTCTCTGCGCCGCCAAATGATTTGTCTAATGTCGCTGCATATTCGAGACCTCTTGTATCCTTTGCTGTCAGCAAACCCATGCTTTCGCCAAACGTAACAATTTCAGGGCTAGGGCGGGTATTCGTCGACATGAATTCTCCCCTCCTTATATTTACAATTTCTCATCTTCTTTCCCCATTGTCAGCCTCTATGCAACCGTTGTCAATCCCGGAGCGTTCATTTTGTTGTCACAGCTTTGAGAAAGGATAGCGCTTACTATTGTGAAATATATCACAATGAATGTTACACATCCATATTACCCTTATTACAGAAGCAGATTGCAATCGCCAAGGGTTATCAGGGGGGCTACAACATGAACAAACCGACCATCATTCACAAAGATCAGGATTCCTTTTTTTACAACTTGCGCTTCATGCTCATTGTCTGTGTACTAGCAGGCAATGCTCTTGAACCAATCATTACGCGTCTTGCAGGAGCAGAGGCTCTGTTTCTGTGGATATATACGTTTCACATGCCGCTGTTTGTATGGGTAACCGGCTACTTTGCCAGACATTCACTCAAAGGTACATCTGGCCGCAATGTGCTTAAGCAGATTGCATTACAATACCTTCTGTTTCAGTCCTTGTATGCAATAATGGATTTCACCGTATTCCACACACCGCATATGCGTTTGTCTTTCTTTGCACCTTATCTATTGCTCTGGTTTCTGGCAAGTCATTTCTGCTGGCGGCTGTTGCTTCGTCTTACACTCTCCTGGAAGCCGATCTATAGATTACTGGGTGCCGTGATGCTGGGAGTATGTGCCGGATATTTACCCTTTGATGGTTTCTGGTTGAGCTTCAGCCGAACGTTTGTGTTCCTTCCTTTCTTTGTTATCGGGTATGACTACGGAGCGTCCATCCGCTCCCATTTGCGATCCGGCTGGGGCCGAAGAATTGCAGCTACGTTATCTGCTGCTCTTCTTGGTTGGATTGGACTCGGAGGGTTCAACATTTCACCAGGCTGGTTACTGGGAAGCATGACTTATGCAGAGCTTGGACATCATGAGTGGTTTGCAGGAATTTACCGCCTCGGAATCTATGCACTTGAAATTGGATCAGGAGCATTATTTCTCGCCTGGGTCCCTTCATTAACATCCAGATTGACTGAATTGGGACGACGCACTCTGTATGTGTTCCTTTTACATGGATTTCTCGTTCGCTTGGCGGTCTGGTCCGGGGTTTACAACTATCTGGAGACCAGCTTGTATATTCCGGTGATTGTCTCCATTGCGTTACTGTTCGCTATAACGCTGGCCCACCCAGCCGTCCGTCATGCCTTTCGCCCTCTCATTGAGCCCGATATTTCCCGCTTTCACTTCAACCATCAGGGGGTATTAAAACGTTCAGCATCCTGGTTTAGATAAACTGAAATCCTGCTCCTTTCCATTCAAATCGACTTGTTTCAGGCTGGAAATGTTGTGGTAAGTAGGAATACGCGCTACAACAATCTACTTATGATATAAGGAGTGATTTGTAATGGCACGTCCACAGACGTCTGAACACAAAATGAGTCGCGAGGAAGCGGGTAGATTAGGTGGCAAGGCCACATCCAAAAAGCATGATCGGAGCTTCTACCAAATGATAGGTAAAAAAGGTGGAGAAGCGACTTCAGATGCGCATGATTCTCAGTTCTATAAGGAAATTGGACGCAAGGGTGGAGAAGCAACTTCCGAAACTCATAATAAAGAATTCTATCGGGAGATTGGCCGCAAAGGCGGGAGCAGTTAGTCTATCCCCATAGGTAGCAGTGAAAGATCACCTGATGCAGTGCATCAAATCAAGAAAGCTTCATTCCACTAATGGATTGAAGCTTCTTTCTATTGAATTGTAGAATTATGACGACGGTTGTGATAGACTCTATAGAAAAACCGGGTTGTTCACGGGTTTAAAGCAGCAAAGAACTTCACAAACTACGGGAAGCTCGAAACCAGTATCACTGGTCAATTTTTTTAGAGTACGGATGAAATTAAACGACAGATGCACTGCCATTTATATTTCCATTCATGTTGCTCAATATTATAAATTTGGGGGGAAATACACCATGTCAGCCAAGAAGATGCGTTCCGATATGATCAAAAAAGGTTTTGACCGTGCACCGCACCGCAGTTTGCTCCGCGCAGCGGGCGTTAAAGAAGAGGACTTTGGCAAACCATTTATTGCCGTATGTAACTCTTACATCGATATCGTGCCCGGCCATGTCCACCTGCAGGAATTCGGTAAAATTGTAAAGGAAGCTATTCGTGAAGCCGGTGGCGTTCCATTCGAATTCAACACCATCGGAGTTGACGACGGAATCGCCATGGGACACATTGGTATGCGTTACTCGCTGCCAAGCCGTGACATTATTGCGGATTCCGTGGAAACCGTTGTATCTGCACACTGGTTCGACGGCATGGTATGTATCCCGAACTGTGACAAAATCACACCAGGTATGATGATGGGCGCACTCCGCTGTAATATCCCTACCGTGTTTGTCAGCGGCGGTCCAATGAAGGCAGGTCGTGACAGCAATGGTAAAGCTCTGTCCTTGACCTCCGTTTTTGAAGGCGTAGGTGCTTATCAAGCTGGTAAAATCGATGATAAGAGCTTGCTTGAACTTGAACAGTTCGGCTGTCCAACATGTGGATCATGCTCCGGTATGTTCACTGCGAACTCCATGAACTGTCTGGCTGAAGCGATGGGACTGGCTATGCCAGGTAACGGAACCATCCTGGCTGTTGCTCCTGAGCGTCGTGAGTTTGTTAAACAATCCGCTAAACAACTGATGGAACTCATCAAATTGGATCTGAAACCACGCGATATCGTTACTGTAGAAGCCATCGACAATGCTTTTGCACTGGATATGGCTATGGGTGGTTCCACGAATACGGTACTTCATACATTGGCACTGGCTCATGAAGCAGGCATCGAGTATCCAATCGAGCGAATCAATGAAGTTGCTAACCGCGTTCCTCACTTGGCCAAATTGGCACCTGCTTCCGATCTTCACATCGAAGACGTTCACAATGCGGGTGGCGTAAGTGCAGTTCTGAACGAATTGCTCAAGAAACCAGGTGCAATTCATGGCGACTGTATCACGGTAACAGGTAAAACGATCCGTGAGAACGTTGAAGGTCAGGAAATCCAAGATACCAATGTCATCCACCACCTGGATAACCCGCATTCCGAAAAAGGCGGCTTGGCTGTATTGTTTGGTAACCTTGCACCACAAGGCGCCATCATCAAGGTTGGTGCTGTTGACGCTTCGGTTGGTGGATATCACAAAGGTCCTGCTATTTGCTTCGACTCCCAGGAACAAGCGCTCGAAGGCATTGCAAACGGCAAGGTAAAAGAAGGACATGTTGTCGTTATCCGTTATGAAGGACCAAAAGGCGGACCAGGTATGCCTGAGATGCTCGCTCCTACTTCCCAAATCGTAGGTATGGGCCTTGGTGCCAAAGTAGGTCTGATCACCGACGGACGCTTCTCTGGCGCATCCCGCGGAATCAGTATCGGACATATCTCTCCAGAAGCTGCTGAAGGCGGTCCAATCGCTTTTGTTGAAGAAGGAGACATCATTGAACTTGATCTGAACAACCGCATCATCGAATTGCATATCAGTGACGAAGAATTCGAACGTCGTCGCGCAGGTTGGAAAGGCTTTGAACCGAAAGTAAAAACCGGTTACCTCGCTCGTTATTCCAAACTGGTAACGAATGCAAGCAACGGCGGCGTACTGAGTATCTAATTCAAGTATGAGATATCCGGTGAATTTCTATATCGGAAACATAAATAAAGGGTTGCTCTTCAGCCGACTTCGGCGAAGGGCAACCCTTTTCTTTATTCATTTCGCAATCAGTTTCGTTCAGGTACAAGATCCTGTTCAGGAACCAACAATTCCTCAGAGGACTGTTCCGCCGTTGCAGCTACCAATGCGTGCTGACCATATCGATCCAGCAACACGTCAAGCGGCATGGCAATCATTTTTGGAACCAATTGTTCGGATCGCTGCTTCAGACGTTTCGTTCCTGCCGGATGAATGACGCTTAGCAGCAGTTTCAGATACACTTTGGATGCAGAACTGAACGGCCCAGGAGCCAACTCCCGAACCGTAAACCCGAATTTCTCCGGTCCCCGGTTAATCATGCTCACACCGTATAGAGCCTTGGCTGAACGAAGTTCAGGTTCAAGTGCGACCTGCCGGGCCAAATCAGGAAGTTGCTGTTCCATGGCCCGAATCATGCGAATGGCCAGATGCATACTTGAGCGTGAAGTCATACCTAGATCGAAAAGCTTTTTATTATCAAAATGAAGTTCAATAACCGGATCTCCGTTACGAATCACATGCCCGTCATTCATTTCAACCAATGCTCCATGATATACGCGGGAGCGGTAATGCAGCAATGGGTCCTCCGGTGACGCTGTATGCAGATGGTATACCCAATGAAACAACTTCTCCCACCCTAGCCACAAAGCAACAACCATCCGTTTCCAAGGTGATAAATGTGTTTGTGGTTGATTTGTACTTTTAGGTTCGCTCACCGTAACGCCTCCCATCAACGTATCGATGCGTACACTGTGCAACTGCTGCCTGTTTGCCTCCTGCAATACGACTTCGAGCGCCTGGAGCATCTGCTCCGGCGCGTGTGCATCAGCGCCGAGGGTAGTCCCTCGATCATGCAGCAACATGACCTCTCCGCCCCTTAGCTCCTTCAACATTCGTTCTGTCAATTTCTCAACGCCTACACTACTTCTCCAGTCCTCAAACATGGACGACCACAGAATAATCCGACGATCTTTTTTACTGAAAAAATCAAACAGATTCATAATCCCCCACGGTGGACGATAATAACAAGTTCTTACCCCCGTAACCTCCTGAATAATCTGACCTGTTCGTTGAATCTGATCTCGAACCGTACGCGGTCGCATCAACCAATTCGTTTTGTGAATATAATTATGAATTCCGAGAAGATGACCTTCCTCATGTATACGCTGAATGAGTTCGGGATGACGGGCTGCATGCTCCCCGACTACAAAAAACGTTGCCTTTGCCCCATACTGGTGTAGTAAATCAAGCAATCTGGGTGTGTATTCCGGGTCCGGCCCATCATCAAAGGTTAAGGAAAACTCCGTCTCACTTCTCCCGCGCCTGAACACACGAAAACCGAAAAATCTGCTAACTAAACTCGGAATAAAGGCGTAAAACGATGAAATGTACAATAACCACAGTAATATGCTCTGAAGTAAATTTGTCATGCTACAAACTCCCCGCTTCTCTTGCTGAATTACCGTGCCATAATATAGCACTAACCAAAATAAACCGCCTTTAATTTTATCATAATTCAGCCTTTTCTTGAATCCTCTTTTCCCAAAAAGATAGCTATCGTGTACAATAAATGCATCCTAATTTTTACCTTAATGACCAACAAAGGAGCCCTGCCCATGCTGCCGCTTTACAAAAAATATGGGCGCACCGTCTTTGACATTGCGCTGCTCGTATTAACCGTGTACTTTATCATGTACGGATTCAGTCGATTATATCAATTGGCTGCGCCAGTTTTTCTTTCATTTATAGTGTATTGGATGATCGAACCCCTGGCAAGATTTCTGCACCGCAAAGGATTGCCCAAAACCTTGGGCGCCGCTATTTCGGTTTTGTTGTTTCTTGCTGTTATTGTTGCTGCCTTTTTTGGATTGGGATTAATTATCGTATCCCAAATTTCTAATTTGCAGGATAATTTTCCTTATTATATCGAGATGGTCCAGCGTGAATTCACCAATCTGGTTTATTTTATTCAGGACAAGTCCGATGCTTTACCTGACGGAATAACCGAGAAGGTTAGTGACTATTTTGCTACACTGACCGGATTCCTGTCCAAATGGGTGACCAGTGGTGCACAAATCGTCATCGGTTTTCTCAGTTCATTTTCTTCCTTTATTACTAATTTCGGGATTGCCATTATTCTCGCGTTTTTTCTCAGTATCGAGATTGAATCCTGGAGGAAATTTGCCCGGGCCAAAACACCAAAAACGTTGAAGCTGGCTCTTGAATTTATGCGTAATCATGTGTTCAAGACGATCCGTTCGTATTTGAAGGCCCAAATGATTATGATGCTGATTACTTTTGTATTGATTTATGCAGGCTTGTTGATTCTTGGAACTGCCAATGCCTTCACCATCGCAGCCATCTGCGCCGTTTTTGACCTTGTGCCTTTGCTTGGTGTTCCAGTTATATTCATTCCGTGGATTGTGTATCTGTTCATTGTGGGAAATAGCAGCCTTGCGATTGGCTTAATTGTAGTCCTTGCTGTAACCATGCTGACACGCCAACTGCTGGAGCCCAAAATATCGGGTAATTCAATCGGAGTCTCTTCCGCATACTTGATGCTTTCTTTTATGTTGATCTCGCTCTCTGTCTTTGGTCTGGCCGGTGTGGTATTGTCTCCGGTGCTGCTGATTCTGCTCAAAGAACTACTGCAACAAGGATATCTCCAGCAATGGATTCACTTGCCGAAGGATGAATTCGAATCCTCCCCATTAGTGATGGACACACCGGGTAGCACCACCTCTCGTATGAATGCTGAGCCTTCGGTGCAAGAACCTGCTCCTCCCGGTAATCATGAGGATTCAGCCAAATAGTCCATCACTTTTCTGAACATCGCCGTTGCTTGATGACGGCTGCTTGGAGCAACGTTTTGGACAAGGACAGCTACAGCATATTTGGGTTGTTCCGTAGGTCCATACCCGATAAACCATTGATGGTTACGTTTCTCTCCATGCTGCTGTACCTGTGCTGTGCCTGACTTCCCTGCCACCTGCCACCGTGCATGTTGCAGGGATTTTCCCGTTCCGTCACTGACAACCTTCTTCATCCAAGATAACAGTTGATGCGCCGTAGCTGGAGAGATCCGTCCTGCCGAAGATGGTGAATCATGCATCGGCATATCCAGCATCGTATCGCCATCGGCATATCGGATACGCTGAACAAGGCGTGGAGCACTCACCTTGCCATCATGCAAGAGCGTAACGATCAGATTAGCCGCTTGTAATGGAGTCACCAGAACGTCCCGCTGACCGATAGCCGTCTGTACCTTGGCTCCTTCATCCAGAGGAGAGACGGATGGCAGTCTCACTCTTCCTGCGTCCTCATGATCAAAATGATGCAGTACCGTCATTCCTGCGATTTGCTTTCCCTCCCAGCCAACTGGACGTGCCAATCCCAAAGCATCTGCCGTACGTTCCAACTGCTCCATACTGAGCCGACGAGCAGTTTCAGCAAATACAATATTGCAGGACTCGGCAAACCCTTGCTCCAGATTCAATGTCCCATGCCCATGCTCCTTCCAGCAGGACAGACCATATTTCCCCCACTCGCCACCACAATGAAAAGTCTCCCTTTTGGATACTGCGTGATATTCCAGCGCGGCCGCTGCTGTAACGATTTTGAATATGGAACCCGGTACAGCCCCCTGCACGGCACGATTCGACCAAGCCGTTTGTTTAGGGTCTACATGCTGCGGATTATAGAACGGTGCCGAAACCATTGCACGTACGTCTGCATTGGCTGCATCCAGCACAACGATAGCTCCTTCCTTCATTCCGGACTTCTTCACAATCTGCTCTATCCCTTGCTGCACATCGATATTGATCGTCGTCTCTGCATGCAATGGATAGTGTGTATTGGAGGGGGCAATCACGCGTGGCTGGATATCCGGAATAACTTCTCCTGAACCTGTAACCATGCGTGTTAACAGAGTAGGCCCAATGCCCATCAATAAAGGCTCCATTGTTCTTTCCAACCCAGCTGCTCCAGATTTCATGGCAAAAGGCTGCTTCACCTCATTTTTGTGACCCGACTGCACATTCGAGAACCCAGGCTGTTCAGCAAGATAACCCAACCATTGCATGCCCGTAGCTGCTTGTCCATAACGTGTCATGAGAGGATACACACTCGCTCCGTCTGCCTTCAATTCACGTAGTCGGGCAACCTGAGAATCGGTCAACGTACTCGGCTGGTTGGCACCTGCTGTCCAGAAATGGGGTGCGTTCCCTTGATTCCATTCCTTTTGTAACGACTTCACATCAGTATGTAAGAGAGCCGCCAATTCCTTAACTTCCGAATTTGCCATTGTGGATAGATATGCATGACTTGTTTGATCTGAATGTGGAAAAAGGACCAACCCCCATTCCAGCTTGCCTGTTAGGGGCTGCCCCTTATAATCGGTAAACTGTCCTCGTCCCGTATCCAGAACCACTCCACGCTCTCGCTGCAATACAGACATTTCACGAACGGTACGTTGAAATCCTGGCATCGTGCGGTTGATTTGAATGCCCTGAACCCAAGCCAAACGAATCATAAGCAAAGCGAATAAACCCGTAAGAAGAATACATGTAATATAAATGCGCCGCTTCAGTTGTACATGCATCTGGCCACCCCGTTCAGCGTTTTGGCATAGTATTCTACATTCAGAATGGAATTATCCGGTAACAACAAGAAAACCTGTCCCTTATTAGGGACAGGCTTCTCAAATGAAGCAAACAGGTTCAAATTAGACTGTAAAGCGAGACAATGTATCTTTCAATTCTGTCGATACATTCTCTAGTTTTGCTGACAAATTCACCAGTTGGTTGCTGATATTTTGTTGTTCACTGCTCAAGGAGGCAACTTCCTGGGACGTTGCAGAAGATTGTTCAGCTACTGCGCTGACATTACTCATCGCTTCGGACAACGTACCTTGAGATTGATTCAAATCTCCGATTGAGCCGGTGACCATGCTCAGACTCTCAACAAAAGCACCCATTTGTTGCTGTACTGAAGCAAATATTACATTGGTATCTTTTACGGCATCCATCTGTTCCTTAAATAATGGATAAGCTGCAGACAGTTGATCTACCGTCTCATTCATTTCGGTCATAATCTTGTCTGTAATGTCGCCGACCATATCAATGGACTGTCTTGATTGTTCAGCCAACTGACGAACCTCATTTGCTACCACCATGAACCCGCGTCCAGCTGTACCAGCACGAGCGGCTTCAATTGTTGCATTCAAGGAGAGAATGTTCGTTTGTTTGGTAATATTCTGCATGACGTCAAGCACCTTCAGAACAGAGGATGTGCTCTCTTTCAAGGAATCCACTTTGTTCACCAACGCACCAATCATTTCTTCTGTCTTCTGTGTTTTGGTCATCAACTGGTTCAGATGCTGTGTACCTGTCTGACTGGATTTCTCTACATGGCGGGCTGAATCACCCATTTGTTCATTTGCGGCGACCACACTCTCCATCTGACGGGAGATATTGTCGGTCAATTCGTTTCCACGCTCCGCTTCTGTTGCCAAACTGCTTGCTCCACCTGCAATTTCTTCAGTGGCAACGGCAATCTCTGAAGCAGAGACTGCTGTTTTCTTGGATGCACTGCTTAGCTCAGAAGCAGTATCCAATACTTCCTGTGCAGATCGGTTGGTTTGCTCCACGAGTTTCGTAATTTGCTCCATCATCAGATTGAATGCAGCCGATAATTGGCCAATTTCATCCTGGGAGCTATAAGGTGTACGCACCTTGAGGTTCCCTTTTGCACCTTCTTGCATCAGATCTTTCAATTTGCCCATTGGGCGGGCAATCATACGAACCATCCAAATACCGATCAGTATCGCAATAACGGCATCAATCAATGCCATCCACAAAGTCAGTGTAAGAATACCCTTGGCATCTTTCACCAGGATCGAAGTTGGAACCATCCCAATCAGTTTCCAATCGGATGTATCCATGGTGCTGTATGACGCCAGCATATTGGTTGAATTTCCATCCACCGTATACTCCGTATTCGTGCTGCCGGATTTTTCTTTCAACTCTTTTATAAAAGCCAAATCCGTATCTTTTCCTGTACGATCAGCAATCGTTGAAGCTACAACCTTGTTGTCCGGAGCAATGAGCTGGAGGACTGCGCCTTCACCCAAGTCAAGTGATTTCAATTGCTGCTCCAGAACCTCCAATTTCAATTCAATGATTAACACATAGGACTGGGTTGTCCCTTGCAGGTTCTTCATTGAACGGGCAATTCGGAACGTTGGTGTGCTGCCGTCCTCTTTGACTTCCGTTGGAAGCCAGCGATATCCACCTGCTTGTACCAACTCGTCGTACCAACTCTCATTCCGAATGTCGCCCATGGAAGAACTGCTGTTACCTGTGCCCATTGTAGATCTTGTTTCGTCTGTAGGCACAAGATAAATCGCTTCCATAGATTTATTCGTAAAAGCAATATTCGATAATTGTTTGTTGATGGAGCTTGAATTCACAAACGTATCATATGCTGACAAATTCTTATCAGACATCTTTTGAAGCAAGGACTGCATTTCCGGATCGAAGAAAATTTGTGTAGATGTGTCTACAAACCGTTCCAGGATAATGTCCATTTTTTGTTTGGTTTGTTCAATCGTTTCCTGATTTGATCGGGATGCATTCTTCTCAATCGTATCTTTGGCTTTAGCATAGGATAATAGACCTAAACCAATAACAAAAAACATGATTCCTACAAAAAAGACCAAAAACAGCTTGACGCCTACCGATTTAACCGGATTAGCCTTCTTAATCTGTGTAAACGTGGTTCCCCCAACATCTTTCCAGTTTTGATTCTTCAACTGGTTTTTGGTCTTGTTCCACCCCGACTTCAGCTTACCTGAGCCCAATGTAAAAGACTTTTTGCCTGAGGCATCCCCTGTCTTACTTTTAACACCTTTTTCTTTCTTCACTTTCTGAACCTTCTCGGGCTTAACCTTCTCGGGTATTTTCAACTCTTCCCCACTGTCCTTCTGCTTCTTTTGAACCAATCCCATTCACCTGCCAGTAATTTACTTGTTGGATTTTTCTTTCTCTCCCCTATAAATATGTAGTATTCGACAGCTTTCTCCTTTCCCCTTTCGTTTTTTCGAAATTTATTACAACTTTTTTCCTATTTTTCTATAAAAAAAAGACCCCCATATACCGATATACGGAGGTCAAATTTGTAAATTTTATAACACTATATTGTTAAAGCATAATATTATTTTGTTAAAAACTAGGCATTTGAACCTACTTCTTTTTTCTCATCATATCAAAGTAGGAAACAGGTTGATCCACCTTCATTTTTACACGCTGTAACGGGTGACGAGCTGCATCGAGCACATTGCCTTCTTCATCCTGCAGTTCCCCAACCACTTGTTTGAAAAAGTGGCCTCCCGGACCGAAAAATTCGATTTCCTGTCCAGGTTTGAAATGATTGCGCTGTTGAATGGTCGCCATTCCTGTAGCCGCATCATAGTCCATAACCAATCCAGCAAAGTCGAAAGGTACCGCTTTTTCTTCCGGTTCATAGATGTGGTCCTCATGATCCGGTGTATCATAGAAAAATCCGGTATTCAGTGGACGATTCGCTGCCTTGTTCATTTCCTCTACCCACTCAGGCTTCAATACATAGTTCTCCGGGTCAGCCACATAAGAATCAATAGCTTGACGATATACGTTAACCACGGTAGCCACGTAGTGAATCGACTTCATGCGTCCTTCGATTTTGAAACTATCCACACCAACATCAATCAGCTCAGGAATATGCCCAATCATGCACAGATCCTTCGAACCCATGGAAAAAGAATTGTCCTGTTCCTGGAATAGGGGCAGCTGGTTCTCGCCCAATTTGAATGGTGCAGGTGCCTGCATTTGCATTTCTTCTTCGCTGACCCACACGGTATCTTCCCGGGCATCTTCAAAGAGATCATACTTCCAGCGGCAGGATTGGCAGCAGCCACCCCGGTTGGAGTCACGATCCGTAAAATGGTTGGACAACACACAACGTCCGGAATATGACGAACACATCGCTCCATGAATAAAGGCTTCGATCTCGATATCCACATTGGCTTTGATTTCTTCAATCTCCTCAAAGCTTGTCTCACGACCAAGAACGACGCGTGGAAGACCTTCATCCTTCCAGAACTTCACAGCTTGCCAGTTCAGAGTGGATTGTTGTGTACTCAAATGCACTTCCAGACCCGGTACGGCACGCTGAGCCACTTCAATAATTGCTGGATCTGCTACGATAATAGCTGCAATTCCTGCATCATACAAGTTTTGCAAATACGCTTGAATGCCTTCGATATCTTCATTATGCGCATAAATATTGGTTGCCACGAAAACTTTAGCTCCATATTTTTTAGCAAATTCCACACCTTCACGCATCTCTTCAAAGCTAAAGTTATCCGCGTTGGAACGCAATCCGTATGCCTGTCCACCGATATACACAGCATCTGCACCATAATGGATTGCAAATTTAAGTTTTTCCAGGTTGCCCGCCGGAGCAAGCAACTCCGGTTTGTCCAGACGGTTACGTTTACCCGAGAACTTCCGCTGTACCGCCACTGTTTCCATGTTGTTCACCTCGTCTATTAATACACCTGTTCTTTATAGAAAAATCCAAACGACAATTCCCGTTCAGGGTCCTGCAACTGACGAACCTCGTCCAGCCATTCTTCACAAAATGCATAAGCATCGGCATCAGCTGCATAACTGTCCAGAGCTATACGGTATGCACGTACAACAGCTTCGTTATACGCAAGCGATTTTAACATGCCTTCGATTTTGAAGCTGTGTACCCCGGCCTCCATCAACAGATGAAGATCTTCGAGAATACAAATATCCTCCGAACTCATGATGTGAGTTCCGTTCAGGTCTTCATAGATCGGGAACTTCTCATCCCGGCGTTCAGCCTCGATCAGAAATAAACCACGCTCTTTACCCAAATGCCCCTCTACAGGACGCCCCTGATGGGACATATAACTTTGCACCAGACTCCGTTTGGAATGATAAATGTTCGTCATGCCATGTACCTGAACCTGAGCTTCCACCTTCAGAAATGGAACCATCTCTGTCAGCTCGTCCATATTCAGCTCCCGAGCAAGCACGACACGACTCGCTCCTTTGGCCCCCCAGTAGTTGGCTGTTGCATAGTTGGTCGATGTCATCTCAGCGTTCCAGTGCAGCTGGATATGCGGAGCATGCTCCTTAATAGCGGCGAGCACAGATGGATCGTTGAACTCCACCCCATGAACACCGATTTTACCCAGAGCTTGAACGTATTCAGGTAATTCCTTTAGCAACTCGTTGGACATCAGATTGTTCATGGACACGTATACACGAGCCTGATGTTTCGCTGCAACGGCAACGACCTCTGCTGTTTCTTCCACACTGAAGCTGCCGGGAAGACGCATGCCGAAGCGATCATCCCCAATTAACAAAGCATCTGCTCCTACTTGGAGCAGCACCTCTGCCTCTTTCACATTTGCCGCCGTAACGAGCAGTTCATGTTTCGTACTCATATACATCCCCTCCGCTTATTGCGCAGCCTTACTTTTGGCTATATTTTGCTGATGTTCCTTATACGTTTTGGCAAATAGATGTCCAGACGAGCCATCCTTTTTCGTCACATAGAACAGATACTCCGAAGCTTCCGGATTTAGCGCTGCCTCAATGGACGGAAGACTTGGACTGGCAATTGGACCTGGTGGCAAGCCTTTATTCAGATACGTATTATAGGGACTTTGCACCTTTAGATCCTTGAAAAACAACCGCTCCTTCGGCTTGTCGAGCAGATATTGCACGGTAGCATCAATCTCCAGCTTCATATCCTGATTAATCCGATTGTAGATTACACCGGCAACCAGAGCACGTTCCTCATCCACTACAACTTCTTTCTCCACCAGTGACGCAATGGTCAGCAGTTCATGCAGGGAAAGGTTCTTCTCTTGGAGCTTGGCTTCCAAATCAGGAATGGAATTAATCTTGGTCTGAAATTCTTCCAGCATCCGTTGCATCACATCATGCGTGGAACTTCCTTTTTTCAGCTCATACGTTTCCGGGAACAGATACCCTTCCAATACGTAGCGAAGTTCTTCATCCACTGGAATATTTTTGACGATATCTACATCAAAGGCCGAAGGATCATTAGCCAGCTTGATGAATTCATCTCGATCTACGACATGCTCATAAGAAAGCTTACCCGCCATTTGCAGAACAGTATAACCCTCCGGAATCGTAAATTTCACCATTTCCTCTGGTACAACTTCGCCACTACTCAACTTGCTAACAATCTCATCATATGTCACGCCAGGATTCATAGAATATGTACCCGCCATGAAATTAGAACCTAGGTTTTTCCACTTTAAATACCCTTTAAATGTTAACCCGCTTCGAATGAGGCCTTCCTCTTGAAGCTGATCCGCGATTTTCGAAGTTCCCGATCCGCTCTTAATCTCGAATACGACCGGTTCTGTAGAAGCTTCCACGGGACGCATCATACTCCATACGTAACCGCCTGCGCCTCCGGCAAGAACTACAATGATAAGCAGTATGACTACTATTGCTTTCCCTTTCAAAAAAGAAACAACTCCTTTACACAACCAAAAAGAGCGGACTTCTCCGCCCTCCCGGTTTCTTCAATTTGAAGCTGATTAATCTTCGTCAATGGGGAGTGTACATTCATCATACAGTTCCGAGATGTTCTCCCACTCATCATCATCGTCAATCGTAACTAATTCCGGCATGATCTGGCCTTCACTTCCCGGTAAAACCCGCAGAAGTTCAACTTCGTCATAAGGACGTAATGAACTGCGGAGCACCGCATACTGTTGGCCCTTCACTTCAAACTCAGCCAACAGGTCATACGGATGCGATTTACCGTTCTCTTCTTCCAGCTCAACGTGAGCACCAAAAGCCAGACGCAGCGAATCTGTCCATTTCAAGTCTTCGCGGCTGTATTCTGTCATTTAGTTCGCTTCCTCTTCATCTTCTGCAAGAAATGTATTAAACGTCTCCTCGACGATATCCCATTCGGCATCATCTTGGATGACGAAAAGTTTAATATCGTCGCCCTCTTCTTCATAACGGAATGCATAAACATCCGTCTCTCCATCTTCGGGTTCAACCGGAGCAACCATCATGTACTTGGCCTCCGAACCGTCCACTTCGAATTTCATGATGACTTCGAATTCCTCTTCATTACCCTCGTCATCCGCAATGTAAATAATCTCCGATTCTTCTTCCATACCCAGTTGATCTTCAGCCATTGTTGATCCCCCTCACCTTTTACTATTGGCATCCAAATAATTTTGCAAAATCAAGCTTGCGGCCATTTTGTCCACAACCTGCTTGCGTTTTTTGCGACTGACATCCGCTTCAAGCAGCGTTCGTTCTGCTGCCATAGTTGTCAGCCGTTCATCCCAAAGGTGAACAGGTAAATTCAGTTCGCCCCGCAGGCGGTCGGCAAAAGCGATGCATATTTCACCACGCGGCCCTACGGTGCCGTTCATGTTTTTGGGAAGTCCGACTACGATCTCGCCAATCTCATGCTCACGCACAAGTTCAGCAATACGAACGAACTCACCTTCATCCCGGCGGCGTTCAAGTACTTCCAATCCCTGGGCAGTCCAACCGAAGGCGTCACTAGCGGCAACTCCGATTCTTCGGTCCCCATAGTCCAAACCTAATATTTTCATCCATGCTCTCCCATCCTCAAGCCTGCTTAGGTCGATTAATAATCGCCTTCTCAAGCTTCAGGCTGTCTTCTGTCGGTTCATTTCCCGCTGCCTGCATAGCTGCATCACAGCGGAAGCGATGTACATTACCGGTGATTGGCCAGATAAGAACGAACAAGCTCTTCAATCAGCTCATCACGCTCTTTTTTACGGACCAGACTGCGTGCATTGTTGTGACGAGGGATGTATGCGGGGTCTCCAGAAATCAGATACCCGACAATCTGGTTAATAGGATTATACTCCTTATCCACCAGTGCATCATATACCGTGAGAAGAATCTCTTTGGAGGATGCTTCCTGCTCGTCGGCTTTCACATTAAATTTAACCGTCTTATCCATGGAGTCCATTGATGACACCTCGCTCCTGCATGAACATGGGGACCATGTCCTGCCGAATTGATTTCTGCTTATATAATAACATATTCTGACTGCCACAAGTAAACAAAGGATAAGCCAATTGTGTTTTTTGCTTGTCCTTTACTGGCTTCAGCATATTGCATCATTCGATTCCACTCGCTCTTGGGTACAAAATATAAACGAACAGAACCATTTCGACTTATATTTTGAAGATTGAAAGCCGCTCAATGGATTTATGCAATATGCCCGCTAACCAGTGAAACCGCCAGTTTCAACGCTTCATCCAGCTTGGTTGCATCCTTGCCTCCGGCTTGCGCCATATCAGGACGTCCGCCACCTCCGCCGCCGCATACTGCCGCAACTTCCTTGACGATTTTACCTGCATGCAGCCCTTGTTTTACTTGTTCAGCAGGGACAGCTACAACAAAATTCACTTTGCCGTCAGATGGAGCACCCAGTACGAGTACTGCATTAGGCAGTTTTACTTTCAATTCATCAGCCACTGTACGCAGTGCATCCATGTTCGGAGCATCCACACGAGCTGCAAGCAATTGTGTATTTCCTGCTTGTACCACTTGATCTGTCAATGCGCCTGCTTCCATGGCACTCAGTTTGCTTTGCAGTGATTCAGTCTCTCTCGCAGCTTCTTTCAATTGCTGATTCAAACCTTCAATGCGTTTAGGAACATCCGCCACATTTGCTTTGAGCAGGGATGCGGATTGTTTGAGCAATTCAAGCTGACTTTCTACATACAGATACGCGCCACGGCCAGTCACAGCTTCGATCCGACGTACGCCGGAGCCGATTCCGCTCTCGCTCACCAGCTTGAAGATACCAATCTCTGATGTATTGTTTACGTGACAGCCGCCACAAAGTTCCAAACTATAGTCTCCGACTTGTACCACACGTACGATATCGCCGTATTTTTCACCGAACAGTGCCATTGCACCCATTTCTTTAGCTTCATCAATAGCTTTCAGTTCAATGTTTACGTTCAGACGATTCCAGATCTGTTCGTTTACCTGACGCTCGATCTCTGTTAATTCTTCCGGCGTAATGCTGCCGAAGTGCGAGAAGTCAAAGCGCAGACGTTGAGGCTCTACGAGTGATCCTGCCTGATTGACATGCGTTCCGAGCACATCTTTGAGCGCTTTGTGCAGCAAATGAGTTGCGGTATGGTTTTTGATAATATCGCCGCGTTTGGACGCATCCACTTCAGCTTTAATCACATCACCCACACGCAGTTCACCGGACTCTACAGTCACCAGATGTACGTGTTGTCCCAGCGGAGCTTTGAACAGACCTTGCACTTTCGCCGTTACACTGGCTCCGCGCAGCAAGCCCTGGTCACTCACTTGTCCGCCACTTTCCGCATAGAACGGAGTCTTATCAAGGATGACCTGGCATGTCTGTCCTTCGCTTACGGAGTCTACCAGTGCGTCACCAGCAACGATGGCTACCACTTTTGCTTCCGTCAACAGGTCATTATAACCAACAAACTCGCTTTTAACCGCAAGATCGGCAAGCGGTCCGCCTTGAACCTTCATGCTCTCGCTTTCTTGGCGTCCTGCACGTCCCAGCTCACGCTGCTTCTGCATCGAAGCATCAAAACCTTCACGATCTACCGTCAGACCATGCTCTGCTGCATAATCTTCTGTCAGGTCAAACGGGAAACCGTACGTATCATATAGTTTGAATGCTTCAGGCCCGCTAATAACCGTACGTCCTTCGGACTTGGCTGTGCCGCTGATATCCGCAAGAATAGCCAGACCATCTGTGAGTGTTTCGTGGAAACGCTCTTCCTCGGTTTTGATCACTTTAGCGATAAACTCCTGTTTGTCCACGACTTCCGGGTAGTACATCCCCATCACTTCACCAACAGTCGTTGTCAGTTCATATAGGAATGGACGGTCCAGTCCCAGTACTTTTCCGTAACGTACGGCACGGCGGAGCAAACGGCGAATGACATATCCGCGTCCTTCATTACTTGGCAGAACGCCATCACCCACAGCAAAGGCAACGGTCCGAATGTGGTCGGCAATGACTTTAAGTGCAACGTCAATCTCTACGCTGTCATTATATTTCACACCGGCAAGAGCCGCTGTTCTTTGAATCATTGGTTGGAACAGATCTGTGTCAAAGTTGGAATCCACATTTTGCAGAATGGATGCAAAGCGTTCCAGACCTGCGCCTGTATCAATATTTTTGTTCGGAAGCGGTGTATAGCTACCGTCCTTGTTGTGATTGAACTGGGAGAATACCAGGTTCCATACTTCGAGGTAACGTTCATTTTCCCCGCCTGGATACATCTCGGGATCATTCATGTCGTTGCCATAAGCTTCGCCGCGATCATAGAAGATTTCGGTACAAGGTCCACACGGACCTTCGCCGATATCCCAGAAGTTCTCATCCAGTTTGATGATACGCTCAGCAGGCAAGCCTACTTTTTCGTTCCACAGTTTGAAAGCTTCTTCGTCTTCCGGGTATACCGTTACGGAGAGACGTTCCGGATCAAAACCGATCCATTCTTTGCTTGTGAGAAATTCCCATGCCCAAGTAATCGTCTCTTCCTTGAAATAGTCTCCGATGGAGAAGTTACCGAGCATTTCGAAGAACGTATGGTGACGGCGAGTTTTGCCGACATTTTCAATATCGTTCGTACGAATACATTTTTGGGAGTTGGCAAGACGTGGATTCTCCGGTTTCTCCCGACCGTCAAAATACGGTTTCAACGGTGCCATACCCGCATTGATCCACAGAAGGGATGGATCATTATGAGGTACAAGCGATGCGCTTGGCTCGATTTTGTGACCTTTACTTGCAAAAAACTCTATCCATTTGGACCGGATTTCACTGGCTTTCATACGGAGTGCCCCCAATTAATTATAATAGTCCGGTGCGTATTCGCTCCGGGTTGTTAACAAGTAAAAATAAACACAAAAAACGCCCCTGATAGTCAGGGACGATTGTAATCGCGGTACCACCCTGGTTATTGCTGTTCATCCGCAGATGAAACAAACAATCTCCTCGTTGATGCGAAATAACGGTCGCTCCCGGCAGGGTTGTCCTGCACTCCGAAATTAGCTTTCCGCCGCTTCAACTTTCAAGACTCTTCCAGCCATCGGGCTCAGATTACATCTGATCCGAAGAAGTCTATTCTCTGAGGAAAGGAACCTCGGCGTACTTCATTTCATCATCGATTTCTTGTTCTAAACATACCCCTCCATTATATCGATATGCCTATATGGTGTCAACGCACCCTTTAGGACCAGACTGTTGCTACGATTAGTCCGTTCTTCTTTTGATGTAATAGGCAAAAAAGTGCTGCACAATGACCTTCAGAACAGCAAAAACTGGCACCGCTAGAATGAGACCTACTATGCCCGCCAGTTCGCCTCCCACAAGGAGCGCGAAGATAATCGACAACGGATGTAAATGCAAAGTCCGCCCTACCACCTGAGGGGAGATGACGTTGCTCTCCAGCACCTGGCACAGTGTGTTCACAATAACAACGAAAAGCACCATTTTGAACGATACCGTAGACGCCATCACCACTGCAGGAGCAGCTCCAAGAAACGGCCCCAAATAAGGCACGATGTTAAATACAGCGACAATGCTCGCGAGCAGCAGTGCATAAGGCATATCAATGACCATGTAACCAATGTAGGCAAAGATGCCCACAATCACACAGACGATAAATTGTCCGCGAATATAGTTTCCCAAGGCCGTGTCAATCTCTTTCATAACCGAAACAATGGCCTTGCGCCGTGAGCGGGGCAGGTACGCCACAATCGTACGCTCGAACACCTCAAAATCTTTTAACATATAGAAAATGAGAAATGGCACGATAAACACGTTGAACAACACATTAATGGTTGTCCCGATATTATCCATCAGCTTCGTGATCCCCTGGGTCAGCCGATCCTCCATCTGGAAAAACCAGCTGTTCATACCTGTACGCACACTTGGCGGCATCAATTTGTGATCCATATTGTTCATCAGACTCTGAGCACGCATCGACAGTTCAGGCATATGCTCGTTCAGTTCCTCCAACTGTTCAATCAACACCGGAATGACATTCATCAGGATGACCCCGATACAGGTGAGGAAAAAAGCATAGATTAACAGCACGGCAATGGTTCGAGGGACTTTGCGCCCTCCCAGCATGCTTACAATCGGATTGAGAACATAGGATATGATGAGGGCCACGATAAATGGTGCCAGCACTGTTTTCAAAAATCCATATATATGAAGCAGTAATGGCCGCAGCAGCCATATAAAATATAGAATAATCAATCCGAGTAGCAGCCAGATGGCATAACGGAACAGCTTGTTTTTGGTTAATTGTTCCACTTGCATCTCTCCCTTTTGGACTGGCTCTGAAAGTCAGTATATGTAAGGAAGGGAATATTTATTAACACACAAAAAAAGCGTCTCCTTCATAACGAAGGAGACGCATCTTGTGATCCGGGTTAGCATATATTCATACAAGTTCCCTTGAACCACTATGTAACCGCAACTATATACATCTGTCATGACAGCATTCAATGACAGTCTTTATCATGAAACCGCATATAGAAGAAGTTATGCTTCTTATTAAGAAGAAGCATGAAGATGAGGGAAGTCTTGCGGCAGCTCTTCCCCGAAGAACAGATCATCGAGGGAGCTGAGCGTGCCATCTTCTTCCACTTGGTATACGGACATTTTCTCACCGTTCACTGTTAATTCGATAAAGCATCCCCAGCAATAAAACTGGTGGGAACCGATTTTCCCAATATCTTTGGAACTACAGTTTGGACATTTCATATTCATTCACCTATCCATTAACAGAATGAATGGCATTTTCCAAGCGCTGTTCACTCAGCGGCGGCACCATAATGGCACTTTCCCCAATAGACATATCGCTTGTACATGGCAGCCATTTGCGGCCCTCAATCAAATCGGACACAAAACCGTCCGTAATTTCAATCCCTATTATTGTATTTCCCAACTCCTGGTCAAAATAAACATCAGAGACACGTCCAAGCAGCAAACCTTCTTCGGTGAGCACGGACATCTCCTTCAATTTAGACTGGCCGAGGAGGTACGTGTGTTTTATGTCGTCGGCTCCCGTTTTGCGGACAGCCTGTTGATTACGGATCATGACGGCATCTTCGCCGTAGGCAACGATATCTTGCCACTGCACGATTTTGACATGACTGGTAAACAGGCCTTTGTTTTCAAGTTCAATGCCTTCAATTTTCCAATCGTCATTCACAATGAAATCCTGGATTTTACCGACCTGCTTTCCATCCTCAACGTCAAAAACGGCAAGTCCGATCATTTCCTGAAGCTTCATCGCAGGGTCCCCCTCATCTTCTTATCATTAAATAGTCGCGGCGCTATTGCTAGGTATGCCCAAAGTTGATGAGTGGCAATCAGACGCCGATCATCAAAACCGCTTCTATCCAACCGATGAAATGGAACTTCTTCCCTCCTTCTGTTCCATGTGCAAAGAGCCCCTTAGGCTCTATTACGCAGTCGCCCAAGAATGGTTCCAATTTTTTCGGCGGTTATCATGATTTCTTCCGTAGTATTACCCAACCCCCAGCTAAAACGAATCGCGGAATGCAAAAATGTCTCCGGCAGCTTCATCGCTTTGAGTACATGGGATACTTCGAGGGAACCGGAAGTACATGCCGAACCGCTCGCAACTGCGATGCCTTCCATATCCAGATTCATGAGCATCGTCTCTGTGGATACTTCCGGAAAGCTGATGTTTAGGATATTAGGCAGCGTATATTCCGGATGTCCGTTGACGTGGAAATGCTCCAACCCTACATGCTGCTCCAATTGTTCCAGAAGTACTAATCGCAATGCCAAATCATGTTCACGGCGCGCATCCGCTTGTTCTCCTGATATTTTCAACGCCTCCGCAAAACCAGCGATACCCGCTATATTCTCGGTACCCGCCCGTCGTTGCCGTTCCTGAAGGCCACCATGAGATCTCGCTTCCAGTACAATTCCGCGTCGTACGTATAGTGCACCCACGCCTTGAGGGCCATTAATTTTATGAGCAGAGAAGCTGATCAGATCCACAAGCAGTTCCTTGCAAGATATTTCCTGGGTGCCAAGAGCCTGAACTGCATCGGTATGGAACAAAATATCATGTTGACGAGCCAGTTCACCAATTTCGCGGATAGGCTGAATCGTACCCACTTCATTATTGGCATACATCATGGTGATCAGCACTGTATCTGGCCGGATGGCATCTTTCAGCTCTTCCAAACGTATTCTCCCGTACTCATCTACAGGCAAATAGGTCACGTCATAGCCTTGTCGCTCCAGCTCCTGACAAGTATGCAGTACCGCATGATGCTCAATGGCCGTTGTAATGATGTGCCGTCCCCGTTCATTTCTCGCTGAAACTGCGCCAAATATCGCCAGATTGTCACTTTCCGTGCCGCCTCCGGTAAATACGAGTTCATCTGGGAAACAACCCAAAGACGCCGCAATGACATCCCTTGCTCCACTGACGGTCCGTTTGGCTTCACGCCCAAAGGCATGGATACTTGATGCATTGCCATATTGCCCTGTCATAACTTTCATCATCGCTTCCGCGACTTGTGGGTGCATAGGTGTCGATGCGGCGTGATCCAAATATATTCTTTTCATTGATTTCACCCCGTTATATGTTGGACTTCCATATTTTCAAACCATTAAAGAAGCTTGTTGCACGGCTAAAGCCCCCAAATATGGGGGCTTTAGTGTGTCGTCTGTGATGCTCATCATCAACTATATTAGATATAGAACATGTAGCTGTCTTTTTGCTCCTGATCCTGGAATGTAATCAGATCCTTCAGCGTTGTTGAATCCAATACTTCTGCAATGCCATCACGGATGCGCAACCACAAGTCGCGCTTCGCCGGATCATCTTCCTCCGTGAAATCCACTGGAGAGATTGGACCTTCCAGTACACGAATAACATCCCCTGCCGTTACGGTAGCAGGATCGCCTGCCAGAATGTAACCGCCGTAGGCGCCACGGATACTCTTGACCAGTCCTGCATTACGCAGGGGAGCGATCAATTGCTCCAGATAATGCTCCGAGAGCTGGTTGCGCTCGGCAATACTTTTCAAAGATGTAGGGCCTTCGCCTGTTCTGGCTGCCAGCTCCATCATGATTGTGAGCCCATAACGGCCCTTTGTCGATATTTTCAAAGGAGTCACCTCTTTCAATTTTCGAAAAAACAAGTTGTAAAACATAAAATAACAGGATGTGGTCCAAGACCGTCTTTCTAGGATCCGCCACAGCGGGATATGAAAAATACAGACCTAGTCCCTCTAATCCTCCGTATTCCGATCATAACCCTCAGCTAATGTTAACATATCTGCATGCTTTATGGAAAAGAAAGATTGACGAAATTCCAAAATGTGCGCCTGTGGTGGACACTATCCAAAGTTGGCCGGGTGTATCGTAACTTGAGTCCGGTTATGCTAGAATAAGAAACGAAACACATTTATATAGAGAAATGGTGATAACGATGTCCAAAACAATTGAAAATACACGGATCGTCGTTGGCATGTCCGGAGGTGTCGATTCTTCCGTCACCGCACTGCTGCTGAAGGAGCAGGGTTACGATGTCATCGGCATTTTCATGAAAAACTGGGATGACACGGACGAGTTCGGCCACTGTACTGCTGAAGAAGATTCAGAGGACGTACGCCGGGTTTGCGAACAGATCGGCATTCCTTACTACACTGTCAACTTCGAGAAAGAGTACTTTGATAAAGTATTTTCCTATTTCCTTGATGAATATAAGTCGGGTCGGACTCCGAATCCTGATGTCATGTGTAATCGTGAGATCAAATTCGGCGAATTCCTGAACAAAGCACTGGATCTCGGCGCTGATTATGTGGCTACAGGCCACTATGCTCGCCTCATTGAAGAAGATGGAACGTTCAAACTGCTGCGCGGTGTGGACAGTAACAAAGACCAAACGTACTTCCTCAATGCACTGAATCAGAACCAGCTGTCCAAAGCCATGTTCCCGATTGGTCATCTTCCAAAACCGGAAGTGCGCAAGATTGCAGAAGCAGCTGGCCTGTACACCGCGAAGAAAAAAGATAGCACAGGTGTCTGCTTCATCGGCGAGCGCAACTTCAAAGAGTTCCTGAGCAACTATCTTCCTGCCAAAGGTGGAGACATGGTTGATATTGCAACCGGAGAAGTGAAGGGCCGTCATGATGGTCTGATGTACTATACGCTTGGACAACGTCAAGGTCTCGGCATTGGCGGTTCCGGTAATGGTGAACCCTGGTTCGTGGCAGACAAGGATTTGGAGAAAAATCAACTGCTTGTCGTTCAAGGCGATGCACATGCAAGCCTGTATTCAACCGGTCTGACTGCAACAGGTGTAAACTGGATCGCAGGTGCAGCACACATGCCTAACGTACCATTCCGTTGTACAGCCAAATTCCGCTATCGTCAGCCGGATCAGGGTGTAACCCTGACATGGCAGGAAGATGGCAGCGTGGATGTACAGTTTGACCAACAGCAAAAAGCGATCACGCCAGGTCAAGCCGTTGTGTTTTATGATGGAGATGTGTGTCTCGGCGGCGGAACGATCGATCAGGTTCAAAAAGTGCCTGTACCGGCGCTGCAATAGATCAATAACAGAAATGAATCCTTCCCCATATGGATTTTGCACAATACCCTGTATTCCTATAACAAAAGCCATCTTTCATGTATACCATGACGGATGGCTTTTTTCCTTCTTTTTCCTGCAAAAAAAATAATTATTTTCACTTATGCAGCCAGCCACACTCCTGCAAAAGAAGCCGCAACCCCCAGCAGTACCGAACTGATGACGTATATAACTACTCTTAAGTAACGTTCCTGCCCCATCAAACCAAGGGTCTCATATCCAAATGTAGAGAATGTGGTATACGCTCCGCAAAATCCAGTCCCCCCTATCACCCAGACTTCTTCCGGGATTGAAGCTGACTTATGCCAGCCATAGAGTAATCCAAGAAACAGAGAACCACTGATATTAATGACCCATGTCCCCCATGGGAAGGCCGTTCCGAGCGAACCGGATATCCATCTACCCAAACTGTAGCGGAGCACTGCACCCAACATTCCTGCAAGACCAATCCAGATGATCATGGTGCAACACCATCCTGCGTCGGTTTACTCAGCATTCGCTGTCCAACTTTAATCCCCAATGCACACAGCAATAACCCTGCAAATACACTCACAACGAGGTATATAACAGCCTTCCCCCACATTCCTCCCTCGGATAAACGGACCATATCGAGAGTAAAGGTGGAGAATGTGGTGAATGCCCCAGTAAATCCCGTACCAATTGCAAGACGAAGTTGAGGCGTTATTTTACCTGGAACAGCTATGGTGAAGAACCAACCCAAAAACAGGCTCCCGATGGCATTGATCAGCATCACTGCCCAAGGAAAGCCCTCATTGGCTGCTGGCATCCATAACTGTATCCCATATCGGCATAATGTACCCAAAATTCCACCGATTCCAATATAGAATATTTCTTTCATCGTTCAAGCATCTCCCGGGTCATGGATCTTACAGCTCTCTGCGCCGCTGCTGGTTTAGACGAATCTTGGATTCATTGCCTTGTTCCGTTGCTTCATAGAAAATGCGGCGTGAGAGCTGTTTCGGTAAATATTCCTGCTTCACATAATGGCCCGGATAATTATGAGGGTATTGGTAACCTTCATGTCCCAGCTTCACTGCACCGGAATAATGGGTATCCCTCAGATGAAGAGGGACTTCAGCCGATTTCACCTCATCAATGGCATTCATCGCTTTCGAGATCGCAGTGTACACCGCATTGGACTTCGGACTTTCAACAGCAAACAGGATCGCTTGGGCAATGTTCAGCTTGGCTTCAGGCCAGCCATTATTGCGATAAGCATCCAGCGCCCCAATGGCCTGGGTCATCGCTTGCGGATTCGCAAGTCCAATATCTTCACTGCTCGCTGCAATCAGACGACGTATAAACGTCATCGGGTCCATGCCCAGCTTCTCTACCGCATACAAAAACCAGAACAGTGCTGCATCACTGGAACCCCGGATACTTTTATGAAATGCCGACAATACATCATATTGTGTCGATTCATCTGCCTTCACAATCGGACGACGAATAGATTCTTCAGCTACATCAAGCGTAATGTGAATCGAGCCGTTCTTCTCTGGCGGTGTAGTCAGTGCAGCAAGTTCCAAGGCGTTCAGCGCACGCCGAATATCGCCATTTGCCATCGTCGCAATATGCTCCAATGCCTCCTCGTCTGCCTGCAGATCCATGAATCCCAAACCTTTATCCACATCCGTCAGTGCCCGGCGCATCGCAATCAGGGAATGCTCTTTGTTCAAAGACTCCAGCTGAAACAGCGTGGAACGGCTCATCAAGGCCCCATTCACATAATGAAAGGGATTCTCTGTCGTTGCACCGATAAAAATGATCGTGCCCTTCTCTACTGCAGGCAGCAGTGCATCCTGACGTGAACTATTAAAACGGTGTACTTCGTCGAGGAACAAAATGGTTTTTGTTCCGTACAACTGCTTGTTCGTTTGCGCCTGCTCGATGACTTCACGTACATCTTTGACAGAAGCATCCACCGCATTCAGACGGACAAACTGTCCTTGAGTATGCTGGGAAATAATATGTGCCAGTGTCGTCTTGCCACATCCCGGAGGACCATAAAGCAAGATAGACGAGATCTGATCCGCTTCGATAGCGCGCCGAAGCAATTTCCCCGGTCCAATAATGTGTTCTTGCCCAATATATTCATCAAGACGCTCTGGCCGCATGCGGTCAGCGAGCAGTCTTGCTTGAGGTTCTGAATCTTGCTGAAACGAAAATAAATCCATTGCTCATCACTTCCTTAACGGATTGCCTTTACTTGTTCCTTATTAAATTCTGATTAATCGCTATTCTCTATCATATCATACTCCCGCGGCAGCATACCCATAAATGCGCCAAGCGCACTGCTGACAAAAGCATCCTTGCGCGTAATAAAATGAGTCATCATCCGATTCATGCCTGCCGGGAGTGTGTGCTTGCGCAGTGATCCATTTTCGATCTGATGCCGAATGACGATTTCGGGTAACAGTGAAATTCCCATGCCGGATGTAACCCCGCTAATAATTGCTTCAAGGGTTCCAAATTCCATAATGACCGGACGGGTTACACCGCTAGCCGATAACCATTCCTCCAAAATCTGACGATACGAACATCCCATGCTGTAGACCAGAATCGGTTTACTGGTGAGTTCTTCATCTTCTGGTCCCATACCAGAGGAGACAACGAATAGTTCTTCATCAAATACGGGAGTAGAAGCAATATCAGGGTGATCACATGAACAACCGATAAACGCCCCTTCCAATTCATACCCAATAACCTGATCCATAAGCACTTGAGAGTTACCTGTATTCAAAGATAAGGAGACAGCCGGATGCTGTTTATAATATTTCACAAAAAGCTCAGGTAAACGTACCGCTGCGGCAGTCTGCGTGGAGCCTATGCGTAGTGGTCCAGAAGGTTCAATTGTAGAGCTCAACGCTTTACCAGCCTCATCGAGCAGGCCTACAATTTTATCCGCATACGTCAGAAGCATCTCACCTGCTGGAGATAACGTCATCCCCCGATTATGACGAATAAACAGCAGTGTCCCTACTTCGGATTCCAGATGTCGTATCCTTGCTGTCACATTGGACTGCACGTAACCGAGGCGCTCCGCAGCTCGGGTCAGATTCCCCTCTTGTGCGACACATTGAAATATCCTTAAATCCCCACTTTCCATAGTAACCTCCCAAATAAAACGATATCCATTCTGACATCATTTAAAATGATATCTAATCCATTAACAATCATTATACAGTATAGCTGCTTCGAGCTACAATCGGGGTAATCAGAACACAGCAACTTACTACTGGCTGAGTTCACTTAAGGAGTGTTAATAATGATCAACTGGACGAACACTGTAGCTTTGGTAACAGGAGGTGGTACGGGTATAGGCCGAGCTACCAGTATACTGCTCGCTAATCGTGGAGCAACCGTTGCCATCAATTACTCCCGCTCCCAGGATGAGGCCGAAGAGACTGTACAACATATTCTGAATGCGGGAGGTCAAGCTTTTGCAGTTCAGGCTAATGTGGGTTCAGATGTCGAGGTTCGTCAAATGGTAGCCTTTATCACTAATAAAGTTGGCCCTGTGACCGCACTCGTAAATAACGCCAGCATTACGCATCATATCCCAATGAAGGATCTGGAATCCGTAACGGATGACATATGGAATGAACTATATGACGTTAATGTTAAAGGCATGTTTTACTGCGCACGAGCTGTAGCGAAAGGAATGCAGCAGGCAGGTCAAGGCGCAATCGTTAACCTAGGCAGCATCGCTGGCAGCACAGGATCTGGGTCCTCCCTTCCTTACGCAGTTTCCAAAGCAGCAGTACACGGTTTGACGAAGTCTTTGGCACACTCGCTATCCCCCGATATTCGGGTTAACGCTATCATTCCGGGTGCAGTCGCAACCCGATGGTGGGCAGGAAAGGAAGAACAGATGCATCGTCTGGGTGGTGAATTATTGTTGCAGCGAATAGCGGCAAGCGAAGACATTGCACATATGATATGCGCCGCGTTGGAGCAACCATCCATGACCGGGCAACTGATTACAGTAGATAGTGGTCAGACGTTATGATTATGAGCATGGGAAGCGAAGTGGAGGAATCCTGATGAAGCCTTTAAAATATACGCTCCTGATCCTTGTTACAACTCTCATCATGGGAACCTCGTTTCCCGTAGGCAAAATCGGTATGATGTATGCTCCTCCCTTTTTGTTAATGGGACTTCGCTATATATTGGCAGGAGCATTACTAGCGTGGATCATTAGAAAACGTCCCATGCCTGTGGGGTGGAAACAGTGGATGCAAATCGCCGTAATCGGTCTGTTCCAGTCGGCGGGAGTAATGGGATGTGCCTACTACAGCATGAACTGGATTAGTTCGGGAGAATCCGCCATTATCACGTTTACGAATCCTTTGCTTGTCATCATCCTGAGTGCTGCTCTATATGGTGTGTCCTATCGTTTTAGCCAGTGGACCGGTGTGATTCTCGGATTTGTCGGAGTGGCGTTGACCTTTGGATTCCATCTAAGCTTGAGTCCAGGGACATGGATTGGGTTTGGCGGCGCTGTCTCCTTTGCTGTATCCACGTTGCTCATTAAGCGCTGGGGAGCTGCTCATGATACATTTGTACTTACCGCTTACCAAATGCTCGCTGGAGGCGCAGTATTGCTTCTACTGAGTGTGTTTACAGAGCAGCCTCATTTTATCGTAAATACAACGTCCATCGTTGTCCTGGTTTGGCTGACAATTTTCTGTTCCATCATTCAGTTCACCCTCTGGTTTTATTTGCTGCAGAACACAGATCCGGCCAAAACCAGTTCCTTTCTTTTTCTGGCACCGCTGTTTGGACTGCTGTCGAGCTTCGTCTTGTTGGAAGAGCATGTCGGCTGGATTGTGGGTGTAGGTGGGGTAATGATCTGTCTGGGGATTTTCCTGGTTAACCGACGTCCCGTCAGTCATAACTCAGCTTTGGATAAACCGGGTTTGACCCAACGTACACCTGCAAGTTAACTAGCAGAAGAATAACAGCGAAACTTTAGGTGAGCCACTCGATAATAATACTCATCTGAAAAGTACAAAAAAGAGCATGGTGCTTTAACAGCGCCATGCTCTTTCTATATTAATGCTATGTTCAACAACAAGGTTTCACTCTGCCTCGCTGTCAGGCCAACCCTGAATGGCAACAGACTCGCCTTCCGGATTGTGGGTTGCAGCAGCATAGTCTGGCAATGGGCCGTCGTGGAATAACCACAGTTCGTGCAATGCCCGTGTACAGCCAACGTACAACAGCTTCGCATCACCCGCATTGGGCAAATAGTGTTTCTCATCGCTATCCGCTACGATAACTGCATCAAACTCCAACCCTTTCGACAAATAGACAGGTAAAACGGAATGACCGCCTGTGTACTGTTTTTTGCCGCCGTCAATCAAGTTCAGATCCCAGCCTGCGGCCTGGAGTTCATGGTGAAGCTCCTTTGCCTCACGCAGGGTACGGGTCAGAATAGAGACTGTGCGATAGTCTTTGACCGTCAAGAGCTTCAGAGCCTGTTCGAGGCTTGCTGTGCGCCCTTCTACCCCATAGGACAATGTCCGTACAGGATCACCACTCCGGAATACAGGAATTGCCGTAATACCGCTTTTGACGCCCCGCTCCAGAATCGTATTGGCATAATCGATAATTTCCATTGTCGAGCGATAACTCCGGGTCAATGCAAAGTATGCATTCTGTTCCTCGGGAAACAGCGAACTCATCTCTTCCCACGCGTGAACACCACGGTACTCATGAATGCCTTGGGACAGATCCCCCAGTATGGTGAAAGAATGCCCTTTGACAAACTGATCCAATAGCGCTACATGAAAAGGAGAAAAGTCCTGCGCTTCATCAATGACGACATGATCGAATCGCTCGGAGCCTTCAATATCATGAACCAAGGTATGAATGTACACCAATGCAGGCAAATCCTCTTCACGGATGATATCCTGCTTCAGATCTGCAGCCGTTTGCTTCATCACCAATTTGGGAATAAGCCCGCTGAGCGAGGCAGGTACCGAACCGCCTTTAACAACCTTAAACAGCTGTTTGTACAGCGTAAGCGGTTCATATTGAGGCCATTTTTTGGCGTAGGCCTTCTCACGAGTTGCCGCTTTCTTCTTACGCTCTTTGCGAATGGCTTCCGGGGAAGGTTTCTTGAGTTCCATCTCAATCCAGCGGTGAATACGCGCCATAACCCGCTCTTTGCGTTTCGCCAGCGGATAATGTTTGTACTCATCCCCGAACCAGTTCTCAATCTCGGCTTTGCTGAGCACTGCACCATCCCATGGACTGAAGTCCATATCAGGTACGGATTCCTCTTCCATCCCGGATAGCCACTCCCCAATCAGTTCCATGAAGCGGATCGAGCCTTTATAACGCCCAGGCACATCATCATTGAGTTCAGGACGTGCATCCGGCGTTTCAAACCAGGTGTTCAATGTCTCCGACGTGTCCGCCAAAGGCAGGTCCAGCCCCAGCAGGTTCATCGCCCAATCCGGGAATGTACGCTGCTGAATATCTCCTACACCGAGCTCCGGGAGTACATCTGATATGTAATCCAGGAACATGTGGTTGGGTGCGAAAATAACCATTTTCTCCGCTGATACCTGTTCCTTGTATTGATATAGCAAAAAGGCAAGCCGATGCAGTGCGACGGTTGTTTTACCCGAACCGGCCACACCCTGAATGATCAATGCGGTGTTTCTCGCCGCACGAATGATCTGATCCTGCTCCGCCTGAATGGTGGATACGATATCACGGAGCTTGTTGTCCTTGTTCTCTCCCAATCGATACACAAGGAATTCATCCGATACAGCTGGCTGGTCACTGTCCCGATTGTACGTATCCGCTACACGTTCCAATATACGCTGCCGAATAACAACGTTTCGTTTCAGATAAACCAGGCCCTCAATAAGTCCCTCTGGGGCTTCATACGTTGCGGAGGCTTCCCCTCCGGTAAATGAGTAAAACAGGCTTGCGACAGGAGCACGCCAATCAATGACGAGCGGATGCTCTCCCACCTCTTCGCGGTCTACGCCGATTTTGCCAATATACAGCGGTTTCCGTGCACCACTGCCCTGTTCTTCGAAATCCAAGCGTCCGAAATAGGGTTGCTGCGCGCTCTTGGACAAGGCGGTGCGGCGCTCTTCACGTCCGGCCTCCAGCACTTGCTCTGTGAAGTCGTGGCCGGTGTATACCGGGATATTCTGCAGCCGTTCCAGCTGACTGTCCACTTCCTTCATCGTTCGCTCTAACCTGTACTCTTCTTCTTGATAGGCACTTTGAAAGCTGTCTGACATGTTTCAGTTACCTCCTAAGAATATGTTTTGCTCTGCATAGTCAATCGCTGACGACACAAAAGGATACCCACTATATCATATTGATGTATAAAAAGCTACAGTAGCCTGGATAGCAAAATGAAAGAAACCGCTGTTCCTGTTCTGGAAAGAACAAAAGAACAACGGTCATTATTTAAATCATACCGGCTCAGAATCCGGCTTCCCATCCTGTGCCACAAACTGTTTCTGTGCCAGTTCACGGTATACCGGATGGTTGCTAATTAGCTCCGCATGTGTTCCGGTTCCCGTCACATGTCCCTGTTCCAGAACAACAATCTGATCAGAATCGACAACGGTGGACAATCGATGTGCAATAACAACTGTCGTTCGTCCTTCCATCAGATTGGACAAGGCTTGCTGTACCTCATGTTCCGAGGTGCTGTCCAGACTGGACGTCGCTTCATCCAGCATCAGAATATCCGGGCTGCGCAGCAGTGCACGAGCAATAGCGATCCGTTGACGTTGACCACCGGAGAGCTTGATTCCGCGTTCTCCCACTTCTGTATCGTAGCCCTGAGGCAATTTATCAATAAAAGCGGAGGAATAAGCCATTTCTGCCGCCTGTCTAATTTCGTCCATATTCGCCTCACGGCCCAGCCCGTATGTCATGTTTTCCTTAATTGTGCCTGCCATCAGAGGGCTCTCCTGTGATACATATCCAATCTTGCTTCGCCAGGAGGCTAATGAATAATCCGTTATAGCTTGTCCACCATACGATATACTGCCCGACCCCGGAAGATAGAACTGTTCCAACAGGGAGAATAGCGTTGATTTCCCGCTGCCGCTTGGCCCAACAATGGCCGTCACTTTACGGGCCGGAACGGTCAGATTAATTCCATGCAGTACCTCTTCCCCTGTTACATAAGAGAAGTGCAGGTTGTTAAATGTAATTGTCTCATTGCCCTTAGGAGCTATTGCTGTGCTATGACGAGGTTCTTCTTCATGTGCCAGAATGGCCTGAATGCGTTCTGTCGCACCGACAACCTTTTGCAGACGTGAATACAGTGTCGTAAATTGCCCCATCGGCATAATCACTTGGAACAACAACAGAATGAAGGCGACCAGTTCACCCGGAGACAGCAAGCCAGAAGCTACCCGCATGCCGCCAACACCCAGAATAACAACCAGTACAGCCGTCATGACAAACGTAAAGAGTGGACCGATCAACGCCAAAATCCGCGCTTCCTGGAGTCCAAAAGCAAACATCTTCCCAATACGGGAATCGCCTGCTTCCGCCTCCTGTTTCTCCGTACCATAAGCTTTCACCAAACGAATCTCGCCAATGACTTGGCTGAGCACCGAAGTAAGACCTGCCATTTCGTCCTGCTGCTTTTTGGAGATTTTGTACATTTTACGACCAACAGGCAGCAGGATGAGTAGCGTTAGCGGCACCAGACTCAGAATAATGAGTGACATGACCCAGTCCAGATAGAAAAGCAACGCTACCCCGCCCACAACCGCAACGATATTGGATACAAAAGAAACGAGATAATCCGCAATTAGCGTCATAATCTGACTTGTATCATTCGTGATTCGACTCATCGTATCACCCGTACGATTCCGGTCGAAATATGGCATCGGCAAGGATAACACCTTGTTCCACAGCTTCGTTCGCAATGTCGCAACCACCCGTTGACCTGCATAGTTCAACATATAGATGCTGATGCCTGAAGCGATGGCCTGAATAACAAATGCCCCCAGCAGCAGGAAAATAACGGACTTGTTCAGCGCAGACATCGTGAGCCCATCAATCAGGCCTTTGGTCATCAGCGGAACAATCAGTCCGGCTGTCGTCTGAATAAGTGTCAGGATCAACGCTATGATCAGAATAAGCTTCGGTGGATTTGTGGCAGCAATCAGCTTCACAAAATCCTTGAATCCCTTTTTTCCTATTTTCGATTCAGCTTGACCTGCCTGTTGTTGCTCTTCCATTTCCGTTCCCCCGTTCTCTCCTTGTTCACCAGAGATCATACGTACGAACTACATTACGTTTCCTGTCTTTTACAATATCCCATGCAGCACGAAATTGGCCAAAAACAGGATGGCAATGCCATACATGACTTTAGGCACCTGTTTGCCCTGACCCGCCGCCAGCTTCGCCACCGGATACGCAATGAATCCAAATGCCATACCGTCCACGATGCTATACGTAAATGGAATCATGACCATGATCAGAAAAGCCGGAAAAGCTTCCGTGAAATCACTGAAATCCATATCCTTCACACTTTGTACCATCAAGCCGCCAATAATGATCAAAATCGGTGCAATAGCACTGTCCGGAATATAACCCAACAGCGGAATAAAGAAGAACGTTGCACCAAACAGCACTGCGGTAACCAGTGGAGTCAAGCCCGTCCGCCCACCTGCTGCTATGCCCGCTGTTGTCTCCGCCGCAGCTACAGTAGGACTACTGCCAAAAATTCCAGCAAAAATATTGGAGATCGACAGCGCCCGCAAACTGCCTTTAAACCTTTGGGGGCGACCAATAAGATGGGTTTGGGCTGTGATCAGGCCGATGTTCTCAAATACAACGATCAGCAACAACAGAAATACTGCAATCCAGAACGATAGATCCAACAGATTTGCAAAGGAAAGCTGGGCAAACAAACCACCATATTGATGCAGTGCTTCTGTGGCAGACACCGGATCACCTGGTTTTACAGCGCCAAGCACATAAGCTAGTCCAGTTCCCGCCAAAATACTGATCAGAAGCCCGCCTTGTACATTGCGTATAAATAAAATCAAGGCGATCACAAGAGTGACACAGGCAGTGATCACTCCAGGATCATTAAAATGTCCGATCGCCACAAATGTGGTCTGGTGTGCGATGACGATTCCGCTTTTTTGCAAACCAATAAACGTCAGGAACAAGCCAATCCCCACCGTAATGCCATGCTGCAGGTTTTTCGGAATGGCCTCACTAATTATTTTATATAACGATGTAAAAGCTACGACCGCAAACAGCACACCGGTGACGGATACAACCGCCAAGGCTTCCTGCCAGCTCAATTTCATCGAATGTACGAGTGTGTAGGTGAAAAATGCATTGATACCCATGCCAGGTACAACGATAATCGGCGACTTACCGCCAAATGCCATCAGCAAACAACCTGCGATGGACGTCAGCAGTGTACCCACCATTGCCGCCTGTAGCGGCATTCCGGCATCGGCCAGAATTGTTGCATTGACCATTACGATGTACACCACGGCAAAATAGGAAATGGCCCCCGCCACAATTTCCTTCTTCCACTGGTCTCCCGGCTCCAGGCCAAGTCGTCTGGTCATCCATCCTTGTTTCATTCGTTCCGTTCCCCTCTCTCTATGTAAGCCGAACAAAAGTATTTACACTCTACCACTACACGGACAGAACAACCTTCCGATCGCTGTTATCCCCAGATTTTTAGATTTATGTTTTTTAAAGTTAAATCCGGTGATAGCGTATGCTTCCGAAGTAGCTTTCTTTCAGAAAGCTTTTAGGCGCACGCTTCGCTTCTCCAGTTTTTTTCTGTCCTCTTCGTTCTTGTGTAAATCTTATATTCATCTTATATAGCTGCGATTTCTCTATGTATCTACCATCATTTCGCACAGCACCACATATCATACACGCTTTTGGGATTGAAGTACATCACGTAACCCTGACATTTGTTAAGGTTTGCGCATGCAAAAAAAAGCGCAGGTACCTTGTCGGCACCTACGCTTTTTATTCACAACAGATTACTGCTGCTTATTCTCTGCAATTTCGATCAGTTCCTTGACGGCCACACTGACCATGATCAGTCCGGCTACCGGAGGAACAAAGGCGTTACTCGCTGGCGGCTGCTTGGCCTTGCGAATCTCCGGCGCATTCTCAGGAACGATTTTTTGCGTTACATCTGCACGCGGTTTCAATGGTTCTTCGGTGGAGAAGACCACTTTCACACCTTTTTTGATGCCTTCTTTCCGCAGTTTTGTGCGGACAACACGGGCAATCGGGTCCATGGTCGTTTTCGAAATGTCCGCAACCTGGAATTTCGTCGGGTCCATTTTGTTTGCCGCACCCATGCTGGAAATGACCGGAATCTTACGTTTCAGGCATTCCTTGATAAGGTGGATTTTGTAAATGATCGTGTCGGAAGCATCCAACACATAATCCAGCTCATACTTGAACAATTCCTCATACGTTTCTTCCGTGTAAAACATATTCAGTGCAATCGCGTCGCACTCCGGATTGATGAGCTTCACGCGCTCCACCATCAGATCTGCTTTTTTCTGACCAACGGTCGTGGTCAAAGCATGAATCTGACGATTGATGTTGGTGATATCCACTACGTCTTTATCAATCAGAATGATACGGCCAACACCACTGCGGGCAAGAGCTTCCACTGCAATACCGCCCACGCCGCCGATGCCGAGCACAGCTACTGTACTATTTTTCAGGGCGTTCAGACCTTCAGGTCCGATAGCCAGTTCTGTTCTTGAAAATTGATGGAGCATTGAGAATCGATGCCTCCTTTATTTCTTTTCCGCCACCGGTTTACGGGCTACGCGGATGTGAAGTTGTTCCAATTGGGAGTTATCCACTTCAGAAGGTGCATTCATGAGCAGATCCGTTGCACTTGCTGTTTTCGGGAAGGCAATCGTTTCACGCAGATTCGTGCGACCTGCCAGCAGCATCACCAGACGGTCGAGACCAAAAGCGATTCCGCCGTGTGGTGGCGTTCCATATTCAAATGCTTCGAGCAGATATCCGAATTTCTCGTTGGCTACTTCCGGAGAAAGTCCCAGAGCAGCGAACATTTTTTCTTGAACATCACGTTTGTAGATACGCATCGAACCGCCGCCCACTTCATAACCATTCAGAACGAGGTCATAGGCTTGAGCGCGAATAGCACCCGGATCTGTATCAAAAAGATGTACATCTTCGTCTTTAGGACGTGTGAATGGATGGTGTTCTGCTACATAACGTTTCGCATCTTCATCGTACCCGAGCAATGGGAAGTCCACAACCCATGCAAATTTGAATTTGCTGTCATCGATCAAGCCCAGTTGACGACCGATTTTCAGACGAAGTGCGCCCAGTACATCTGCAACCACTTTTTTGGTGTCAGCAGAGAAGAGCAACAAGTCGCCTTCTTCAGCGCCAGTACGTTCTTTGACTGCTTCGATCTCTTCTGGCGTAAAGAACTTCACGATTGGTCCTTTGAACTCGCCATCTTTGACTTGAATCCATGCCAATCCTTTTGCACCGTAACGCGCTGCGAATGGTCCGAGATCATCGATTTCTTTACGGCTCCATGTACCACAGCCTTTGGCGTTCAATACTTTCACTTCTCCACCTTTTTCAATGACAGAAGCAAATACTTTCACACCACTGTTCGCTACGATATCGTTCATTTCAACCAGTTCCATACCAAAGCGCAGATCCGGTTTGTCTGAACCGTATTTGCCCATAGCATCTGCATACGTAATCCGTTGGAAAGGCAGTTCCAGCTCAATACCTTTCGTTTCACGCAGCAATTTGGCCATCAGTTCTTCCATCATTGGCAGCAGGTCATCCTGTTGCAGGAAGGAAGTCTCGATGTCGACTTGGGTGAATTCCGGTTGACGGTCCGCACGCAAATCTTCATCACGGAAACAACGAGCGATCTGATAGTAACGCTCAAGTCCGCCGACCATCAGCAATTGTTTGTAAATTTGCGGTGATTGCGGCAGGGCGAAGAATTCACCTTCATGCACACGGCTTGGTACGAGATAATCACGTGCACCTTCCGGGGAGCTCTTGGTCAGGATTGGTGTTTCTACTTCAACGAATTCTTCTCCATCCAGATAATCACGGAACACTTTGGATGCTTTGGAACGCAATTTCAATGTTTCAAACATTTCCGGACGACGCAAGTCCAGGTAACGATATTTCAAACGAAGCGACTCGTCGACTTCCACACCATCTTCGATGAAGAATGGAGGTGTTTTTGCCGCGTTCAGTACTTCAATCTCGGTAATTTGCACTTCGATTTCACCTGTAGGCAGGTTTTTGTTTACTGTCTCTTCGTCACGTTTAACCACTTTACCCGTTACTGCGATAACGTACTCGCTCCGCACTCTGTCAGCGATTTGCAATGCTTCGCCAGAGTAAGCCGGGTTGAAAACAACTTGTACAATTCCGCTGCGGTCACGCAGATCGATAAACAGTACGCCCCCCAGGTCACGGCGGGTCTGTACCCAGCCGTTCAATGTTACGGTCTCACCGATGTGTGCGGGTGTTAATGCGCCGCAATGATGACTTCTTTTCATAACCAAACTCCTCTTATGTGAATTTCCGTTCTGTATGGGCGGGCAGAGCCCGCTTTTCAACAGTGCGGTTGCGTGAAGACGATTTTATTCAAATGGCATGTTATTACCTCTGGCTCTCCAACTTCCGATTAATCGGAAACATTGGTGAACCTCCGTAATTTTGCCGGATCAATTGTTGCTATTTTACAGTTTCAAACTCGTGCTTATTTACTTCCGCGTATAGCAGCTACCAGATCATCCAGCTTCACCGTTTGTTGTTCACCTGTATCCATGGACTTCAGGGCAATTTCCCCGCGTTCCAGCTCATCATCACCCAGAATGGCAGTGTAACGTGCTTTGAATCGGTCAGCAGATTTCATCTGAGCTTTCATCTTGCGACCGAGATAGTCGCGTTCGCCGGACAGACCCGATTGACGAAGCTTAAACAGCTGACGGTTGACTTCACGATCGGCAGCTTCACCGAGAGCAACAAAATATACATCCAGTGGAGCAAGGGAACTAACATCAATATTCTGGTGTTCCAGAATCAGTTGAATACGCTCCAGACCAATACCGAAACCAATACCAGGCTGATCCGGTCCACCGATATCTCCAACGAGACCGTTGTATCTGCCGCCACCGCCGACTGTATCAATCGCGCCAATGCCTTGAGCTTTCAGTTCAAAAGCAGTCAATGTGTAGTAATCCAATCCCCGTACCAGACGATTGTTCACCGCATAATCTACGCCAAAATCATCCAGATACTCTTTCAGCTTAGCAAAGTGGTTCAATGATTCTTCATCCAGACTATCCAGTATGGACGGTGCCCCTACGAATTTGTCCTGATCAACTTTGCAGTCGAGCACACGCAATGGATTACGTTCCATCCGGGATTGGCAGTCCTTGCACAGGCTGTCCTTCATCGGTCTGAGGAATCCAAGCAATTTTTCGCGATATTCTGCACGGCTAGTTGGGTTACCCACCGAGTTGATCTCGACTTTGACATCTTTCAATCCCAGTTCTACACACAGTTGATACCCAAGCGCAATGACTTCAGCATCAATCGCTGGATCAAGGGCACCGATGGCTTCTACACCGAACTGGTGGAACTGACGCTGGCGACCTGCTTGCGGACGTTCATAACGGAACATCGGACCGATGTAATAGAGCTTGCTCACATCCGGTTCGCCATAAATTTTATTTTCCACATAAGCGCGGACAACACCCGCTGTCCCCTCCGGACGAAGGGTCATGCTGCGGTCCCCTTTATCATTGAAGGTGTACATTTCTTTTTCAACAATATCGGTTGTTTCCCCAACGCCACGTACAAATAAAGAAGTCTGTTCGAAGATCGGTGTGCGAATCTCGCGGTAATTATAACGGCGACACAGATCACGCGCTTTTTCCTCTACGAACTGCCACTTTTCCACAACACCAGGCAGCAAGTCTTGCGTTCCAGTCGGTTTTTGAAAAGCCATCTTTCATCCCTCCAGCATCTATTTTTCTCTGTATAATAAGTTGTTCCAGGACTGTTACACCTGCCCACTCCGATTGCAGTACCATCTTCCGATCGCTGTTATCCCCAGATTTTTTAATTCAATTTTCAATGGGGAAATCCGGGGATAGCATATGCTTCCGAAGCAGCTTTCTTGCAGAAAGCTTTTAGCCGAACGCTTCGCTTCTACAGATTGGTTCTGCAATCTCCGTTATGGTATAAATGTTAGGATCAACTTATATAACAAAAAAATCCCTCGCCCTGTCGCTGTATAAACAGCAAACAAAGGGACGAGGGATTGTGTTTACACATTCACCCGTGGTACCACCCACATTCCGGAATCCCTGACACTTTCGCCGTTCAGGTGATCATGTAATGATCTAAGGTTGCTCCAGGCAATCCGATCATACAGATCATTCCGCTCTACGTATAACGCACGCCCTGCGCAGGCCAGCTAATAACCATCAGATGTAAATCTAATGTGTTCGCTGTCTGTTCTCGGGGAAGTCATTCGTCCGCTCATCAAGAGAATCCTTACAGCCAAGGGATTCTTCTCTGTTCATGTGGGCACGGAGTACTTGGTCCCGTCATCAAATCATCAAGTTATATCGTTTAAAGTTATTATATAACGTTTAAAGTTAATTTATTTTCTGATTGTAATGAACCGCAGTGCTAAAGTCAAGGGCTAACACAAAAAGATAGCACTAGAAAAAAATATTCACACGTCATACGGAATGCATAGTCCACAGAAATCAAGACTAATAGAAGCTGGACTCATCAAATGAATTCCAACTTCTATTGCCTTCTTATATCTCTATTGTTTCAGCATCCACTTCAGCAGATCCGGCACATTCGCCCATAGACGGGAGTGCATAATGACATATTCAATCGCTTCGTCGGAATTGCCCATCCCGACAAAATCAGGGAGGTTATACGGCAGCTGCTTCAAACCCAGCAGATAATCAGGCACATGGTTGTTCACACCCCGGGCCACACGGTACAGCATTTTGAGCTGGGAGGTGATTCCGTTCTTCTTATACTCCAGAATGATCTGGTCATAGGCAAAGGCGGCTGCAGCGTCACCTTTCCCATACTTCTCCATCAGTTGCTCTGCCTGCTCCAATTGGTTGCTGTACAAATACACAGCAGCGAGCAGGTAACGCGCTCCGGTATTGTCTTCCGTATTAAGCTCCAAAATATGCTCCAGGATTTGTGCCGCTTCGTTGGTATCTCCACCAAACCAGCAGGATTCGGCGTAGCTTTTGCATATCCGGATATATGGACGAGTCTCATGAAGCGCCCAGAAGTCCCCCTTGTTCTTCTCAAAAAACAGTTCGCCCAATTCGCGTTCGCCAGCAGCGATTCCGGCCTTGAGGTAAGCTCGTGCATCAGACTCATTGTCCGATTCCTCAGCCAGAATACGATATGCATCAGAGCTGTCTGAATACATCTCCAGGGCCGTTTTCGCCAGCTGTATTCTGCGTTTGGAAGAACTAGCTTCCATCGCCTTATGTAGCAGAGCCTGCGCTTTGTCCTTCGATGTACCTAGGCTGTTCAGAATCATCAGCTCGTCCGTTTCGCCACCCATGCCGTATTCTTCGATGTATTCGAACATCTCCTTAACCTTTCGGGAGATCGTTGATGTCGTTACCTCATATTTATCTGACAGCTCAGCCTTCGAAACATTGAAGCCGTATTCCTCAGACAGCAAGTACTCGATTGCAGCAAAGAACGAGCCTGTCTTCTTCACAGTAGGGCGGGTCTGACGGGAATAGCCATTCCATAGCACCAGAGCTTCCAATATCAGCTCCCGCTCGTAATGGTTCCTCATGTTCTCAATAAGCTGCAGGGCCAGCTGTTCGTGAGCCTGATGCTCCCATTTCAGTTCGCGCTCCACCATCTTTTTCAGTTTGGTCAAGGTTAGTTTGCTCTCAGGCTGAATCGAGACTTCCTGGACATGCTGCTCCGTTGATATCAGCCCCAGTATGGATTCTACCGCAGAAGGCTCCTTGCCCAGACAGCATTTCTTATATTTTTTCCCGCTTCCGCACGGGCATAAATCATTTCTTCCAACCTTACTCAAAACTAATTCCCCCTTAAATCTGTCACTAGCCATTCGCATGAGAACACTGTTGCTTTAGCATTATAGGTGTCATTTCTCAAACGAGGCATTCTATATAACTTACAATTTCTAGCATCATGCAGAAACGGTTGCCGCCCTTATATAAGGGCGGGGCCGTTTCAGCGAGTATATGTTCATCTAGAATATAACGATCACTCTGGCGATGAATTCCTCATACTCTCGATCATAGGATTGGATTTGCCTGAGCCCAATCGCTGGAAGCATGATTTACCGTCCAATATAGCCCAACTATGAAAACAATGCGCTTTAAAATACATTAACCCATTTCTCTATTCTAGCAAAAAATTTAAATAAGGGGTAAGCTTCGCCCAAAACATATAAATTCTCATTTCAAAAAAAAAACCTGCACACGGTGTGCAGGCTCAAAGGATATATAAAAAAAGGGGGTCATGTGTGTTATTATAAACGGGCTATGTTAAAGGCTTATGTAACTAATATTACAGTAATATTACAAAAATGATAGCGCTTTATATTTTGTTGTTTTCTCCATTATTAAAGCCCCTGCAGATGGCCCTGACATGGAAGTCAGACCCTGCAAGGGCTTCATACTACATATTAATTCAATTCTTCCACATAAGCTTGGTTGGAACGAAGTTTATGAACGATTTCCTCATAATCCTCATCCCTTACTTTGGCAGACAAAACATAATGCAGATCGTCATAGTCAGCCGAGGACACATCCGCAGCATTCAACAGATCGCCATCCTCATTGACATTATCTCGTGAACCTCGCTCCGTATCACGATCCACATTGCTGACGACCGGGATTACATTTTCGCTGGCGGGAACCCCAGGTGCTGCACCCACTCCCATGGCTCCATTGGTTCCTACGCCACCCGCTGTGTTATAAGGCACCAGAGGTACCATAATCCGTTTGTCTCTGCCAACCGCGCTATCCAGTTGCCCTACCTCCAAATGCTCTGTACGGAACGTCTGAAGTGAGGTTCTTGCCCCCTCTGCCTCGTCCTCGGTCCGAAAATACGCCTGAATATGTTTTGTCATGTCAAACCCTCCTTTATCGGAATAAATGCATTGGTGTAACGAAAACTTAGAAGCTTTGAGCTTCAATCTTCATTTTAATCAGTAATCACATTATCGTACGGTCCGCCCCAAGTCATTAAATGACTTTTAACAACTCGCGGACAAATGCCGGTTCATCGGCAGGCGTACGGGATGTAATATAATTTCCATCTACAACAGCTTCATGATCCTTGAATTCTGCCCCAGCGTTCACCATATCATCCTTGAGCGGAGGATAGGCTGTAATCGTACGGCCTTTCAACAGATTCGCACTTGCCAGAATTTGCGGACCGTGGCAGATCGCCGCGATAGGTTTCTTCGCACTGTTGATCTCCGTTACGAATTTCAGGATATGTGCGTCTGTACGCAAATTTTCAGGAGAAGATCCACCAGGAATGACAACTGCGTCGTAATCCGAAGCCGAGACCTCAGCGATCGCTTTGTCCGAAGTATAGGAGGCTTTACCACCTTTACCTTTCAGCGTCTCTCCTGCTTTCAAGCCGATAATTTCCACGTCGTGTCCGGCTTTTTTCACCTCATCATATGGAACCTGCATTTCCGAATCTTCAAAATCATTCGCCAATAAAAAAGCAACTTTACTCATAACGTATGTTCTCCTTTCCGTGTTCGAAATTTCTTGAAATCGGGTATTCGCAGAAATTGTTGGTGTACATTTCTTGTTCATTGCCCGTAATAAATACTGAACCTGGCACGCCATCGTGCCTCGTTCTGTTATTACCCTAACCAGAGCCGTTTATAACATGACGAGCCTGTATTATTTTGACTTTGATCAGACCATCTGATTCAGCTACAGTTAAGTTCCATAACAAAAAAAGTCCTGATTCGATGATCGAATCAAGACTTTTCATTCATTCCAAATGGTCAGCACTCAGTCACGCGGAAGACGGCTCTGCTCCCCTTTGTCCGAATCCTGAAGGGCCCAAACCGTTGTTGTACACTCGGCAGCAGCGCGGGCAAGCTTCAGGGACTCATACAGGTTTCCAGGCAGAAGCAAAGGTTCTATTCGGGAACGTGTTTCCTTGACGGATTGGCGCATAATGGGTGGGATACTCCTTTGATCATCTTATGTTAATGAACCGAATTATCCCTCATTATGGCCTGTTCCCCAACCAATTATGCATGTGTTTCTTGACGAATAGGGCTTTCGAGCATTAAAGTCACCGGTCCCCAATTCGTGAAAGTCACATCCATCATCGCTCCGAAACGTCCGGTTTCCACCTGAATTCCTTTATCACGTAACAGCTGATTAAACGTTTCATACAACAATTCTGCCGCTTCAGGTCTCGCTGCAGCTGCAAAGCTTGGGCGTTTTCCTTTGCGACAATCTCCGTACAATGTAAATTGTGAGACAGATAATACAGCCCCGCCCACATCGATCAGACTGAGATTCATCTTTTCCTGCTCATCTTCAAAGATACGAAGTCCAGCGATTTTGTCTGCCAAATATATGGCATCCTTCTCCGTGTCCTCATGTGTAATTCCCACGAGCAACATCAATCCGGATTCAATTCTTCCCGTCAGTTCTTCTCCAACGGTCACCTGAGCCTCTTTACAGCGTTGTACAAGCACCCTCATCTTACAGGCTCCTTACTGCATAATCCGATGCACAGAATAGACATCTTTCACTCGTTTGATCCGTTCCACAACCGAATGCAGATGCTCCGTATTACGAATCAGAATTGTGACGTGCACCAATGCTAATTTATTTTTATCTGTACGTCCGGTGACGGCAGATATATTGGTTTTACTTTCCGAAACAGCCTGAAGCACTTCATTGAGCAAGCCGTTGCGATCATGGCCCGTAATCTCAATATCCACACTGTAGTTGGCTTCAATATTCTCTTCCCACTCGACTTCAATGACGCGAGCTGCTTCTTCCCCATCCGTACTGGACGGGATATTTGGACAGTCCGTTCGATGCACCGAAACCCCACGTCCACGTGTAACATACCCGATAATAGCATCCCCTGGTACAGGGTTACAGCAGCGCGCAAAACGTACAAGCAAATTGTCTATACCTTTGACACGGATGCCATTCGTCGGACGGTTTTTGCGCTCAGGTGCAGGCTTCAGCTCACGCATCTCGGAGTTCAGCTCAAGCAAGCTGGATTCTTCCTGCTCCTTGCGAAGTTTCTCCGTTGCTTTGGTCACGATCTGTGCAGCCGTAATGCCACCGAATCCAACAGCTGCGAGCATATCCTCAATATCATTAAAGGCATACTTTTTGGCTGCTTCCTGCAACTTATCGTCCGTCATCCAAGCAGATGGATCAAGTCCCATGCGCTTGAGTTCACGTTCACAACTGTCGCGTCCTTTTTCAACGTTTTCTTCCCGTCGTTCCTTCTTGAACCATTGCTTGATCTTCGCTCGTGCGTGAGAGGATTTTGCAATTTTAAGCCAGTCCTGGCTCGGTCCGTAAGAATGTTTGGACGTCAAAATTTCAATGATATCACCTGTTTTGAGATGATAATCGAGTGGAACGATACGACCATTTACTTTGGCACCAATCGTTCGGTTACCCACCTCTGTATGGATTCTATATGCAAAATCCAATGGAACAGATCCAGTAGGCAATTCGATAACTTCACCTTTTGGCGTGAATACAAACACCAGATCCGAGAAGAAATCCATTTTAAGCGATTCTACAAATTCAGACGCATCCTGCGCTTCATTTTGAAGTTCAAGAATCTCGCGGAAAAACGTAATTTTATCTTCAAAATTATTTCCGTTTCCGTTCGCAGCCCCTTCCTTGTAGGCCCAGTGGGCAGCAATACCGAATTCAGCGGTGCGGTGCATATCCCAAGTCCGGATTTGGACTTCAGTCGGTTCCCCATTCGGACCTACGACCGTGGTATGCAGCGATTGATACATGTTCGCCTTTGGCATCGCGATATAGTCCTTGAAACGTCCAGGCATCGGTTTCCATAACGTGTGTATAATTCCGAGGGTAGCATAACAATCCTTGATGTTATCCACAATAATACGAATCGCAAGCAGATCATAAATCTCGTTAAACTGTTTGTTTTTCGTTGTCATTTTTTTGAACACGCTGTAGATGTGCTTAGGACGACCCGACAGATCTGCCTGAATTCCCATCTCATCCAGCTTGCTCGTAATACCGTCCATAACCGTATCAATATATTGCTCACGTTCCGCACGCTTTTTGTGCATCAGGTTTGCAATACGATAATATTGCTGCGGATTCAAATAACGGAGGGCGATGTCCTCCATTTCCCATTTGATCGCAGAGATACCCAGACGGTTCGCAATCGGACAGAAAATCTCCAACGTTTCATATGAAATCCGGCGCTGGCTTTCTTCCGACTGAAACTTGAGTGTCCGCATATTATGCAGACGGTCAGCCAATTTGATCACGATGACACGGATGTCCTGTGCCATGGCGATGAACATTTTGCGGTAGTTCTCGTTCTGCTGTTCTTCCTTGGAGCGAAACTGAATACGTTCCAGCTTCGTCAAGCCGTCAACAAGCATGGCACACGTATTGCCGAAATGATTGCGGATTTCTTCAAGTGAAACCGTAGTATCCTCTACTACATCATGAAGAAGCGCTGCAATTATGGAGATGGTGTCCATCTGCATGTTTACAACAATATCGGCAACCGCAAGCGGATGCAGAATATACGGTTCTCCCGATTTTCGCGTCTGTCCATGGTGGGCCTGATCAGCAAATTCGTAAGCTTCACGTATGCGCACCAGATCGGGTTCTTTGATATATGCCCCGGCCTTCTCGAGTAATTGCTCTATGCCCATTCTGATCTGTTCCGTGTCCTTTCTATACAAAATGGAACCCGTGACATAATATCAACACAGGTTCCCCGTAAAAGTAATTTCCTATAATTATGACGCTTCGCCCGTTTCCCGTCAACTACTGACGAATAAGAGCACATATCCAATTTTTTTATACGATATGTGTCATTCCTCAAAGATGTTGCCAGATATTCAACAGAGGTCGGAAATCATCCTCATTTACTATGTATTATTACCGTTATTTGCCGAAATAGAAGGATCAATTCTCAAAATAAAAATGGTTCCGCCATGCTTAGTGGAAAAATGTTATTGCTAAATGAAGAGAAACTCTGTACTATATTGAAGATTTGTGTTTCGGAAAAAAGGAGATGAATATTCATTGCAACGTGAAATTCAGGTTAATCAAAAAATGCCGCTTGGCTCAGGGTCGCTGCTGAGTCTCCAGCATTTGTTCGCCATGTTTGGCAGTACGGTACTCGTGCCGAACCTGTTCGGTGTCGATCCAAGTATGATCTTGCTTATGAACGGTATTGGAACATTGTTGTACATACTCATGTGTAAAGGAAAGATTCCGGCCTATCTTGGATCAAGCTTTGCTTTTATCGCACCTGTTTCTTCCGTATTAATAGCACACCCTGATAACGGATACTCCATGGCACTTGGAGCGTTCATCGTAACGGGAGTTATTTTCTGCATTGTAGCTCTTATCATCAAGTATGCGGGAACAGGCTGGATTAACGTGGTTTTCCCGCCTGCGGTTATGGGTGCCATTGTTGCCCTAATCGGTCTCGAACTTGTACCTGTGGCAGCAGGAATGGCTGGTCTGATCAATTCAAACCCTGCTGAGAACCCAGACTGGGTACCTCAAGCCAAACCAATTATTTTAGCCATGGTTACTCTTGGTATCACTGTTATTGGTGCAGTAACCTTCCGTGGGTTCCCCAAGATCATTCACATTCTAATCGGGATTGTATCCGGTTACGGGCTTGGATACTTTATGGGTGAGGTAAAAACCGAGAATATAGCGAACGCTGACTTTATCTCGCTGCCTACAGTAACGACACCGACATTTGGCTGGTCTGTCATCTTTACCATTTTGCCTGTCGCCCTTGTTGTCATTGTTGAACATATCGGACATCTGCTTGTAACGAGCAGCATTGTGGGCAAAGATCTGTCCAAGGACCCGGGTCTGCATCGCTCCCTGCTTGGGAACGGCGTTTCAACTATTCTTTCCGGTTTTGTAGGATCCACACCGAATACAACTTATGGTGAGAATATTGGTGTTATGGCTCTGACACGGGTTTACTCGACGTATGTTATTGGCGGCGCTGCCGTTATCGCAATTGTACTTTCGTTCTCAGGTACGTTCTCGGCACTTATAGCTAACATTCCCGTTCCGGTTATGGGTGGTGTATCTTTGCTTCTGTTCGGAGTTATTGCGGCATCCGGTTTGCGTATTCTGGTCGAACAGAAAGTGGATTTTGCCAAACCGACCAACCTGTTGCTAACTACCCTTGTACTCGTCATCGGACTTAGTGGTACTGAAATCACGTTTTATGGTATTTATCTCAAGGGAATGGCTCTGGCAACCATCGTTGGAATTCTGCTGAGCTTGTTGTTTAAATTATTTGAAGTACTGGGTTGGTCGAATGATCAAACGGAGAAACAGCCTTTAACCGAGAAAACTCCGGATTGATTTCTTGCCGATCGGTCTGAACGAACAATGTTTATTCATTCTTCATTTTATACATCGTACAACGCAAAAAGCCTGCTCTCTAACCTTTACGGGTTGAGAGACAGGCTTTTTTTGAAAATAGTTAATGCTGTATATTATTTCCCGGGAAACGGGAGATCCAGTTTACGTGATTTAACAGCAATGAATGCCGGAATTCTAGTAGTTCATCAATGTAAATACATCAATTCCTGGCAATTTTGCACGTCCATTCAAATCAGACAGCTCAATCAGGAATGCTGCACCTACAATCTTGCCACCCAATTGTTCAATCAGGTTAATGGAGGTAGCAATAGTTCCGCCTGTCGCCAGCAGATCATCCGCAATCAGGACATTTTGTCCTTTTTCGATCGCATCTGTATGCATAGCAAGCGTATCTTTGCCATATTCAAGATCATAACCGACTTCGATCGTCTCTCCAGGCAATTTTCCGCTTTTACGGATCGGAGCAAAACCGACACCCAGAGCGTACGCCAGAGGAGCGCCCACAACGAATCCACGTGCTTCAGGTCCGGCAATAACGTCAATTTTGAGATCCGAAACCATTACTTTCAGCTCATTGATCGCCTTGCGGTACATTTCTCCATCCTTCAACAATGTCGTAATGTCTTTGAAGCTGATTCCCGGTTGTGGAAAGTCAGGAATGACACGAATATAATCTTTAAAATCCAAAATAATCTCCTCCTAAAATAAATAGCACAACTTCTATCTAAGATACGCCCTTCATCCGGGATATCATCCATTGTGTCAGTTGAGGGGTCGATGCATCCAGCATCACCTGCTCTGTCTCGGCCATACTCTCAAGCGTCTGGTAATGACGCGAAGCGGTTAGCTCACGTTTGGGCGGGTTATCCACAAACACAATCTTTCCAGCTTCTCGGGTAATGAACGATAACTCCTCAAAAACATCCAACATCATGGTAATCATGCGCGGCGAGCAGCCACACTGACGACTGAGCACAGGAGTGATCTCTTGTTCCTCCACGGGTTCAGCTCTCCATTTGGACACCAGCATATAAATACGCTTGAAGAGTTCTCTGGAGGGCATCTGAAGGCGATCTCGGCGGTTGCCTGATCCGTGCAGAAGGATGATATTCTCGGCTCCGCTGAATAAAGCCAGCATTGCATCAAGTTGTTCCGGGGTTTCCGGCGTATCAAACACAAATAACGTCCGGACCTGTTCCTGCCCATAATGCTGCGCGGCAGCATTGCACGGAAACAAACCGACCTTTCTATCATATACCCAAAGGCACGGTTCATACAATGAATTTCCCTCGGAAACATTCGTTTCTTTCCGAACGATGGCACCAATTGAGCCTGACTTGTATCGTAGATGTATTTCAAGCGAACTCAAGAACTGCTTCATCGCGTTCAGAGGCTCCGTACTACCTCGCAAATCAAACACTTGCGCATGTGGAACCTGGATGTCCTGCAGCATTAATTGTGGTTTCCTCATCCCGTTCCACTCATTAACGGACAACTCGCCCATAACATCAATGATGGAGCCTGGAGGCAGAAACTCAGCTAAAGCTCCCTTGCCAAAGGCTACCGTCTCCAATTGCTGACCATCCTGCTCCAAAACCAATTTCAGATGACGTTTTTCCCGTCCCATCGTCCGTGTTTCTTTGACAGTCACATTGCGCAATACAAAACATGGAGAAGGATTACTCATGCCAAACGGCTGGAGTCTGTCGATCTCTTGAATGACCTGCAATGGTACATCACTGATTCTGCATTCGTCATCTGCAAGACGATGGGGCACAAAGTCCTCCTCTGTCAGCACGGATGCCGCAAACTCATTCAATCCTGCTTCCAGCTCTTTAAGTTGATCACGATGAAGGCTCATGCCTGCTGCAGCTGGATGACCACCATAATGGTCCATCGTGTGTTTGCAAGCAGTTAATGCCTCATAGATGTCCAGCCCCTCTATGGAGCGTGCTGAGCCTTTACAAGCGCCGCTCTCCGGGTCAATGCCCAGGATAAGCGTTGGCCGATAATACCGTTCAAGTAACTTGGAAGCCACGATACCTACAACTCCAACATTCCAGCCTTCTCCCGCCAAAACGATGACGTCCGGCACTGCTCCGGAATTAAGCTGGATTTTCTGCTCCAACTGGGCTGTCGCTTCCAGAAGTATACCCTCAACAACCTGTTGCCTTTCACGATTCAGCAAATCCAGTTGGCCTGCCAGAGTGTGTGCCTCATCCAGATCCTCGGTTGTAAGCAGCGATACGGCTCGGCCGGCATGATCCAGACGTCCGCTTGCATTAATACGCGGAGCCATTGCAAAGGCAATATTGATTGAGGTGACCTGAGTTTGATCCACACCACTAATTTCAAGCAGAGCACTTACACCAGGCAGACGTGTACCTCGCATGGACTCAACACCATAACTGACGATAACCCGGTTCTCGCCTTCCAAAGGCATCAAATCGGCAACCGTACCAATAGCGGCAATTTCCATCCATTCTCCAGGCACTTCTCCGATCAATGCCTGAGCCAGCTTCAGCGCTACACCCGCACCAGCTAACCCTTTAAAAGGGTAAGGACAGTCCGGAAGCTTGGGATTAATGAGCGTATAAGCCTCAGGCAAAACTTCAGGTGGTTCATGATGATCCGTCACAATGACTTCCATTCCCAGTGTTGCAGCATAAGCAATCTGCTCTACCGCACTGATTCCGGTATCTACCGTAATCACCAGCGTGACTCCTTGTTGATGAGCCCAATCCAAGGCGTGATTGTGTAACCCGTAGCCTTCATTGGAACGATGAGGAATATAGATATCATAAGAAGCACCGAGATAACGCATCAGATGGATCATCAGAGATGTACTGGATACTCCGTCCGCATCGTAGTCCCCATATATTAAAATATGTTCTTCACGCTCAATAGCCTGCTGGATTCGGGGCACAGCTTCTTTCATGCCTAGAAGCAGATAAGGATCATGCATCTGATTCAGATCAGGATGCAGAAATTGTTCTGCCTCTGATTCATTATGAACCCCCCGACTGACCAGCAAACGTCCAACAAGTGATGAAACGGAAAGCGCCTGCGAGAGTCCCGCAGCCGCCTCCAAATCGATATTCGGTGTGTTCCACCGGTATTGCGAATAAAGCAATGATAACGCTCCTTTCCTGATCTACTGAACCAAGCTTCATTACTGAATTAATGTCGCTTCAGGATCTGGCAGTTCATGATTGGATTTATAAGGATATCCAGGATCATAAGGTACAGCCTGGATCTGTACTTCTTTCACATGACTGAAACGAGTTAAGAGAAGTGTCTTCGCCCGGTTCGCAATCTCTTGTGCCTCGAGCACGGAAATTCTAGGGTTCACACTAATGACCAGTTCAATCGTAACATCATGTTCCTGTTCACGTGCTACCAGATGTTCAATCGTAATAATGCCATATACACGCTGCACCGTCTCTTTGAAGTCAAGTGCTTCTTCCTGTTCCAGTTCCTGAACAAGTGAACCATATACGGTATCCACAATCATTCTGTAGCCTTTGTGAAGCACAAAACAGGAAGCGATCAATGCAGCTGCGGGATCCATATATCGAAGAATACTCCACCCCATCGTTTCTCCTGTCATGGAACCTACAATACCGACTAAGACGATAAGTGAACAGTAAAGTGCCCGACGATGTTGCTGTGCATAAGCGAGAGCCTGCGATTGATTTCGTTTACGGAAATATCGGTATTGATATTGAAAGATTGCTTCTTTCACAGCCAATGCTGCAAAAGCTACCACAAGTGCATGGGTATACTTCTCTAGCGATTCTGGTTCATCTCCAGACAGACTACTCAAAGCGGAGATGGCGATCTGCAAACCTCCCATAAGGATGAGCACAGATAATAATACCGAAATTCCAGGTCTCGCGATACGTGAATGTTCCTTTGACCGCTCCCTACGAGCCTTTCTTTTTGTTTGTACAGACTTCGAGGGAAAGAGGCCGGACAATGAAGAAGCAGCTTCTGAAGCAGAGTGAAGGCCGTCTGCAAGCAACGATTTGCTGTTTGCCATATAACCGAACCCAGCCTTGATTACTGCAAGTGTCAAATTCCCGGCGATCCCGCTCCACGTGGCAGCGTGAACAGAAGGGAAACGTTCTCTGGTCATGGCGATGCCCCCCTTAATACTCTACCTAAAGTTGCAAAACCGCGCCTAGCAGACGCGGCTTGACAATACAATGTTTAGTTGGATGCTTTGACAGCTGCTTTAGGTTTCTCTGTTTGTTTACCTTTGAGCGCCAGCCACAAAGGAGCGGCGATGTAGATCGAAGAATATGCACCGAACAACGTTCCGATGACCATAGCAAGTGAGAACATGCGAATGGATTCTCCACCAAAAATAAACAAGCAGAGCGAAGCGACAAACACGGTGAATGTTGTATTCAGGGAACGTGTCATCGTTTGCGCCAAACTGCGGTTGACTACTTCACGCAAATCGGCTTTCGAAGTCTTTTTAGCAAAACGCATATTCTCACGAATCCGGTCGAAGATAACGATTGTATCATTGATCGAGAATCCTACAATGGTTAGAACAGCCGTAATGAAGGTCAGATCCACTTCCAATCGGAAGATCGAGAACACACTAATAACTACAAATGCATCATGGAAGAGCGCAATTACAGCAGCCAAACCAAACCGCCATTCAAATCGGATAGCTACATAGATCATAATCCCGATACTTGCGATAAGAACCGCGTATATGGCATTACGTTCAAGCTCTTTAGCCATCTCCGGATCAACCGTGTTGACTTCATAGGAAGCAGTTGGATCAAGCTTAGTAAATTCTTGCTTGAACTTACTTTCCTGGTTTTCATCCAACTCATTCGAGAAACGAACGTTAACCCGATCAGCACCAGTTGTGATTTGAACATCACCTTCGTCAACGCCAAGGTCTTTCACAATAGGATTGATTTGTTCGGTTGTGATCGCCTTGGATACCGTGATATCTACATTTGAACCGGCACGGAAATCTACCGCATAATTCAATCCCAGGGCCAAAATGCTGATGATACCTGCAATCGTCAAAATGATGGAAAAGGTATAGGCAATTTTACTGCCTTTAATATAATCAAAATTCCAATTAAAGCGCACGAATTTCACTCTCCTTCACTCCGAAATACTTAGGCTTCTTCAATACGTTAGCCCGCACAAGCAGGGTCAACAGGAAGCGGGAGAAGAAAATATTCGTGATAATGCTGGTCACGATGTCAAAAATCAGTACCAGTGCGAAACCTTTAACCGCACCTGTACCCAAGAAGAACATAACTGCTGCAGCAATGATGGTTGTAATGTTGGAGTCAATAATCGTACGGAAGGAATGTTTACCTCCTGCTTTAACCGAAGACAATATCGACTTACCACTGCGCATTTCTTCCTTAATCCGCTCGTACGTGATGATGTTGGCATCCACGGCCATCCCTATACCCAGGATAAATGCCGCGATCCCCGGAAGGGTAAGCACGAATTCTCCCATATAGAAGATTGCAAGTACCAACCACGTATGTGTAATTAGGGCAAAACTCGCAATAATCCCCGGAATACGGTACAGACCAATCATGAACACCAGGATAATTACGGAACCAATTAATCCCGCTTTAATCGTCTGGTCCAGAGATAGTTTACCAAGCGTTGCACCAACGCTTTGAGAGTACTTCTCTGTCAGTTTCAACGGCAACGCGCCCAAATTAATGGTATCGCGAAGCTGATTGGCTTCCTCACGTGAGTAGTTACCCGTGATTTGCGCAGAGCCGTCACTCAGCTGCTGTTTAACTTCTGGTGCTGAAAGCAACTGATCATCCAGATAGATAGCCAAAGGTTGTCCAATCAAACGTTTGGTGATTTCAGCAAACTTGGCTTTGTCTTTAACCTGGATATCGATCATCGGTGCGTTCAACTGGCTGAATACCACTTTGGCACCATTCTCCACGAACTCATTTCCCCGAAGCTCGATTTTAGTGTATTCGCCTTCTTTGTCATTCTCAGCTTTACTGCGGAAGGTCATGACAGCAGGCTCTTTCATTTTCGCTCTGACTTCAGCCTCGTCGGTAACCCCGGCCAGCTTCAAGCGGATCCGGTTCGTTCCTTCAGTTGTTACTTCCGGCTCGCTTGTTCCGAGCGCATTGGCACGGCTCTCCAGACTTTTTGCTGTTTGCACCAAAGATGCTTTGGTGACTTGTTGTCCTTGTTCCAGCGGCTCTGCTTCATATAAGATCTCGTAGCCTCCTTTTAAATCAAGGCCCAAGCGTATATTTTTGAGCAGCCCTGGACTTGTGCCCAACATTACTCCTGCGGTCACAAGCACGACCAAAATGAAACTGACGATTCTTTTCATGCCGTTCCTAGATCCCCTTTCGTTCTCAATATTCCTATTATAGCGATGCCGTAAAAAGCAGTCAATTTCCAACAAAAAAGATCCCTTTCGTTAGAAAGAGGACCCCCGGTATGCAGACACGGTCATAAAGTTCATAAAGCTTGTTGCTTTCAGTGACAATATGTCGTTCACCAGTTGGTGAAGCGGTGGAATGCCCTGCTTTTCATATTTATGACTGATGCAATTCCAGACATCTTTGCTGGTGACATATTCGTAACCGACAAGCCTTAATTCCTCTGCCTTGCTGCGGCAGAGCATCTCTATAGACTGTTCCAACTCCACATCATTCATTTCTTCCAACGGGGAGCCTCCCTTCATACATCCAAGCCTTTATGCGGCATCAATATTACATCATTCGACTTTACCCGATCATATTCCTTCTTGCTGGTGATGGATCTTTTTGTTAATCGTGTCCAAGTTGTCATGAGAAGATATTGGACTGGCATAGGATGAAGAACGACGGCTTTGTCCCGTTTATGAATACCTGTACTCCAACCGGGAAAGAGGGGTAGTCTTGAAGAAACAAACTTTTATCCAGGGAGCCATGATCCTGCTCGCCGCAGGCATTATTAATCGGATTCTCGGGTTCATCCCGCGCATTGTGCTGCCACGAGTTATCGGTGCAGAAGGTGTTGGCATCTACCAACTGAGCTATCCCTTTTTCATCGTACTCGTCACATTGATCACTGGCGGTATTCCATTGGCCGTAGCCAAACTCGTAGCCGAAGCGGATACAGGTGCCAACCGTTATTCACCCCAACGGATTCTGCAAATTAGCCTGAGCTTCACATTGACCCTTGGCGTTGTGTTTATGTTTTTGTGCATCATATTCGCTCCATGGGTTACCCGTTATGTTCTAACCGATGAGAGAGTCTATCACACGTTTGTCAGCATGAGCCCTATGATTGCCATCATCGCCGTATCTGCAGTCTACAGAGGGTATTTCCAGGGAAAGCAAAACATGATGCCTACGGCTGTTTCATCAATCGTAGAAACGGTCATTCGTATTATCTGTGTGATCTGGTTTTCCTGGCTCCTCTTGCCCCGAGGAATTGCCCAAGCTGCAGCAGGAGCCATGCTGGGAGCACTTGTTGGTGAATTCATCGGTATGCTCGTATTATTGTGGAACTATGCCAGACAGAAGAAATATATGGATCAACATCTGCCCATACTCGAATCTCCAATCGAACCCAAACCTGCTATTTCAAAAAACTCAACCGGCTCAGAACCTGGACTTCTTCGTCGTTTACTCGCGATTTCCGTACCTGTAACTGCCGGGCGGTTAGTTGGTTCCCTCTCCTATCTCGCTGAGACGATTGTAACCGCACAGAGTCTAGCTATTGCAGGTATCTCCAAAGGGCTCGCCACGGCCCAGTATGGTGCATTACAAGGTATGATTATACCGCTACTTTTACTGCCGGGAGCCTTAACTTCCTCGTTAGCCACGTCACTTGTCCCCTCATTGTCTGAGGCCTCGGCGCAAGGTGACCGTGCTCTCATACATAAACGGATGCATCAGGCTCTGCGTCTAGCACTCGTAACAGGTGCTCCATTTTCTGTTTTTATGTATGTGCTTGCCGAACCGATGTGTCTTGTTCTGTATAATGATGCATCGATTGGAAGCATGCTTAAGCTCATGGCTCCTTTTGCTTTGTTTATCTACATTCAAGCTCCTCTTCAAGCTGCTCTTCAGGCACTTGATCGTCCAGGAAAGGCACTACTCAATACATTTATTGGTGCTGTCATTAAAATTACGTTGATTTTGGTACTCGCCTCCCGGCCGGAATACGGTATTTTTGGAGCGGTAATTGCCATTTGTGTGAATTCAACGATTGTTACTCTTTTACATGCAAGAAGTGTGCGCAGCCTGTTACAGTTCCGTTTCAAGATGATGGATTGGGTCAAAACAGGCACTGGTATGGTCATCATGGGCGCCGCTACTCTGGTCATTTATGAACAGACTGCATCCTTGCTTCCATTTTGGCTCAGAATGCTTCTCGCGCCCCTTGTTGGTCTGATCGTCTATTTCATTGTTATGGGCTGGACCAAAATGATTGATTTTCATGATCTTTCCCGTGCGCCCTTTATTGGTTCCTGGTTTAAACGCCGTTCTTAAACGTCAGTTATCTTTATCATCTTTGGAACTTACATAAATTTTTCCGTTATGATCGATGGAACAGATAAACACGTCTTTAAAGTCCATAATACCTTTGTGCTGAATCTGATTTTTAAGCCAAAATCTGGTTTTTTGGATCAGCTCAAGGTTTTGATCCTGAACTTTGCCATCCATGATCAATGGCAATGGCAGCCCTTCATATTTGATATTTTCAAACCCTTCTATTTTGTTTTTTCGCGCTTTTTGTTTGGAATTAGATCCTGTCGAAACAGATCCTGATGAGCCGCTGTTGCCGCTCGAAGAACTCTGACCTTTCGGAAAAACAGTTAGCTTGCCAGTGGTCTCCAATATGGCAAATTCCACATCTCCAATGCTATCTACATTTTGTTCGCGAAGCTGTAGAAGCAGATCATCCAGATTGTAACGTTGCTTTCGCATTTCATCTCGATGTAATTTCCCTTTGGAGATTAACACGGTCGGCTTGCCATCAATCATTAACCGAAGCTTGCGGCTTTTGAGACTGAGAAATGCCATAGCAATCTGCACTACTAGTACCGTCAGCATCGGTACAATACCATGGAATAACGGTTTATTGATATCTTCAATGACAAATGCCGCAATTTCTGCAAGCATGATGGATACGACCAGATCAAACATGGACAGCTTCCCGATCTCACGTTTACCCATTATCCGAATTGAGCCATAGACAATAAAGTACATGAGCATGGTTCGAAAGATATGTGCTCCGACATCTGAGAAATTCACAACAGGGTTCCTCCTTCGGATCTGAATTTTATACAGGTACCTGAAGCGTAATCCCTATTTTGGCCTGAAGCTCACATGCTCATGCAAATATAATCCGTTCATTTAATGGAAAATTCAGTTCATAAGTCAGAGGGCTTGACCATACACTGTATTAATTTCAAATTTGTACAAGGGGGTCGCTTCATGCAGTTGATTCGCCGAATGGTTTCATTTCGAATGTCTAACCCGATTCTTTCGGGCCTCTGTCATGCTTTTGTGTGGATGATGTTAGGCGCACTGATTCTATCCTTCTTTCTCTGGATGACCGGAATGCGGGAACAGGATCTTTCCCTGTATACGTACGTTGTTCATGGCTTGTCCTTGCTGGTTGGTGGCTTTGTATCTGGCAAGAGGTCAGGTGAGCGAGGCTGGTACCACGGAGGTATTACCGGAATGGTCTACGGACTAATTGTATTGCTGATTGGGTTTCTGGCACTCGATGCCTCATTCAATTGGAAAGACAGTCTGCAGCTTGCAAGTGCATTTCTGATTTCTGCACTAGGCGGTATATTTGGAGTCAACACACGAAGATCATAGAAGATCGGGGTGTAACGGTTATTTGAGAAAAAGAAAAAGAGAACCGGGTCTCCATGGAGATCCAGTTCTCTGATAGTGAAAAATACGCTGCAAACGTACTCATAGCCTTACAGGCTTTTTGAACATCTATGATTTATTCAGCCGTTTCACGTGCAACTGCACTGCTAATTGCATTACGATCGAATGTCAGTTTAGTAACATCGTTTACACGCAATACAACCACATCATCCGTGATTTCAGCAATCGTTCCGTGAAGACCGCCGATTGTAACAATTTTATCGCCTTTTTTCAATTGTCCTAACATGGAATTACGTTGCTTCTGTTTTTTGTTCTGTGGACGAATCATCAAGAAGTAAAAAATTGCAACCATGAGTACCAAAGGTACAATCAAAGATACAATTCCACCGCCAGCTGGAGTTGCTGATGCAGTCATTGCCTGAAACATGTAAAATTCCCCCTTATCGACTATACGTACAGATAATGCTTGTTACTTCGGTTCCGCAAACACCTGGTCAGAAACCTTTGTCATTGTCATGAAGACCATATTGATCGAAAAATTCATCCCGGAAATCAAGCAAACGATCTTCCATTATGGCTTTACGCACATTGCGCATCAAATTCTGCAAGAAATGAAGATTGTGGATGGTCGTCAAACGTAAGCCAAACGTTTCATCCGCTTTGATTAAATGACGCAAATAGGCTCTTGAATAGTTACGACAAGTATAGCAATCACATTCAGGGTCTAGTGGCCCAAAATCAGTTGCAAACTTGGCATTACGAACTACCAGACGTCCTTGGCTGGTCATCGTTGTTCCGTTACGGGCAATTCGGGTAGGCAGAACACAATCGAACATATCCACACCGCGAATCGATCCCTCAATCAATGCATCGGGTGAACCAACACCCATTAGATAGCGTGGTTTATTGGACGGCAACAAAGGAATTGTGTAATCCAATACACCATACATCAAATGTTTCGGTTCTCCAACACTCAGTCCACCAATAGCATAACCCGGGAAATCCATGGAAGTCAAATCTGCCGCGCTCTGGCGACGAAGATCTTCATGCATGCCTCCCTGTACGATAGCAAACAGCCCTTGATCATTGGGACGAGCATGACTTTCCAGACAACGTTCTGCCCAGCGGCTCGTTCTTTCAAGTGATTTTTTCACATATTCATACTCAGCCGGATAAGGCGGGCACTCATCAAATGCCATCATAATATCGGAGCCCAGTGCATTCTGGATTTCCATTGCCACTTCGGGCGAGAGGAATTTTTTATCTCCGTTTAGATGGGAGCGGAAGTTAACGCCTTCCTCCGTAATTTTGCGCATCTCACTCAGAGAAAACACTTGGAACCCGCCACTGTCAGTCAAAATCGGGCGATCCCAGTTCATAAATTTGTGCAATCCGCCTGCCTGACGAATAATTTCATGGCCAGGTCTCAGGAACAGATGGTAAGTATTGCTCAGAATAATCTGTGCATCCATCTCTTTCAGTTCTTCGGGACTCATCGTCTTCACCGTGGCCTGTGTTCCTACAGGCATGAAGGTTGGTGTCTCAATAATACCGTGAGGTGTATGTACACGTCCCAAACGAGCTCCGGATTGTTTACAGGTTTTGATATGTTCGTACGTAATTGCTGCCATTGGTTTTAATCATCCTCTAAAAATTAATCGTAATACCTTCATATCTTAATAAATCAACATGGCATCGCCAAAGCTGAAGAAACGATATTGTTCTTTAATTGCTTCCTCATATGCATGCATGATTTGTTCTCTACCCGCAAGCGCACTGACCAACATGACCAATGTGGATTTGGGGAGATGAAAATTCGTAAGCATCCCGTCGATTACTTTGAAAGTATATCCCGGATAGATAAAGATTTTGGTCCAGCCGCTGCTCTCTTGCAACTGCCCGTCTTCAAAATTGCTTCCTACCGTTTCAAGTGTACGACAACTTGTCGTTCCTACAGCAAATATACGGTTGCCACGTTTTTTCGTTTCATTAATTAGATCCGCTGTCTCTTGAGACAAAGAGTAGTATTCCTCATGCATGACATGCTCTTCAACTTTGTCAACCGACATAGGCCGAAATGTTCCGAGTCCAACGTGAAGCGTGATGAAAGTTACATTAACGCCTTTATCCCGAATCCGATTCAGCAATTCATCTGTAAAATGTAATCCTGCTGTCGGCGCAGCGGCTGATCCTTCATGTTTCGCATATACCGTTTGATACCTTTCGCGGTCGTCCAGCGTCTCTCTGATATAAGGAGGCAGCGGCATTTCACCCAAGCGATCCAGAATCTCTTGAAAGATTCCATCATAGGAGAACGTAAGCAAACGCGCACCCATTTCGCCTTCCTCATCAATGACTGCCCTGAGCTCGTCACTAAAAATGATGACCGAACCGGCTTTCAGCTTCTTGCCTGGTTTAACCAAAGCTTCCCAACGATCGCCCTCCACGTTTTTGAGCAGAAGTACTTCAGCCTTTGCCCCCGTGTCCTCTTTGGTTCCGAACAAACGCGCTGGAAGAACACGTGTATCATTCAACACCAGTGTATCTCCAGGCTGAAGGAAGTCGATAATATCAGGAAACGTGTGATGGTTAACCTCACCGCTTTCCTTATTTAAGGTAAGCAACCGGGACGCCGTGCGGTCAAGCAGTGGCGTCTGTGCAATTAATTGCTCCGGCAATTCAAAATCATATAAGTTCACATTCATATTCAATTCATTCCTTAACAATAGTCGCATTTTGATAATAGTGTTTCAATATTGCCTGGTAATCATACCCTTCATCAGCCATGCCTTTGGCACCCCATTGGGACAAACCTAATCCGTGCCCATTACCCTGACCGATGATCATGAAGCTTTGGCCCTGAGTTACAGCTCGAGCTTGACCATCACCACTCATAACCACAAGAGCATTACCGGATGAAGTTCCTGTGCCCGAGGCAGATAGTACAGCAGCACCCTGTGAGCCGGTTTTGCTTGCTGTTTTGCCGTCAGCGCCTAATACAGTATAACTTCCGGTCCCTGCAATATCAAATAAAGTACTCGGTAATCCACCTAAAGCAGAGCGGTATGTATCTGCATATTTTACCGTCATGGGCTGGCCGTTGGCTGTAACTTCAAGTGCCCTTCCTGATGGCCCACGCTTGGTCACTTCGAGCGTTGAGATCGAAGATGGAACAGTAGAAGTCGTTTTACCCTGCAGGGTTTTAACCAACTGGGCTGACGTGAATGGCCCTCTTACCCAAGCATAATCGTTGGACTGCGGCACTTTGGCCAGAACAACAGCCTCGTTGCCTGGATTCATTTTCGCTACCGGATCAACATTGGATTGAATTAACGGAACGGGACGCACATTGGTATTTTGGGCAGTAACCGTCACTTTGGCTAAACCCGCATCCGTTTTGGTCGTTAAATCTTTTACATTATCCTCGCGGATATATCCGCTGACTCCTGTACTTAACAGCACATGATACCATGTCTGTAATCCAGCTTGAGCCGATGTATCTCCAGGACTATCCACATTAATGAACACATCCGCGCCCCCATTCCATACCTCGGATGGGTGAGCAGTCTGCCCCCCTGCATTGGAAGAGAACACAGCTTCTACGATTTTACCACCGCTCTTGATGACTTCTCCAGAAGTAGCATCAACCGCGCTGGAGACTTTATCATTCTCTGAACCCATTCCGTTGTACGCCTGACTGAGCGTGGTATCCACAACGTTGGCAATTTTAAAACGATCTCCCTGTTGAAGCGCATAAGAGCGTGCAGCGACAGCCTGTACTTTCAGCGCTTCTGCTGGCCAGGATGAATACACTTCTGCACCAACAACAGAGTATAAATATTGCTCCAGTGGAACTACATTAACCAAAGCCAAATCGCCGCTTACAATGCTAATTTCCATGTCACCGCGATATGTCCGTCCGGAACGTTCCACCACTTTGATTCCACTACCGTCTCCTTGCACAAACGCCTTGGCCTCACTGCCGGCAATAGTGTAATGCGGAGCTGTTTTAAGTGTATCCGTGCTTAACCCGGCATCCTGGCGGATGATAAGCGCAGCACTATTACTGTTTACCGGAGACAGGTTTACTCCTGGAACACTGGCTTCCACACTTTTTTTGAATGCAGACAGATCAGCATCTGATGAGGCTTCTCCCACCCATACAGCATACCCTTGACTCCCTCCATCCAGTTGAAGCACAGTATAGGAACTAACTCCTGCCGATGAAAGGGATGCTTGTGCCGCTTCTGCATCTGGAAGTGAGCTGTAGACTCCTGCAGACAGACGCTTGCTGCCCGTCACCGCTGGTTTTTGTCCACCTAGTTGGGCTGCAGCCACTTTTTGTACACGTGCTACCGCTTGTCCAGCCAACGCCTCTGTTGCATAGTTTCCGGTGTAGAGTTGATAGGTCGCTTTACCATTCAGAGACGTTGTAAACAACAACGGTTTATCACTAGTGGCCTGCAACAATTTTGCGGCTGCTGCTGCCGTTTTGAAATCCCCTGTTTCCAACACTTTGACGCGGAATCCATCCGCACTGAAACGGATTTGTCCTGCTGGAAGAGTTATACTTGCTCCGCTTTCCGAACCAATATTCCATTTTCCACTCGACTCAAGCGTAATCAGTGGTGTTGTCGATTTATACGTACTTCCCAGGTTCGCAAACATGGCTACCCGAATCATCTGCCCATCACCTTCAGCGGCATAAACCGGCACTTGCAGGCATCCTACCGTCAACAGAGCTGCGGCCAACACCTTCAAACGCCGACTCCACTTCCTTGTTTGTATTGCTTTCACAATCAGTCTCCTCTCCATGTTTGTCCCAAGTTGTATATTAAGATGAATCTCATTGATATATAGTCACAATTATTTGGCGTCTCTCGGTGGAACTGGCAAACCCAGATGATGATAGGCCAGGTCCGTTACAATTCTGCCCCTCGGTGTGCGTTGAAGCATGCCAATCTGCAATAGATAAGGCTCGTAGACATCCTCAATGGTCTGACTCTCCTCACCAATCGTAGCGGCAATCGTATCCAGACCCACAGGGCCTCCCCGGAAACTGTTAATCATTGATTTGAGCATTTTATGATCGATCTCGTCCAGACCACGCGGATCAATCTGAAGACGTTGCAGCGCTTCTTCCGCCAGAGCCTGTGTGATGATACCATCACCCCGTACCTGGGCAAAGTCACGTACTCTTTTTAGCAATCGATTGGCAATCCTCGGTGTCCCACGGGAGCGCAATGCGATCTCTTCGGCGGCATTACCAACAATCTCCACCCCTAGAATCTCTGAGGCCCGTGAGACGATGTAGGCCAGCTCATCCACCGTGTAGAACTCCAGCCGACTGATAACACCAAACCGGTCTCTGAGAGGCGCAGACAGCAAGCCTGCACGGGTTGTAGCACCAATCAGCGTAAAGGATGGCAGATCAAGACGTACGGAGCGGGCACTTGGCCCTTTTCCGATCATGATATCCAACGCGAAATCTTCCATGGCGGGATACATCACTTCTTCTACCGTCCGATGAAGGCGATGAATCTCGTCAATAAACAGGACATCCCCTTCTTGCAGGTTTGTAAGCAATGCAGCCAGATCACCTGGGCGTTCAATCGCCGGTCCCGATGTTGTGCGCAAGTTAACACCCAATTCATTGGCAATGATATTGGCAAGTGTTGTTTTACCCAGCCCAGGCGGGCCATATAACAACACATGATCGAGCGCCTCATTGCGCATCTTGGCGGCTTCAATGTATATTTTCAAATTCTCCTTGACCTGGTTCTGCCCGATATATTCATTCAAATACCGGGGACGAAGGCTAAGCTCCACAGCTTGATCCTCCATCATCAGGTTCGCGGAAATAATCCGGTCATCCATGTTCATCCCTACCTTTTTTATGCGGCTTACTGCTCTATTATAGAGGCAAAATTAATTATCCCGTAAACAGCATTTGCAGTGCCCGTTTCATCAACACATCAACAGAATCGGCCGAAGTAACCTCTTTCTTCAGTTTGAGCCATACTTTATCCAGTTCACTGTCGGTATAACCCAGCGCCTTAAGACCTTCACGTGCCTCATCCCAGGCAGAGCCGCTTCCTGCTTCTTCCGAAGGAGGAGCAAACAAACCTGTTGCATACGTGGCAGCACCGAAACCATCCAATTTGTCCTTAAGGTCCAGTATCATACGCTGCGCTGTTTTCTTACCAATCCCCGGCAGTTTGGTCAGGAACGTCAGATTCTCTTGATAAATTGCAGTCACGACATGGTCCGGCGTACCGCCAGCGAGTATACCCAGAGCAACTTTGGGTCCAATACCTGATACCTCGATCAGCTTGCGAAATAACTTCTGTTCCTCACGAGTCGCAAAACCAAACAGAAACATCGCATCTTCACGTACATGGTGATGGGTATACACCATAATTTCGCCTTCTTGCTTCGCAAATGCAAAAGGATTCGGACAGAATACACGATAACCAACGCCATGTACATCAAGCACAATATATTCATTTTCCAGATGTACGAACTGTCCTCTTAGGAAATCAATCATTTTCGCAATACCTCATTCAACTTGGAATTTAATGTATATGAGTGTGCATGACACACTGCTACAGCCAAAGCATCTGCTACGTCATCCGGCTTCGGAATCACCTGTAAACGCAAAAACATTTTGACCATTTCCTGCACTTGCCGCTTCTCTGCTTTTCCGTATCCAACAATCGCCTGCTTAATTTGCATCGGCGTATATTCGGCAATAGGCAGTCCCTTCTGGGCAGCAGCCAGTACCATAACACCTCTAGCCTGACTTACAGACATCGCTGTTGTGACGTTACGATTGAAAAAAAGTTTCTCCAGTGCTACCGCGTCCGGTTTATATTTATCAATCAGCTGTACCATGCCCTCATATACATGAAGCAGCCGTTCCTCTTCAGGGGTATGAGCTTCTGTCTGAATACAGCCATATTGTACAGGTGTTACCTTACTGCCGATTTTATCCACAAAACCAAAACCGACAATCGCAATCCCCGGGTCAATTCCCAAAAAACGCAAATCCATCTCTCCCTTACAAAAGCGAACATATGTATCGTTCATTTCATTATAACAAAAGATAGGCCCTACGGCAGGAAAAACTTTGTCCTTCCATATACTCGCCTCAATTCGTGAATAACCTACAATCTTTATCTCCTATATTCAGGTGTATCGGTCATGGAACGACAAAAAGGACATCTTTCGATGTCCTTCGTTTCCCCTCGTATGTTGTATGACCTACGAATATCCTTCCACCAGAAACTTCTCCTCTACTGGATGTAAACAGATCCACTCAATGCAGATCAGCCTGTTCTTTTATCCGCCATTACGGATTTCTTTATTGGCCTCATCCACCGCATAATCGCTGAACGTAGAGATTACACTGTCGTACTCATCCTTGTCCTGAATACGAATACCCTGCTGCAATTGCTCCAACACACCTTCAGGCAATGATGTCTCTAACGTGCCTACGTCCATTTGAAAAAAAGTACGGATGACTTTCTCTTCTGTGGGCCGTCCTTCATAAAGATTGAGATTACCCACAGCATCTATGCTAATATACGCCTGCTCTTTACATAATGGAGAAAGATCATCCACATGTTGCTTAATGCGTAACACTTCTGCCGATTCAACCTGAGCACCCCAATCCGGATGTTGAACGAGCAGCATCTTCAATTGAGGAATCGCCATCTTACCTAATTGTTCCGTTTCTACCCCACAGATATATTGCGTCTCCAATACAACACTCGTTAAACGGTCCGGATCAGACCCGAGTTGTTCCATCAACGTCTGAATTTCTTGCTCTGACCTTTGTTCACTCGCAACAGGTCCCATTACAGATACAGCCTCACTGAAATTGGTCGTTAATAAACGCTCGATCGCAGAAGAAATCGGCAAACCACTGTAAGCCAGTATAGCTACGGCAACCAACGCTGCAGTCATCCACACTGTTCTTTTCCATCGACGCCAGCGTCTCTTAAATTGTTTTTTGAAGTTAAACGTGTTCACATGAACCCCTTCTATCACTTTTTAAACCTATTGTGACCGAAAGAACTGGGGTTTATGCAAAATTAACCTAAGGCACCAGCAATACTTTGCGCTTGAGCTTAAACAGGATGAGATCTATATTATTTATACCTTATTAAAGGTTGCCATGAATTAAGAGGTTGTGATTGCATAAAATAGAATTAACTTTTAAAGAAAAATAAAAATACGGACTATCTATAAATAGATAATCCGTATTTTTTGAGATCGGGATGACACGATTTGAACATGCGACCCCCTGGTCCCAAACCAGGTGCTCTACCAAGCTGAGCTACATCCCGTTATATATACCGGCGAGAGGACTCGAACCTCCACGGTTTCCCACTCGATTTTGAGTCGAGCGCGTCTGCCATTCCGCCACGCCGGCGTATGAAGTTATAATGGCGCGCCCTGAGAGATTCGAACTCCCGGCCTTTTGATTCGTAGTCAAACGCTCTATCCAGCTGAGCTAAGGGCGCAAATATTGGAGCGGAAGACGGGAATCGAACCCGCGACCCTCGCCTTGGCAAGGCGATGCTCTACCGCTGAGCCACTTCCGCATACGGTATTAATAAATATAAAAATGGCGGAACCGACGGGATTCGAACCCGCGATCTCCTGCGTGACAGGCAGGCATGTTAGGCCAACTACACCACGGTTCCAGATCACTTTCTT
>NZ_FNFR01000027.1:0-1314 GCF_900101205.1 Paenibacillus sp. OK060
CACGACTAACAATGGAGGTGCAGTTTTTTTGCCTAAATTCAGTTTAGATGAGAAATTGAAAGCCATTCATAGATATCAGAATGGTACTGAAGGAGTCAAAAGTATTGCAAAATCATTACGGATAAATCATGAAACTTTACGTATGTGGATTAGGCAATACGAATATCACGGCGTCAAAGCTTTTGAAAAGAGCTATACAGCTTACACTAAGACATTTAAACTAGACGTACTCACCTATATAAACGAGAATGGGACGTCTCCAAATGAAGCTGCGGTCATTTTCAATATACCCTCTCCTAGGATTATTAGAAAATGGCGTATTCAATTCAATGAGGATGGAATGGACGGCCTGAAATCAAAGAAAAAGGGGCGTCCACTCATGAAAAATACGAACAAAAATATGACGAAGAAGCTAGAACCTGGCCATGAATCAGTTGAAGCTCTACAAGCTGAATTAGAACGTTTGCGTATGGAAAACGCCTATTTAAAAAAGTTGAATGCCTTAGTTCAAAACAAGGAAAAATCACCAAACAAGACAAAGCGCAAGTAGTCTATGAATTAAGGCTTGAATTCCCGGTGGTTGCATTGCTAGCGTTCGCTGAAGTCCCACGTAGCACCTTCTATTACTGGGTGAAACAGTTTGACAAGCCCGATCTAGACGCAGACCTGAAACTCCTTATTCAATCCATTTACGAGGAACATCAGGGGCGTTATGGCTATCGTCGTATCCGTGATGAACTAGTTAATCGTGAACACCGAGTTAACCATAAAAAAGTACAGCGTATCATGAAAGAATTAGGCCTGAAATCAGTAGTGCGTATGAAAAAATATCGTTCCTATAAAGGAACAGTGGGTAACATTGCACCAAACGTACTGGATCGTAACTTTCAAGCAGAAAAACCAAATGAGAAATGGGTTACCGATATTACGGAATTTAAGTTGTTTGGAGAAAAGCTTTATTTATCACCTGTTCTGGACTTATTTAACGGTGAAATTATCACGTACACAGTAGGATCTCGCCCTACTTATTCATTAGTCTCCGACATGCTAAATAAAGCTTTTAAACGCTTATCCAACGAGGATGAGCTCCTCCTGCATTCGGATCAAGGCTGGCACTACCAGATGAAGCAGTATCAACATGCTTTGAAGGAACGGGCGATTATCCAGAGCATGTCACGCAAAGGAAATTGTTACGATAACGCAGTAATGGAGAACTTCTTTGGCATTATGAAGTCAGAATTTCTCTATCTTAATGAGTTTGAAAGTCTAGATGACTTCAAGCAAGAACTAGCACAATACATCGATTACTACAAT